>NZ_JAQSDL010000122.1 GCF_029945895.1 Polaromonas sp. | reverse complement strand
GCCATGGACAGTCCCGGCTCTTTTTTCCAGCGCCATTCGTATTTCTGCCAGCCCATTTCGAACTCGCCAAGCATCAGGCGGCATAGGGCTTCGTTCATGTGGGCGTCTGCATAGACGGGCAGGACCATCTGGGCCCGGGCATAACTGTCCAGCGCCTCAGCGGGGTGCCGCAATTCCTGCAAGGAAGCGCCCCGGTTGTTCAGCGCTTCAGCGTAGGCAGGCCTGAGTTGAAGCGCGCGGTCATAACTTTCCAGTGCCTCACGTGGGCGGCCCAGGGTTCGCAGTGCGGCACCCCGGCTGCTCAGCGCCTCGGGATAATCCGGCTTGATCTTCAAGGCGCGGTCATAACTGACCAGCGCCTCCGCGGCACGGTTCATTGCCCACAAGGCGTTGCCGCGGTTGCTCAACGCCTCGGCATAGTCAGGCCGGCTCTTCAAGGCGCGATCACAGCTTTGCAGCGCTTCTTCGTAACGTTTCAGGTCCAGCAGGGCGGACGCCTGGTTGCTGAGTACAGCGGCATTGTCGGGATTGATCTCGAGCGCGTGCCCAAACAGGACAAGCGCTGCTTCTGGATCTTTTTGCTGCACTGCAATCGCCGCCAACAACTGCAAGGCGTCAAAGTGCCTCGGTTGCGCCTGCAATATCTCGGCGTACATCAGTTTGGCCTGCGCGAGACCTCCCTGTTGGTGCAGAGCGACCGCCGCCGTCAGCTTGGCAGCCATGCGTTGCGCCTCAGCAGCTGACTTTTGCGGATCAGACGCCCGGCCCCCCCTGGGCTGCGAAGGGGGCGGACGGCGGTTTGTCATTCGCCCGGATTTTATATCGGGCAACGGCGGTTTTGGCACAGCGGGCGTCCGCTGGCAACCGCAGTGCGGCTCGGGTTTGTTACCTTCTGGTAATCACCACGGAACCGCCAGCGCCGCCGGCGTCGTTGTTCTGGCCACGCAGGACATTGGAACTGCCGATGGTCATGGTGTAGTTGTCGGGGTCGTAGTTGCCCGAACCCTGCAGGTAGACAGGATTGCTGCCCTTGATCGTGACGGTGTTTCCGCGAACCGTGATCAGCATGTTCTGCTGAATCTTCTTCGATTGCCCCTGGTTATTGGTGTAAGCCAGAACCATCACGCCCCGATAGACGCCGTTGCCGGATTTCTCATTGACTCGCAAGGTTCCCCTGTAGGGGAATCCGGCCGACCCGGCATAGTCCACTTCCCAGTCACCCTGCATCTGGAGTTCCGTGCTGGCGGTGTTGTTGTCCCTGGACCCTGCATCCTGGTCGGATGAGGCCTTGGTGGCATCGCAGCCCCATGAACGGACCTTGCAGCTTGACCCGCCCTTGGCCCGGCATTCCGACAGCGCGCGCTGCTGGACGATCGCACTCGTCGCACCGGTGCCCCAACCGTAAGCATTGGAGCCCTTGGCCTGGTCGGCCGCATAGGCGCCGCATTCGGCGCGAAAGCGCAGCACCACGGCACAGTCCGAACCACACTCCCGCAAGGCACGCTGCTCGGCCTGGTCGGTCGTCGGGTGGTTGAAGGAGAACCCGTATTTTTCACCCTGCAGGCTGTCAATGGCCAGCGCACCCGCGGCCATGGCCTGGCCTCCGACAAACGAAAGCAGCAAGGCAAAAACGAGTCTGGCTGTGACAGCCTTCATTCCAGAAATCATGGTGGTTTCCTGTCAGAAATATTTTGAACACAAGGCGCAAATAACCCGGAGCGCGCGGCAGGCTTGGCATGGGGAGTCCCTTCCCGCCTGACAGCCAAATTATGAATGCCCGGAGCAGCCAAAAACCGGAAGCGGGTGACAATTCAGACCCCATGAACATGGGGTTTACACAAGGGCCGGGCCGTTTGGTTGACAATCACGGGTTGCCCCAAAGATGCCCCATGACCATGACCCCTTCAGAAACAAGCACAGTTCCCGGTGAAACCGCTCCAGCGGACGGGATCACGCCCGCCGGGCAGCCACACATTGAGCCGGCAGGCGAACCCACCCCCGCAGCGGGTCGTTCGCGTTCGGTGCAACCCGTGCTCGAAAAGCTGTTCGAGCTCTACCCGCACCTCTTCGGCACCCATTTCCTGCCGCTCAAGCTCGGCATTTTTCAGGAGCTGCTGGCCGCGCACCCCGAACACTTCCAGCGCGACAGCCTCAAGGCGGCGCTGGGCATTCATACACGCTCCACGCGTTACCTGCAATGCGTGACCGCCGGCAACAAGCGCCACGACCTTCAGGGCCAGGCGGGTGACGACGTGGCGGCCGAACATGTCTACCTCTCACTGCTCGAACTGTTCCGCCGCCGCCAGGCCCGCGCCCGCGAGGACCTGCGGCCCAAATTCCGTGCGCAGTTGATGGCCGCTTTCGAGGCCAGTGGCCTGACCCGGCAGGACTACCAGGCCCGGGTGCAAACCAATGACGCAGCGGCCACCGCCCTGCTGGAAGAAGCCTTCGCCGAGCGCGACCAGAAGTTGGCCAAACGCGAAGCACTGCGCCGCACGTTTGAAAGCAGCGGCAAGACCGCCGACGAATTTGCCGACATGTACGGCATCGACAAACGCGAGCTGGCTGCGGCGATCAAGGCCTGAGAACAGCAGCCATGGCAGCCCTGTCGCCCTTGACACTCAGCCAGGTCAATGACGGCGTGTACCGCGTGATGGCTGGCACTCAAGAGCATGTGGGCAACCTCAAGCTGATTGGGGGCCAATGGAAGTTCAAGGCCGTCGGTTGCGATGACGCGGGTCATGTGATCCCAGGGGGTGGGCCGTTGACCCACATGCACAACACAACCTTTGCGGTGCCCGACGAATCGGTGATCAACGCCACGCTGCTCAAGCCTTGAAGTGTCGTCCAATAACCACTCGACCCGGCGGCAGCAAATCGACGCCCTGATCCGCGAGATTTCGGATTGAAGCAGGCAGGCGCCTGTGAATGATGGTGTTGACGTGGCGCGCAGTCCGGGGATGGGTTGCCGCCGCACCGTCCTTCTTTTGGAGGATGTGCCACTCCCATACCCTGCCTGGAATCATGCGGTGTTTGGCGGCTTTTTATCGACCTGACAGAAAAGCGCCATGCGTAGAAAACTGTTTACTGACAACAACTTGAGGGTGAATTTGATGCCCGTTTTATACCGCAGCCGACAAGTTACACCGCAGGTTTTGCGGTCTAAATTACGTTAAACAGCATCAAGGAGAACAGAGCGTTGTTCCAGAACCTACTCATGTCGGCTACCGCCGTCCTTTACATCCCTCGGCTTCTTGCGATCGTGGTCGTTGTGGCACTTGTGGTTCTTGCGACCGCCGCGTCAACTCGAAGCTGGGTACACAACCTCGTTGCGGTGCTTCTTCTCGTCAGTAGCGCTTCCGTCTCCGTGTGGGTGCTGCAGCTCGGGTGGGCACTGGCAGTCGTGGGTGTTTTAGCTTTTCTATCTGGGGTGCTATGGCGGGTCATGCAGAGTGGCGCCTTGCGTAGTGGGGGACTCATGTGGCCTGGCCTCGGCCTGTTGCTTGCCCCTTTCGCAAATATCTTCATCTTGATGCCTGTCCTCAGGCAAGTGGTCCACTGAGAGGCTCCGTGCCGTTGCCATCCAATGCGGTTTAACATGTCGGCCCACACGGACACACAGCAGCAGGTTGCCGCTGCGCGGCTCTTGCTGCGTGCCGGTGGCCTCCAACGTTATGCCGCAGACGGAACGTTGTCGCGGCGGATTGAGGAGCAAAATGCAACAGGATGAGGCGGGGCCGCAGATTAACTATGGGGACATTTTCTGGGTTGCTGCGGACGAATCGATTGGGTCCATTTCAGGTTCGCCTCACCCGCATGTCGTGGTCCAAGGTGACGTCTTTAACCATTCCAGGATTGCTACCGTTGTGGTGTGTTCACTCAGTTCAAACCTCAAGCGGGCGTCTGAGCCTGGGGTCGTTCTCCTGGATGCGGGCGAGGGAGGTCTGGAGCGGCAAAGTGTGGTGATTGCCTCGCAAGTTTCGAGTATCCCCAAGAGCCGTTTGGGTGATCGTATCGGGTCGCTTTCCAGCCTTCGCGTGGATCAGGTCATTGCAGCCTTACGCTTTCTACAGGTGTCGCATTTCCGGGGTCGCTGAGCAGCGGCCTGACTCAGGTGATAACCCTCCTCGCACCGGAGCATCATGAACATTCTGATACGCAAAAAATCATCAGCCGACATGGCTGTCATTGAAGCTGTCCCGGTATGACCCTCACCTGGACCGCCCAGCTAACCGGCATTGACTGGCACGAACTCTCGGCGCTGTACGCAGCCGCACCACTCGGCAACAAGAGCCCTGCCAGCCTGCAAACCGTCTTCACGAACAGCCTGTTTCGCTGCTTTGTCCATGACGACGGCAAACTCGTCGGCGCAGGCCGCGTGCTGGCGGACGGCGTGGACTGTGCCTACATCTGCGACGTTGCGGTGCTGCCCAGCCACCAGGGCACCGGGCTGGGCAAGCAGATCGTGAGTCATCTCGTGGAGCTGTCGCGCGGCCACCGCAAAATCATTCTCTACGCGGTTCCCGGCAAGGAAGGTTTCTATCGAAAGCTGGGTTTCAGGCGCATGACAACCGCCATGGCCATCTTCGACGACCAGGCGGGTGCGCTGGCACGCGGCTATATCAACGAGACATGACCCAGGGGTGGCGGGTCAGGCTCGCCATGGCGAGTCAAAAGAGCGCAGCGCCTTAAGTCCATGCATCAAATCGGCCTCCAGCCCTTTACACACGGGCGCAAGCAGCTATCAATTCATGAGCATGCAAGCGCTGCTGCGTCAATGAATGCGGCCACCCGATCCAGCTGATCGGGCACATTGAGCGCGGGCGCATGGCCGCAGCCGGGCACTTCGACCACCTGCAGCCGGCCTGCGGCGCCCGGGCCGCGGGCCTGCATCTCGGTGGTGGTCTCGCGCAGCACGAGGTCGGACTCGGCGCCGCGCAGGCACAACACGGGAATCTCGAGCGCGTCGTAATGCTCCCAGATCAGGTAGTCGCCCGGGTGGTGGGTGAACTGCTGCACCATGGCCGGGTCGTAATGCGGTGTCAGGCGGCCGTCGGGCAGACGGCGGACCGAGGTTTCCGCCATGCGGCGCCACTGCGCGTCGCTCAGCCAGCCATAAGGCTTGTAGACCTGCCGGAAAAAGGCCTCGAGCGCCAGCATGGTGTCAAAAGCCGGCGGGTTGCCGGCATAGGACCTGATCCGCGCGACCGCCGGGTCGGCAATCTGCGGCGCCGTGTCGTTGAGCACCAGACTCTGGATGCGGCCTTTCATGGCGGGCTCGAACAGGCCGGAGGCGCACACCGTGCCGATGGCGCCGCCCATGGACGTGCCGACCCAATGCGCCTTGTCGATATGCAGTTGCTCAAAGAGGTCTGCCGCAATACGCGCGTAAAACGCCAGCTGATATTCGGCTTTCGGGTCGGGGCTCCACTGGCTCAGGCCGCGCCCAATGGTGTCGGGACAGATCACGCGGTAGCGGTCGCTGAGGTGCGCTGCCAGTTCGTCCATGTCGCGTCCGGTGCGGGCCAGCCCGTGCCAGGCGATGACGGTGGCGCTGTGCTGGCGGCCCCACTCTGTGTAGTGGATCTCGCGCCCAGCGCAGGTCAGGTATTCGGACGTGAAGTGCATGAAGCGGACTCTCTTGTTTGATCTCTTCTTACCTGGATGCGCGCCGCAACGGCTACTTCAGCAGCTTGCCGGTGCTGCCGATCACGGTCACTTCCACATACCGTGAACCGATGCGGTTGGCGGGTGAATAGTTGACGACAACACCGCCCGTGTCGAAGCTGTTCATGGACTCCAGCGCCTTGACCACCCTGGCCCGCGTCGGGTTGGGGCCGGCGCGCCGCAGGGCTTCCACCAGCACCTTGGCGCCTACAAACTCTTCAAAACTCGTGTAGTTGACAACTTCGCCGGGCGCGTATTTTTTCAGCAACGCGTGGTATTCGCGCACCACCGGTGTGTTCGGCATGAAGGGGTAAGGCACCACCTGGCTGATGCCCAGCCCGTGAGCGTTTTTCAGGCCGGCCAGCTTGACCAGTTCGGCCGGGTCCACCACCGAGATGTTGTAGAGCTGCGCACCGCCACCTGTCTCGCGGTAGAGCTTGACAAAGGCCGCCGTGGACTTGTTGACCGAAATCATGATGATGGCCTGCGCGTCCGACGCCTTGATCTTTTTGACCGCTTCTTCGACCTTGTCGGTGTTGCGCTCATAACCAGCCGCCGCGGCCAGCTTGAGCTTGCGTTTGGCCAGCGCGTTTTCGACGCCCAGCAGACCGGCTTTTCCGAAGCCGTCGTCCTGGTACATCACCGCGATGCGGCTCATGCCCAGCGTCGTCACCTGCTGCACCATGTGCTCGGTCTCGTCAGCGTAGCCGGCGCGCACATGAAAGATCCAGGGGTTGAACGGGTTGCGCAGCGACTCGCCGCCGGTGTACGGAGCCACCAGCGCAGCGCCGCCGACATCGAGCACGCCGTCTGTCAGCAGCTGCGTCACGTTGGCCGTGCCGGCAAAGCCGAACAGCGCCACCACCTCGGGTTTGGCCAGCATCTCGCGCGTCAGGCGCACGGTCTCGGGCACCTTGTAGCCGTCGTCCACCACCTCGTGGCGGATTTTGGCGCCGTGCACCCCACCCTGCGCATTGATGTGGTCAAAATAGATCTTGCCGCCCACCACCATCTGGTGACCGGTGCTGGCCAGCACGCCCGACAGCGGCGCCACCTGGCCAATGACCAGATCAGCCGCCTGCGCCACCCCGCCCACCCCGCCGAGCCCGCAAAGGGCCAGCGCGGCCAAGGTCTGTCGGCCCCATGTCTTCAAGGTTGTTCTCATGATTTGTCTCCTGCTTGTGGCCTGGCATTCAGGTCCGGGGGGTTGCTCCCTGACTACGCACGGCCCTGAGCCGCCCCACAACGCCGGTGGGAAAGTAATACACCGATAGGACAAACAGGACGCCGAGCCAGAGCAGCCAGCGGTCGGGCGACAGCAGGGCGGCCAGCCACGGCAGGCTGCTTGCGGCTTCGCTGCCCAGGCGCAGCAGGTCCTGCAGGTAGCTCTGCGCCACCAGGAACAGCGCCGCGCCTATGGCTGCGCCGTAAATCGTGCCCATGCCGCCGATCACGACAATCAGCAGCACGTCGATCATGATTTCGAAGGACAGCGAGGTGTCCGGTCCGTTGTAGCGCAGCCAGAGTGCCAGCATGGCGCCGGCGACGGTGGCAAACAGCGCCGACAGCACGCTGGACGTGGTGCGGTAGACCACCACGCGGTAACCGATGGCTTCGGCGCGGAACTCGTTTTCGCGGATGGCCTGCAACACGCGTCCAAAAGGTGAGTTGACAATGCGCAGCAGGCCCAGCAGTGACACCAGGGTGATCACGAACAGCAGGTAGTAGCACAGCAGGCGGCCGTCGATGGACACGCCGAGGAAGGGCTGCTCGAAAAACTCCATGCTGGGCGACAGCAGCTCGGGCACCTTGAAGCTCAGGCCGTCCTCGCCACCGGTGAACTCCGACAGCTGCGAGGCCAGGGTCTGGAAGGCCGAGGCGACCGCCAGCGTGATCATCGCAAAAAAGATGGCCTTGACGCGCAGCGAGAACAGGCCCACGGCAAGCGCCAGCAGAAAAGACAGCACCAGCGACGACAGCAGGCCCACGGCCAGCGCCTCCCAGGTCGCGCCCAGACGGGTGCTCGCAATCGCAATGCCATAGGCACCGATGCCAAAAAACATGGTGTGCGCAAAACTGACGATGCCGGTGTAGCCCAGCAGCAGGTCAAAGCTGGCCACCAGCACAATGAACACCAGCACCTTGGCAGCGACGCTCAGGGCCTTGACGCCGGGAAAGATGAAGGGCGCAAAGGCCAGGGCCAGCAGCAGGCCGACCAGAATCACGGCCAGCACGCGGCTGCGCGGGAAGTCGTTGGAGAGCAGTCTCGTTAGCATGTGATGTCCCGTTCGCCCTGAGCTTGTCGAAGGGCATTCGTGGTTTGCTGAGATGGCTTCGACAGGCTCAGCCCGAACGGATAAACGGTTTTCATGGCGTCATCCTTAACGATTCGTCACGGGGTAGATGCCCTGGGGACGCCACAACAGAATGGCAGCCATCAACGCGATGTTGGAAAACAGTGCCACCTTGGGCGCCAGAAAACCGGTGTAGTTGGCCATCAGGCCGACCAGCAAGGCACCGATCAGAGCACCGCCGGTGGAGCCCAGCCCGCCGATGATGATGACGATGAAGATCAGCACATTGACCTGGGCGCCCATCTGCGGGGTCACGCTCTGCTGGTACAGGCCCCACATCACGCCGCCCAGCCCTGCCAGCGCGCTGCCGACCACAAACACGCCGACAAACAGGCGTTTGATGCGGTAGCCCAGCGATTCGACCATCTCGCGGTCCTGCACGCCCGCGCGGATCAACAGGCCCACCTTGGTCCGTACCAGCGTCCAGGCCAGGACTCCGAACACCACCAGGCCCACGGCCACGGCGATGAGGCGGTATTTTTCGATCGCCGCGTCACCGAACAGCAGAGAGCCGCGCATGCCTTCAGGCATGGGCAGCGCAATCTGCGCCGGCCCCCAGATCACCTTGATCAGTTCTTCGCCGATGATCATGCCGCCCATGGTGATCAGGATCTGCTTGAGGTGCTGGCCGTACACCGGCCGCACGATGAAACGCTCAAACACCAGACCGACGGCACCTGCCACCCCCATGGCCACCAGCATGGCCGGCAGCACTGCCAGCATGTTGCGCAACATCGATTCACTTTGCGTGTAGTCACTCATGGCGCCGAGCACGCTGGTGGCCACAAACGCACCGAGCGCAATGAACACACCGTGTCCGAAATTGAGCACGTCCATCAGGCCGAACACCAGCGTCAGGCCGGAGGCGATGATGAAGATGATCATGCCCATGGCCAGGCCGGCGACCGTCAAGGTCAGCCAGGTCGAGCCGGAGCCGATGAAGGGAAAAACCCCCAACGCCAGAAGCGGCACGAGCGCCAGAGGCTTCCAGTCGAAATCTGTTTTCATAAGGCAAGCCCCAAAAGCGATTGCTGCAAGGCCGTGTCTTCAGCCAGCTCGGCCATGGACCCGGCATGAACCACCACACCGTTGTCCATCACGGCGACGGTGTCGCCCAGGCGTTTGGCAAAGTTGATGTTCTGCTCGACCAGCAGGATGGTCACGCCGCTGGCCTTGAGCTGCGCAAACGCGTCAATCATGTTGTTGATGATGGCCGGCGCCAGGCCTTTGCTGGGTTCATCGACGATCAGCAGTTCACGCGGCTCGACGATGGCTCGCGCCACCGCCAGCATCTGCTTTTGCCCGCCCGACAACTTGCCGGCTGGATGGTTCCAGAATTTCTCCACCGCCGGGAACAACGAAAAGATCCACTTGAGCCGCTCCTCATCCATCTGGCTGGCCCGCCTGGCACTGCGCGCGGCCAGCAGCATGTTTTCCTTGACGGTCAGGTCCGAGAAAATGCCCATGCTTTCGGGAACGTAGGCAATATTGAGTTCAGCGATCTGCGGCGTGTTGAGCCTGGTGATGTCGCGTCCCGCAAAACTGACACGCCCTTGCGAGGCCTGCCACAAGCCCATGATGGTCCGCAGCGTGGTGGTCTTGCCGGCGCCGTTGCGGCCCAGCAGCATGGTCAGTTGGCCGCGCGGAATCGAGAGATCCACCCCGTGCAGGATATGGTACGCGCCGATGTGGGTGTGCACATCTTCCAGTGTCAGAAGGTTGGTCGTCATGCGGCCTCCCCTGCGGGCGCGGGAGCCACACCCAGGTAGGCTTCTTGCACCACCGGCGAGGCAATCACCTCGGCTGGCTCGCCATCGGCCACCAGGGTGCCGTTGTGCAGCACGATGATTCGGTCGGCCAGTTCACGCACAACGTCCATCTTGTGCTCCACCAGCAAAATTGTTTTGGTCTTGTCCTGCTTCAACTGGCGAATCAGGTTCAGGATCACCGGCGCCTCATCGGTGCTCATGCCGGCCGTCGGTTCGTCGAACATGAAGACCTGCGACTCCAGCGCCATCAGCAGCGCGACTTCCAGCTTGCGCTGATCGCCGTGCGGCAGGCTGGCCACCGGCATCTGCGCCTTGTTCGCCATGGCCACAGCCTCGAGAATTTCTTCGGCCCGATTGACCAGCGCCTTGTGGTCGCTCCAGATGCTCCACAAATTCAGGCCGTGCCGATGCGCGCCATGCCGCGTGGCCTGAACTGCCAGGCGCACGTTCTCCAGTACCGTGAGGTTGGGAAACAGATTGGTCAGCTGGAAGGCCCGGCCCAGACCGGCATGGGTGCGCGCAGAGACGCCCATCCCTGAGAGTTCCTCGCCGTTGAGCGTGACCGTGCCGCTGCTGGCCTTCAGCTGACCGGAGATCAGGTTGAAGTAAGTCGTTTTGCCTGCGCCATTGGGGCCGACGATGGCCGTCAGCGTGCCAGGCGCAAAGGTGCAGCTGACAGCATTGACCGCCACGTGGCCACCAAAGCGGATCGTGAGTTCGTGGGTTTGAAGCATGGGTATTCCCGTTGAATCGGGGAACGGTGTAGCGAGCGGGCAGTAGGCTGGGCGGACGGAGCACCGCCACCGGAACGTACTAAAGGTACGTGAGGATGGCGCGCACCGCCCAACGACGCATGGTGCCCGCGCAGTAGCCGGGCACCGATTCAATTAGCGCTTGTTGAGGATGGGGATATTCATCTCTTCAGGCTTGATCTCGCGAACCAGCTCGGGCACGCCCCAGGCAAATGCAGGGTCGGCCTTGATGCGGAAGTGGAACATGCTCTGCATGGCCTGGTGATCTTCCTTGCGGAAAGTCATCTTGCCCTTGGGCGTGTCAAAGCTCATGCCTTCCATGGTGGAGATCAGCTTGTTGGTGTTGGTGTCGCCGCCGGTTTTGGTGAGCGCCGTCACAACCGCCATGGCTGCCGAGAAACCGCCCGCGGTGAAAAAGTCAGGCGGCGCCTTGAACTGCTTGTAGTGCTGGGCCACCATCGCGTCATTCACCGGGTTCTTGGGGATGCCGAAGTAGTAGTACAGCGCGCCCTCCATGCCCGGGAAGCTCTTGTAGGCCACCATGGCAGGCAGGATGTTGCCGCCTGTGGCGAGCTTGATGCCGTAGCGCTTTTCAAGATCCAGGTCAGCGATCTTCGGAAAGGGTGTGGGGCTGCCCGACCAGCCCACCGACAGGTATTTCTTGCCCGGCTGATCCTTGAGCTTGTCCACAATGCGCTGCAGGCCGGCGGTGAAGTCGGTGGTGCCCACCGGCAGGTACTCTTCGTGAACGATCTTGGCGTTCTTCATGAACGACCTGGCGGCCTTCACGCCATCGCGGCCGAAGGCGTTGTCGTTGGCCAGAATGGCGACCACACTGCCCGGCTGGTCCAGCGCCACGGCGTTGGCAGCGGCATCCTGGCTGGAATTGCGGCCAGTGCGGAAGATGTACTTGTTCCACTTGTCGCCGGTGATGCTGTCGGCCACGGCAGGCTCGACCAGCAGGATCTTCTTGTATTCCTCGGCCACTGGCAGCATGGCCAGCGCCACGGGCGAGGCCGTCGGTCCCACGGCGATGTCGACCTTTTCATCGGCATAGGCGGCGGCCAGCGCTGCCTTGCCCACGTCGGGCTTGCCCTGGTCGTCCTTTTCGATCACGACGAGCTTCTTGCCCGCCACCATCATGGTGCCGCCGGTGGCGTAATCCAGCCCCATGTAAAAGCCGACGATGGTCTGCTTGGCGTAGGCCTCCAGCGGGCCCGTCTTGCTGGCAATGATGGCGATCTTGACTTCTTTGGACTGACTCAGGGCCAGCGGGGAAACAAAAGCGGTGGCGATGGCGGCAAGCGCGATCAGGTTGCGACGATGCATGGATGTCTCCTGTTGTTGGGCGATGCACCATGATTGCACATGTCGTGCCAGAAAAAGATCATTGATCTATAAAGGTTTTTTTGATCACTGATCTGAAGTGACTGTTTATAAGACATTAATATTGTATTACTATCAGTCATTTGTATTATTTGTATACAGGGTTATCCAGACGCTCATACAGCTTGGCACGCGAAATTCCAAGCAGGCGCGAGGCGGCGAGCTTGTTGCCGCCAGTCGCCGCCATGGCCGCAGCGATGGCGCGGCGTTCGACCTGTTCCACCTGTTCGGCCAGGGGGCGCAACGGGTCGGAGGCGGCCTCTGCGCCATCCCCGGAACCCGTCAAGGGCAAAGGTGCAATGCGCTCGATGCCGGCCTCCTGGAGCACCTCTTCAAATTGCGCCCGGCCGATGTTGAGCGAGTCGCTGCGCATCACCGCCTGCTCCAGCACGTTACGCAGTTCACGGATGTTGCCGCGCCAGGTTTGCGCCGACAACAGAGCCAGCGCGTCCGGTGCGAGTTCGGGCTGGCGGTCGCCGCTGCGCAGCGCCATCTCCTCACCCAGCACTTCGAGCAGCGCCGGAATGTCGGAGCGGCGCTCACGCAGCGGCGGCACCCGCACCGGCAACACATTGAGGCGGTAAAACAAATCCTCGCGGAACTTGCCCTCACGCACCAGCGCGGCCAGGTCGCGCGAGGTCGCGGCAATCAGGCGCGCGTCAAAAGGAATCAGCTTGTTCGAGCCCAGCGGCTCGATCTCGCCCTCCTGCAGGGCGCGTAGCAGCTTGGCCTGCAAGGCCTGCGGCATGTCGCCGATCTCGTCGAGAAACAGTGTGCCGCCGTCGGCGAGCTTGAACTTGCCGTCGCGCCCCTTGCGGTCGGCGCCGGTGTAGGCGCCGGGCGCCACGCCGAAAAATTCGGCCTCCAGCAAGGTGTCGGGCACGGCCGCAATGTTGACGCTGATGAAGGGGCCGCGCGCCCGGCTCGAGCTGGCATGGATGGCGTGCGCGAGCAACTCCTTGCCGGTGCCGGTTTCCCCGAGCAGCAGCACCGGGCTGGAGGTCTGGGCCGCACGCCGGGCCTGGCGCTTGACCTCGACCGCTGCCGGGCTGGTGCCCACAAAACTGGCGAAGGTGTATTTGGACTGGCGCTGCCCCGGCACCTGCAGCCGCTGGCTGGCCAGCTCGCGGCGCGCATCGTCGAGGTCGCGGTGCAGCAGGGCAAACTTGCTGATCAGCGGCTGCAAGGTGGTCTCGGGGTGGTCGAACAGCACGATACCGATGGCGCCGATGATGTCACCGCCGCTTTCATCGCGCAGCGGGATGCGGCTGACGACAAAGGTGCCGGCGCGGTTGGTCAGCAGGTCGATCAGGAAAGGCTCGCCGGTTTCCAGCACGCGCCGCATCTGCGTGTTCGGAATCACCTCTTCCACCATGTGGCCTACAAACTGGTCGACCGAGGAAAAACCCAGCGCCGGCAGGAAGCGCTTGTAGCCGTCGTTGACCCAGACAATGCGGCCGGTGCGGTCCACCAGAAACATGCCCTGGCTGATGCTGGAGAACAGCTGGAACATGGACCTGGCGGCCAGCTCCAGAATGCTCTGCGCATCAAGCGGCAAACCGTGCGGCGTGGTGTCGGTGTATTCCATGCGCAGATGGTAGCGCGGCGCTTGCGCCAGCAGCGCCGGCCAGGTGCATCACACACCGACCGGCATGTAGTCTGCTCTTTTTTTGATAGCTGCTTGCGCCCGCGGAGAAAGGGCTGAGCGCCTATTTTTATATATACCCTGGCCTCAGGCCGCGAGCCGGCGTGCCGACCAGCGTTTGGCCAGGCGCGGCAGGATCAGCACCGCCAGCACCACCACGATCAGGACCACCGACATGGGCCGCTGCAGAAACACCATCGCACTGCCCTCGCCGATCGACATGGCATTGCGCAGCTGCGCTTCGGCCAGCGGGCCCAGGATCATGCCCACCACCACGGGCGCGGTCGGAAAATCGAAGCGCCGCATCACCACCCCGAGCACACCAATGCCATAAAGCAGGAACAGGTCAAACGCACTTTGCCGCATGCCGTAGACGCCCACCGTCGCAAAAATCAGGATGCCGGCGTACAGGTAAGGTTTGGGAATTTTCAGCAGCTTGACCCACAGTCCCACCAGCGGCAGGTTCAGCACCAGCAGCATCACATTGCCGATGTAGAGCGACGCAATCAGCGCCCACACCAGGGCCGACGAGGAGGTGAACAGCTGCGGCCCCGGCTGGATGCCGTAGTTCTGGAAGGCCCCGAGCAGAATCGCCGTGGTGTTGGAGGTCGGAATACCCAGCGTCAGCAGCGGGATCATGGCCGCGGTGACCGTGGCGTTGTTGGCAGCCTCGGGCCCGGCCACCCCTTCAATGGCGCCGGCCGTGCCGAACTCGGCCTGGTCGCTGCCCTTGGCCAGCTTTTTCTCGGCGGCATAACTGAGGAAGGTCGGGATCTCGGTACCACCGGCAGGAATGCAGCCGAACGGTGCGCCAATCGCCGTGCCGCGCAGCCAGGCCGGCCAGGAACGGCGCCAGTCCCGCCCTGTCATGTGGACCCGGCTCATCTTGTTCTGCGACTCGCCCACGCGGCCCTCGTAAAGCACGGCATACATGGCTTCAGCCACCGCGAACAGGCCGACCGCCACCAGCACGATCTCGACTCCGTCCAGAAGCTCGGGCACACCACCGGTGTAGCGCGCCTGGCCGGAAATCTGGTCCAGCCCGACCAGGCCCGCTGCGAGTCCGACAAACAGGGCTGTCAGGCCGCGCACCGTGCTTTTGCCGAGCACCGCACTGACGGTGGTGAAGGCCAGCAACATCAGCATGAAATATTCGGGCGGGCCGAGCTTGACGGCCAGTTCCGCCACGATGGGCGCAAACAGGGTGACCATCACCGTGGCAATCGTGCCGGCCACAAACGAGCCGATGGCCGCCGTGGCGAGCGCGGCACCGGCGCGACCGCTCTTGGCCATGCGGTTGCCTTCCATCGCCGTGACCATGCTGGCCGTTTCGCCCGGCGTGTTCAAGAGGATGGAGGTGGTGGAGCCTCCGTACATGGCGCCATAATAAATCCCGGCAAAAAAGATCATGGAGGCCGTGGCCTCGACCTTGGCGGTGATGGGCAGCAGCATGGCCACCGCCACAGCGGGCCCGATGCCTGGCAACACGCCGATGGCCGTACCCAGCGCACAGCCCACAAAACACCACAGCAGGTTGACCGGTGTGGCCGCCGTGGCGAAGCCCTGCAGCAACTGGTTGAAGATGTCCATGATTTACAGCCAGCCGGTGGAGGTGAGGCCCGGCAGGTTGATCGCCAGGAATTTCGTGAAGGTCCAGAACACCGGTGCGGAAATCGCGAGGCCGATCAGCACGTCCTTGAGCCAGGCCACCGGGCGCCGGTCGGCCCGGCCTTCCGCACCGCGCAGCCCCTGCACGGCCAGCACAAAACACAGGGTGCAACTGAAGATGAAGCCGATGGTGGTAATCAGAGCCGCATTGGCCAGCAGGCCCGCCGACACCCAGGCAAAACCCGGCCAGTGGCCGTGAACCCCATCCGTGGGTTCCTCCAGGAAGCGAAAGCCGCCGGTGCGGGCCTCGCGCACGATGAAGACGCCGCAAACGAGCAGCGCCAGCGAGATCAGCCACGGCAGGAAGTTGGGGCCGACGCCGCCATAACCCGCCGCCGAAGGAATGCTGATCGCACCTGCCGCCAGTCCAAGGGCGAGCAGGACCACGCCAGCACCGACCAGGGTCTGCAAACGGATTTGCGTGCGAGAAGGGTTTTCTTGTGTCATGCGTTTTTTTTTCATTGAAGTACGGGCCGGCTTCCCCGACCGGATCCGGGACCCTTGCCGCCGCGACGGCCGTCTGGCGCCCGGGCCCACAAAGGGCGGTCAGGGCCGCCCCGTCAACCCGGCGGGCCCCAGACCAGCAGCCTCAGACCAGCAACCTCAGACCATGCCCGACTTGACCATGGTGGCACGCAGGCTGGCCATGTCGTCATCGACAAACTTGTCGAAGGCGGCGCCGGTCAGCACGGCGGGTGTCCAGTTGTTTTTCTCGGAGGCTTCCATCCAGCTCTTGGACTTGACGGCCTTGAGAATCATCTCGGTCAGCGCCTGACGCTCGGCAGCCGAAATGCCGGGTGCACCGTAAACGCCGCGCCAGTTGCCAATCACCACATTGATGCCCTGCTCCTTGAGCGTGGGCACGTTGACGCCCTTGAGGCGGGTGTCGGAAGTGACGGCCAGCGCCTTCATTTTCCCCGTGTTGATGTATTCGGCAAATTCGCTGTAGCCGCTGCCGCCCACGGTGACGTTGCCGCCCAGGATGGCTGCGGTGGCTTCACCGCCGCCCCGGAAAGCGACGTAGTTGATCTTGGAGGGGTCCACGCCGACTTCGCGTGCAATCATGGCCGCGGCGATGTGCTCGGTGGATCCGCGCGAACCGCCGCCCCACTTGACACTGCCGGGGTCTTTCTTGAGCTGGGCCACCACGTCGGCCATGGTCTTGAAGGGCGAGTTGGCAGGCAGCACAAACACGTTGTACTCGCTGGTCAGGCGCGCGATCGGGGTGACCTGCGACAGGCTGACCGGCGGCTTGCCGGTGATGAGGCCACCGAGCATGACGGCACCCATGACCATCAGGGCATTGGGGTCGCCCTTGCTGCCGTTGATGAACTGGGCCAGGCCCAGAGCGCCGGCAGCGCCGCCCTTGTTGTCATAACTGACGGTGGACGCAGCGCCCGAGTCCGTCAGCGCCTTGCCCAGGGCCCGGCCGGTGGTGTCCCAGCCGCCGCCGGGGTTGGCCGGAATCATCATCTTCACATTGGCGGCAGCCAGAGCCGACAGGGGGAAAGCCCCGGTGGCGGCCAGGGCGGCCAGGGATTTCAAAAAGGTATCGCGACGCATGCATGTCTCCTTGTGGTGTTGGTTACCAACCGATGATGCGCTTCCTGTCTGTCAAACTGCTGTCCGAAAACCCTAGGGAAAGTGCTAATGTCCCGCCCATGCTGATGCGAATGTCTTCCCCATGCTGACCCCCATGAAATTGCTGCTGATCGAGGACGACCCGTCCATGCAGGCTGCGCTGCAGCGCGCCCTGGGCCGGCGCGGCATGGAGGTGCTGGGCTGCACCGACGGCCGCAAGGCGCTGGCGTTATGGACAGCGGCCCAGCCCGACGTGGTGGTGCTGGATCTGAGCCTGCCCGGGCTGGACGGGCTGCAGGTGCTCGAGCAGGCGCGCCGTCAGGGGCTGGCCACGCCGGTACTGATCCTGACGGCCCGCGGCACGGTGGGCGACCGCATTGTTGGCCTGAACCTGGGGGCCGACGACTACCTGCCCAAACCTTTTGACCTCGACGAACTCGAGGCCCGGTTGCGCGCGCTGAGCCGCCGACGCACGGCATCCGGCAGCGAGCCGGGGGCCGGCGACCACCTGGTGGGCCAGCTTCGTTACGAAAAAGACAGCGGCGCGATTTACCACCGCGACCAGATCCTCGAACTCACACCGCGCGAGCTGGCCCTGCTGCAGGCCCTGATCGTCAAGCCCGGCCAGGCGGTGTCCAAGGAAAAACTGTTCGAGCTGGTGTTTCCTGGCGAGGCCGATGTGCAGTACGAAGCCGTCGAGGTGGTGGTGTACCGCCTGCGCAAGAAGATGGCGCACACCGGCGTGACCCTGGTCACCTTGCGCGGGCTGGGTTATTTGCTGAAAGTGGACACGCAATGAAAGATGTTGAGGCCGGCGTGCGCAGCGCCGGGCCGCCCCAGGCAAGCACGGCCCCTTCTTCCGGTGAAAGGGGCAGCGCAACGCCGGAGGCACACGAAGTAAAAAGCGGGGGGGACAAAGCCTTCAGCGCCGGGCCGCCCCAGGCAGGCACAGCCCCTTCTTCCGGTGAAAGGGGCAGCGCAACGCCAGAGGCACACGAAGTGAAAAGCGTGGGGGCCCTATCGCTCCGGCGCTACCTTCTGCTGGGCATTCTGCTGCCTGTGGGGCTGCTGATCATCATCAACACGGCCACCCTGTACCGCCAGACGCTGGGCGCCGTCAACACCGCCTATGACCGCACGCTGCTGGCCTCGGCCAAATCCATCGGCGAGCAGCTGGACGTGAGCGGCTACGACGGACAGTCGGAACTGCGCGTGACCGTGCCCTATGCGGCGCTGGAAGCCTTCGAGGCCGACAACCAGAGCCGGCTTTTTTACCGGGTGTCCAGCCTCAATGGCGAAATGGTGTCGGGTTACGCCCAACTGCCGTTCTGGCGCGGTCGCATTCCGGCCAAACCGCCCTATTCGGCGCTGGTCGATTTTTACGACGATGTCTACGTGGACGACGCCGTGCGGGTGGCCGTGCTGCTGCAGCCGGTGGCCAGCTCGAACGGACGCGGCATGGCCGTCATCCAGGTGGCCGAAACCCTGGAGTTGCGCACCACGCTGGCGCGCAAGATCCTGGTCGACACCCTGTGGCGCCAGGCGCTGCTGCTGGCCGTCATCGCCCTGGTGGCCGTGGTGGTGGTGCAGCGCGCCACGCGCCCGGTGCGCCGTCTCAGCGCCGAGCTGCAGGCGCGCCCCGAGGGCGACCTGACCGCCATTGCCGCACCGGACGCGCCGCGTGAGCTGCTGCCGCTGGTGGACGCCACCAATGAGGTCATGGGACGGCTGCAGCACCTGCTGGACAACCAGAAACGTTTTGTGCGCGACGCAGCGCACCAGCTGCGCACGCCACTGGCGGTGTTGAAGGTGCAGGTTCAGTCGGCGCTGCGCGGCGACATGGACGCCCAGGCGGCCCTGGCCGAGATCAACCAGACCGTGGACCGCGCCACGCTGCTGGCCAACCAGATGCTGGCACTGGCCAAGGTGGAGCAGCTGCGCCAGCAGGCGGACCTGGGGCCCGTGGACATGGACACCATCGTGCGCGCGGTCGCGCTGGACCTGGCGCCGCTGATTGCAGAGAAGGACCTGGAATTCGACATCGAAACCACGGCGGCCAGCGTCAATGCGCATGAATGGATGCTGGGCGAACTCTGCCGCAACCTGATGCACAACGCGATCAAGCACAGCCAGCGCGGCGGCTCGCTGTCGGTGCGGCTCGTCACCGACGCGCGCTACCTGGCCCTGACCGTCAGCGACAGCGGGCCGGGCATTTCCGGCGAACTGGCAGCCCGCCTGTACCAGCCGTTTTCGGCCGGCAACGTGCGCCACGGCTCGGGCCTGGGTTTGGCGATCTGCCGCGAGATCACGCAGGCGCTGGACGGCAGCATCACGCTGGAAAACCGCGAGGACCATGGGCGTATTGCCGGCCTGGACGCCACCGTGCGCCTGCCGCTGGTACACAATGACGGGCCATGAAGCACAGGTTTTCCCTTCCCCGGCACGGCGGTGCGCACGAGGTCAGGCATGCGTCTTGACAAGTGGCTCTGGGCCGCGCGTTTCTACAAGACCCGTTCGCTGGCGAGCGACGAAATCGGCAAGAACCGTGTGCGGGTCAACGGCCAGGACGCCAAGCCAGCGCGTGAAGTAAAAGCCGGCGACACGGTGGCGATGCGGCAGGGCCCGGTCACGCGCACCGTGCTGGTCCGGGGCCTGAGCCAGCAGCGCGGACCGGCGCCGGTGGCGCAGCAGCTTTATGAAGAAACGCCGGACAGCATCAGGCTGCGTGAAGCGGCGGCCGAGCAGCGCCGCCTGACCGCGGAGCCGGCCGGCAGCCTGGAACAAGGCCGCCCCACCAAACGCGACCGGCGTTCATTGGACAAAGCCCAGAACAAGGCCTGGGACGACCGCTGGAGCGTCTCGGTTGACTCCTGAAATGCTCCGTTTTCAATAGCTGCTTGCGCCCGTACAACAAGGGCTGCAAGCCATTTTTACTATAAAGACGGGGCCGCAGCGGCTGGCAGGACGGGTCCGCTGCCAGCGCGCATGCGCCTGCCCTGGGACCACCAGACCAGCAGCGCCAGCAGCAGCGCGGGCAGGTAAAACCAGTGCGGTGTCGCTCTGTCGGTCGGCACCTTGATGGCGGTCACGTCCCAGCCCTGCTCCACCCCGGCCTTGGCGGCGCGGGACCCGAACTTGGCCTGGCCGATCTGCAGCGTGTCGCCCAGCGGAACCAGTTGCAGGCCGGCGTCGGCCAGGCGCTTGCGGCCTTCCAGACCCTTGTCGCCGAGCTGCACGGCCACGGTCTTGACGATCTCGCGGCCTTCCAGTGTGGTGCCGCGGGTGACCATCACGACACGGCCACCGCTTTCCACGTCGCGCGCGATCTCGAACACCTCCGCCGGTTTGGCGTCGCGGTACTCGGGGGCGATCTGGTCCATGAAAAAGTCCGGCCGGAACAGCAAGATCACCGCCATCAGCAGCGCCAGGGTTTCCCAGAGGCGGTTCTTGATGCGGAACCAGTTCATGGTGACGGCCGCAAACAGCAGCGTGGCCAGCATGCTTGCGGTCACGATGCAGAAAAAGGAGAAGGCGCCGCCCACATCAATCAGAAGCAGCTGTGGATTGAAAATCCAGATGAAGGGCAGGATCACCGTGCGCAGCGCATAGATGGAGCCCTGGATGCCGGTCTCTATCGCGTCCTCCCCCGAGATGGCGGCCGCCGCAAAGGTGGCCAGCCCCACCGGCGGCGTGATGTCTCCCATGATGCCGTAATAAAAGACAAACAGGTGCACCGCGATCAAGGGAATGACCAGGCCCGACTGCGCGCCCAGGTCCACCACCACCGGCGCCATCAGCGTGGCCACCAGCACGTAGTTGGCCGTGGTTGGCACGCCCAGGCCCAGCACCAGGCAGGAAAACGCAATGAACAGCAGCATGACGATCACGTTGCCCTGCGAAACAAACTCGACAAATTCCGTCATGCGCAGGCCCAGGCCCGTCAGCGTGATGCCGCCGACGATGATGCCGGCGGTCGCCGTGGCCACGCCAATGCCTATCATGTTGCGCGAGCCGTTGTGAAAGCCGTCGACCACCGAGCGCCAGCCCTCGTGCCAGGCGTCCGGCGTGTGCGTACGGCGCAAGGCGTCGATGATCGGCCTCTGCGACATCATCAGCACGACGAGGATGGTGACCGCCCAGAAAGCGGCCAGCGCCGGCGACATCTCCTCGACCATCAGGCACCAGATCAGCGTGCCAATGGGAATCAGGAAATGCAGGCCAGCGCGCACCGTCGGCCAGGTGTCCAGCGCCTTGGGATGGTCGATGTCAATGTCCTGCGCCAGGTCGGGGCTGCGCGCCGCCTGCTGCAGGCACACGCCGTAAAGCGCCATCACCGCCAGCACGATGACATAGGGTGCGGCGCCGCCCAGCATGGCCTTCATGCCTTCGAACAGGTAATACAGCGCACCGATCACGATGATGCTGCCCGAGATGCCGAAGGCATTGCGCAGCACGCGATCGCGCAGTGGCCTGGGTTCACGCCGGATGATGGGCTGCATGCCCATTTTCAGCGCCTCCAGGTGCACGATGTAGAACAGGCCGAGGTAGGACAGGATGGCCGGCAGGAAGGCGTGGCGCACGATGTCGGTGTAGGGGATGCCGACATACTCCACCATCAGGAAGGCGGCCGCCCCCATGACCGGCGGCATGATCTGGCCGTCCACCGAGGACATGGTCTCGATGGCACCGGCCTTGACCCCGCCATAGCCGGATTTCTTCATCAGCGGAATGGTGAAAATGCCGCCCGAGACGACATTGGAGACCGACGAACCCGAGATCATGCCGTTGAGCGCCGACGACACCACCGCCACCTTGGCCGGCCCGCCGCGCAAATGACCCAGCGCCGCAAAACTCACCTGCATCATGTAGTTGCCGCCGCCCGCGCGGTCCAGCAAGGCACCGAACAGCACATACACAAAAATGGTGCCGGCCGACACGCCCAGCGCGATGCCGTAGACACCCTCGGTAGTCAGCCACATGTGTGAAACCAGCCGGTTCAGCGAGGCGCCGCGGTGGGACAACACGTCCGGCAGCCAGGGGCCGAGCATGCTGTAAGCCACGAAGATCACGGCCAGGGCTGCCATGGGCCAGCCGACCGCGCGGCGTGTCGCCTCCAGCAGCAGCACCATGCCGACGCTGGCCACCACCACGTCCATCGTGGTCGGCTGGCCGGGACGGGTGGCGATCTGTGCATAAAACAGCATGATGTAGGCGCCCGCAAATGCGGCCAGCAAGGCCAGCACCCAGTCGAGCACCGGCACGTACTCGCGCGGTGAACTGCGCAGGGCGGGCCATGCCAGAAAAGCGAGGAACAGCGCGAAGCCCAGGTGGATGGCGCGCGCTTCGGTGTCATTGAGGATGCCAAAGCCCAGCGCAAACGGCAAGGGCGAGGCATACCAGTACTGGAACAGCGCCCAGACGAGCGCCACGGAAAAAATAATGCCGGCGGTGAGACCCGTTGGCTTGCGCCCGCCGGTATCCACGTCGGCGACGAGTTGCTGCAGTGCTTCAGGCGCTTTTTCGATATCGGTTGCCATGGTCATCTTTCAGGAACGGGAAGTCACATGCACGGGCATTAAAAAAAGGGCGAGGTCCGCTCCGCCCTTTTTGGGTTGGCCAGCCGCACCCGGGTGCGGCTGGCAGCTGGCGTGCTGCGCCGGATTACTTGATCCAGCCCTTTTCCTTGTAGTAGCGCGCTGCGCCCTCATGCAGCGGCGCGCTGAGGCCGTCCTTGACCATGTTCTGCGGATTCAGGTTGGCCAGGGCCGGGTGCAGCTTCTTGAACTCGTCAAAGTTCTCGAACAGCGCCTTGGTGACCTGGTACACCGTCTCGGGCGAAGTCTTGGCCGACGTCACCACCGTGGCCAGCACGCCATAGGTGGCGGTGGGCTGCGGGTTGTTCGGGTACAGGCCGCCGGGAATCGTGACCTTGGCGTAATAAGGCTTGTCGGCCACCAGCTTGTCGATCACCGGCCCGGTCAGGGACACCAGCTTGGCGCCACAGGTCGTGGTGGGGTCCTGGATGTTGGCCGAGGGGTGGCCGACGCCGTAGAAGAAGCCGTCGATCTTGCCGTCGCACAGGGCCGGGCCGTGTTCGTCGGCTTTCAGTTCGGACGCCAGCGAGAAGTCGCCCAGCTTCCAGCCCATTGCCGCGAGCAGCTCTTCCATCGACGAACGCGTGCCGGAGCCAGGGTTGCCGACGTTGAAACGCTTGCCCTTGAAGTCCTCGAACTTCGTGATGTTGGCTTCCTTGCGGGCCACCACAGTGAAAGGCTCCGGGTGCACCGCGAACACGGCGCGAAGGTCGCTGTAGGCACCATCCTTGTACTGGTTCAGCCCCTTGACGGCGTTGTACTGAACGTCCGATTGGGTGAAGCCGAAATCGAGTTCGCCGGCCTTGATGGTGTTGACGTTGAACACCGAGCCACCGGTAGACTCCACCGAGCAACGAATGCCGTGTTTGGCGCGGTCCTTGTTGACCAGGCGGCAAATGGCGCCCCCCGCGGCGTAATACACGCCGGTCACACCGCCGGTACCGATGGTCACGAACTTCTGCTGCGCGACAGCCGGCGCAGACATCAGGGCGGCAGCCATGGCCACAGCCGCACTCGCGGTACTCAGTACATTCAACGCAAACTTCTTGCTCATGTCAGTTTCTCCAGGTTGTAAAACTTGTTGTTCAAACCGCGGCGATCGCGGCATCCATGGCCGAACCAAGGCGCTCCACCACCATCGTCAGCTCGGCTTCGCTGCTGATGAACGGTGGCGCCAGCAGGACATGGTCACCATAACGACCATCGACGGTGCCGCCCATCGGGTAAACCATCAAACCGCGCGCCATCGCCTCCTTCTTGATGCGTGCATGCACTTTGCGTGCCGGATCAAAGGGGGTCTTTTTCGCGCGGTCCTGCACCAGCTCGATGCCCCAGAACAAACCGCGGCCACGGATGTCCCCGACATGAGGATGTTCGCCCCAGTTGCCCTGCATCAGCGTCTGCAGAAATGCGCCGCGTGCGCGCACCTGTGCGATGAGCTGGTCGCGCTCAAACACCTGCTGCACGGCCAGCGCCGCCGCGCAGGCCACCGCATGACCCAGGTAGGTGTGGCCATGCTGGAAAAAGCCGCTACCGCCCCGCATCGCATCGACAATTTTCTGCTGCGCCAGCACCGCGCCGATCGGCTGGTAGCCACCGCCCAGGCCCTTGGCCACGGCCAGCAGGTCGGGCGATACACCCTCCTGCTCGCAGGCATGCAGGGTGCCGGTACGACCCATGCCGCACATCACTTCGTCGAGGATCAGGAGCACGCCGTAACGGTCGCAGACTTCGCGCACCGCCTTGAAATAACCCGGCACCGGTGCCAGCACGCCGGCGGTCGCGCCGCCCACGGTTTCGGCAATGAAGGCGATCACGCGGTCTGCGCCCTTTTCAAGAATGGCGTGTTCGAGTTCCTGTGCCAGGCGCTGGCCATACTGCTGCGGCGTTTCGCCGGCCTGCTGCTCGCGGTAGGGATAACAGGGCGACACATGGGTGGCCGGCATCAGGATGGGCGCGAACGGTTCGCGCCGCCAGGGGTTGCCACCGATGGCCAATGCCCCAAGCGTGTTGCCGTGGTAACTCTGCCTGCGCGCGATGAAATGGGTGCGCTGCGGCTGGCCGGTCTCGACAAAATACTGGCGTGCCATCTTCAGCGTGGCCTCCATCGCCTCGGAGCCGCCGCTGACAAAATACACATGACTCATGCCTTGCGGCGCCGTCCTGATCAGCTGGGCAGCCAGTGTCTCGGCGACTTCGGTGGTGAAAAAGCTGGTGTGGGCATACGCCAGCTTGTCAATCTGCGCATGCATGGCGGCCAGCACATCCGGGTGCCCGTGGCCCAGGCAGGACACCGCCGCGCCGCCCGAGGCGTCGATATAACTTTTGCCATCGGCATCGGTCAGGTACACCCCCTGGCCGCTGACGGCTACCGGCGGCGTGTGCTGCAACTGACGGTGAAAGACATGGGTGGAAGCTGCAGGCATGGGGCTTATTTCCTGGATGAAGAAGAAGTCAGGGGCCGGCCGGTGGCGGCCTTGTCGGCGCGCGGGTCCCAGTACGCGCCCTCGCTGTCCAGGCGATCCTGGCGTGTTTGCAGGTGGGCCAGCACCTTGCGCCCGCCGCGCACTGCGACAGCGGCAGCCAGCGCTTCGGTCAATGCCAGAGCGCCGACCATGGAATGAAAATACGAAGGACTGTCGGTCCGGAACAGCAGCGTGTGGGTGGCCGACCGGGCAATCGGCGACAGCGCGCTGTCCGTCAGGGCCAGCACGTCGGCGCCCTGCGCCCGCGCCTTCACGGCGGCGTCCACCGTCTGGCGCGTGTACGCGGCGGAAGATGTCACCACCAGCAGATCACCCGCGCCCATGTCGCCGATCTGGTCCATCAGCGTGCCGCCCAGGCCCTGCACCAGCAAGCCGTTGGACGCCAGCAAGCCATAGATGTAGTGCAGGTGCAGCGCCAGGCCATGGCTGGCGCGCAGGCCCAGAAAATAAACGCGCCGCGACTTGAGCATGGCATCGGCTGCGGCCTCCAGCTGCGCGGCCTGGTTCAGCCCGCTGACGGACGCGGTGTTCGCATGCTGGATTTCATTGAGCAGCGCCAGCCAGTCCTTGTCATGCCGCGCACTGGCCTGCAGCACCTCGGCCCGCCCGGCGTAACCGGCCTGCGCCGAAAAAGACTCCTGGCAGAGATGCTTGATCGCCTCAAAACCCTGGAAACCCAAGGCCTGTGACAGCCGGCTCAAGGTCGCCGGCGCCAGAGCGGCCCGGCGCGCGCATTCACGCATGGAATGCAGCGCCACCTCGCGCGGATGGGCCTCGATCCAGCGCGCCGCACGCAGCAGCTCCGGACTCAGGCCCTCAAGCGGGACGTTGGCAAACAGCGAGGAAATCGACATGAAACATTTGTATCAATATTTCGCAAAATATAGCACGAGTGTTTCATCTCCACCAGACAGGCGCGAACCGCGCCCCGTTTCTTTAACCGCAGCGCACCCGTCGAATCACACCGGCCGCGTCCAGTTCGAGGTTGAGTCGCTGGGCATTGAACTCCATCGTGACCATCTGTCCAGGGCGCAACACCCGCGCCATGTAGGAGCCCGAGCGCTGGCGCGCTTCCTCGACCACACCCGCGCCCGGCGCCTTGCCGATGGCGAACCGGGCACCGTCGGCATTGCAGGCCGTCCCGGGTGGCGGTGGCGGCATCGGGCTGGTGCCCGTCGAGGGCGCGCCAGGTGCGGCACAGCCAGCCAGAATGACAAGACATGCCAGCGTTGTGCTGATCAGGGGGGTCTTCAACAACATGAGTTCTCCGGGAAGTAAAACGCCACCATAACGTCTGCGCCCCGGCGGCGCCCGCATTTTTACGACTGGTTGCGACACGGTTCGCGGCATGCCCTGGCGCAGGACAAAAAAAAGCCACCTTGCGGTGGCTTTTTGTCTGGCGGAAACGAAGGGATTCGAACCCTTGATGAGGCTCTACACCCCATACTCCCTTAGCAGGGGAGCACCTTCGGCCACTCGGTCACGTTTCCTGAATTCTGTCTGAGCCCGGATTATCTCACGACTTGGGCTGCTGTCCAGCCATCACAGGCTGGCGGCGGGCTGGTCCAGGTCAAAAGCCTTGTGCAGCGCGCGCACGGCGAGCTCCATGTATTTCTCGTCGATGACCACCGAG
The DNA here is from genome assembly GCF_029945895.1 of Polaromonas sp. Taxonomy (GTDB): domain Bacteria; phylum Pseudomonadota; class Gammaproteobacteria; order Burkholderiales; family Burkholderiaceae_C; genus Polaromonas. The sequence continues at coordinate 79,214 of NZ_JAQSDL010000122.1, read as the reverse complement.
GTCTTGATCTCGCTGGTGGAGATCATCTGGATGTTGATGCCTTCTTCGCTCAGGCAGCGGAACATCTTGCTGGCAATGCCGACATGGCTGCGCATGCCGATGCCAACGATGCTGACCTTGCAGATCTTGGCGTCGCCGGTGATCTCCTGCGCGCCCAGCTTGGGCAGAACCTCGGCCTTGAGCAGGTCAACGGCGCGCGCGTAGTCGTTGCGGTGAACGGTGAAGCTGAAGTCGGTCTTGCCGTCCTTGCTGATGTTCTGGATGATCACATCGACTTCGATGTTGGCATCGGCCACCGCGCCAAGGATCTGGTAGGCAATGCCCGGGGTGTCGGGCACGCCGAGAATGGAGATTTTGGCTTCGTCGCGGTTGAACGCGATGCCCGATACGATGGCTTGTTCCATTTTTTCGTCTTCCTCAAAACTGATCAGGGTGCCGGACTTGGCCTCTTCGTCGATGTCGATGTCCCAGGGCGTGAAGCTCGAAAGCACGCGCAGGGGCACCTTGTATTTGCCCGCAAACTCGACCGAGCGGATCTGCAGCACCTTGGAGCCCATGGACGCCATTTCGAGCATCTCTTCAAAACTCACGGTCTGCAGGCGGCGCGCCTCGGGTACGACACGCGGGTCGGTGGTGTACACCCCATCCACGTCGGTGTAGATCAGGCACTCATGCGCCTTCATGGCGGCGGCCACGGCCACGGCCGAGGTGTCCGAGCCGCCACGGCCCAGCGTGGTGATGTTGCCAACGTCGTCCACGCCCTGAAAGCCGGTGATGATGACCACCTTGCCGGCATCCAGGTCGGCGCGCACCCGCTGGTCGTCGATCGATTCGATGCGGGCCTTGGTGTAGGCGCTGTTGGTGCGGATCGGCATCTGCCAGCCGGCGTAACTGACGGCGTCCATGCCCTCGGCCTGCAGCGCAATCGCCAGCAGCGCACTGGAGGCCTGCTCGCCGGTGGCGGCCAGCGCGTCAAGTTCGCGGTGGTAGGCGTCGCTGGCCTTGCCAGGCGCCAGTTCCTTGGCCAGGCCCAGCAGGCGATTGGTTTCACCGCTCATGGCGCTGGGCACCACCACCATCTGGTGACCGGCTCGGGCCCACTTGGCCACGCGTTTGGCGACATTGCGGATGCGCTCGGTCGAGCCCATCGACGTGCCGCCGTATTTATGAACGATCAATGCCATTGCAGGGTGTCAATCAGGAGTTGGTTGCGAACATTGCTCGTGGCGGCCTCTCGTTTCACCTCCCAACAGAAGGTGAAGACCGCAACCGCCAGCAAAGCCTTCAATTATACCTAGGACAACTACCTAGATGACTCACCCAGACTGGTTCTGACGAGGCTCACGTGCTCCGGAACCTGTCCGCCGTGCACCGGTCAGGCGGCGAAATGCAAACAGTCCCCGGCCCGCGTCACATGGCCCGACGCAATCTTCAGATGAATCCGGTGGCCGCGCGTGGTGCAGGCCGCCACCTGGGAGAGCAGCTGTTCGAGCTGCGCTGCGCTGGGCGTGGCCTGGTGGTCCTCGCGCAGCCATTGGCGCAGTGCATTGGCCTGCCGCGCCAGCGACAAGCCCTGCAATGACCTGATCACGGGCGGCCTGCCCAGCGCAGCCAGATCTTCACGCGCCACCTCGACCAGCAGCGACTGCGCCTGGGCGGCGTGCTGGGCGCTGCGCGCAAAGGTTTCGCGAAACTGCGGAAAGGTCTCGGCCAATGCCGGCAGCAGGCGCGCGCGGATGCGGTTACGGGTGAAGCGCTCGTCGGTGTTGGTGGGGTCTTCAACGAAGACAGCCCCTCTTTGCGCCAGCCAGGCGCGAATCGCGGGGCCTGGAACCTGCAGCAAGGGCCGGTAGTACATCAGCCCGTCGCGCTGCCAGCTCGCGGGCATGGCGCTCAAACCGGGCAGACCCGCGCCGCGGCTGAGTGCCAGCAGCATCGTCTCGACCTGGTCGTCGGCATGTTGCGCAAGTGCTATGCTTTTAATAGCTGGTTGCGCCCACCCCTCAAGGGCCAGAGCCCGAAAAGCCTCATAACGCGCGTTGCGGGCAGCGTCCTCAGGGCTTTCGCCCGGCGCATGACGGGCCATGACACGACTCACACGCAAAGGCACCTGCAGCTGCGCGCACACGGCTTCACAATGGCGGGCGAAATCGTCGGCGGCAGCCTGCAGTCCGTGGTGCACATGCACCGCCCTCACCTGTCCCGGCCACTTCCCGGCGCAAGCCAGCAGCAAGGCCGTGGAGTCGGCGCCGCCGCTGTAAGCCACGGCCAGAGGAAGTTGCGGGGAAAAGACGCGCAGGGCGTCGTCAACGGTGGTCATGCGACCTCAGCCACCGCTGGACGGGTGGCGGCTTATTTCGCGTCGGCCTTGGTGTCGGTGTAACGGCCATAACTTTGCAGGCGCTCGTAACGGCGGTCCAGCAGCTCCTTGACCTTGAGGTCACTGACCTGGCGGAAGGCGTCGTTGAGGGCGCGCTTGAGGAAGGCGGCCATCTGCTTGTGGTCGCGGTGCGCGCCGCCCACCGGCTCGTTGACGATCTTGTCGATCACGCCGAGCGCCTTCAGCCGGTGGGCCGTGATGCCCAGGGCTTCGGCGGCTTCCTCGGCCTTGTCCGATGTTTTCCAGAGGATGGAGGCGCAGCCTTCCGGGCTGATCACCGAGTAGATGGAGTACTGCAGCATCACGACCTGGTCGGCCACCGAAATCGCCAGCGCGCCACCGGAGCCGCCTTCACCAATGATGGTGGTGATGATGGGCACCTCGAGCTGCGCCATTTCAAAGATGTTGCGGCCGATGGCTTCGGACTGGCCGCGTTCCTCGGCGTCGATGCCCGGGTAGGCACCGGGCGTATCGACAAAGGTGAACACCGGCAGCTTGAATTTTTCGGCGGTTTTCATCAGGCGCAGGGCCTTGCGGTAGCCCTCGGGCTTGCTCATGCCGAAGTTGCGCAGGCCGCGCTCTTTCGTGTCGCGGCCCTTCTGGTGGCCCAGCACCATGCAGGCGGTGCCGTTGAAACGCGCCAGGCCGCCGACGATGCTCAGGTCATCGGAAAAATGCCGGTCGCCGTGCAGTTCGACAAAGTCGGTGAACAGCTCATTGACGTAATCGAGCGTGTAGGGTCGCTCGGGGTGGCGCGCGATCTTGGTGATCTGCCAGGGCGTCAGGTCGCTGTAGATATCCTTGGTGAGCTGCTGGCTTTTCTTGGCGAGCTGGTCGATTTCTTCGGAGATGTCCACCGCGGACTCGGTCTGCACATAACGCAGCTCTTCTATTTTTCCTTCAAGCTCTGCAATCGGCTGCTCGAAATCGAGAAAGGTCTTTTTGGCCATGTTATGCCTCCTGACGAGCCGTCTCTAGGGAGGCATGCGCCCCCTCGGGGGGCAGTGAACGAAAGTGAATGTGGGGGCTCATTTCTGCTCCTCAGGCTTTTTACTTAACTTTGCTCGGCACCCAGAACCGGCAAGGGGTCCAGCGAGCGCCAAATATACCAAGTTGCGACACTGCAAAACGGCGACCAGGCGGCGGCCACTTCGCGTGCATCGCTGCGGCTGACCGATTCACCGGAAAAATAGTTCTGGCTGATGCCGTTGATGAGGCCGACGTCGTCAAGCGGCAGGACGTTGGGCCGGCGCAGGTAGAAGATCAGGAACATTTCGGCGGTCCAGCGGCCAATGCCGCGAATCGCGACCAGTTCGGCAATGATGTCCTCGTCGTCCATCGCCTCCCAGTCCTTGACGTGCACCGTACCGGCATCGAAGTGAATCGCCAGATCGACCAGGTACTCGACCTTGCGTGCGCTCAGGCCGGCGGCGCGCATGTCGTCCACCTTGAGCTTGAGCACATTGCCCGGGGTCATTTTTTTTGGCAACGCGTCAAAGCGGTGCCACACTGTCTGCGCCGCCTTCACGGAGATCTGCTGACCCACGATGCTGCGTGCCAGCGTGCTGAAGGCATCCCCGCGGGACTGCAGGCAGGCGTCGCCGAACCGGGGGATCAGGCGTTTCATGACCCGGTCTTTCTTGACAAGGTGTTTGCAGGCCTCCGCCCAGTAGCTCGGCACGATGGTCGCCACCGGCTCCGCAACCTCGGCCAGTTCGGTGCTGGCCGGGCCGCTTTTTACTATCTTTTTCATAGCTGGTTGCGCCCGTCCGTCATGGGCTGAAGACCTTTTTTAATTGAAACCTTCGTCACGAACGGACCTCCCAGGTGGTTCCGGCCGGCGCGTCTTTCAGCACAATGCCGCGTGCCAGCAGGTCCTGGCGGATGCGGTCGGCTTCAGCAAAGTTCTTGCCAGCCTTGGCGGCGGCGCGCTGCTGGATCAGGCCCTGGATGGCGGCCTCGTCCAGGCCGGCGCCGGCCTGCAGGAAGGCAGCCGGATCGTTTTGCAGCAGGCCGAGGCAGGCGCCCAGTGCCTTGAGCAGCCCCGCGAGTTCGGGTGACCGGGTCCGGTTGACCTCACCGGCCAGATCGAACAGCACGGCCATCGCTTCGGGCGTCCCGAAGTCCTCGTCCATCGCCGCCTTGAAGCGGGCAGCGAAGGGATGTGACCAGTCGATCGTGACAGCCGCCGGCTTGACCAAGTCGAGCGCGGTGTACAGGCGCTTGAGTGCATTGCGCGCATCGTCCAGATGCGCGTCGCTGTAGTTGAGCGCGCTGCGGTAGTGCGCACGCACGATGAAAAAGCGCACGGTCTCCGGGTCGTACTGCGCCAGCACCTCGCGGATGGTGAAAAAATTGCCCAGGCTTTTGGACATCTTTTCGTTGTCCACCCGCACGAAGCCGTTGTGCACCCAGAACCTCGCCAGCGGCTTGCCGTTGGCACCTTCGCTCTGCGCGATCTCGTTTTCGTGGTGCGGAAACTGCAGGTCGGCACCGCCGCCATGGATGTCGAAGGTCTCGCCCAGGGTCTGGCAGCTCATGGCCGAACACTCGATGTGCCAGCCGGGCCGGCCCTTTCCGTAAGGGCTGTCCCACTGCGCATCGTCGGGCTCGGTCGGCTTGGCCGATTTCCACAGGACAAAATCGAGCGGGTCCTCCTTGCCGTCCAGCACGGCAACACGCTCGCCCGCCCTCAGCTCGTCGAGCGACTTGCCCGAGAGCTTGCCGTAGCCGGGGAATTTGCGCACGGCGTAGTTCACATCGCCGTTGTCCGAGCGGTAGGCCAGTCCTTTTTGCTCCAGCGTGCCTATCATGCCCAGCATCTGCGGTACGTATTCGGTGGCGCGCGGCTCCAGCGTGGGCGGCTCGATGCCGAGCGCACCGATGTCCTGGTGCATCGCCGTGATCATCTCGTCGGTCAGCGCACGGATGGTGATGCCCCGTTCGACGGCGCGCTTGATGATCTTGTCGTCGATGTCGGTGATGTTGCGCACATAAGTGACCTGGTAGCCGCTGACCCTGAGCCAGCGCTGAACCACGTCAAAGGCCATCATCATGCGGGCATGGCCGATGTGGCACAGGTCGTAAATCGTCATGCCGCACACATACATGCGCACATGGCCTGGAACCAGGGGCGAAAAATCCTCTACGGCACGCGTCAACGTGTTGTAAATGCGAAGGCTCATGAAAAGTCTGGGTGTTCAGTCTGGCTGGAACCGCCGGAACCGGAAAAGGGCGCGGGAGCGGGGGCGGATCATTGGGTGCATCGGCAAAGGGAAAAGCGGCTCCGTAAGGTCTGTCGACAGGATGCGAATGGTGATCTTTCGCAGGAGCTTAAACTATACCCCTCAGATACAATCTCCCAGTATATCCAGCCAGGAAGAGCCCATGCAGCACGCGCTGCACAGCCGGCTGCTTCGGTTTTCTGTTTCATACCAGCCACACCATGCGTTCCAGAGGAAATATGTCCAAGTCAGCTAATCTTTCAAACCAGGCGCTGCCGACTGCCCTGCGCTTGCTGGCTCTGGTCGCGGCCCTGTGTGTGCCGCCCGCTCATGCCGACGACTACTCCGAGGTGAACACCCTCGTGCGCGCCGGGCAATTGACGGAAGCCATGGCCAAGGCTGACAAGTACCTCGCCGCCAAGCCGCGCGACCCGCAGATGCGCTTCATCAAGGGCGTGATCCAGACCGAAGCCGGCAAGCCGAACGACGCGATCACCACCTTCACCAAGATCACGCAGGACTACCCGGAACTGCCCGAGCCCTACAACAACCTGGCCGTGCTGTACGCCGGCCAGAACCAGTTCGACAAGGCCCGGGCCGCCCTGGAAATGGCGATCCGCACCAACCCGAGTTATGCCACCGCGCATGAAAACCTCGGAGACGTGTATGCCAAGCTGGCCAGCCAGGCCTACAGCAAGGCCCTGCAACTCGACGGCGGCAACAGTGCCGTGCCACCCAAGCTGGCACTGATCCGCACCCTGTTCACGCCGGAAGCCAAGGCCCAGAAGCCTGCTGCAGCGACGCCGGCCGCGCCCGCCGTGACGGCCCAGGCACCTGCCGCGCCGGCCAAGCCGGCGGCAGCAACACCAACACCAGCAGCGCCGGCAGCGCCAGCGCCTGCTGTGCCGACACCCGCAGCACCCGCACCTGTCGCCCCGTCCGCGCCGGCGGCATCGCCCGCACCAGCGGCAGCCACACCAGTCAGCGCCGCCGAAAAGGAAGTGGAAGCTGCCGTCAGGGCCTGGGCCAGCGCCTGGGCCAACAAGGACATGACGGCCTACCTGGCCGCTTACGGCAAGGACTTTGACACCCCGGGCAACCAGTCGCGCAAGGCCTGGGAAGAAGAGCGGCGCAGCCGCATCGTCGGCAAATCAAAGATCAGCGTGAAAATCAACAACCTGGCGGTCGACGTCAAGGGCAGCAAGGCCACGGCCAAGTTCCGCCAGGATTACAGCGCTGATGCGCTGAACATCTCCAGCCGCAAGACACTGGACATGGCCCGGGCCGGCGAGCGCTGGCTCATCGTCAGGGAATCCACCGGCGGTTGATGGCCGCCAGTTGCAAACGCACCCCCCGGCTCCTGCCCGACATTTTCCACGGCCACTGACCCTCACCCCTTCACCCATGCAACGGGCATCCGCCACCCTCCTCGTCACGGCACTGTCGGTGATGTGCGGCCCCGCCCTGGCCCAGAGCGTGGACAAGAGAAAGCCCCACGCCACCACCGCGGCCTCCTCCCCCGGAAAGGGAGCCGCCCATAAACGCAGCGCCGCGCCGCCCCCGCCAGCCGCGCGGCCGGCAGTCAGGGACGGCGAAGCCGAAGCCCGCCTGATCGAGATCTACAAACTCGCCGGTCAGGCCCGGGGGCGCGAGGCACTGGTCAAGGCCGAGCGCCTGGTCAATGACCACCCCAACTTCCAGCTTGCCCAGCTGGTCTATGGCGACCTGCTGGCCGCCCGCTCCCGCCCGCTGCGCACGCTGGGCGACGTGTCCGACGGCACCGCCAAGGCCGGTGCCAGCACGCTGGCCGAGCTGCGCCAGGAATCCCTGATGCGGCTGAAGGCGCTGCGTGAGCGACCGGCGCCGGGCACCATTCCCTCGCAGTTCCTGGCGCTGTCGCCGCGCAACAAACATGCGATAGCGGTGGACGCCTCGCGAGCCCGGCTCTACCTGTTTGAAAACTCCACCACCGGTCTCAGGCTGGTGAGCGACTACTACATCTCGGTGGGGAAATCCGGCATCGAAAAATCGGTCGAGGGTGATTCGCGCACCCCGCTGGGCGTTTATTTCGTCACCAGCAACCTGGACCCGAAGTCCCTGAAAGACTTCTACGGCTCGGGCGCCCTGCCCATCAACTACCCCAATGCACTGGACCTCAAGCGCGGCAAGACCGGCGGCGGCATCTGGCTGCACGGCACACCGCCGGCCCAGTTCTCGCGCGCGCCGCTGGCCAGCGACGGCTGTGTGGTGCTGGCCAATCCGGATCTGGAACGCATCATCCGTACCGTGGAGGTACGCACCACACCGGTGGTGATTGCGCAGAGCCTCACCTGGGTAGCGCCGCACAGCATCAAGGCCGACAGCAAGGCTTTTGAAGAGGCGCTGAACAGCTGGCACCAGGCCAAATCGGCCGGTGATCTCGCCACCCTGGCGAGTCTGTACAGCAGCGACTTCAGCAGTTACGGCAAGACCCGCGACGACTGGACGGCCCAGCTGCGTAGCGAGGCCGACAGACGGCGCGGCCGCACCGTGCAGCTCAAGGACGTGTCTTACCTGCGCTGGACGGACAGCACCGACACCATGGTGGTAACCTTTGGCGAGGTGCTCAGCGGCTCGCGCACAGGCCCGGTGCGGCGCCAGTACTGGATGCGCCAGGGCAAGCAATGGAAAATATTCTTTGAAGGAGTGATTGGATGACTTTCTGCAACAAGGCCATCGGCCGGCGCGCCTGCCTGGCGATTGCAACACTGGCGCTGGTGGCCGGCCAGGCCTGGGCGCAGGGCGCGGCAAGCGCCCCCAGGGTGAAGTTTGCAACCAGCGCCGGCGATTTTGTCGTCGAGGTCTACCCCGACAAGGCGCCCAAAACGGTCGCCAACTTCCTTCAATACGTTAAGGACAAGCACTACGACGGCACGGTGTTTCACCGCGTGATCGACAACTTCATGGTCCAGGGCGGCGGCTTCGATGCAAGCTACGCGCAAAAACCCACCCGGCCACCGGTGGCGCATGAAGGGCGCGAAGCGCTGGCCAAAGGCGGCGACAAAAACGTGGTCGGCACGCTGGCCATGGCGCGCACCAACGACCCGGACTCGGCGTCGTCGCAGTTTTTCATCAACGTCAGGGACAACGACTTCCTGAACCCGAGCGCGCAGTCCCCGGGCTACACCGTGTTCGGCAAGGTGGTCAGCGGCATGGACGTGGTCGGCAGGATCAAGGCCACACCCACCGGCCCGGGCGGCCCCTTCCCCAGCGACGTTCCCAGAACACCCATCCTCATCAACTCCGCAACCCTCGTCAAATAAACTCCCATGAGCAACCCACAAGTCGAACTCCACATAGCCGGCCACGGCGTCATCACCCTTGAACTCGATCAGGACAAGGCCCCCAAATCAGTTGCCAACTTCCTCAGCTACGTGAGCAAGGGCCATTACAACAACACGGTGTTCCACCGCGTGATCCCGGGCTTCATGGTCCAGGGTGGCGGTTTCGAAGTCGGCATGAAACAAAAGCCCACCGACGGCGAGATCGAAAACGAAGCCAACAACGGCCTGAAAAACGACCACTACACCGTGGCCATGGCGCGCACCAATGCGCCGCACTCGGCCAGCTCGCAGTTTTTCATCAACGTGTCCGACAACGCCTTTCTGAACCACACCGCGCCCAACGCATCGGGCTGGGGTTATGCGGTGTTCGGCAAGGTGGTGAGCGGCACCGATGTGGTCGACAAGATCGCCGCCGTCAAGACCGGCCGCAAGGGCTTTCACGACGACGTGCCGCAAACCGACGTCGTGATTGAAAAAGCCGTCCTGCTGGCCTGATCTCCGTCTGGACTGGGCCCGTTCAAGTTCAGCCCGTGAAAATCCCGTCGACCGTTCCCCGGATTGCGGAGCTCCATGCGCCGCCTTCCTGGGGCACGGTCGATTTCATTTCCGACCTGCACCTGCAGGCGGCCGATACCACCACGTTTGCCGCCTGGCGCCGCTACATGGAAAGGACACCGGCCGACGCGGTGTTCATTCTGGGCGACCTGTTTGAAGTCTGGGTCGGTGACGACGCTGTGGACATGACAGCGGGGGCGGCCGGCACAACAGGGGCGCAAGGCAGCTTCGAAGACCACTGCGCCCGTCTGCTGGGCCAGACGGCGAGCCGGCTGGCGCTGTTTTTCATGCACGGCAACCGCGACTTCCTGGTCGGCCCACGTCTCATGGCGCTGTGTCACGCCACCTTGCTGGCCGACCCGACCGTGCTGGGCTTCAACCACCAGCGCTGGCTGCTCTCGCACGGCGACGCCCTGTGCCTGGGCGATGTGGACTACCTGCAATTTCGCAGCGAGGTGCGCAGCCCCGCCTGGCAACGCAGCTTTCTGGCCAGGCCGCTGGCCGAACGACAGGCCATCGCGCGCGGCCTGCGCGAGCAAAGCGAGGCGCGCAAGCAGTCCGGCGCCCCTTATGCCGACGTGGACTGTAGCGCGGCCCGCGAGCAGCTCGAAGCGGCCAACGCGCAGATCCTGATTCACGGCCACACCCACCGGCCGGCGGTGCACGACCTCGGTCACGGCTACTCCCGTGTGGTGCTCAGCGACTGGGACGCCACCGCCGCCGTGCCACGCGCGGAAGTGCTGCGCCTGACGGCCGCCGGCTTGCGCCGCATCCCGTTGTTGTAGGTGGCCACCATGCTGAACTGGTTGCGCCAGCTGTTGGTACGCACGCCACGCGCCGACACCATCCCCGACGCCCTGTGGCAGGCCACGCTGGCCGCCCATCCCTTTCTGGCGGAGCGGCCGGCGGCCGAGCGTTCGCAGTTGCGCCGCCTGGTGGCCGAATTTCTGGCACACAAGGAATTCACCGGTGCGCACGGCCTGGTGGTCACCGACGAAATGGCGGTGGCCATTGCCGCGCAGGCCTGCCTGCCGGTGCTGCACCTGGGCCTGGACTGGTACAGCGACTTTGTCGGCATCGTGGTTCATCCCGGGCAGATGATCGCGCGCCGCGAAAGGCAGGACGACAGCGGCGTCGTGCACCATTACAGCGAGGTGCTTTCCGGCGAAGCCATGGAGCGCGGCCCGGTGACGCTGAGCTGGCAGGACGTGGCTTCGGCCGGCGCACTGGCCGGCCATGGTTATAACGTCGTGATCCACGAGTTCGTCCACAAGATCGACATGAAGGACGGCGCCGCCGATGGCTGCCCGCCCCTGCCCTCGCGTGCCGCGCACAAGGCCTGGCACGACGTGATGCAGCCGGCCTATGACGCTTTTCGTGAGCAGGTCACCATGGCTGAACGTTTCGGCGGCGAGCCGCCCTGGCTGGATGCCTATGGTGCCACGGCACCGGCGGAATTTTTTGCGGTCAGTTGTGAAGCCTATTTCGTGAACCGCGAGCGCTTCACGCAGGACTTTTCGGCACTGACCGCACTGTTCGACCAGTTTTTCAAGGTCAATCGGCCCGCAGCCCTTTAAGGACGTTCGCAGTCAGCTACTGAATCGATAGCAAAGCTACTGCCTCGCCAGGGCAGGCCCGGCAGGCCCACGCGACATCGCAAGGGCCAGCCCTCGCCAGCCCCTCCCAGCCTTGATCAGCGTTTGATCAGTGCCTTCAGCACATTCTGCAGACGCCGCACATGCGCCGCGTCATATGGCGCGGCCAGCACTTTGGCAGCGTCCTCACCCCAGGTTTGCGCCGGCGCCGGGTCGTTGCGTTTGGTCAGCAACACCAGTTGCAACATGCGGCGTGCGCTGATGTGTTCGGCCGGGGTCGGCAGCTCGGCAGCGATTTCCAGGCGCAGCAGGGTTTCTGCGGCGTCCCCTTTGGGAGCGGACGACAGGGCTTTCGTCCACGCGCTGCGTGTGGCCGGCGTCACCAGCTTGCCCAGGGCCTGCGTATCCGGCAACAACGCGGGGTCGCGTTTTTCCCAGGCCGTCAGCAGGTGGGTCAGCACTTCGCCATGCGCCTGCTCGGACAGTTTGCGCAGCGCCTGCTGCGCATGCTCGAAAGCTTCGCGCTGCGCGCGGAAGGCGGCGTCGCCCAGCCGCGGGCCACGTTCTTCGTAGGCCGGCCTGTCGCTGAAACGGCTTTCGCGCTCGGGACGGTAGGGTTCGAACTTGTTGTCGGCGGGCCGGTTGCCGCGGCCGTCGGGTTTGCCGCCACCGGGGCGCGCGTCTTTGCGGTCGCCGAACTTGCCGCCGCGGCCCGCCGGAGCGGCCTCAGCCTTGCGCATGCCGGGGCGGTCGTCGCCGCGCATGGCCACCACCGGTTTGGCAGGTTTGGGAGGTGGAGCCGCCGGCGTGGCAGCGGCTGGCGTCTGGTCGCCCTCCTCTGCCGCAGGTTTTGCTGCTTGCGCTTCGGCTTCTGCTTCTGCGTCCGCAGTCACAGCGTCATCCGCTATGCTTTCAGGAGCTGCTTGCGCAGGTGTATCAAGGGCTGGGGCTTGATTTGACTCCATATCCGGCGCGGCAGCCGTCGCGGCAGCGGGTGCGCCGGCCTCGGGAGCCGCAGCGACGGCAGCCGGTGCCGCCGGCTTGAACTGCCCGCGCAAACCGGCTTCCAGATCGGCCATCGCGGTGCGAATTTTCTGCACATCACCAGTCGCGTTGGCGGCGTCGAGGGCTTTGGACAACTCGAGCACCAGACGGTCATGTTCGCCCAGGGCCGACGCGGCTTTTTCGCGTTCGGCGGTCTTGCGCTGGAAGGCGTCGTCGATCGGCTTGCGGAAGGCGTCCCAGAGTTTTTGCTCCTGCTTGCGCTCGATAGGCACCGCCTGCGCTTCATGTTGCCAGCGCTGCTGCAGCGCCTTGACGGCGTCGATGTGCAGTTGCGGCTCGGCGCCCAGCACCTGGGCTTCCTCGATCATGGCCTTGCGGTGCGCCAGGCTCTGAGCGCGTGCGGCTTTGAGCGGCGCATCGGCCGCGTCCATCGCGGCCTTCCACTGCGGCTGGATCTCGGCAAAGGCTTTTTCGCCGAGGTGGCCGGCGGCCGTCCACTTCTCGACAAAACCATTGAGGCTGCGGATCTGGTACTTCCAGTCGGTGTTGCCCTTGTTGGCTTCGGCCCAGGCCAACACCTCGTCGATCAGCGCGCGGCGCTCGGCCTTGACGGCTTCGCTTTGCTCCTTGACCTTCTCGAGCCAGACCTCGACCACCTTGTGGGCTTCGTTGCAGGCGTCGTCAAACCGCTTCCACAACGCGTGGTTGGGAATGCCGCCCTGGTCGCTGGTTTTCCAGAGTTCGCGCATGGCGCGCAATGCCTCCTGCTGCTTGCGCCCGCCCAGGGGCTTGGCGACCAGCGCTTCGGCCTTGGCCACCAGCTCCTCGCGGATCTGGTCGGCACGCCAGCGCTGCCAGCCTTCAAGTTCGCCGGCCGCCGTCAATGCGGCATGTGCAGCGGCTTCGAGTGCGCTGTCGATGTTGCGGATGTTTTCCTTCAGCGCCTGGCGCAGCTCGGCCGCCACCTTGGGCGTGGACTTGCCATGGCCTTCGGTGACTTCATGCTCCAGCTTGGCCAGCGCGGCCTGCACGATGGCCGCTGATTTTTCACGCATGTCCTTGAGCACTGCGGGATCGATCTTGACCTTGGGCGCACGCGCGGGCTGCTCGCCGGCAGCGGCGTCGCCGCCGCGCGGCGTGCCGCGCGCGCTGCGCAGCTCATCGGCCCAGACCGGCACTGCCGGCAGAGGCGCTGCGGCGTCTTCGGCAGCCGCAACGGCCAGCGACAACGCGCCCTGGAAGGCTTCCCACACGGCCAGCAGCTGGCCGCGCGAGGCGTCGAGCAGCGGCGGGAATTTGGCATCCACACTGGGCCAGTTCGCGTCCTGCGCGAGCTCGTCGGCCTGGGCCTGCCAGTGCGTCACGTCGGCGCGCAGGGCTTCCCACACGCCTTGTGCGTCGCGCCAGGGTTTGGTCGACAGCACTTCAATGCGCTGGGCAATCAGCACGGCGGCTTCGCGCTGCACCTGGGCGCGGTGCTGCAGGTCTTCAATCGTTTTCACGCGCTCGGCCAGCTGGGCTTTCAGGCCGGCCAGCGGCTCGCGTGACAGCGGCGCACCGGCCTTGGCGGCGTCCCGCTGCCAGGCCAGCGCATCGGCCATGTTGAGCTTTTTCAGGGCCAGCAGGGCATTGCCTTTTTCGGCCCACTCGGCCGCCACGGTTTCCTGGCTCTTGAGGCGCTTGGCTTCGTCGAGCTTCTCCTTGAGCGGCTTGGCCGCGCCCTTGTCCCGGTTGGCCAGGTCCTTGTAAACCTCGGCCATCTGCTCGGCCGTCGGTCCGGTGGCGAGCCACTCGCGAATGCGCGCCGTGCGTTCACCCGATGTGGGCGCGGAGAAAGCACCGCCCGTCAGGCCGTCGAGCGGATGGCTGTCGGCGCTCTTGGTGGAGGGCGTTTTCACGGCGGGGGTTTCGGGCTTGGCAGATTTGGACATGGGGAAACGCAGCATATGGATAGAGTAGGACCGGCGAAGCGGCGATCTTCAGGAAGCAGGACATTGCAGGTCTGCCCCTGGGGCGCTGCCACCGGTTGGCGTCAACAGGCACAGGGCGGGACCGGCGTAAAAAAGAGGAGCCGCTGGGCAAATGCCCGCGACCCCGACCCAAGCTTCAGAAATGAAGCAATGCGGCTATTTTCGCTGTTTTTACGGCATCGCCAAATTAAGTTCGGCACGCGGTGTCCATTTGGCATCTGCAGACGCGTTTTTGGGCGCGCCCAGAAAGATCCTTGCGGGAGAAACACCCCCGGCGGCCAGGTAGTCCCTGACCACCACGGCGCGTTGCACGGCCAGCTCGCGCATGGCGTTGTCGTCCGCCGGCATGTCGGCCATCAGGAGTTTTTCCATCCCGGCAACCGGCAGATCTTTGGCCAGGCCCACCAGATTGCGCGGTTTGGCCATGTCGGCGCGCTGGTAGACCTGCTTGAGCAGCGCGGGGTATTCCGCCGGGCTGACAGCGGGAATGTCTGCGGTGCTGCCGCCTTCGCGCACGATGGCGCGGCGCTTTTCGGCTTGCACCATGGCGGCCAGTTGCGCGCGCCGCAAGCCGTCCCGCTCGGTCTCCAGGCTGCTGGCGCCGACCACGGTCAACTGCAGCGCCGGCCGGTCGGTCAATGCCTTGCTGACCTTGTCCAGCCCGGCCTTGCTTTCAGAAGCCAGTAGCGAACTGCCCGGAGAAAAGCCCACCACGCCGAGCTCTTCGGCGCTGCCGCCGAATGCGCCGGCGAGCAGGCTGAACGGCGAGGTGATGGCCTTGGCGATCAGGTTGAAGATCACCTTGACGATGACCGGCCCCAGGCTGAACTGCGGATCATTGAGCGATCCGCTGATGGGCAGGTCGATGTCGATCACGCCGTTGCGGTCAGCCAGCAGGGCCACGGCCAGCTTGACCGGCAGGCTGGCTGCCGCGCCTTCGACCTTGTCGCCGAAACTGAGTTGCTTGAGCACCAGCTTGTTGCTGGCGGTGAGCCGGCCATCCGGCAGCACCACGTAGCTCACATCGACACTGAGCTTGCCGCGGTTGATACCGTAGCCCGCATACTTGACCGCATAAGGCGACAGCGGCGGCAACTCCAGGTCGCGCACCTTGCCGGTGATGTCCAGCGCCAGCGGCCTGGCCAGCGGGTTGAGTTTGCCGAGAACCTCCAGCGAAGCGGTGCCCTCGGCCTTGCCGCGCAGTTCCAGGTTCGCCATGGCAGGCGCAGCACCCGATGCCGCGCCGGACGCCACGGAAGAAAACGCACTGAGCTGGCCGCTCAGCTCGCTCAGGTTGGCGGTGTAGTTGGGTTTGACGAAACGGTCGGAAAACAGCACCCTGCCGTTGACCAGCCGCACCGGCCCGATCGTGATGACGGGGGCCGGGCCTTGCCTGCCCGACGCTGCAACTGCTTGCGCTGCCGGAGCAACGGGGGCGGCTGCGCCGGAAGCTCGATCCTGCTTCAGGCCTCCAGCCCTTTCACTGATTGCCTCTCCAGCTATGGTTTCAGGAGCATCCGGAGCAGCATGGGCTGAAGCTTTGGCCAGGTCCTGCAGGTTGATTCGCCCTTCGGGCGTGACGATCACCCGCGCAAAAAAATCGGTCAGCACGGTCTCCCTGACATCGACCTTCGTGGCCCGGGCCGGGTCCAGCGCGACCTGCAGGCCGCGCAGGCTGAGCGCCTTCCACGCCAGCAACTCTTCGCTGGGCGCCAGCGTGTTGGCACGAAACTCTTCCAGCGCCAGGTCGCCATTGAGCTGCGCCACCGGCCCGCCGGCCGTCTGCCGATAAGCCACGCGGCCCTTGAAACTGGCATCGGCACGCAGCAGCTCTATATTGAGTGCGTCGGCCAGATAAGGCTCAAAGGCCTGCAGCGGCAACCGGTCCAGCACCAGCCGGCCCTGGGCCTGAACCGGCGTGAGGCCGATGCTGCCGTTGAAAGCCAGCCTGCCCGGCTCAAACCGCCCGCTGGCCAGACGCAGCGAAGCACTCAAGGGCATGGTTTTGGCGGCCACGCGGTCGTCCAGCACCAGAGACCCGAGCCGGGCATTGGCAGCGCTCACTTCAAAACTCACCGGACTGGCGCCCGCCTTGTCGGAAAACGACATGGCGCCGCCTTCGAGCTGCACCTCGTTGATGGCGACGCTCCAGGCAGGCGCGCCCACCCCCCCGGTCGCCGGTGGTGGCGGGGGCGCCTTGGCCTGCGCCAAACGCCAGCGTTCGTACATCCAGCGCTTGTCGCTGCCGCGCTCCACCCGGGCTTTGGGCTGCACCAGCTGCATGCTGGCGGCCTTGAGGGTTTGCGCCATGAGGTCAATGTCGGCCTGCAAAAGCTCCACCTTCTTGACAGACACCAGCGAGGTCTTGCCCTGGGCGAGCTGGACATCGCTGACCGTCATCTGCGGCGCGGACAGTTGCAGCACCTGCGCCTTGCCGGCGCCGGCCGCCTGCCAGTTCACGCCCAGCTGCGCGTCAAGCTGGCCATTGAGGGCCGGCAGCAGGAACTGGCCCACATATCTGGCGGCCATGTTGAGCGGCCAGGCCGCCACACTGGCCGTGAGCCGGGCCGCCTGGTCGGTGGCGCTGCCGCTGAAACGCAGGAGCGCCGTCGCAGCCTGTGGTGCTCCCGGAGCCTGGGCGGCCACCGCCGCCTTGCGGCCTGCCGGCAAGGAAGTGGCCACCGGCTGCGCCAGCCCGACCTCCCCCTCGAACTTCAGGGGCGCGTCGGCGGAAAAAGGATAGGCGATGGCCGAGGCATCCAGGGTCAAGCCCGACAGCCCTATCTGCGCGGGCGTGGTCAGGGTTTCGTCCAGCCAGTTCAGCTTGCCCTGGCGCACGGCCACCCGGTCGACCTGCACGCGCCACGGGGCGGCTGCCGCGCTGGCCCCAGGCGGCGGTACCGGCGTAACCATAGAAGCGCCAGCTGAAGGTGCAACCGCCGGTTTCGCCCCATTGTCTACATCATTTTGGCCTGTAGCCCTTTCTGCACGTGCGCCGTCAGCTCTGTTTTTAGTAGCAAACTCGTCTTCTGGCGGCAGCAGGTTCAGGCGCCCGGCGCGGTCGCGGCTCAGGTTGAATGTGGGCGCGCTCAGGGTCACGGCGGACAGTTTGACGCTGCGCTCCAGCGGCCGGACGTCGTCCAGGCCGACCTCCAGCCGGTCAAAGGACAGCAACTCCCGACGGCCGGCCTGGGTGTCAAGCAGGCGCACCTGCTCCGCGGTGGCGGTGCCCGACACACGCATCACGGTCGCCGGTGCCTGCTCAAAAGCAAGCTTGATGTCGGCGTTGAGTACCGCGCTTTCCAGCCTGAAAGGCAGGCTTTCCGGCCAGTAAGCCAGGTAAGGACGCAGGTCCAGCCCGCGCAGGGCCAGCGTGGCGTCGGTCTTGCGCGTCTGTGCGAAAGGCGTGCCGACGGCAGCGGTGTCGAAACGGCTGCCATTGAGCCTGAAAGCCAGGTGCGGCGAGGTTTTGACCTCGCGCTGGGAGCGCAGGTTGCTCAGGAAGGGAATCGACAGGTGCAGGTCGCGCACCGCATGGGTCCGGCCTGCCGGAAGGTCCACGAAGTCAAGCCTGGCGTCACCGAGCACCAGGTTGTAAAGCGCAAAGCGCAGCGGGTCGCTGGCCGGTGCATCGGCCGGGGGCTTCAGGCGCGCCAGGATGTCGTCCACGTCATAACGGCCCTGGCCCAGATGGGTGAGCGCCAGTGCCAGTCCATCGACCTCGATGGCGTCGGCGACTGGCGCAAGGCGCAGCAGCGATTGCATTTCTGCATCTATATAGTGACGCGCAATTTTTATCTGGGGCACCCCTGGGGAAAGCCGGGCACGCTCGGGCGGCTCTGCAGCGCCGGCTTTGGCGATGGCGAGGTCATGCAGGGTCAGTTCCAGCGACCACGGACGGAAATCGACCGCGCCCACCGTGACCTGCCGTCCCAGTTTTTCAGAACCCGTTTTTTCTAACTGCCATTTCAGCAGCATCGGCACCAGGGCATAGGCCAGCGCCCAGAGCAATAACAGACTGCCCACAGCCCAGGCTGCGCGGCGAGGCCATCGGGGGGAGCGCAGCACGCCCGCTGCTGTGCCGGGCAAGGACTTGAAGAGACCGGAGAGTCGGGAGGGGTGGCGTTTCAGTTCATGGCCGGGCATAGGCCTTGAGTCTTGAACGCGGGCTGAAAAAGGTCAATGGGTGATTGGGCAAAAAAGGCCAGTCACAAATTAAAAACCCCGGGCAGCAAGGCCGACCGGGGTTGACGGCGGGCGTGATGCTCATGCCGTCTGGCTTCGCAAAGAAGAGAAGTTCGTCTCCAGTGCGATGAGAGCAAGTGATTGCTCTCGGTTTGTCCGGGATTGGTTACCCGGCAATGCTTGAGGTACTCAAGCAATTGCAGGTTAAACCTCCGTCGCCCTGGGTGCAAGTCGAAATTTGCAATCAAAACTCTGCCCGTGATTGGCATTTTCTTGCCAGTTACATCTTCAAGCCTTTGTCCTACATACGCACGAGGTACTCGCCGCAAGGAGTCCACAAATCGTCTGCTGGAAGGTTCCGGCACTTTCTCTGGAAAACGCTGCAAGCACTTGAGTTAAAAGCCCTGACTGTAAAAACATCCAGTCTTTTTCTGGTGCACGGGCCCAGTTTTCACGGCCTAGAGCGAAACCCCAAAAATCCGCTCGAATGGCAGAAATAGGGGGTCTTGAGGCCTCATTTCTACTTTTAATGCATTAATACACATATCAAATTAATTTGATATTATTGACAAGTTATTAAGCGCACTCTTAGAATCCGCCGTCCCACCAAAAACTACGGGACAACCCGAATCCGCTGCCGAACCCGGCAAAGTCAGACAAGGGGTCAACACCCCCAAGGCACGGCCTTGGTTTGATGGCGACCCAATCAAAGCGTACGGCTCAGAAAGCCGGTGCGCATAGAAAGGAGTGCTATGACAGCGCCAGGACAATCCAACCCCGCATCGGTGATGCGAACACTTCAGAAAAACGTGGGCAACAGTCTGGCAAACATTGCAGACGACATCGCCCAGGGCTTTTTTGAAATCACCCACAACAGCTTCGCGCTCGTCGGTCTGGCCGTCGTGTTTGCCGTGATCACGCTGACCGCCCGCCCCGACTTGCGTCAGGCCGGCGAATCCCGGCTGATGACCTGGCTGCAGGAGCGCCAGGAAGCCGCCATCGGCTTCACCGAGCCTGACGCGATTGAGCGTGCCACGGCTGCCAACCCCCGGGACCTGCCGAAGCAGCAGGCCGCAGTGGCCTTCTGGCTGAGTCGCAAGTACGGCGTGGCGCCTGAGCCGCTGAGCGTGCTGGTGGCAGAAGCCTTTGAGATCGGCCAGAAAGCCAAGCTCGACCCCACCCTGATCCTCGCGATCATGGCGATTGAATCGGGCTTCAACCCGTTCGCCCAGAGCCCGGTCGGCGCCCAGGGCCTGATGCAGGTGATGACCAAGATCCACCACGACAAGTACGAAAACTTCGGTGGGAAACTCGCCGCTTTTGACCCGGTCACCAACCTGCGGGTAGGAGTGAAGGTCCTGCAGGAATGTATTGCCCGCGCCGGCTCGGTGGAAGCCGGCCTGAAGTTCTACGTGGGCGCAGCCAATCTGGAAAGCGATGGCGGTTATGCCGGCAAGGTGATGGCCGAACACGCCCGCCTTCTGGCTGTCGTCAGTGGCCGGGCGCCCTCTTACATGCCGTCCCTGCGTCCACCTCTGGCCATTCCAGCATCCTTGCCTGCCAACACAGGCGCCGACGAGCTGCCCGCCAGCAAGGCCGGCGACAAGGTCGCCAGTCTCGCGAACTCCTGAGCCAATCCGGCCTTTGACCGGCCGGGCGTCAGCCAGGCGCCGGGTCCGTTACACTAGGGGTGTGCGCGACTGGCGATAGGCAGCTCCTGCTTTGCAGGGCGACTGCTGACGTGGGATACCACTGGGAAGCGCACCGCTGGGCTCAAGCGATGACCACAGCGTTCAGCCGTTCGCCTGGGCAGCCCTTGTTTCATTCATCCAATGACAGGGACCACGTCTTGAAGGACTGCCATGTACGACCGCACCATTCTTGTGGAACAAACCGACCCCGAACTGTGGGCTGCCATCGTTGCTGAAAACGCGCGCCAGGAACACCACATCGAGCTGATCGCCAGCGAAAACTACGCCTCGCCCGCCGTCATGGCCGCGCAGGGCTCGCAACTCACCAACAAATACGCAGAAGGCTACCCCGGCCGCCGCTACTACGGCGGCTGCGAACATGTGGACGTGGCCGAACAGTTGGCCATCGACCGCATCAAGAAAATCTTCGGTGCCGAAGCCGCCAACGTGCAGCCACATTGCGGCGCCTCGGCCAACGAAGCCGTTTTCCTGGCCTTCCTCAAGCCCGGCGACACCATCATGGGCATGAGCCTGGCCGAAGGCGGCCACCTGACCCACGGCATGGCGCTGAACATGAGCGGCAAGTGGTTCAACGTCGTGAGTTATGGCCTGAACGACAAGGAAGAGATCGACTACGACGCGATGGAGCGCAAGGCCCACGAGTCCAAACCCAAACTGATCATTGCCGGCGCCTCGGCCTACAGCCTGCGCATCGACTTCGAACGGTTTGCGAAAGTAGCCAAGGCTGTCGGCGCCATCTTCATGGTGGACATCGCCCACTACGCTGGCCTGGTGGCCGCGGGCGTGTACCCCAACCCGGTGCCGCACGCCGACGTGGTGACTTCGACCACCCACAAGAGCCTGCGTGGCCCGCGCGGCGGCATCATCCTGATGAAGGCCGAACACGAGAAGGCCATCAACAGCGCCATCTTCCCCGGCCTGCAGGGCGGCCCGCTGATGCATGTGATCGCCGCGAAAGCCGTCGCTTTCAAGGAAGCACTGGCACCCGAGTTCAAGGCCTACCAGCAGCAGGTGCTGAAAAATGCACAAATCGTCGCCGAAACGCTGACGCAGCGCGGCCTGCGCATCGTTAGCGGACGCACCGAGAGCCATGTCATGCTGGTGGACCTGCGCGCCAAGGGCATCACCGGCAAGGAAGCCGAGGCGGTACTGGGCAGCGCCCACATGACCATCAACAAGAATGCCATTCCCAACGACCCGGAAAAACCGATGGTCACCAGTGGCGTGCGTATCGGCACCCCGGCCATGACCACGCGCGGCTTCAAGGACGAGGAAGCTCGTTTGACGGCCAACCTGATTGCCGATGTGCTCGACAACCCGCGCGACGCCGCCAACATTGAAGCGGTTCGGGCCAAGGTCAACGCGCTGACGAGCCGGTTTCCGGTTTACCGTTGATGGACCGACGCATGTGCAAGCGCTACTCTTTTGATAGCTGCTTGCGCATGCCCTGTGAGGGCCGGAGGCCAATAATGCTTGAACTTTCAGGTGAAGCCGCATGAAATGCCCTTTCTGCGGCCACCTTGAAACCCAGGTCGTGGAAACACGGGTGTCGGAAGACGCAGACTTCATACGCCGCCGCCGCCAGTGCGGCGCGTGTGAAAAACGCTTCACCACCTACGAGCGCCCCGACGTCAACTTTCCGGCCATCGTCAAAAAGGACGGCCGCCGCATCGAGTACAAACGCAGCAAGATCCTCGACTCCATGAACCTCGCCTTGCGCAAGCGCCCGGTCAGCACCGAACAGGTGGACTCGGCCATCGAGCGCATCGAGGAAAAGCTTCTCAACCTGGGCCTGCGCGAGGTCCCGTCGGCCCGACTGGGCGAGCTCGTCATGCGCGAGCTCAAAAAGCTCGACAAGGTCGCCTATGTACGTTTTGCCAGCGTCTACCGCAGCTTTGAAGATATTGACGAGTTCAAGACGCTGGTGGATGAGGTGAGGCGGTAGAGCCAGTCGCTCGTCGCCTCCCTTCGACCATCTGTCGGGATACAGGGGTAAGTTGAACCCTACACCCCTAGACTGCGTATATGGAACACCCACGTCGTCTGGCCCCTTCGCTACACCTGCGGGGCTTCGCCTTGATAGAGGTCTTGGTCTCACTGGTAATTCTTGCCATAGGATTGCTTGGAACCGCTGGCCTCCAGCTAGCCTCCCTTCGCAGCAATCAATTCACGGCACAAGCCGCAGTAGCTACCCAGCTGGCACGTGACTACGAAGAAATCGTACAACTCGTTCCCTCCGCCTCTATTTCCGGGTCTGAAGGCACCAGCACCTTCAGTGTTCTGGACACCAGTATCAACGGTACCAGCACAGTGACGGACTGCAAAGGCACAACAGTTACCTGTACCAAAACGCAGCTTGCAGACTACATGATCAACGACTGGAAGTCCCGGGTCATGACAGAACTTCCCGGGGGACGCGCCAAAGTATGCAGGGACAGTGCCCCGAAAGAAACATCTGGAGCCTCCGAAGGCTTGTACCGTTGGGCATGCGATGACCAGGGGGACATGCTCATGATCAAGCTTGGCTGGGCGGCAAGAACAGACAAGACCGACAAGGTCATGCAGGCGATCTCAGACGAAAGTCGTCCACGAGTTGTGATCACTGCTTTCGGCAACCAAAAAGATTTCACGGACTGACCATGACACATCCCGGCTTCCGTACCCAAAGCGGACTGACCATGGTGGAACTGCTGGTTTCACTTGTACTGGCAAGCCTCGTGACCCTGGCTGCGATTGCCCTTTATTCAGTGACGCTCTCCAGCTACAAAACGGTAGATGCGGGTCAGGAGATCCAGGAAAGTGGTCGTTTCGCGCTTGAGGTTATCGGACAGTCTGCGCGCCTTGCCGGGTACCAGAACTTTACACAGCGTGATGCCTCCGGTGACGAGAACACCCGCCGCTTCGTGCCCACCACATTTCCCACGGTAAGAGGGTTCAACAACTCCAAAGTCGCCAGCCCCGGCAACATCGACGATGACGGTGCAACAGACAATGGCGGCGTCAACAACAGCGACACGCTCGCATTCCGGTTTCACGGGTCCAGCAAGCTCAGCGACCCGCTGGCACCAGACGGCTCCATCATCGACTGCCAGGGCGTGGCCCAGAACTACCCCGACAATGGCGACGATGTTGCACTAAGCCTTTTCTGGGTCAAGGTCGACAGCACCGGAGAGCCTGCTCTTCAGTGCATCTCCCGAGGAAGTCCTACTGCCGCCACATTGACTCGCAATTCGCAGCCAATCCTCAAGGGCGTGGAAACTTTTCAGGTGATGTACGGGCTGGACACTGACGCCGACAGCGTGCCGGACAGATGGGTTAGCGGTCAAAGTGTGGCAACAGCTGACTGGGTCAAAGTGGTCGCCGTACGTGTCGGGCTGGTCATTCGGGGCGACCCCGGTAGCGGGCAAGGGCAATCCGCTACCGCAGCAGAAAACAACCTTTACCCTTTGGGGAAGGGCTTCACCGGCACAAGCACAGAAGTTGGCTTGATGTTCACTCCTCCTAATGATGGCCGACTAAGGCGCGTATTCAACGCGACTTACAAGTTGCGCAACCCGCAAGATTGATTGTCATGCGCAGTACCTCCTACCCGTCGTCCCCACAGCATACTGGTCAGCGGGGAATTTCGCTCATCGTGGTTCTGATCATGCTCAGCGCAATTTTCATGATCGCCGCTTTTGGTGCGCGTCTTACTTTGCTAGGTGAAAAATCAGCGCGCAACGACAGAGATCGACAAATAGCGTTCCAGGCCGCCGAGGCAGCACTCAGTGATGCTGAAATTGACATCATGGGGCCCAACGCAGCGACAAATAGCCGGGTTTGCAATATGTACAGCCGCAAAGTTGAGTTGTTCGCAGAAGGCTGCGGCAACACCAACGACAACCGCGGCCTGTGCAGCACCAACGTTTCCACCACGACCCCGCTTTACAAAACCATTGATTTCGAAGACACCAGCTCTTCCAGGCGCTATGTCAAACTGGGGGAGTATTCGGGACGTGACGTGGGGTTTTCAACCGGCAACAGCGCCCTTCCCGCGCAACTTCCACGCTACATCGTGGAAACCATTCCCTTTACCATTCCGGGCAGTCTCCCCAATGCCAAGGCCTTTTTGGTCACGGGCTTGGGTTATGGCCTGAACAAACAGACCCAGGTCATGCTGCAAAGCGTGATTTTCAAACCGGGTCAAACACCAGGGTGCTAAAACCATGAAAACTCGCAAACTTCTATCGTGGTTTGGATGCGGCGCGGTCGCAATGATGGTTGTAGGAAGCGTCGCCCAGACCCCATCGCTTCCCTCTGTCGACCTGAGTGTTGGCCCGCTGACAGTAACGTCACAGGCAGTGAATGTCGCTCTGGCCCTCTCGGTGGAATTTCCGACTGCAGGTGCGGCCTACCGCACCACCAGCTATGACCATGCCCAGGAATATCTGGGCTACTGGGATCCCAAAGCCTGCTACCAGTATTTTGATGCGGCGGATACCAGCGCGCTCAATGGCAGCTATTTCCGCCGCACCGGCGCAGTGGATAGCAACAAATACTGCAACACGTCGGGGTCGGGAACCGGCTACAGCGGCAATGTATTGAACTATGCGGCCACATCCTCCATTGATTTGTTGCGCTTCGCACTGACGGGTGGCAACCGTGTGCTCGATATCGCCGACAAAACGGTGCTCGGTCGGGCATTCTTGCCATCGGATTTTGGTGGTATCCGGAACGCCACTTATTTCCCTCAAAAGCAGGTGGCAGCAGCACTGGTTGGGAAAGTGACGCCACAGTTCATCACACCCGGTGGTAGCAGCAACTACAACGACACCGTTTACTTCAACTCCTGCGATGATGTGATCTTTGTAGGCAATTCTTCAAGCGCCGGCAATTGCGGCACACCGGGCAACGCCAACATCTTTGCACCTTTGGTACCTGATTTGTCGGGTTCGTCCGGCACCCAAGGTTTTTCCATCACGCCGACCAACACGGCGACCACCACGTATGTGTTGGATCCTCTTGGAAGAAAGTATTGGGACCGGAGCCAACCAGAGGCAACGACCACGGTCATGCCGTCTGGCACCGATCCTGCAGCAGGTACCCTGGTGCCCGAAGAAGTCACCCCTACACCGCGTAACATGTCGGTGGTTACCGGGACAGGGTCTACACCCCAATACACTGGCGACGCTCCAATTTCGGTTGCCTACACGGCAACGACAGGTACAACGACGGTGGCACCGACCGCCGGGCCGGTCACCGTTGTCGGTACGACGTGGGTTGCCAATACAGGCAGCGTAGGAACACCTTACTACGAAGGTATTTCCGAAGAACTGAATTCCACCAATTGGGGCCCCAACGGGGCGACGGGAACATTATCCCAGTCGTCAAAGAAGAAGAATGTCTGCCGATCGGGATCGGGAACCAACTATCGGTTGCGCATCAACAGCAGCAACGATACCTGCACCGGAACGGCTGGTTCCTCCAACAACAGGACGGTCGATACCTACAGGCTGTATACGCCCAAAACCGTTTACAAAGTCTACAGTGCAACCCCGACCTACAACTACTATCAATTGATCCCTACCTGGTATCAGTCGAGTATTTACACACTTTATGAGGTCTATACCAACGGTACATCACCGGCGCGAATGAAGGCCTATGTCCAGGTATGTGATGCAAGCGAAGGGCCGGCCCGAACGGGTAGTGACGGCGTGCGGTTTTGCCAGCGTTATCCCAACGAGACAGCAGGCTCGGGTGCCTACAAACCGATCGGGGAACTTCAAAGGAAAGCAGAAGGCGTCAGGGTCTCGGCCTTTGGGTACGCACTTGAAAATGGAAACGGTCGTTATGGCGGCGTCCTGCGCGCTCCCATGAAGTTTGTAGGCGCACAGTATCGGGATACCAGCGGAGCTCTGCAGACCAATGCTCAAGCGGAGTGGAGCGCTGCAACGGGTATCTTTGTGAACGACCCCCTCAATGCTGCGGCCGGGTCCAGCGCTTTCCCCACCGGGGCTCCAGCCTTTACCAACAGCGGCGTGGTGAACTACCTGAACAAATTCGGTAGCACCGGCATTTACAAAAGCAACGATCCAGTCGGTGAGTTGTACTACGAGGCCTTGCGGTATTTTCAGGGCCTGCAACCCACCGCGGCGGCCGTTGCAAGCCTCACCACGGGCATGTATGACAAATTTCCGATTTACAAGACCTGGACCGATCCCATTCAGAATGGTTGCCAGCGTCGCAACTACATTCTCGCCATCGGAGACGTGAACACCCACAATGATAAAACGCTTCCGGGATATAACACCACTGATGGTGTATCCACGCTCGGATCTGATACTGCCAGATCGGTGGAGGCAATACCTGGCTCGCCACCAACCACCAACTTCCCTGCAAACTTCAACGCTGTTGACTGGACCAAACTTCTGACAGGCTTCGAGACCGGGACTGCTCTGGCCTACAAGGACGCATTGGGACGTAACCAGGACACCTCTGGAAACCCCAACACCGTGTCGACGAATACGAACTTGAACAAGACAGGTACAGGGTCTGGTTCATCAAGTGCACATTATTGGGCTGGGGCGGCCTATTGGGCCAACACGCAACCCATCCGTTACGACTCTCTTGTCGTTGGAGGAAAAACCCAGACGCTGAGTGAAATACGTGTCAAGACCTTTACTATCGACGTGGACGAAGGTGGCAATGGATTGATCGATGGCAATACGCGAGGCATCAAGCCACGCAACAGCAGCTTTTACCTCGCCGGCAAATATGGCTGGTTCAATGACGCAAACGATGATGGAAACCCTTTCAGAACCTCGGGTGGTGGCGTCAATAACAAGGAGTGGGAAGACTCGACACTGCCGAATGTTCCCGATGGCTATACACTCGCCAGCCAGGCGCAACGGATGATCGCTGGCATACGCAAGTTTTTCGCCTCTGCGAGCGCCCAAAGTGGATCGGTATCTGTCTCATCAATCAGTTCGCAACGGTTTACCACCAGCTCACCTAACGGTGATCTGTATGCGCCGCGTTTCGATTCACGCGACTGGTCGGGCACTGTCATCAAGTCATCTCTTCAGCTCAACACCACCACGGAAACCATCGACGCATTGCAGAACGTGGTCTGGGATAGCGGCGACATACTGACGGTTGGGTCCACCCTTCCTGCGTCAACAGCGACAGCTTCGGTGGACCCCTTCATCAGGCCCTCGGAGCGGAAGATCTACACCTATCGCCGGGAAACGGGTGGAAGCAGCCCGGGCATTGAATTTGTACCGGGTAACCTGACCCAGTTCGATGCGGCCATGCGCACTGCACTGAATTCAAACCCGGTCACTGGCGTTGCAGACAGCCTCGGCGCCCTGCGGGTCAGCTATCTGCGGGGTGAACGATCGCAGGAAGGTGCAGCGACCAATCCTTTCCGGCGTCGTAACAGCATCATGGGCGACATCATCAATTCCGGCCCTATCTACAAGAAAGAAGCCGATCCCGGAATAGTCGATGACGGTGGCTATGGTACTTTTGCGAAATCCATGCTCTCGCGCACGGCCGCAATTTATGTCGGCGCCAATGATGGCATGCTTCACGCCACCCGGGCAAGCGACGGAAAAGAGCTGTTCGCCTACATCCCACTGGCTGTTACAAAAAAACTGAATCAGTTGACCAACGAGGGGTATCAGCATGTCGCCTTCGTGGATGGAGTCCCGCAGGTTGGTGAAGCCAAAATCGGTGCGGATTGGCGGACTGTCCTTGTCAGCGGCATGGGAGGCGGAGCGCAAGGCGTCTTTGCCCTAGATGTTACAAATCCGGATACCTTTGAGGACGGTTCATCGGGTGCGGGCAAGGTTTTGTTTGAGTTCACAGACCAGGACGACCCGATGATGGGCAATGTTCTGCTACAACCGAAGATCGTCAAGATCAAAATCCCTGCCACCACTACGGGTGGATTGCCAAGTTATAAATGGTTTGTTGCCGTGGGTAGCGGCTATAACAACTATGTAAACGACGGAGCTGGCCGCTACAACGCCAACGGCGATCAGGCTCTGTTTCTGTTGAGTCTGGACAAGGCGCCCGGGACTGCTTGGGCCGAAGGTACAAATTACTTCAAGATTGTTGTTCCGACATCCAGCACCAGCATCGCTAATGGCTTGGCCAATCCCGGCTACCTCCAGGGAGATCGGGGTGAAGCGTCTGCCATGTATGCTGGCGATTTGCAGGGCAATATGTGGAAATTCAGCTTCAGTGACGGTCTGAATAGCCAGAACATCAGTGACGATCTCATCGTCAAGGCTGTCGGCGGCATCAAAAAGCCGCTATTCACC
The DNA here is from genome assembly GCF_029945895.1 of Polaromonas sp. Lineage (GTDB taxonomy): Bacteria > Pseudomonadota > Gammaproteobacteria > Burkholderiales > Burkholderiaceae_C > Polaromonas. The sequence continues at coordinate 50,959 of NZ_JAQSDL010000122.1, read as the reverse complement.
GCCACAACAAGCGCCGGAACACGTCAGCCGATCACGGTCGCGCCGCTGATCACTACCGCCTTGCAACGCGGGCAAATGATAATTTTCGGAACCGGCAAATTCATGGAGCAGACAGACGCCACGTCCAGCGGCACTCAATCCATTTACGGCGTGTGGGATGGTGGAGGAACGAGTACCTCAGACTACAACAGGGCCAGAAGTGATTTGCAGCAGCAAACAGCCGTTGAAGGAACAAGTACGGTAACGATCTCCGCAACGGCCTTTACACTTGGAACCGGATCGGGCCAGAAGAGAGGTTGGTATTTTGATTTGCCAAACATACGCGAACGCATCGCTGTAGAAGGCGCCCAGGGAACCAGCAGCATCACGTTGAATTCAACCATTCCATCTGGCGACTGCTCGGGTGACGGCAACGGCCGTAGCTTTACGCTCAATCCGCTCACGGGAGCCGCGTCGGGAGAAGTCCAGCTCAGCAGCTCGATCGGACTTTTAAGTCGACCAAACTATATTTCCATGGAACTGACCAATGATGGAAATTACACCATTCGCAGAGCGGACGGAACGCGCAGGTACACAGTGAGGGATGCCGTCGTCAGCACTGGAACCAGGATCACAAGCGCCGGAAATGTAGGCTCCCAGACCACCAAGGCGGGCGTCAGCGAGATCGCGTCCGGACGTGTCAGTTGGCGAGAGATCAGGAACTTCAAGGATTGATATGTACCAACATTTACGAAGAAATGCGGCTGGATTCACCTTGATTGAATTAATGATCACAGTCGCCATCATCGGCATTTTGGCGGCCGTAGCTTACCCGGCTTATACCGACCAGATTCGAAAGGGAAGAAGAGCCGAGTGTCGCAGCGCCTTGTTGCAATCCATGCAACAGCAGGAAAGATACTACAGCCAGTTCAACCAGTATGTTGGGTTCACGGATGGTGCGGCAACAGCGAAAACAAAAGCCTTCTCCGGCGATACACTGGAAAAAAGTGCATGTGGTATAGCAGCCGTCCAGTGTGTCAGTGGCGCCACGACCGTGGCGCTCAACCAGTGTGTTGAACTGCAGGGAACCATGCGCTCCGGCAACGATCCGGTCAGCATGCTTTACTTCACAAGCAACGGAGACAAGGGCTGCACATTCAAGGGAACAACTCGAGTCACAGGTGAAAAGCAATGCTGGCCGTGAGCCCGTTTTCCGGGAAAGTCCGCGGGTTTACTTTGATTGAGCTACTGGTGGTCCTTGCATTACTTGCCATCATCGCGAGTTTGGCCGCACCCAGTTTCCAACGCACTATTGCGAGGCAGAAGCTTAGCTTGGCCGCGAGCGATCTCATGGCATCCGCAATGCAGGCTCGCAGCGAAGCCATCAAGAACAACCAGCAGGCAGTCGTTCAGCCAGTTGTGGATACCGACTGGGGTCAAGGCTGGCGTATTTATGTAGATGTGGATAAAGACAAGGTCTACACTGAAGGTACTGACACCTTGGTCACTACAGTCCCTGCTGTCGCCGACGGTGTCTTGGTGTATGAGGTTGCTCTCAATTCGGCAGTCGGCAATTTGGTCGCGTTCGACGCCAGCGGTTTTCTTGTGGGCCGGAATGCAGGCCGGATTGTATTTTCGTCCAATTCACTCCCTAGCAGTGAGCTCCGAAAAGGCATAAAGGTATCCGTCACAGGACGCACACGAATTTGTAGCAGCGTACCGGGCAACGACGGCTGTGCCAGTTCGGATTAGAACGCGCGACAATGATGAGGTGAAAATACTCATAGCTGAAGCGCTTGCACTTGCCCGGGACTCCTTGCTCCTGACCTCCCCCAACCCCCGGGTTGGTGCCATATATTCTGCCGCTGACGGCCGTATCTTGGGAAGAGGCCACACCCAACGCGCTGGCGGCCCCCACGCCGAAATCGTGGCCATGCAGGACGCAGAAGCGCGAGGCCACTCGCTACAAGGTGCCACCGCCTATGTCACCCTTGAACCTTGCTCGCACCATGGTCGAACTGGTCCTTGCTGCGATGCCCTCATTGCGGCCGGCATCAAAAAAGTGGTGGCGTCGATTGCTGACCCCAATCCGCTGGTGTCCGGCCAGGGTTTCGAGCGCCTGCGGGCTGCCGGGATCGAAGTCGAAGTGGGGGCGGGTGCGGAGGAATCGCGTGAGCTGAACATCGGTTTTTTCAGTCGCATGATCCGGAAGACGCCTTGGGTGCGGATGAAGGTGGCGGCCTCGCTTGATGGCAAGACGGCGCTGGACAATGGCAAGAGCCAGTGGATCACGTCCGACGCAGCCCGCACCGATGGCCATGCATGGCGCGCACGCTCCTGCGCCGTGCTCACCGGCATTGGCACCGTGCTTCAAGACAACCCGCGCCTTGATGTGCGTCTGGTTGACACCCCGCGCCAGCCGCATCTGGTGGTGGTAGACAGCCGGCTGGAGACGCCGCTGGATGCTCATCTTTTCATAGCTGGTCGCGCTCTGTACATCTACGCTGCGGAGCAAAATAATGTCAAAAAGGCAGCCCTTGAAGCGCGCGGTGCCACCGTCGTTTACCTGCCAGGCAACGGCGGCAAGGTGGACCTGGCGGCCATGCTGCGCGACCTGGCGCTGCGCGAGGTCAACGAAGTCCACGTCGAGGCCGGAAACAAGCTCAACGGGTCACTGATCCGTGAAGCTCTGGTCGATGAGTTTGTGGTCTACCTGGCCCCCAAACTGATAGGCCAGGGCAGCGGCATGGCCAGTTTCGGACCGATTACCGAGCTTTCGCAGGTGGTGGACCTTGAGTTTCGCTCGACCGACCGCCTGGGCCCCGATCTGCGTATCGTGGCCAGAGTCAGGGGAAGCGACCTCTTTTAGCCCTGCTTTATCGGCCCGGCCCATGGCCGCCCGCAATCTCTGCGAAAATAGCGCCATGTTTACCGGAATCATCACCGGCGTGGGGCGCATCGTCGCCATCCATAGCCTGGGCAGCTCTTTGGACCATGGCAAGCGACTCACCATCGAAGCGCCATCGGACTACCTCGACGACGTGGGCCTGGGCGACAGCATTGCGCTGAACGGCGCCTGCATGACCGTCACTGCACTCGATCTTCCCAGAAACCAGTTCCTGATCGAAATATCGGCCGAGTCGCTGGCCAAAACCAGTGGCTTGACAGAACCCGGCCCGATCAACCTTGAAAAGGCGCTGCGCGCCAACGACAGGCTGGGCGGCCACATCGTCGCCGGCCACGTCGATGGCATCGGCACCGTCACGCATTTCGCCCAGGTGGGTGAAAGTTGGGAGCTGCGCATCCGCGCCCCGCGCGAACTGGCCAAGTACCTGGCCTACAAGGGCTCCATCACGATCAATGGCGTCAGCCTGACCGTCAACCGCGTCACCGATCTCGAAGGCAGCCAGGCCGGCTGCGAAATCAGCATCAACCTGATTTCCCACACGGTCCAAAACACAGCACTGGGCCATCTGCGACCACAATCGCAGGTGAACCTGGAAATTGACCTGATTGCGCGTTACGTGGAGCGCATGCTCCAGGACGGAAAGAAAAACTGAACCATGACCATTGCCATCTCCCCTGTTGAAGACATCGTGGCCGACATGCGGGCCGGCCGCATGGTCATCCTGGTCGATGAAGAAGACCGCGAAAACGAAGGCGACCTGGTGCTCGCCGCAGACCACGTGACCCCGGAGGCCATCAACTTCATGGCCCGTTACGGCCGCGGCCTGATCTGCCTGACATTGACGCGCGAGCGCTGCGAGAGGCTGCAGTTGCCGCCCATGGCCACCCGCAATGGCGGCAAATACAGCACCGCCTTCACGGTGTCGATAGAGGCCGCCGAGGGCGTGACCACCGGCATCTCCGCGGCAGACCGGGCCCGCACGGTGCAGGCCGCCGTCGCCAAAAATGCCCAAGTCAGCGACCTGGTGCAGCCCGGTCACATCTTTCCCCTGCAGGCTGTCGACGGCGGCGTGCTGATGCGCGCCGGCCATACCGAAGCCGGCTGTGATCTGGCTGGCATGGCGGGCTGCTCACCCGCTGCCGTGATCTGCGAGATCATGAAAGACGACGGCACCATGGCCCGACTGCCCGACCTGCAGGTTTTTGCCGCCGAACATGGCCTGAAAATCGGAACCATTGCCGACCTCATTGAACACCGCAGCCGCCATGATTCGCTGATCGAGAAAATCGGCACACGGACACTGCAGACCGCTTTTGGCGAATTCACCGCGCATGCCTTCAAGGACAAGACCAGCCAGGGCCTGCACCTGGCGCTTGTCAAGGGTCAATGGTCACCCGAGGACACCGTGGCAGCGCGAGTTCATGAGCCGCTGTCGGTGCTCGACGCGCTGGAAACCGGCCGCTCCATGCACTCCTGGAGCCTGGACCAGAGCCTGACGCATATTGCCAGGGAGGGCAAAGGCGTGGCGGTGCTGCTCAATTGCGGCGAAAGCGGGGCGCAGCTGCTTGAACAATTCGAAGGCACGGCACGCGCCAGCCAGGCCCCCGAGCGAGGCCGCATGGACTTGCGCACCTACGGCGTGGGCGCGCAGATCCTGCGCGAGTGTGGCGTGCACAAGATGAACCTGATGGGCAACCCGCGCCGCATGCCCAGCATGACGGGTTACGGTCTCGAGATCACTGGCTACATTGCCAACAAAAAGGAATAACCGTGTTTGGTGCAGAAAAAGGTACGGCCGACAAGCTGGACGGCAGGAAACTCACGATTGGCATTGTCCAGGCGCGTTTCAACGAGAGCATCACCAATGCGCTGGCCAAGGCCTGCTGGCAGGAGCTGCTGACGCTGGGAGTCGAGGAGAAAAACATCCACCACGTCAAGGTGCCGGGTGCGCTCGAGATCCCCTCGGCACTGCAGGCCATGGCCGAACGCGACCAGTACGACGCGCTGGTGGCGCTGGGTTGCATCATCCGCGGCGAGACCTACCACTTTGAGCTTGTCGCCAACGAAAGCGGCGCCTCGGTCAGCCGGCTGGCACTGGACTACCAGCTGCCTATCGCCAACGCCATCCTGACCGTCGAAAACATGGCCCAGGCCGAAGCCCGCCAGACCGACAAGGGCCGGGATGCTGCGCGCGTGGCGGTGGAAATGGCCAACCTGCTGAACGAACTTGACTGATATTCCGTTCCCCTCCCCCACCAGGCGCGCCATGACTGAAAAGACCCCCCTCAAACCCAAGCGTCCGCCACAGACCCGCAGCGGCCTGACCGACACGGGCGTCAAAAAGGCGGCCGACAAGTCAGCGCGTACCCGGGCGCGCGAGTTTGCCCTGCAGGCGTTGTACCAGCATCTGGTGGGACGCAACGAAGCGTCGTCGATTGACGCCTTCACCCGCGACCTGGTCGGCTTTCACAAAGCTGATGCGGTGCATTACGACGCGCTGCTGCATGGCTGTATTGAAGAAGCTGCGTCGCTGGATGACAGTGTGACGCCTTTGCTGGACCGCAAGATGGCCGAAATATCGCCGGTTGAACATGCGGTGTTGTGGATTGGTACCTACGAGTTCAAGCATTGCCTGGACGTGCCTTACCGCGTGATCATCAACGAATGTATCGAGCTGGCCAAGGCTTTTGGCGGCACCGACGGCCACAAATACGTCAACGGTGTGCTGCACAAACTGGCACCGGCCTTTCGCGCCGCTGAAGTCGCCGCCGACAAAAAAGCCTGACGCGCAGCATGACAACCCTGCGGATCGCACGGCGCGCGCAGCGCATCGAACCTTTTTACGTGATGGAAGTTGCCAAGGCCGCAGCCACGCTGGCCCGGGATGTGGCGCATACATCCCGCCCCATGATTTTCCTGAATATTGGCGAACCGGACTTCACCGCACCGCCGCTGGTCCAGCAGGCCGCGGCCCGCGCCATCCGCGACGGCAACACCCAGTACACCCAGGCGACTGGCCTGCAGAGCCTGCGCGAGTGCATCAGCCACTGGTATGCCTCGCGCTTCCATGCCGATGTGGCGCCCGGCCGCATCATCATCACTGCCGGCGCATCGGCAGCACTGCAGCTGGCCTGCTTGGCGTTGATAGAAGCCGGTGACGACATCCTGATGCCGGACCCGAGTTATCCCTGCAACCGGCATTTTGTCAGCGCCGCCGAAGGCAATGCGGTGCTGGTGCCCACCACGGCCCATGAACGCTTCCAGCTCAGCAGTGCCAAGGTGCAGGCCGCATGGACCGACAAAACCCGTGGCGTGCTGCTGGCCTCGCCGTCCAACCCCACCGGCACCTCGATCGCGCCGGACGAGTTGCGCCGCATCCATGAATTCGTGCACAGCCGCGGCGGCGTCACGCTGATCGACGAGATCTACCTGGGCCTGAGTTACGAGGAACGTTTTGGGCAGACAGCGCTGGCCATGGGAGATGGCCTGGGCGAAAGCATCATCAGCATCAACAGCTTCAGCAAGTACTTCAACATGACAGGCTGGCGCCTGGGCTGGCTGGTGGTGCCCGAGGAGCTCGCGCCGGTGATTGAGCGCATCGCGCAGAACCTGTTCATCTGCCCCAGCACCGTGGCCCAGCATGCGGCACTGGCGTGTTTTGAGCCTGACAGTCTGGCCGAGTACGAACGGCGCCGCTCCGAGTTCAAGGCCAGGCGCGACTACTTCATTCCCCAACTCAACCGCCTGGGCCTGACAGTGCCGGTGATGCCGGACGGCGCGTTTTATGCCTATGCCGATTGCACGGACGCTGCGGCCCGCCTGGGCGTCAGTGGCAGCTGGGACTTTTCTTTTGAACTGATGAAACGCGCCCACCTGGCCGTGACACCGGGACGCGACTTCGGAACCATGGCGCCGGAGCAGTACGTCCGCTTCTCCACGGCCAGTTCCATGGAGCAACTCAAAGAGGCCGTGAACCGGCTGGAGGCCGTCCTTGGCTGAAGCCCCCAGTGTCGTGGATGCCTCCACATTCCAGTGGCCCTTGCGGGTTTACTGGGAAGACACGGATGCGGGTGGCATTGTGTTTTATGCCAACTACCTGAAGTTTTTTGAACGATCACGCACCGAGTGGCTCAGATCACTGGGCGTTGAGCAGCACCGTCTGCGTGAGTCCACCGGCGGCATGTTCGTGGTGACGCAAACCAGCGTTCGTTACCTGCGCCCTGCCCGACTGGACGATGAACTGATTGTTACCGCACGTCTGACTGAAAAGGGCCGTGCGTCCTTGATAATCCAGCAAAGTGCGCTATTGAAATCAGAGCGAACAGAGTTGTCTCTTGAAAATCCCGGCGAAAATCAATTTTCCGACGGGCCGCCCCTAGGAAAATTAGCCCCCTCGGGGGGCAGCGAATTACGCGTAGCGAAAAGCGTGGGGGCTACATTGATTTGTGAGGGCACGATACGCATCGGCTGGGTCGACGCCGCCAGCCTGAAGCCCGCCAGAATTCCCGCCAACATCCTTGATCGTCTGGAAGCCAAAACATGAACCAGGATTTATCCATTGTCAGCCTCATTCTCAACGCCAGCTGGGTGGTCCAGGGCGTGGTGGCTTTGCTGGTCGGCGTGTCGATCGCGAGCTGGGCCGCGATCTTTCGCAAAATCATCTCGCTCAAGCGCGTGCAGTCGCTCAACGACGAGTTCGACCGCGAATTCTGGTCCGGCACCAGCCTGAACGACCTGTTTGCCGCCGCCAACCAGAACGCCAAACACAGCGGCCCGATGGAGCGCATTTTCGCCAGCGGCATGCGTGAATTCCAGAAGCTGCGCGAGCGCCGCATGGAAGACCCCGGCACCCTGCTTGACGGCGCCCGCCGCGCCATGCGCGCCAGCTACCAGCGCGAAATGGATGCGGTGGAGTCCAACCTGTCCTTTCTGGCCACGGTCGGCTCGGTCTCGCCTTACGTCGGCCTGTTCGGCACGGTCTGGGGCATCATGCACGCCTTCACCGGCCTGGCCGCGCTGGAGCAGGTCACGCTGTCGAGTGTGGCGCCAGGCATTGCCGAAGCGCTGGTGGCCACGGCCATCGGCCTGTTTGCAGCCATCCCCGCGGTGGTGGCCTACAACCGCTTTGCCCACGACATCGACCGGGTCGCCAACAAGCTGGAGACCTTCATCGAAGAGTTTTCCAACATCCTGCAGCGCAACCTGGGCGCCCATTCGCCTTCAGGTCACTAGACAGCCATGCCAGCAGTCAACTCACGCGGCCGAGGCCGCCGCACCATCAGCGAGATCAACATGGTGCCCTTCATTGACGTGATGCTGGTGCTGCTCATCATCTTCATGGTGACGGCACCGCTGATCACGCCCAGCATGATTGCGCTGCCCAAGGTCGGAAAGGCGCCAGGCCAGCCGCCCAAGCCGATCCAGATCGAGATCAGCAAGGACGAAGTCATCCAGATCAAGTCGGCGGGCAACACGACAACCGTCAAGCTTGGCGAGGTGGGTGCCGCCGTCAAGCGCCTGCAGCCGGCGGTGCCGGCCGGCGAACAGGTCACGCCGGTGGTGATCAGCGCTGACAAATCCATCAAATACGAAACCGTGGTCAAGGTCATGGATGGGCTGCAAAGGGCCGGTGTGGCCCGGGTCGGTCTCTCTGTGCAGACCGGCAATTGAGCTGAAGCCCATCGATGCCCAGTGCCGCCGACCGCCTCGACCTTGCGCCGCAACGCGAACCCGGTGCGTTGCGCTCCTTTGGCCTGGCGCTGCTGGTTCACCTGTTGCTGATTGGTGCGCTGACCTGGGGAATCAACTGGAAACACAGCGACCCCGACCTCTCGTTTGAGGCCGAACTGTGGTCCAGCACGCCGCAGGAGGCCGCTCCCAAACTGGTGGAAGCCCCACCGCCGCCGCCCCCTCCTCCCCCGCCCCCACCGGAGCCCGTGGTCAAGGCACCGCCGCCGCCACCCGCACCCGACGTGGACATTGCGCTTGAGCGGGAGAAAAAACGTAAGCTCGAGCTCAAGAAGAAAGAAGCTGAACTGGCCAAGGCCAGGGCCGAGCTGGACCGGCTGAAAGAACTCCAGGCCAAAAAGGACAAGGAACTCAAGGCGAAGGAAGAACTGGCCAGGCGCAAGGCCGAGGAAGCGAAGAAGCTTGAAGCGAAAAAGGCCGAAGACAAAAAGCAGGACGCGAAACAGGAGGCCAAAGAAGCAGAAAAGAAAAAACTGGCCGACGCCGCAGCGGAAAAACAGCGCCAGGAAAACATCAAGCGGGCCATGGGCCTGGCCGGCGCCACCGGCGGCGCCGACGCCAAGGGCACGGCACAAAAAGCCAGCGGCCCTTCTGCCAGTTACGGCGGCAAGGTGCGCGCCAAGGTCAAACCCAACATTGTGTTCACCGACGACATCTCCGGCAATCCGACCGCCGAGGTCGAGGTGCGCACCGCGCTGGACGGCAGCATCATCAGCCAGCGCCTGATCAAGTCCAGCGGCAACAAGGCCTGGGACGAGGCGGTGATCAAGGCCATCATCCGCACCGAAACCATGCCGCGTGACGTGGATGGCCGGGTCCCGACGCCCATGATTCTTGAATTCCGGCCCAAGGATTGAGCGCCACGCACCTCAAACGCTATCAATAAAATAGCTGCCCGCGCAATCAGGGCAAGGGCTGCAGCCATTTTTTACTCATAGACAATCTGTGCCAGCCCCTGGTCGGCCTGCGCCATCCAGCTGGCGAGCGCCGCATCGGTCGGAAAAAACTTCGCAGCCTCGCCGAGCTGCAGCTCAGCCACCACGCTGTCGCGCTTGAGGCTCAGGCGCACCGGCAGGCCGCGGCTGACCTCGCCCTGCTCCGACATCTCCTTGCGCGGAGGAAAGTCCCGCACGATGCGCTGCACATCCGGCGCGCTGCCGTTGACCGCCACGCGCAGATACTTGCCGAAGCGGCAGCGCGCCGACTCCAGGCTCCAGACCTGGGTGACCTTGAAACGGCGACCGAAACGCTCCGACGCCGGCTGCAACGTGCCTTGCACGATCACCAGTTCGTCGTCTTTCAGCAGGTTGCGGTTGGCATTGAAGGTGGCCTCGTCCACCGAGGCTTCCAGCGTGTCGGTCTTGTCGTCGAGCTTGAAGATGATCAGCTTGCCCCGGTTGCCGTTGATCACGCGCAGGTCGCTGACGATGGCCGCCAGCAGGGTCTGGTCGCGCGAATCAATCAGGTCGTCGATCTTGCGCTTGACGAACTGCCGCACCTCGGTTTCGACCTCGTCGAACAGGTGTCCGGACAGGTAAAAGCCGATCGCGGTTTTCTCCTGCACCAGGCGCGCCTTCACGCCGAAAGGCACGGCCTCCACCAGCGGCGGCTCCTGGGTGCTGGCCGCATGCGAGTCCATGTCGAACAGGCCGCCCTGGTTGACGTTGGCCTCGGCCTGGGCGGCAAATTCAAAAGCCCGGTCCACCGAGGAGAGCAGCGAAGCGCGGTTCAGTTGCAGGTTGTCGAAGGCGCCGGCCTTGATCAGGGCTTCGACCGTACGCTTGTTCATTTTCGACTTGTCGACACGCAGGCAGAAGTCAAACAGCGAGGTAAAGGGTCCACCCGCCTCGCGCGCCGCCACGATGGCGGCAATCGCCTGCTGGCCGGTACCCTTGACCGCGCCCAGGCCGTAACGGATGCTGGTGTTGCTGATCGGCTCGAAGCGGTAGTGACCCCGGTTGACGTCGGGCGACTCGAAGCTGATGCCCATCTTCTGCGCGTCGCCGAACAGGATCTTGAGTTTGTCGGTGTCGCCCATTTCGACGGTCATGTTGGCGCAGAAGAACTCGGCCGTGTAGTGGCGCTTGAGCCAGGCGGTGTGGTAGGCCAGCAAGGCGTAAGCGGCCGAATGCGACTTGTTGAAGCCGTAGCCGGCGAACTTCTCCATCAGGTCGAAAACCTCGTCGGCTTTTTCCTGCGTCAGGCCGTTGACACCGGCGCCCTTGCGGAAAATCTCCCGCTGCGAGGCCATCTCCTTTTCGTCCTTCTTGCCCATCGCGCGGCGCAGCATGTCGGCGCCGCCCAGCGAATAACCGCCCAGGATCTGCGCGGTCTGCATCACCTGCTCCTGGTAGACCATGATGCCGTAGGTCTCTTCCAGGATGGGCTTGACGCGCGGGTCCGGGTACTCGGGCGTTTCCTTGCCCTGCTTGCGCGCGATATAAGTCGGGATCAGGTCCATCGGACCCGGCCGGTAGAGCGCATTCATCGCGATCAGATCTTCGAGACGGTTCGGGCGGGCGTCCTTGAGCATGCGCTGCATGCCGATACTTTCAAACTGGAACACGGCCTCGGTCTTGCCCTCGGCAAACAGCGCGTAGACGCGCTGGTCGTCCAGCGGCAGGTTCTCGAACCTGAAGTCCTTCTGCGCCGGATGCCGCTGGACGATGAACTCGCGCGCAAGCTCCAGAATGGTCAGCGTGGCCAGACCCAGAAAGTCGAACTTGACCAGACCGATGGCCTCGACGTCGTTCTTGTCGAACTGGCTCACGGCCGAGGTGCTGCCGGGCTGCAGGTAGAGCGGGCAGAAATCGGTGAGCTTGCCAGGTGCAATGAGCACACCGCCGGCGTGCATGCCGACGTTGCGCGTCAGGCCCTCGAGCTTGCGCGCGAGTTCCAGCAGGGTGCGCACATCTTCTTCCTTGGCCTCACGCTCGGCCAGCACCGGTTCAGCCTCCAGCGCGTAGACCATCTTGTCGTTTTTCTTGCGGTCGGCGGGCACCAGCTGCAGGGTCACAGCCTGACCGGGCTTGTTGGGCACCAGCTTGGAGATGCCATCACAAAAGCCATAGGAAAAATCGAGCACCCGTCCCACGTCACGAATCGCGGCCCGAGCGGCCATGGTGCCAAAGGTCACGATCTGGCTGACCGCCGCGTGACCGTACTTGTCCTTCACGTAATCAATCACGCGGTCGCGATTGGTCTGGCAGAAGTCGATGTCGAAGTCGGGCATGGACACCCGCTCGGGATTCAGGAAACGCTCGAACAGCAGGTTGTACTGCAAAGGGTCCAGGTCGGTGATCTTCAGCGAATACGCCACCAGCGAACCGGCGCCGGAGCCCCGGCCCGGCCCGACCGGACAGCCGTTGTTCTTGGCCCAGTTGATGAAGTCACCCACAATCAAGAAGTAACCCGGGAACCCCATCTTCAGGATGGTGTTGATCTCGAACTCCAGCCGCTCCACGTATTGCGGCCGCTTTTCATCGCGCACCTTCTCGTTGGGATACAGGTGGGTAAGCCGCTCTTCCAGCCCCTGAAAAGAAGCGTAGCGAAAGTATTCGTCGGGGGACATGCGTACGCCGTCCACTTCGGGCGTGGGGTACTCGGGCAGCATGGGCTTGCCGAGATCAAGCTTGAGGTTGCAGCGTTTGGCGATTTCCAGCGTGTTGGCCAGGGCCGACGGCAAATCCGAAAACAGCTCGGCCATCTGCGCCGAGGACTTGAAATACTGTTCGCGCGTGAACTTGCGAACACGGCGCGCGTTGCCGAGAATCTCGCCCTCGGCGATGCACACGCGCGCCTCATGGGCCTCGTAGTCCTCGTAACCCAGAAATTGCACCGGATGCGTCGCCACCACCGGCAGCTTGAGGCGGGCGGCCAGTTGCACCGCCGCAGCCACATGCTGCTCGTCGTCAGCGCGTTGCGCGCGCTGAAGTTCCAGGTAAAAACGGTGCGGAAACAGACCCGCAAAATGCAGCGCACATTCCAGCGCCCGCGGGCCGTCCCCCTGCACCAGCGCCTGCCCTACCGCGCCACCCTGCGCCCCGGACAGGGCAATCAGGCCCTCGCCGAGTTCCTGCAGCCACTCCAGGCTGATGACGGCCTGGTCGCGCACCACGCCCCGGGTCCAGGCCCGGGTCAGCAATTCCGAAAGATTCAGGTAGCCCTGGCGGTTTTGCACCAGCAGCAGCAGCCGCGCCGGCGCCGCACCTGCTTCCTTGCCCGGCACCTGCACCCACACATCGGCACCGATCAGCGGCTTGACGCCGGCACCGCGCGTTTGCTTGTAGAACTTGACCGTGCCAAACAGGTTGCTCAGGTCGGTGATGGCCAGCGCGGGCTGGCGGTCGGCCGCTGCGGCGGCCACGATTTCATCGATGCGGTTGGTGCCATCGACGACTGAAAACTCGGTGTGGATACGTAAATGGACAAACATGGTTCATTTTAGGGCGTGGATGTTGCCCCCACGGTCGTTCACTGCGTGTAACTCCCGAGGCCTTGCAGGCCGCGGCTTGCGAGACGCTTCGCCTCTGTCGCCCGTCCAAAGTTGCGCAGGCAGCTTTGGAGCCGCAGGCTCCAGCCCCTCGCGGGCCGCGGCTTGAATTAAAGGCCTCCCCCTACAATTCCGGCATCATGAAAGTTCTGAACATTGCCGCCTACAAGTTTGTGGCCCTCGAAGGCCTGGACGGACTACAGGCCGGGATGCGCGATGCGCTGGAGATCCGCGCCATCAAAGGCACGGTGCTCCTGGCCAACGAGGGCATCAACCTGTTCCTGGCCGCGCCGCGCGCCGACATTCATGACTTTTTGGAGTGGTTGCGGCGCGATGAGCGCTTTTATGACCTCGAGGTCAAGGAAAGCTGGTCCAACGCCCAGCCGTTTCGCAAGCTGCTGGTCCGGATCCGGCCCGAAATCATCCGAATGAACCACCCGGCGATCCAGCCCGCAGCCGGGCGCGCTCCGGCGGTGGATGCCTTGACGCTCAAACGCTGGCTCGATACCGGCCACGACGATGCGGGCCGGCCCGTCGTGACCCTGGACACCCGCAATGCCTTTGAGGTCGACGTCGGTACCTTCCGGCACGCCATCGACTGGCGCATCGACAAATTCACCGATTTTCCGCAGGCCCTGCTGGCGCATCACGCCGAGCTCGAAGGCAAGACTGTTGTCAGCTTCTGCACAGGTGGCATACGCTGCGAAAAAGCCGCGATTTTCATGCGCGAAGCCAGTGTGGAACATGTGTTCCAGCTCGATGGCGGCATTCTGAAATATTTTGAGGAAGTGGGGCACGCGCACTTCGACGGAGAATGTTTTGTTTTCGACGATCGCCGGGCGGTGAACCCGGCGCTGGCGCCCAGGGTCGATGTCGGCGTCTTGTCTGACAGGCAGCCAGCGAAAACCATGAAAAGCTGTCCGGTCATCTGACTTCCATCGGTGGACGCCATGCCTTCTCCTTCTCCTTCTTCCCGTGCCGCTCAATACACCCAGCCTGCAGACGGTTCGGCCAGCAAACTCCGCAGCCGCTTTGAACAGATTCGTGCGCAAACCGAGGCACTGACGGCCCCTCTGAGTGCGGAAGATTGCCAGCTCCAGTCCATGCCGGATGCCAGCCCTGCCAAATGGCATCTGGCCCATCTGACCTGGTTTTTCGAGACCTTCATCCTTGAGCGCTTCGAGCCGGATTTCAAACCCTTTGACGCCGGTTTCCGGGTGCTGTTCAACAGTTATTACAACGGCGTCGGCGACAAATACCCCCGTCCGAAACGCGGGCTGATCAGTCGTCCCGCGTTCGACGAAGTGCTGGCCTATCGGGCAGAGGTCGATGAGCGAGTCCTGGCGCTGCTGGCCCGGCGCCCGAACGATTCGGAACTGGAAACGCTGCTCACGCTGGGCCTGCACCATGAGCAGCAACACCAGGAGCTGCTGCTGACCGACATCAAGCACGCCCTGTCCTTCAATCCGGGGCGGCCAGCCTATGCCGGGCACTGGCCGCTGGCCGGCATCAGCCCGCAACCACTGCGCTGGACGGGCTTTGAAGGCGGCCTGCTGGAGCATGGCTTCGACCCAGGGCTGGACGGTGCCTTTGCCTTTGACAACGAGACGCCACGTCACAAGGTGTATGTGGCGCCGTTTGAAATCGGCCATCGGCTGGTGACCAACGGGGAGATGATGGCTTTCATGGCGGACGGCGGTTACCGGCGTCCCGAGCTGTGGCTCGCCATGGGCTGGGACTGGGCGCAGGCCACAGGCGCGGCCATGCCGCTGTACTGGCAGGTGCCAGACACGCAAAACGGCCCGTATCGCAACTTCACGCTGCAGGGTCTGGTCCAGGTGGACCCGCACACGCCGGTTTGTCACCTCAGCTATTTCGAGGCCGACGCCTATGCGCGATGGGCCGGCGCGCGCCTGCCGACGGAGTTTGAATGGGAGCTGGCCGCGCGCGGTGTGCCGGCCCCGCCCGGCCAGCGGGCCGAAGGCAACTTCGTGGAAACCGGGGCCTACCATCCGATTCCGTTGCAGCAGCGCAGCGCAGGCCACCCGGCCCAGATGTTTGGCGATGTCTGGGAGTGGACACAGTCCAACTACAACCCCTATCCTGGCTACAAGCCGTGGGAGGGCCTGGTCGGCGAGTACAACGGAAAATTCATGTGCAACCAGTTCGTGCTGCGCGGCGGCTCCTGCGCCACACCGCAAAGCCATGTGCGAGCAAGCTACCGCAATTTTTTTCCGCCGGAGGCGCAGTGGCAGTTCAGCGGCCTGCGCCTGGCACGCGACTCCGCTGCCGCGTAAAACTCAGTTTTCGGCAAAGCGGCGCTCGGGCAGGGCAATCAGCTCTGCATCGCCCGACACCTGGCCCATGGTCTGTGCCTCCCAGTCGCGCGAGGCCTGCACAATGCGCTCCTTGCGGCTGGACACAAAGTTCCACCACATGAAGCGATGGCCATCGAGCGCATCGCCGCCTATCACCATCAGCCGCGTGGCCTGGCCGGCCAGCAAAGTCACTGCGACGCCCGGCGCCAGGACCGCCAGCCCGTGGGCCGGCAAGCGCTGCGCGTCGATCGTGATGTCGCCGTCCACCGCGTACACCGCCAGTTCCTGCGCCAGCGGCTGCAGTTCGAACGCCTGACCAGCCTCAAGTTGAACATCAAGGTACAGCGTGGGCGCAAAGGTTCTGACCGGCGATTTCCGGCCAAAAGCCTCACCGATCAGGACACGCACCCCGGTGCCGGCGAGCACCAGTGACGGGATCGCCTCGGCCGGTGTGTGTTCAAAATCGGGCGCCACCTCTTCAAATTCCCGCGGCAGCGCGGCCCAGAGCTGGATGCCATGGTTGACGTAGGTGGTGGATTTCAGGTCCAGAGGCGCGCGTTCGGAATGCACGATACCCCGCCCCGCCGTCATCCAGTTGATGGCGCCGGGCGTGATGCGCTGCTCGAAACCCAGGCTGTCGCGGTGCATGATGGCGCCGTCAAACAAATAGCTTACCGTCGCCAGCCCGATGTGCGGGTGCGGGCGCACGTCGTGCGAAGCTCCCGGGGCGAGCGTGACCGGTCCGAAATGGTCAAAAAACACGAAGGGGCCCACCGCCTGCCGCTGCACCGCTGGCAGCAGGCGGCGCACACGAAAGCCGCCCCCGAGGTCCTTGTCGTGTCCGGTCAATATGAGGTCAACAGGCATGGTGGCAACTCCAGAGCGTGATCCAGTCGGTGGGTGAGGTCAGGCGTGGAATTTTCCGGCCACATCGGCCACGCGCTGGCCGAACAACCGCGCCGTGGCAAGGTCGCCCGCGGCCATCTCGCTGGCGCCTGCGTCGGAAGGCGACTGCGCAATCGCACCGCTGTAGGACACCAGGTAGTTGATGTCGTCGCGCCGGGCGGCCTTGCTGTTGGACGGCATCAGGCCCTGGCTGACCCAGACCATGCCATGCTGCATCGCGAGCGTGAACAGCGTGGTGAGCGTGCCCTGCTTGTCGCCGTTCATGCCGGCGCTGTTGGTGAAACCGGCGGCCAGCTTGTCTTTCCATTCCTGGCTGAACCAGGGTTTGGAGGATGCGTCGGCAAACTTCTTGAACTGCCAGCTCACATTGCCCATGTAGGTGGGCGAACCGAAGATGATGGCGTCGGCAGCCTTCAGTTGCTCCCAGCCGCCCTCGGGAAGGTTGCCGTCGGCGTCGATGGCCAGCAGCTCGGCGCTCGCGCCTTCCGCCACCGCCTGCGCCATGCGCTGGGTATGCCCGTAACCGGAATGGTAAACAACGACGATGTTGGTCATGATTTGTTGTCCTTGGATTCAGAAGAGGAAAAAGCCGGAAGACCGGAAGAAGAAGAAGAAGAAGAAGAAGAAGAAGAAGAAGGAAACAGGCAGGCCGGCCCTGAAGCCGGCCTGCAGGCACCTCGCGGCGTGCCGCTATCAGCTCTTGAGCTTGGCGTCCACGCTCCAGGCACCGGCACCCCAGGCGGCGATGGTCAGCAGGCCACCGACCACGGCGATGTTCTTGAAGAAGGCCTGTTGCTGCATCATGACCTGCTCCGCAGGCACGGACCAGAAGGCGTGAAAGATGAAGGTGATCACCACGGTGAACAGGGCAATACCGAGCGCCGCCCAGCGGGTCTGCAAGCCGATCAGCAGCAGCAGGCCCAGACCGAGCTCGACCGCGATGGCGATCGCCGCGGCCACTTCCGGCAGAGGCACGCCCTTGGAAGCGATGTAGCCTGCCGTTCCAGTGAATCCGGCGATCTTGCTGAAGCCGGCCGGAACAAACAGCAGGGCGATCAGTAGGCGACCAAGGAAAGAAAGCGGGTTTTGCAGTGAGTTGAGCATGGGGAGTCCTTTTTTGTTGAGAGTGGTGAAAGAAAAAATCGAATCGAAGCGCCCGGCCGCGCAGGCGCCGGGCCGCTTCCGCGTTCAGGCTGCCAGGTCGAAAACCAGTACCTCTGCGGCCTTGCCATGGCCCAACTGCAGCTGGCTCTCGGCTTCAAGCTGGAGGGCATCCCCTGCCTTCAGAGGCAGGCCATTGACCTGGAGTTCCCCGCGCACCAGGTGCACATAGGTGTTGCGTTGCGGGTTCAGCGCCAGGTCGGCCGCTTCGTCGCCGTCGAACAGGCCCGCATACATGCTGGCGTCCGCATGAATCTTCACGGAGCCCTGCGCGCCGTCGGCCGAGGCCACCAGCCGCAGCGTGCCGCGCTTGTCGCTGTCGGGAAAGCTTTTCTGCTCGTAGCTGGGCGGGATGCCTGTGACATTGGGCTCAATCCATATCTGCAGGAAATGCGTGGTCTGGCCATCGGCGTGATTGAACTCGCTGTGCTGCACCCCGGTGCCCGCACTCATGCGCTGAACGTCACCGGGCGGGATGCCCTTGACGTTGCCCATGCTGTCCTTGTGCGCCAGTTCGCCGCTCAGCACATAACTGATGATTTCCATGTCCCGGTGGCCGTGTGTGCCGAAACCCCGTCCGGCGGCAATGCGGTCTTCATTGATGACACGCAGGTTGCCAAAACCCATGTGGGCCGGGTCGTAATAGCCGGCAAACGAAAAGGAATGGAAGGACTTGAGCCAGCCGTGGTCGGCATAGCCGCGTTCGCTGGAAGATCGGGGGGTCATCATCGGGTGCTCCTTTCAGGGTGCGTTTGCAATGACTCCAATGTAGGGGCCGGCGCGTCGGTGGCCATTGCAGTTATTTGATGGCATCATTCAAATTATTTGAACTACCACCCCATCAATGAACAACCGTGTGCGCGATGCGCTGACACCCGAAACCATAGGCCTGATCGGCACTGTGCACCGCACCGGCAGCATGGCGGCGGCCGCACGCGAGCTCGGCGTGGTGCCCAGCGCACTGACCTACCGCATTCGCCAGGTGGAAGATGCGCTGGATGTGCTGCTGTTTGACCGCTCCTCGCGGCAGGCCAGACTGACCGAGGCGGGCAAGGAGCTGCTGCGCGAAGGCACGCGCCTGCTGGCTGAACTCGACGCGGTGGCCAACCGCGTCAAACGCGTGGCCACCGGGTGGGAGCCCCAGTTGACCCTGGCGGTGGACAGCGTGATTTCGCGCACCACGGTGATGGAGTTGTGCGAGGCCTTTTTTGCGCTGAACCCGCCCACCCGCCTGCGGCTGCGGGAAGAAGCCCTGTCGGGCACGCTCGAAGCCCTCACCTCGGGCCAGGCCGATCTGGCCATTGGCGTGGCCATCGAGCCCGGCCTGCACAAGTCAGTGCAGAGCAAGCCGCTGGGCAGCATCCATTTCATTTACGCCGTCGCGCCCCACCATCCGCTGGCGCAGGCGCCCGAACCCGTCACCGATGCCATGCTGATGCCTTACCGGGCGGTCGCGGTCGCCGACTCGGTGCAGCGCGGAAGCGGTATCTCGGTCGGGTTGCTGGGCGGCCAGGACATCTTCACCGTACCGGGCATGCAGGAAAAACTCGATGCGCAGTTGCGTGGCCTGGGGGGAGGCTTTCTGCCCGAGTACCTGGCACGGCCCCACATCGTCACCGGCAGGCTGGTTGAAAAGCGCGTACAGCGGGCGGAACGCCTGATTCCCGTCAGTTATGCCTGGCGCCGCGTGACCAGCGGCAACGAGGGCCGCGCACTGCAGTGGTGGCTCAAGCAGCTGGACAGTCCCGCGACGCGAAAGGCCCTTCTGGAGCGCGACCATGCTGTGTAAAACCCTGCCTCGCGGCAAATGTCCGGTCGGCCGGTCGCGCCAGCGTGTAGAGTGTGATCATGATTTCCATTGATGTTTGTGCTGTGCTGCCAGAATCCGGGAAAGCCCGCCTCCGGGGCGAGCCGGCCAACCACCCCTTTCACCCCGCCATAAAAAGTACAAAGACATGACCAAAAAGCCCCGTTCCGCCCCCCCCGCCACGCCTGTGCCACGCCATATCGCCGTGGTCGGCGCGGGCATGGCCGGCATCGCCTGCGCCCGCACCCTGATGCAGGCGGGCAACCGCGTCACGGTGTTTGAAAAAAGCCGCGGCCCCGGCGGCCGCATGGCCACGCGCAACACTGAATTTGGCGGCTTTGACCACGGCACGCAGTACTTCACCGTGCGTGATGCACGCTTCGAAAAGGCGCTGACCACCAGCCCCGGCCTGGTGCGGCCCTGGAGCGCCAACACCGTGCGCATCCTCGACGAGGCCGGCCGTGTCGTGGCGTCCGCGCCGCCACCCAAGGAAGCCCACTGGGTGGCGACACCGGGCATGAGCGCGCTGCTCAAGCAGTGGGCCCAGCCGCTGGCTGCCGCTGGCTTGCTGACGCTGGAAACCCAGGTCATCCGGATGGAACGCGACAAGCTGCACCCCGAGCGCTGGCAGCTGCAGACCGAAGGCCCGGGCGCCGGCAGCCAGGTGTATTCCGGCTTTGACGCCGTGGTGCTGGCTGTGCCCGCGCCGCAGGCGCACGCCTTGCTGCTCAGCTCCCAGCAAGGCAAGGCGCTGATGCCGCCCCTCGCCGGTGTGGCCATCGCCCCCTGCTGGACCCTGATGCTGGCTTTTCCGCAAGGGCAGCAGCCGACACTGCCGCACCTGGGGCCGCAGTGGAACGCGGCGCGCAGCACCCACCACCGCATTGCCTGGCTGGCGCGCGAATCGTCCAAGCCGGGGCGCAGCCCCATCGAACGCTGGACCGTGCAGGCCAGCCCGGAGTGGTCCACGCGGCACCTGGAAGACGACGACGAGCGCATCAAGGCCAAGCTGCTCAGGGCCTTCACCGAGGTCACCGGCATCCGCGCCGAGCCGCCGCACGCCGTGGTGCACCGCTGGCGTTATGCGCAAACCACCGAACCGCTGGGCCAGAGCCATCTGTGGGATGCCAAATCGCGCATCGGCAGTTGCGGCGACTGGTGCGTCGGTCATCGGGTTGAAGATGCGTTTGTCTCCGGTCTGGAAATGGCGCTGGCCATTTGTTAGCCCCAAAAAATAGCCCCACGTTCGTTCTCTGCGTGTAACTCTCTGCACCCCGAAAGGCCCGCTGCACCTGCGGCCCGGCGGAGCCGGTTCCGCGGCCCCTGCTTGAAGGGACAAGCACATGCAAACTTTGGTCAGTGGTCTTCCCGCTCGCTATATCGGTCGATTTGCCCCTTCTCCGACGGGACCGCTACACGCCGGCTCCCTGGTCGCCGCGCTGGCGAGCTGGCTGGACGCACGGGCGCATGGCGGCCAGTGGCTGGTGCGTATCGAAGACATTGACACGCCGCGCTGCGTGCCCGGCACCGACACGCTGATCCTGCAGCAGCTGGCCGCCTGCGGGCTGCACCCGGATGCGCCGCCGCTGTACCAGTCACAGCGAGGCAGCCACTACCAGGCCGCACTGGACCCACTGATTGCCGCCCACCTCGCCTACCCCTGCGCCTGCACACGGCAGGACATTGAGCGGGCGCTGGCCGAACGTGGACAGGCGCGGCCGCGCCACGGCGAGCTGGTGTACCCCGGCACCTGCCGCCACGGCCTGCAGGGTCGTCCCGCACGCGCGTGGCGCTTCCTCACTGAAACTATCAAGCCCAATCGGCCGCCAGCCCTTGCTACGTGGGCGCAAGCAGCTCCTGATTCGGTAGCAGACCAGCTTGTCCACTGGCAGGACCGCCGGCTCGGCGCGCAGCAGCAGGACGTCGCGCAGGTGGTTGGCGACTTCGTGCTCAGGCGCGCCGACGGCCTGTGGGCCTACCAGCTGGCGGTGGTGGTGGACGACGCCGCGCAGGGCATCACCGACATCGTTCGCGGGGAAGACCTGGCCGACAACACGGCGCGGCAAATCATGCTGCAGCGCGCACTGGGCTTGCCACTGCCGCGTTACCTGCATACGCCGCTGGTGCTCGGAGCCAACGGCGAAAAGCTGTCCAAACAGAACGGTGCCAGCGCACTGGACCTCACCCAACCGCTGCAGGCACTGGATGAGGCCGGGCAGGTACTCGGTCTTCCCGCAGGCCTGTCTGCGCGCACGCCCGCTGACTGGCTGCAGCAGGCGGTAGCCCTCTGGGGCCGGGCGACTAAAATTGAGCGGTGATTGAATCCCCCACCACCCCACTTCCGCCCGCTCCGCCAGAAGACGCTTCACCAGACGCCAGCCGGATGCGCACCATCCGCAGCTTTGTCCTGCGCACCGGCCGCACCACGGCCGGCCAGGCCAGGGCTTTTGCAGACGCGGGGCCAAAGTTTCTATTGCCCTATTCGGAGGCGCCGCTGGACGTCCAGGCTGCGTTCGGACGTGTCGCGCCCAGCGTCCTGGAGATCGGCTTCGGCATGGGTGAAGCCACGGCGCATATTGCGGCGTTGATGCCCGAAAAAAACTTTCTATGCTGCGAAGTGCACACGCCCGGCGTCGGCGCCTTGCTCAAACGCATTGGCGAACAGCAGCTGGAAAACATCCGCATCCTGCAACACGATGCGGTGCAGGTGCTGGACCACATGCTGCTGCCCGGCAGCCTGGACGGCGCGCACATTTTTTTTCCCGATCCCTGGCACAAGAAAAAACACAACAAGCGCCGCTTGATCCAGGCGCCGCTGGTGTCCAAACTCGCGGCGCGCCTCAAGCCCGGCGGCTACCTGCACTGCGCCACCGACTGGCAGCCTTACGCCGAGCAGATTCTTGACGTCCTCAAGGCAGAGCCTATGCTGAAAAACACGGCGGACAGTGCCGACGGTTATGCCGCCAAGCCCGACTACCGGCCACTCACCAAGTTCGAAAACCGCGGCATCAAGCTCGGGCATGGGGTCTGGGACGTGGTGTTCACGCGTGTCCAAGCCCCTTAAAACTGCAGAAGCCCAGGCCCGTACGGCCGCCGAGGCTCTCTCTTTGCCAGCAGGGGCGGCGGATCTGGCTTTGCCAGTCCGCAGGCGCAACGCCCCCTCGGGGGGAAGCGCAGTACGCGAAGCGACAAGCGTGGGGGCTAATAAATTCGGCGGCCTGCCTACGCGCGAAGGGGTTGGCCCGAGTTGTGTCAGCCTGCCTGCCGGCAACTGGCCCACCATCACCGAGTTTCTGGTCCAGCGTTTTCCCGACATCGCGCGTACAACGTGGCTCGAACGCATGGCCGCGGGTGAGCTTGTCGATGAGTTTGGCGAGGCCGTCACGCCGGCGCGCGCCTACCGCGGCCACATGCGGCTGTATTACTACCGCACCCTGCCAGCGGAGACCCGCATTCCCTTTGACGAAGACCTGCTGTTCCAGGACGACCATCTGGTCGTGGTCGACAAGCCGCACTTTTTGCCGGTCACACCCTCCGGCCACTACCTGCAGGAAACCCTGCTGGTGCGCCTGAAAAACCGGCTGGGCATCGCGGAACTCAGTCCCATCCACAGGATTGACCGCGAAACGGCGGGGCTGGTGCTGTTTTCAGTGCAAGCGCAGGAGCGCGCTGCCTACCAGGACCTGTTCCGCCAACGCGAGGTCAGCAAATGGTATGAAGCCATCGCGCCATGGCACCCCGAGCTGACGTTTCCGCGTGTCTGTACCAGCCGCATCGTGGAAGGCCAGCCCTTTTTCCGCCAGGCCGAAGTGGTCGGCGTAGCGAACAGCGAAACCCGCATCGAGTTGCTCGAAGTCAGCGGGTCGCTGGCACGTTACGGCCTGAGCCCCGTCACCGGCAAGAAGCACCAGCTGCGTGTGCACATGTATGCACTGGGCCTGCCCATCGTCAATGATCGCGTCTACCCGCCACTGGACCCGACGCCCAAGGACGACTACCGCTACCCCTTGCAGCTGCTGGCGCAGGCCATCAGCTTCGACGATCCCTTCACCGGCCAGCGACGGCAGTTCAGCAGCAAGCGGCGGCTGGATCTCCCCTGAGCGCCGCCCTTTCCCGGGGGTGTTCAGTCAAGCAGGGGCCCCGGAACCGGCTCTGCCGGGCCGCAGGCGCAGCGGCCCCCTCGAGGGGGGCAGCGCAGTACACGCATTGACAAGCGTGGGGGCTCAAACCTCTTTCGCGGTGATCTGGTACTTGAAGTCGTCCGGCGCGTAGGAGTCGAAACGCCCGCCAGCGTTTTCACCCACCGGGTACATGAAAAAGCCCAGCTTCTCGAGTTTCGAATTCGGCAAGGCAATGTCGTGGGCGGTGTTGTAGGCCATCCAGTTGCCTTCCCAGCCGCCAAACAGCGCCTTGTTGACCGGGGCCACCACCGGATCGGTGGTGTTCTTGATCCAGTCGGCCGTTTCCAGGCGCATCACCTTGGCCACGTCAGCCGGGTCCATCGCTACCCAGCCGTAACCCTTGAGGAACACTTCCGAGCGGCAGTGCTGCGAGCCCTTGAGGCTGACGGGGTTGCCGCTGAGCTCCTTGTAGCCAAAGGCTGAAGGCACCAGGCGGATGCCGTACACGTCGCGCGCCGGAATGCCCACCGAGCGGCACAGGCCGACAAACAGCGCATTCAGGTCGGCGCACTTGCCGCCCAGGTTGCCGGTTTCCAGCATGGTCTTGATGTCGCCCTCACCGCAGCCGCGCACCTTGGGGTCGCGGTAGGTGTTGGCCACGATCCAGTCGTACAGCTTCTGCGTTTTTTCGACGTCGGTTTTTGCGCCGGCGATGGCCTTTTGCGCCGTCGTGCGCACGATGCCGTCGGTAGGCAGGAATTTCGTCGGGCGGGTGAAGTAGCGCAGCGTGTCCGCATCTTCACGCACCGCGGTTTTGTGCGACCAGTCGACGGCACGGCCCTGGGTTTGCACGCGGCTCGTCAGCTCGACAAAAGGCTGGCTCTGGCCCGCGTCGAATTCGGCATAAAGCATCTTGGCGCCATCCACACCGTCGTCGGTCAGATCGGTTTTGCCGTTGCTCGAAAAGCTGTTGCCCTGCGAACGCTGATAGTCGCTGTTGACCGATGGAATCGGCAGCCATACCCTGGTCACGCCCTGGGGCTTGACGATGTCGACGCGCGTCGTCACGTCAAAGGTTCGCCAGGCGCCACTCTGGGGCGCAAAGAGGCGGCGGGGCGCGGCTTGGGCGAAGCTGAGCGCAGGCAATGCAGCCGCCATGGCAGCTGCAGCGGTATTTTTCAGGAAGGTACGGCGTACGGTGGTCATCAAAAAGAACTCCGGTAGGTGGTTGGGCAGACGTGAACGGGCATGAGAAGGTGCACCGGGATGTCCGTGCGGCGCAAGGCAGAAGGGGTGCGCCGAGACGCAATTATGGCGGCTTTCCTCCTGTCGGTCCCGGCGGTGGAAATGACTCGGTTATATTTCCCGGGCAACCTCAAGGCGTCTGGCGCGCCACCAAAGTTGCGGGCTCCCACGATAACGAAACACAAAAAGCCGGAGACGATGGCATGGGCAAATCGGGCACACCACCAGCGGGGCCGCAAGGCATCATGATTCGCGCGCCCGCCGACCAGGGGCAGACGCTGGCGGCAGTGCTGACGCGGCTGGACGCGCAGGACCTGGCTCACTGCGTGCTCAGCACGGAAGGTGAGGATGACGCGGGCCACTTCATCCGGATCAGTCTGAATGCGGAACAGGTCGATGCCTGGGCACCCGGCTACGACACCCTCGGGCTGGACCGCAGGCTGCAGCTCGATACCGGGGACAAACCGGCTGACCTGACACGCGAGATCGTTGCAGCCATGCTGATGGGGCCGGTGGCCTTTGAATTCCCCAGCTTGGATGAACTGGCGTCCGCCGTCCGTATTCGCCACAACATCGTGCGTGCGGCCCGCAAGACCAGCCTGTCCTTTCACACCAGCCAGGCCGAACGGCCGCAGGACTGCTGGACCTACAAGGAGGACATCGGCTTCGTCATCCGGCCCGGCGTGTCGCTGCTTACCGCCCTGGCCAAGGCGACCCAGCCCGAGGTCTCGGGCGCGCTCTATTCGTTTTCCTGTTACCGCGCCACCGAATACGTGATGTTGCTGGGCATTGCCGAAGAACTGGCGCATTGCAACCCGGCCCTGTATGCGCAGCTGCAGGCGCTGTGGGGCGCCCGGCCCATCATGTCGGGCCAGTTTCATGATGTTTTCCTGCGCGAACAGGGTTCGATGCAGGCACCCCTGCCCCCGCATTATTTTGTGCCGGGCGACAGGACCTGGTTCCGCAATCCCGACGAAGCCTCGGCCGAGGCGTCCGGCTACGAGGGCTCCTGGGTGATCTACCTCGGCGGCGGCCTGTTCAGCAACTTCTGGAAACGCCAGCAGCCCTACACGCTCGCCGACAAATGCCTGGAGATTTACCAGTGGCGCAATGCGCTGTACCGCGACGCGGAAGGCCATGAACGTGTCGACGAAGCCAAAGTGGCCACACTGGTGGCGGCAGCACAACAGGATGCGTCCGGGCTTGCACACATTCTGGCCCTGATGCAGCGTTATCGCGAACCGCGCGGCGTGTACCACGACGGCGGCTGCCTCGACACCACACGCGAGTTTGCGCGCTGGGTCTGCCCGGGTACGTCGGACCTCGTCCTGCCTCTGGAATGAAGCGGCTCAGCTTTTAAGCAGGGCCTCAATCCACTGGGCAGCGGCAGCGCCGGTCCAGTCGAGCTCGCCTTGCACGCGCTGGCGCGGCAGGCCCTGCCGGTCCACCAGCACCGTGGTGGGAAACACCTTGACGCCCCAGGCTCGTGCCGTCTGGCCCTGGGGGTCCAGCAAGACGGGCAAGCTCAGCCCGGTCCTGGCTGCGAACTGAATGGCGCGTGTCGGGTGTTCCTTGAAATTGATCGCCAGTACCAGCAACTTGTCGGGTCCGTAGAAGTCAGCGATTTGCTGCAGCGTTGGCATTTCCGCGCGACAGGGTTCGCACCAGCTGGCCCAGAAATTGAGCAGCACGACGCGGCCCCGAAGGTCGGACAGGCGCCACGTCTTGCCCTGGGTGTCCACCGCTTGCAGTGGTGGCACAGCGCCCTGCCAGGGGGAGAGGTCATAGGCGGGCTCGGTTGCAGCCCCGGCAGGGCGAGCGGCCAGCGTGGCCAGGCCCGCCAGTGCGGCGAATTGCAGGAACTGGCGCCGGGGCGCTTGGGTGTGTAATAAAGAAGGCATGGACGCGACCAAGATTAACAGGTCGGCAGTAACCAGGCACGGCGGGGGACAACACGCCAGAAACTCGACGCCGCTGGTGCTATTTCACGCAAGGCGAAACAGTCCTACAACGGCAGCCCCGGAGCTGCGGTAAATTCCGATAACCAACACAGGCCCACCGGCTGCACCGATTTTGAACCTCCCCCTCAAACACCCAAAGCTGGCCCTCGCGCCTGCATCACCGCAGTTCATCGACCAATATCAGCAGACTGCACCCGGCCGGTCGCCTGCCGCAGCAGTGGAGCCTGCAGCAGTGGAGCTTGCTGAAGGACTGAATGCCGTGTCGGCCACAGTGGCACCCAAATATTTTTACGACACGCTGGGGTCGCAGCTGTTTGAGGCCATCACCCGGCTCGACGAGTACTACCCGACACGCACCGAAGCCGGCATTTTCGACGCAGCCTCCGGCGACTTTGCGGCCACCCTGGCGGGAGCCGGCATCGGGCACCCCTGCCTGATTGACCTGGGTGCCGGAAGCTGTGCCAAGGCTACACGCCTGATCCCGCACCTGCAACCGCGGCAATATGTGCCCGTCGATATTTCGGTGGACTTCCTGCGCGAGGCCGCTGAGCAGGTACAAAGCACCTTTCCTGCGCTGGACATCGTCGGGGTGGGCATGGACTTTTCTGCCGGGCTGGCGCTGCCGCCGCAAGTGCAGCGGGACAACCGGGTATTTTTCTACCCGGGCTCGAGCCTGGGAAATTTTTCACCCGCCGAGGCGCAGGCGTTTTTGCAACGCCTCGCCGATCCGGCACAAGGCGCCGCGCGTGGCCTGCTGCTCGGCATCGACCTGGTCAAGGACAAGGCCACGCTCGAGGCCGCCTACGACGATTCGCTCGGGGTCACCGCGGCGTTCAACAAAAACGTGTTGCGCCATGTCAATACCTTGCTGGGATCAGACTTTGACGTTCACCAATGGCGCCACATTGCGCTTTTCAATGAAGCAGAATCCCGCATCGAGATGCATCTGCAGGCGCTGCACAACCTGACTGTGCGCTGGCCTGGTGGCGAACGTCGTTTCCGCGGCGGTGAACGCATTCACACGGAAAGCTCCTGCAAGTACACGGTGGCGTCCATGTCGGCCCTGCTGCGGCGGGCTGGTTTCAAGCAAATCAGTTACTGGACCGATCCGAAGGACTGGTTCGCGGTGTTTTGGGCGGCGGCCTAGCCGCTGTCCCGCGCGAGGGCTTCGGTCGAAATTGTCCTTGATTCGTCCGGCAAGGATCTGCCAGCATGTGCTGAAAGCAAAGACGGCATGGACAGGGCTGGCACGAACGGTCGTTTCCCGTTCGTCGTTGCGGTTCGATCAAAAAATACAAGAAAATCGGTCGCAGCCCTTATTCCACGGGCGTCATCAGCTATCAACAAGATAGCAAATAGATCGCCCTACTCGACCCGGGAAATCGCCGCCGGCTTGAAGCCCAGATCCGCCGCCTTGCCCTTGCGCCCGCGAGCGGCCCTGGCATTGTTCAGGCTGCGGATCTCCAGCGTTTCCTCGCGCTCCTTGCCACCGCGGCCAATGCCGTCGATCTTCACGCTGCGCGTATACGCCGCCGCGCCGGCCAGGGTGTCCTTGGCATCAAGGTCGATCAGCATCAGGCCGCGGCCACCGGCGGCCTGGGTCTTGAGTTCGCTGATCTCGAAGGTCAGGATGCGCCCGCCGGTGGAGGCGCAGGCCACGTGGGTGGCCGGGTTCAGGGGCGAAGAGCCGCTGTTGCCCGCAACATGCGAGGGTTTGCAGATCGCCTCGCCTTCAGCGCAGCTGATGAAGGCCTTTCCGGCCTTCAGGCGCGATGTCATGTTTTCCACCGTGGCCAGGAAACCATAGCCACCGCTGCCGCTGAGCAGCAAGGTGGCGCCCGCAGGCCCGGCGAAATAATGCGCCGGGTGGGTGCCAGTCTCCAGATCGATCAGCGTGGTCACCGGCTGCCCATCGCCACGGGCGCCGGGCAACATGGCGACCGGGATCGAATAGACCCGGCCCGTGCCTTTGGTCGCCGTGCCGAACACCAGCAGCGTATCGACGGTGCGGCATTCAAACGTGCCGTACAGGCCGTCACCCGACTTGAAGGCAAAACTGGCCGCATCGTGGCCGTGGCCGCTGCGCGCGCGCACCCAGCCCTTGGCACTGACGACCACGGTGACCGGCTCGTCGAGCACCTTGACTTCGAGCACGGCTTTTTTCTCGGCCTGGATCAGGGTACGGCGCGGATCGGCAAACTGCTTCGCGTCCGCCTCGATTTCCTTGATCATCAGGCGGCGCAAGGCGACCGGGTTGCCGAGGATTTCCTCGAGTTTGCCCTGCTCTTCACGCAGGTTCTTGAGCTCCTGCTCGATCTTGATGGCCTCGAGCCGCGCCAGTTGGCGCAGCCGGATTTCAAGAATGTCTTCGGCCTGCCGGTCGCTGAGCCGGAAACGGGCGATCAGCGCCGCCTTGGGCTCGTCAGACTGGCGGATGATGGCGATCACCTCGTCGATGTTGAGCAGCACCAGCTGCCGGCCCTCGAGGATGTGGATGCGG
The DNA here is from genome assembly GCF_029945895.1 of Polaromonas sp. Lineage (GTDB taxonomy): Bacteria > Pseudomonadota > Gammaproteobacteria > Burkholderiales > Burkholderiaceae_C > Polaromonas. The sequence goes on along the minus strand of NZ_JAQSDL010000122.1, from coordinate 21,813 downwards.
TCCAGCACCTTGTTCAGGCGGTGCTGCGAACGCCGCTCTATCGTGGTCTGGCGAAAGGAGATCCACTCCTGCAGCATTTGCCGCAACGTCTTCTGCGTCGGCCGGCCGTCCAGCCCGATCATGGTCAGGTTGATGCTGGCCGAGCTTTCCAGGCTGGTGTGCGCCAGCAAGGTCGTGATCAGCTCGGACTGCTCGATGCGGCTGGTCTTGGGTTCGAACACCAGGCGCACGGCCGCGTCCTTGCTCGACTCGTCGCGCACCACGTCGAGCACGGCCAGCACCGTCTGCTTGAGCTGGACCTGGTCCAGGCTCAGGGCCTTCTTGCCGGCCTTGATTTTCGGGTTGGTGATCTCTTCGATTTCTTCCAGCACACGCTGAGTGCTGACGCCGGGCGGCAGCTCCTGCACCACCAGTTGCCACTGGCCGCGCGCCAGGTCTTCAATCTTCCAGCGGGCGCGCACCTTGAGCGAGCCGCGGCCCGTGCTGTAGGCCGCCGCAATATCGGCCGCCGTCGAAATGATCTGGCCGCCGCCCGGGTAGTCGGGCCCGGCGATCAGCGTGTACAGCTCGTCGTCTGAAAGCTTGGGGGACTTGATCAGCGCGATGCAGGCGTCGGCGATCTCGCGCAGGTTGTGGCTGGGAATTTCGGTGGCCAGGCCCACGGCAATGCCGCTGGCGCCGTTGAGCAGGGTGAAAGGCAGGCGCGCCGGCAACTGCTTTGGCTCCTCGAACGAGCCGTCGTAATTCGGCACGAAATCGACCGTGCCTTCGTCGAGTTCGTCCAGCAGTAGCGTGGTGATTTTTGCCAGCCGCGCCTCGGTGTAACGCATGGCAGCCGCGCCGTCGCCGTCACGGCTGCCGAAGTTGCCCTGGCCGTCGATCAACGGGTAACGCTGGCTGAAGTCCTGCGCCATGCGCACCATCGCGTCATAGGCCGCCTGGTCGCCGTGTGGATGGTATTTGCCGAGTACGTCACCGACCACGCGTGCGCTTTTGACCGGCTTGGCGCCGCCGGCGCCGGAAAAACCCAGCCCCATGCGTGCCATGGCAAACATGATGCGCCGCTGCACCGGCTTCTGGCCGTCGCAGACATCGGGCAAAGCCCGACCCTTGACCACGCTGAGCGCGTATTCGAGGTAGGCACGCTGGGCATAGGCGGCCAGCGATTCCTGGTCAGGGACGTCGGAAGGGGAAGGCGGGGCAGGCGTAAAAAGATCGTCCATCGGGGTTCAAACTGCAAAAAGGATAGCGGTCAAAAGGGGGTGGCGGGACCGATGGCTGGCCGCCGCAGGGGATTATGGCCCGATGTGCCGGCGCTGCCCGCCGGTGCGGGGCCCGGGCGCCATGATGCAACACCGCCGAGCCACGCGGGAAAACCGGGCTCAGGCTAATCGCGCTCGACCCGGAATTCCGGTGCAACCGGGCTTTGTACCACCAGGGTCGGCAGCTGGTTGCCGCGTCCGGTGGCGCCGCCAGCGGTCGAGCCGGAGGAGATTTTGCTGCCACCCATCATTTCCATCCGGACACGGCCGGAGCGCCGCGCTTCACCGATCATGCTCGGCGGCTTGAGGTGGCTGTAGAGCTGCATCACGGTCTTGACGTAATTTTTGGTCTCGGGATAGTTGGGAATCTTGTTGCCGTAGCGCTGGACCGCCCCTTCGCCGGCGTTGTAGGCCGCCACCGCCAGCTCCAGCTGGCCGGGAAACAGGTCGATCAGGTAGCGCAGGTAACGCGAGCCGGCCACGATGTTGGTCTTGGGGTCGGTCAGCTTTTTCTCGATCGGCGAATTTTTGTCGGCCCGCACGCCGTAACGCTGGGCTGTGGGCGGCATCAGCTGCATCAGGCCCACCGCGCCCTTGGGCGACACGGCATGGGTGTTGAAGCCCGACTCGGTGGCAATCAGGGCCTGCAGCAGCTCGTAGTCGATGTCATTGGCCACCGACGCTTCGCGCAGCAAATGTTTGACCGCCTTGTAGTTGGGTGAAACGTCGAAAAAGGCCAGCAGCCTGGGCGGTGCGCCGGGCATGCCGTTGCCGTAGGTGGCCGCGGAAGTGCGCCCGCTGCGGCCGGTATCGAAACTCTCGCCGCCGCGGAAAAACAGCTGGTAACGCTCGTCAAGCCGCTCGGCCGAGAAATGCGCCACGCCCTGGCCGTCCACATAACCCCAGACATCGGCGCGGGCTGCCGTGCCGGTCAGCAGCAGCACGGTAGCCGCTATCAAAAATGATAGCTGCCTGCGCACCAGCCACAAGGGCTGGAGCCATTTTTTATGCATGAAATAACTCATGCCTTGCAAATCTGCAGGTGCCGCATGGGAGTCCTTTAAATATCGATCTCCACGGCATCGCCGTGCAGTTCCATCAGTTCGCGCCGCGCTGCGGCTTCGCCCTTGCCCATCAGCTTGGTCACCAGCGTCTCCGTCTGGGCAAAGTCGAAGTTGCCGAGTTGCACCGGCAACAGGCGGCGGGTATCAGGATTGAGTGTGGTTTCCCACAATTGTTCCGCATTCATTTCACCCAGGCCCTTGAAACGGCTGATGGCCCAAGCCCCTTCCCGAACGCCTTCCTTGCGCAATTTGTCGAGAATGGCGGTCAACTCACCCTCATCGAGCGCGTACGCCTTCGATGCAGGCTTTTTCCCCCGGGCCGGAGCGTCCACCCTGAAGAGCGGCGGCCGGGCCACAAAGATGTGCCCAGTTGCAATAAGTTGGGGGAAATGCCGGAAAAACAAGGTCAGCAGCAGCACCTGGATGTGGGAGCCGTCCACGTCGGCGTCGCTGAGGATGCAGATCTTTCCGTAACGCAGACCGCTGAGATCGGGCGTGTCGTTCGGGCCATGTGGGTCAACCCCAATGGCCACCGCGATGTCGTGGATCTCGGTATTGGCAAACAGACGGTCGCGTTCGACCTCCCAGGTATTGAGCACCTTGCCACGCAGCGGCAGGATGGCCTGGCTTTCCTTGTCGCGGCCCATCTTGGCGCTGCCGCCGGCGGAGTCGCCTTCGACCAGGAAAACCTCGTTGTGCGCCAGGTCACGGCTTTCGCAGTCGGTCAGCTTGCCCGGCAGCACGGCCACGCCCGAGCCTTTGCGTTTTTCAACCTTCTGCCCGGCTTTCTGGCGGGTTTGCGCGGCCTTGATGGCCAGCTCGGCCAGTTTTTTGCCGTAGTCGACATGCTGGTTCAGCCACAGCTCCAGCGTCGGCCGCACAAAGCTGGACACCAGCCGCACCGCGTCTCGGGAATTGAGGCGCTCCTTGATCTGCCCCTGGAACTGCGGGTCCAGCACCTTGGCCGAGAGCACGTAACTGGCGCGGGCAAACACGTCCTCTGGCAGCAGCTTGACGCCCTTGGGCAGCAGCGAATGCAGGTCCACAAAACCCTTGACCGCCTGAAACACACCATCGCGCAGGCCGCTTTCATGCGTGCCACCGGCGCTGGTCGGGATCAGGTTGACATAACTCTCGCGCACCGGCTGGCCGTCTTCGGTGAAGGCCAGGCACCATTGGGCGCCCTCACCCTCGGCAAAACTGTCGTGCGCCGCATCGGCGAAACCCTCACCCTCAAACAGCGGAATCACCGGATCGGCACTGAGCGTCTGCATCAGGTAGTCGCGCAGCCCGCCCTTGTAGATCCAGCTTTGCAGCTCTTTGGTCTTTTCCACCGCCAGCGTCACCGTGACGCCGGGCATCAGCACGGCCTTGCTGCGCAGCAAGTGGGTGAGTTCGGCCATCGGTAGCGCTGAGGCTTCGAAATACTTGCTGTCCGGCCAGGCTCGCACCGTGGTGCCGGACTTGCGGTCGCCTTCGCCGGCCTTGCGCAGTTCCAGCGGCTGGGTGACGTCGCCGGCCTCAAACACCAGCCTGGCCACCATGCCGTCACGGTAAGAGGTGGCTTCCAGGCGTCTGGACAGGGCGTTGGTCACACTCACGCCGACCCCGTGCAAGCCGCCGGAAAAACTGTAGGCGCCGCCCTTGCCCTTGTCGAACTTGCCGCCAGCGTGCAGGCGGGTGAAGACCAGCTCGATCACCGGCGCCTTTTCCTCGGGGTGCAGGCCGTAGGGAATGCCGCGGCCGTCGTCTTCAATGCTGACGGACCCGTCGGTGTGCAGGGTGACCTTGATCTTCTTGCCGTGGCCGGCCAGTGCTTCGTCGGCGGAGTTGTCCAGTACTTCCTGGATGATGTGCAGCGGATTGTCGGTGCGCGTGTACATGCCCGGCCGCTGCTTGACGGGCTCCAGGCCCTTGAGCACGCGGATCGAGCCTTCGGAGTAGTCGTTGGGTAGTTTGGTCGCCATGGGAGGATGGATTGTAGTCCCGGAGGATTTGATAACTGGATAAATATACAGTTTTTCGCGATGCCTCCCGAAACCCATGCGTGGCGCTCATCAATGACCTGCAAAATTTTCAAAAGCAGAACGCAGCGCCATTGGGTACATTCTCCGGATGCAATCCCCAAGCCGAAATCTCTCCATGGCCCAGGTGCTCATCTGCGGCGCCGCCATCGTCACCCTGTCCATGGGCATACGCCACGGCTTCGGCCTTTGGCTGCAGCCGATCACCCAGGCCCAGGGCTGGACACGCGAAACCTTTGCCTTTGCCCTGGCCGTGCAAAACCTGTCCTGGGGCGTGTTCGGCATTTTTGCCGGCATGCTGGCCGACCGCTTCGGTGCCTTTCGCGTCATTGCGGGCGGCGCGGTGCTGTATGCGCTGGGACTGGTCGGCATGGCGCTGTCGCCGACCGGCCTGCTGTTCACACTGACGGCCGGCGTGTTGATAGGCGCAGCGCAGGCCGGCACCACGTATGCCGTGATCTATGGCGTGATCGGGCGCAACATTCCGGCCGAAAAACGCTCCTGGGCCATGGGCGTGGCGGCGGCGGCAGGCTCTTTCGGGCAGTTCCTGATGGTGCCGGTCGAAGGTTTCCTGATCAGTGGCCTGGGCTGGAAGGAGGCGCTGCTGGTGCTGGGCGCCGCAGTGCTGCTGATCGCCCCGCTGGCATTTGGCCTGCGCGAGAACCGCTTCGGCCCCGGCCAGGCGCCGCCGCGTGAACAAACCATCCTGCAGGCGCTCAAGGAAGCCTTCAAGTACCCGAGTTTCCAGCTGCTGATGGCGGGCTACTTCGTCTGCGGCTTCCAGGTGGTGTTCATCGGCGTGCACATGCCCAGCTACCTCAAGGACAAAGGGCTGTCGCCGCAGGTGGCCAGTTATGCGCTGGCACTGATCGGCCTGTTCAATGTGTTCGGCACCTATGCGGCGGGCACCCTCGGCCAGAGGCTGGCCAAAAAGAACATCCTGGCGTTTATCTATCTGGCGCGGGCGGTCGTCATTGCCGTGTTCCTCGCCGCGCCCCTGAGCCCGGCCAGCGTCTACATTTTTGCCAGCCTGATGGGCCTGTTGTGGCTGTCCACCGTGCCCCCGACCAACGCCGTTGTGGCGCAGATTTTCGGCATCCAGCATCTGTCCATGCTCAGCGGCTTTGTCTTTTTCAGCCACCAGATCGGCTCCTTCATGGGGGTCTGGCTGGGCGGTGTGCTCTACGACCGCACCGGCAGTTACGACATCGTCTGGTACATCACGATTGCGCTGGGCGTGTTTGCGGCGCTGATCAACCTGCCTGTGCGCGAAGCGGCCATCCACCGGCCGGCGGCGGGCCGCCTGCCCCAAGGCGCCTGAGACATGGCACGAAAGCTCGCCCTGTATCTACTCGCCATCGCGGCCACGCTGGGCGTGTTTGCGCTGTATTTGCGCCCCGATTTTTTGCTGACGCTGGCCGACCAGCTCTGGGCCTGCTTCTAAGCCTGAGCCTCATTCCTCATCGCGCACGCGGTACTGCCCGGCCAGTTGCTGCTGCACCGCCGGCGGCACGGCCTCGTAGTGGCTGAAGGCCAGCGTGTAAGCCCCCTGCCCGCCGGTCAGCGCATTGAGCCGCGACTGATAGGCAGCCAGTTCGGATAAAGGCACCTGGCCCAGCACGGCCAGGGTGCGGGCCTGCAGCCCGCGCGTGCCGCTGACCTGACCGCGGCGCGCCGACAGGTCGCCGGTGATGTCGCCCATGGCAGCTTCCGGCGCCGTGATTTCGACGTTGACGACGGGTTCGAGCACCACCGGCGAGGCGACGCGCACAGCCTCGATCACCGCCTTGCGTCCGGCCGTCGTAAAGGCAATATCCTTGCTATCCACACTGTGGTGCTTGCCGTCGTACACCACGACCCGCACATCAGTGACCGGAAACCCCGCGACCACCCCTGCGTCGAGCGCCTGGCGCACGCCTTTTTCGACGGCCGGCATGTACTGGCCAGGGATCGTGCCACCCTTGACCTGGTCGACAAACTCGATGCCGGCGCCGCGCGCCAGCGGTTCGATGCGCAGGAAGACCTCACCGAACTGACCGGCGCCGCCGCTCTGCTTTTTGTGGCGGTGGTGGCCGGGGGCCGACGCGGTGACGGTCTCGCGGTAGGCAATACGCGGCGGGCGCGTGTTCACCTCGCACTTGTAGACTTCGGTCAGCCGTTCGATCAGGGTGCGCAGGTGCAGCTCGCCGAGGCCGTAAACCACGGTTTCATGGGTCTGCGCCACATGTTCCAGCCGCAGGCAGGGGTCTTCATCGACCAGTCGCTGCACCAGGTCCCACAAGCGCTGCTCGTCGCCACGGCGCCTGGGTTCGATGGCCAGCCCGTGCACCGGCACCGGGAAGTCCAGCGGCTGCAGATGGATGTGTTCGTCCTCGGCCGCGTCATGCAGCACCGCATCGAAATGGATTTCGTCGACCTTGGCCACAGCGCACAGTTCACCGGGTCCGGCGCTGGCAATTTCCATGTGGTCCTTGCCCTGGAGCCGGAACAGGTGTCCGACCTTGAAGGGACGCCTGCCGTCGCCAATGTAGAGTTGGCTGCCCGCGGTCACCGTGCCCTGATGCACACGGAAGATGCCCATCTTGCCGACATAAGGGTCCATGCTGACCTTGAAGACATGCGCCAGCACATGTTTCGCCGGGTCTGGCCCGGCAAACACCGGGACAGCGCCTGCCCCCTCTCCGCGCAGGAACTTCGGCGGGTTTCCCTCGGAAGGATCGGGCAGCAGCCTGACCATCACGTCCAGCAGTTCGGCCACACCGGCGCCGGTGCGCGCCGACACAAAACACACGGGAATCAGGTGGCCCTCGCGCAAGGCCTGCTCCAGCGGCGCATGCAGTTCCTGCGGGTCGACGTCGCCTTCGTCCAGATAACGTTCGACAAAGGCCGGATCAACCTCGACCACCTGCTCGACCAGCGCGCGGTGCGCCAGCGCCACGCTGGAAAAATCAGACTCTCCGGCCGGATTGAAAAAGCAGTCCACCACCCGCGTGCCCCCGCCGGCGGGCAGGTTCAGCGGCAGGCACTCCTTGCCGAAGGCGGCCTGGATGGCGGTCAGCAGGCCGGGAAGGTCCATGCCCAGCGCGTCGATCTTGTTGATGATGACCATGCGGCACAAGCCGCGGCTGGCGGCCCAGCCCATCATGCGGCCGCTCATGAGCTCCAGGCCGCTGGCGGCACTGACGACCAGGGCCGCGGTTTCCACCGCCTCCAGTGCGGGCAGCGACTGACCGAGAAAGTCGGGGGCGCCGGGCGTGTCGATGATGTGAATGCGCGTGTCCTGGTGCTGCAGATGGACCAGCGCCGAATGCAGCGAATGCTGGGCGCGGCGCTCCAGCGGATCGAAATCACTGACCGTCGTGCCGCGCTCAACGCTGCCCGGCGCGCCAATGGCGCCCGCCTTGTGCAGCAGGGCTTCGACCAGGGTGGTTTTGCCGCTGGCTGCTGCGCCCACCAGCGCCAGCGTACGCAGGGCCGGAACGGCCGACCGAACCGGATGCAGGGTAGAGGACATGGCGCGCTCCTGGATGCCGGGCGTGGCGTCTGCGCCCGATGGATTAGGGCCTGTTCACACTATTTATACAAGTGCGAACGTGGTTAAAACAGCGCCAATCTAGGCGCGCGACGACGCTCAGCCTGGGCGGCTGGGCTAGGAGTGCAACGACGAGTGGCGCTGTTTTAACCACGTTCCCTCCGGGTTGCGGCCAAAAAGGCCATGCGCAGCGTTGCAAAGCCTTGCCGGGCGCGAGCCCGGCTGCATTTTGCGCCTCGCGCATGATCTTTTTGACTCGCAACGCATCTTGCATAAATAGTGTGAACAGGCCCCAGCCTGACGCCTGTATCAGGTGCACAGCGTAAGGGATAGCCCGCAGCGGGGCAAGGGGCCGGCGCGGAGATCAAACGGTGGTAGTCTTTCGCCTCCACACACGCAGGGGACAGCAGGGCCATGAAAACTATCGTCATCACCGGGGCTTCCGACGGCATAGGCGCTGAAATGGCGCGTCAGCTGGCGCAGCGCCACGGGGCGGCGGTGACGCTGGTGCTGGCCGCACGCAACGAAGCGGCGCTCCATGCCGTCGCCGCCCAGTGCCAGGCCAGCGGCGCCGCGGCGCTGGTGGTCCCCACCGATGTGTCCGACCCGGCCCAGTGCCGCGCGCTCATCACCACAGCCGCCCGGGCGTCCGGGCAGATCGACGCCCTGATCAACAACGCCGGCATGTCGGCGCAGGCCCTGTTTGAAGATGTCAAGACAGAAGACCTGGTCTGGTACGAGGAGCTGATGCGCATCAACCTCTGGGGCAGCGTCTGGTGTACCCATGCCGCCCTGCCCTATTTGAAGCAAAGCCGCGGCAGCCTTGTGGCAGTGTCCAGCCTGGCCGGGCTGGTGGGCGTGCCCGGGCGCACGGCCTACAGCGCCAGCAAATTCGCCATGACCGGCTTTTTTGAAGCCCTGCGCGCCGAACTGAAAACGGCGGGCGTCAGCGTCACCACCGCTTACCCCGGCGTGGTCGCCACGCAGATCCGCTACCGGGGCTTCAACGCCGCCGGTGCACCTGCCGGTGCCAGCGGCCTCAAGGAAGACGATGCCATGAGCGTCGAGACCTGTGCCCGGCTGATTCTTGACGGCATGGACAAAAGGACGCGCGAGGTCGTGATGACGACCAAAGGCAAACTCGGGCGCTGGCTCAAGCTGCTGGCGCCCGGGGCCGTCGAATCCATGGCGCTGGCAGCGCTCAAGGACGAGGTCAAGCCCCATTGAACAATATGGCCCCCACGCTTGTCATTTCGTGTGCCTTCGGCGGTGCACTGCCCCTGCGGCCCGGCGAAGCCGGTACCACGGCCCCGGTGGGTGAAGACGCAGTTCCCACGCCTGTCGCGGCGCAATCAAACTCCGATGGGGCAAGTTGATGCACGGAAGCGAAGCCCCGTCCGCCTGGGTCCGGCGCTGGTCCCACCTGGTGCCGGCCCAGGGCCGCGTGCTCGACGTCGCCTGCGGCCATGGCCGGCACGCCTACTGGTTTCATCAGAGAAATCACCCTCTGGCCCTTGTGGATCGGGCGCAGGCAGCTATTGATTCCATAGCAATTCCGGCAGACAGCTGTGAGAAGGTGGTCGCCGACATCGAGGCCGGCCCCTGGCCTTTTGCCGGTCGCGAGTTTGGCGCCGTGGTGGTCACCAACTACCTGTGGCGCCCCCTGCTGCCCACGCTGCTGGCCAGCCTGGCGCCGGGTGGGGTGCTGATTTACGAAACCTTTGCCCGGGGCAACGAAACCGTGGGCAAACCCTCGCGACCCGATTTCCTGCTGCGTCCCGGCGAGCTGCTCGATGTCTGCCGTGGCCTGCGGGTGGTCGCCTTTGAGGATGGCTTCCAGCAAGCCCCCGACCGCTTTACACAGCGGATTGCAGCCGTGCGGGAACTGGTGGCGCCGGGGACGGTCCCACGCTACCTGATCGACCAGCGCACTGGGTAGAATGCTGAATTGGCTTTATCGCAGCATTGACCACGGCCAGAGCGCCACCCCTGACACAAAGACATGAAAACCATTACCGGCAGCATCGTTGCACTGGCCACCCCCCTGCATGAAGACGGCAGTGTTGACTATCCGTCCCTGCGCAAGCTGGTGGACTGGCACATTGCCGAAGGCACCGATTGCCTCGGCGTGGTCGGCACCACCGGCGAGTCGCCCACGGTCAGCGTCGAAGAACACTGCGAGATCATCCGCGTGTCGGTCGAACAGGCCAAGGGCCGGGTTCCGGTCATGGCCGGTTGCGGCGCCAACTCCACCGCCGAGGCCATCGAGCTGGCCCGTTTTGCAAAAACCGTCGGCGCCGACTGCCAGCTGCAGGTCGTGCCCTACTACAACAAGCCGACGCAGGAAGGCCAGTACCGGCACTTCACCGCGATTGCCGAAGCGGTGGATCTGCCGATGGTTCTGTACAACGTGCCCGGCCGTACTGTGGCCGACATGCTGCACGCCACCGTGCTGCGCCTGGCGCAGGTGCCCGGCATCGTCGGCATCAAGGAAGCGACCGGCAACATCGAACGCGCGCAATGGCTGATCAAGGAAGTGCCGGCCGGTTTTGCCGTCTATTCCGGCGACGACCCGACCGCTGTGGCGCTGATGTTGTGCGGCGGCCAGGGCAACATCAGCGTGACAGCCAATGTCGCGCCGCGCCTGATGCATGAACTCTGCGTCGCTGCGATCGCCGGCGATGCGCGCGGCGCGATGAAAATCCAGCTCCAGCTGCTGCCACTGCACAAGCACCTGTTCGTGGAAGCCAACCCGATTCCGGTCAAGTGGGCCATGGCCCGCATGGGCCTGTGCGGCGGGACCCTGCGCTTGCCCATGACAACGCTAGAAACGGCCAACGAGGCCACAGTCGAAAACGCCCTGCGCGTATGCGGCCTGCTCTGATTTTTAAGGAAACCCAGTGATGACATTGCACACGACCAGCGCCTCCGGATTTGTATCTGCACCACGGCTTGCCGCTGCCCCGCTGGCGGTGCTCGTCGCCGCGCTCCTCCTCTCGGGTTGCTCCTCACTGAGCGACTCCCTGCAGGGCGACAAGGTCGATTACAAAAGCGCCGGCAAGGCGCCCTCGCTGGAGGTTCCTCCCGACCTGACGCAGCTGTCGCGCGATACCCGTTACGTCGTGCCCGGCAGTTCCGTGACGGCCAGCGGCTTCCAGGTCGGACAGACCACCCAGTCCGTGCCCACGGCGGCCCTCACGGTCGGCGATGTGCGCATCGAACGCGCGGGCACGCAGCGCTGGCTGGTGGTCAACCGGTCGGCCGACAAATTGTGGGGCCCGGTGCGTGAGTTCTGGCAGGAGAACGGCTTCCTGATCGCCACCGAGCAGGAAAACCTGGGCATCATGGAAACCGACTATGCGGAAAACCGCGCCAAGCTGCCGCAGGACTTCATCCGCGCCACCCTGGGCAAGTTGCTCGACAGCCTGTACTCCACCGGCGAGCGCGACAAGTTCCGCACCCGGCTGGAGCGCACGCCGACCGGCAGCACCGAGATCTACATCAGCCACCGCGGCATGGTGGAGGTGCTGACGGGCACAGTCAAGACACCGCAGAAAAGCGACGGCACGGTGTGGCAGCCCCGCCCGGCTGATCCGGAACTGGAAGCCGAATTCCTGCGCCGCCTGATGGTCAAGCTCGGCGTCAGCCAGGAGCAATCCAAGGCGCTGATCGCCACGGCCCCGGCGCGGCAGAGCGCACGTGTCGCCAATGTCAACAACATGCCCGTGGTCCAGATTGACGAGGGTTTTGAACGCGCCTGGCGCCGTGTCGGTCTGGCCCTGGACCGCACCGGCTTCACCGTGGAAGACCGCGACCGCGCACAAGGCACTTATTTTGTCCGCTACGTCGAACCTACCGGCGACAAGAAGGAGCCCGGCTTCTTCAGCAAGCTCTTCAGCAGCTCCTCGGCCGGCCCGGCTCCCCTCAAATACCGGATCGCCGTGCGCAGCCAGGGCGAAGCAACCACCGTGTCCGTGCTCAACGCTCAGGGCAATCCCGAAGCGTCGGCCAATGCCCAGCGCATCGTGCAGGTCATTGCCGACGACCTGAAATAAGGCGCGGCATGGGGCCTGGCCGGTGCTGAGGTTCAAAAGCCTGGGCAGCGGAAGCACAGGCAATGCCACGCTGGTGGAGGCGACCGGCTTGCGCACCCGGCGACTGCTGGTCGATTGCGGCCTGGGCCTGCGCCAGCTGTCGCTGCGGCTGGCCCAGGCCGGTCTGGCCGATGGCGACATCGACGCCATCTTCATCACCCACGAACACAGCGATCACATTGGCTGCGCGCGCCAGTTCGCCCGGCGCCACCGGGTGCCGGTCTGGATGAGCCGCGGCACCCAGGAGGGCATTGGCCTGCCCGACTTCGACGGGCTGCTCCACACCGCACGGGACGGCGAGGCGATTGACCTCGGCGAACTGCAGCTCATGCCCTTCACGGTGCCGCATGACGCGCGTGAGCCCTTGCAGCTCACCTGCACGGACGGCGCTTCCAAACTCGGTCTGCTGACCGACTTGGGCCACGCCACCACCCACCTGCTGGCCCACCTCGCACATTGCGATGCCCTCCTGCTCGAGTGCAACCACGACAGCGATCTGCTGGCCCAGTCGGCCTACCCGCCTTTTCTCAAGCGGCGTGTCGGTGGCATGTATGGCCACCTGTCCAATGCTGCCGCGGGCGAGATTGCCCGCTCGGTCGCGCATGGCGGCCTCAGGCAGTTGGTGGCTGCCCATTTGAGCCAGCAGAACAACCGGCCGGAACTGGCGCACCAGGCGATGTCCGAGGCGCTTGGCAGCAGCGCCGAGCTGGTGATCGCCGACGCCGGTAGCGGCACTCCCTGGCTCAGGCTGTAAGGCAGGCCTGACCGCGCGCTGCGCCCGGCGCCCCATGAAAAAAGCCGCCCGGAGGCGGCTTTTCTGGAGCGAAAAAAATTATTTCGCAGCGCTGGCGGGCGACATGGCTTCAGCAGGCACTGGAGCGGACGAAGGTGCAGGTGCGGATGCGTCGGCGGCGGCGGGAGCAGAAGCGGCTTCAGCGGGCGCGGGCGCAGGGGCCGGGGTCACAACGACAGGAGCAGGCGCAGGCGCTTCTTCTTTTTTACCGCAGGCAGCCAGAGCAACGGCAGCAACGATGGCGGCCAAAACGAGGGATTTGTTCATATCGATATCCTTGATGAATGAGAGAGGAAACTTATAAATCCGTCCAAAAATCCCCAAAACTGGTGATTCGGGCTTTTCGGCGGGGGGCGCGTGACGCGAGCTCAAACTGCCCTGCCCGCGAGTATATGCGGGTTTTCACCGCCGTAAAAACCCTCGATTCACAAAAATCAGGAAAAAACACACCCCACCGCCACTTTCGCCACGGGGTTCACTGCGGCATCGTGCCGAAGTATCAAATCCCCAGGGTGGTCGCCGGAAAGGCCGGACTGCTGCGCAGCAGCTTTTCCGTCAGCCTTTCCCTCAGTGCGACGCGACGCGCGGGTTCGGACCCGGCCACACCGGTACTGCGCACCAGGTCCAGCCGTTCGAACACCCAGCCCGGGCTCCAGAAGGCGCTGGGCAGGTCGCTGGCCGCCACCGCACCGCTGCCGCGACACTCAACAATGTGGGACCAGGTGCGGCGCCAGGTCACAAATCGCGCGTGCCGCCGCGTCACTTCGTCATAGTTCCGGGCCAGCATGGTCAGCGTGCGCCCTGATCCTGCCCAGTCGTTGAGGGATTGCACAACACTGCGCTCACCCAGCGGCCAGTCCTCAAAGGTGGCGTCGCAAAGAATGATTTCACGCCAACCCTGAGCGGCCGCCGCGGCGAAGCCCAGGCGCACCAGATCGGCGAATGCCGAACGCCCCTCGAAACGTCCCTGCAGCAGCGCGGGCGATGAAGGCCCGGTGGAAGGATGGAGATCGCTCATCATCGGCTCCTTGAAGGCATGAAACACATGAATCACATGAAACAGAAGGCATGACGCGTGGTTCAGCAAGCCTGCGGATGGGCCAGCCAGCCGGCCGCATGCCAGTCTGCCAGCAGGTCCAGAGCAGAAGATCCCGCACGGCGAAGGTCGGCGGCGGCGAGCCGGCGCTGGTCGGCCAGGCGTCGCATCAGGGTGGCATCAGCCCCCCTGGCGCGGTAACTCTCTCCATTGATGAACACATGCTGCGCGTCGTACATCATTCGGGTGCGCGGGTCCAGGCAGAGGCCCTCGGCGCAGCGCGGATCCCAGCGTCCCGACGGGTCGTCAAACCAGACCGAGGCCTTGGGCTCCGTCAGGCATTCGCCGAGCGCGCAGGCCAGCGCCAGCGGGTCTTTCAAGGCGTCATGTACCGCCTTTTGCGCAAACGCAAGCAAGCCTTCAGGCAGCGCCGCGGGCGTTGGCGTTGCGGGCTGCGACGGATCGCGGTAGATGCCCTGGCTGACAGCACCGTCGTCCTCATCATCACCCGAAAAATCTGCCAGCCGCTGCAGCAGCTCACCCGCCAGCTCGGCGCGTTTGGGCGCCCGAAAACCAATGGAGTACGTCATGCAGTCCTGCGCCTTGCCGCGCTCGTCGTGCGATGACTCAGCCAGGCCATCATGGGCGTAACGCGGCGGCAGGTAAAGCATGTCGCCGGCTTCCAGCACAAACTCCTGCTCCGGCTCGAAGTTCTGCAGGATCTTCAGCGGCACCCCTTCCTGCAGCGTCAGGTCTCGCTGCCGGCCAATCTTCCAGCGCCGCCGGCCGCTGGCCTGGAGCAGAAACACGTCGTAACTGTCGAAGTGCGGGCCCACGCCGCCGCCCGGCGTGGCAAATGAAATCATCAGGTCATCGAGCCGGGCATCGGGCACAAAACGAAAGTGCTGCAGCAGTTCATGGGCCCGGTGGTCGTGCAGGTCCACGCCCTGCAACAACAGGGTCCACTGCGGCCGGCTCAGGGCAGGCAGACTGCGCGGTCCGAACGGGCCCTGCTTCATGCGCCAACCGGTGGGCTGCTGGACCACGAGGCGCGACTCCACCTGTTTCTGCGCCGCCAGGTCGAACAGTTCCTTGCGGCTCAGCAAGGGCCTGAAACCGGGCATGGCCTGGCGCACCAGCAGGGGCTTTTTCTGCCAGTGGCGGCGCATGAACTGGACCGGGCTCAGACCGGCAAGAAGGGCGAGGGGTTGATTGACATCCATGGGACAATTGTCCGATGAAAATCACCCCGCAATGCGTCGTAGCCCTGACCTGGACGCTGAAAGACACCCTGGGCGAAATACTGGACGAACTCGACGAGCCGGTGGAGTTTCTGCTGGGCGGTGATGACCTGCTCGCCAAGATCGAGGAAAGCCTGCAGGGCCATGAAGCGGGCGCGTCGATCGACCTGCATCTGGAGCCTGAAAACGCTTTCGGCGACTACGATGAAAACCTGGTTTTTCTGGAAGCCCGCAAGCTGTTTCCGGCCGAACTTGAAGAAGGTCTGACCTTTGACGGCGCCGCCCTGCCCGCCGGCGTCAACCCCGACACGCCGACCGATCACATCTACACCGTGACTGAGATTTACCCCGACCATGTGGTGCTGGACGGCAACCACCCGCTGGCCGGCATTGCGATCCGCCTGAGCCTGAAGGTCGAGTCGGTGCGCGAGGCCACCGAGGGGGAAATAGGTCAGGGCTCCATGGGAACCGGTTTTTTCAAGCTGGAATCGCAGGCGCCCGGCAACAACACGCTGCATTAGACCCTCCCATAAAAAAGCCGGCCTGCTCTCACGAGCAGGCCGGCTTTCTGTTTGGCGCCGCAGCGGCTTAACGCATGCGGTACAACTGGTTGTTCTCGATCTTCACGCGGTCGCCGATACGCAATTCGCCGTAAGACGGCACGTCGTAGGCACGGGTGCCGCCGTTGTCCAGCTGGACCGACACGCGGTAGCTCTCATTGACCGGCTGGGTGTTGCGATTCTTCTCGACGGCATTGCCGGCGACGGCACCGCCAACAGCGCCGAGCACGGTGGCTGCCGTGCGTCCGCTACCGCCACCGATCTGGCTGCCCACAGCTGCACCAGCCACGCCGCCGATCACCGCACCCAGACCAGAGGTCGAGGCCGGTTGTTGCGTACGCAGGACTTCCACATTGCTGACGCGGCCGTATTCAATGTAATTGCCCTGCGGGTTCTGTGCGGGATAAGTCGTTGCTGGGTACGTCGATGCGGGGTATGTCGCGGCCGGGTAGTTCGAACCCTGGGCCGGCTGGCTCATGGGCGCAGCGCAGGCTGCAAGCCCGGCGACCACAACCACGGATGAAACGACTGAAATGAAACGGGAAGCTTGACGCATGGAAATCTCCTGTGTGTGAACATTCAAAGGACCCAACGCATCCCTCGGTTGAAGGACAATTTACCGGAGGACCCTGCAGCACTGATTACAACCACGCCGGGCCTTCGCGGGGGTGGGGTCCCAGGCTGTCGCGGCGTGGGAGCCGGTTGCCGGCCGGTGTAGGAAAAGCCTGACGCCCCGCCTTCTCCCTCAGAGACCGGGAGGCCTCTCAGGCATCTCAGGCCTTGCCGGTTGAGCCGTAACCGCCTTCGCCGCGCTGGCTGGCTGCGGCAAATTCATCGACCACGTTGAACTCGGCCTGCACCACGGGAACGATCACCAGCTGGGCGATACGCTCCATCGGGGCTATCGTGAAAGCGACATCGCTGCGGTTCCAGGCACTGACCATGAGCTGGCCCTGGTAGTCGCTGTCGATCAGCCCGACCAGATTGCCCAGCACGATGCCGTGTTTGTGCCCCAGCCCCGAGCGCGGAAGGATCAACGCCGCATAGGCGGGGTTGTGCAGATGGATCGCCAGTCCGGTGGGCACCAGTTGCCAGGCATTGGGCTGCAGCGTGAGCGGTTCCTGCAGGCAGGCACGCAGGTCCAGCCCGGCGCTGCCGGGCGTGGCATATGCGGGCAGGTTGCCGCGCAGGCGCTCGTCGATGAT
Organism: Polaromonas sp.; assembly: GCF_029945895.1. Lineage (GTDB taxonomy): Bacteria > Pseudomonadota > Gammaproteobacteria > Burkholderiales > Burkholderiaceae_C > Polaromonas. The sequence continues at coordinate 5,002 of NZ_JAQSDL010000122.1, read as the reverse complement.
CTTGACGTCGATTTTCATGTCACTTGCCTTGTTTGAACTCTTTGGCGGCCTGCTCGGCCAGCTCGCGCAGACGCCCGGTCAGCAGCGCAGGCGAGTATTTTTTAAAGCGGTAAATGGCCCAGGCGGCAAAAGCGAGCGGCATGGCCACCGCGAACATGCCAGCGCGCGGAACCAGGATCGAGAGCAGCTGCAGCGCGATCCAGGCGAACAGCACCCACTTGCCCACCGTCCACAAGGACGGGCCGGCCGGCCGGGCTGACGCCGCGTCACTGGCGGCTTCCCGGCGTGGCTGCGCGGCGGCACCGGCCATCCGGCCGGTGCCCGGCTGCGCCTCAGCCCTCGCCTGCCTGTCCAGAGCAGTCGCCGCCGCGGTGGCACTCAGTTTTTCCACATACCGGGCAAAGTCGCCGTCGGGCGGGGTGTCGGAAGGCAGTTGCACTTGCCTCACCTCGCCTGCTTGATCCGGCTGGCGATCTCTGCCACCAGTTGCCGCGCCAGCGACAGCTTGGAGGCACGCGCCAGCTCCCGGCTGCCCTGCGCATCGACCAACAACAAGGCGTTGTCATCACGGCCGAAGGTGGCCGGGCCGATGTTGCCCACCAGCAGCGGCACGCCCTTGCGCAGGCGCTTGGCCTGCGCGTTGTCCTCGAGGTCGTGGCTCTCGGCGGCAAAACCCACGCAGAACAGCGCACCCGATACGCCGCGCGGCGATTGCGCCACGGTCGCCAGGATGTCGGGGTTCTCGGTGAACGCCAGCTGGGGCGCCTGGCCCGAGCCGTCTTTCTTGATCTTGCGCTCCGCGCTGCTCGCCGGCCGCCAGTCGGCCACCGCCGCCGTCGCTATGAAAACAGTAGCTGCCTGCGCTTGCTGCATAACGGCTTCAAGCATGTTTTGTGCTGACTTGACGTCGATGCGCTTGACGCCACGCGGTGTGCCCAGGCTCACCGGCCCGGCCACCAGCGTGACCTCGGCGCCGGCCTCGCGTGCCGCGCGCGCCACCGCAAACCCCATCTTGCCGCTCGACAGGTTGGTGATGCCGCGCACCGGATCCATGGCCTCGTAGGTCGGTCCCGCCGTCACCAGCACCTGCTGGCCGGCCAGCACCTTGGGGGTGAAAAAGGCGACGATGTCTTCGAGCAGTTCGGGCGGCTCCAGCATGCGCCCGTCGCCGGTTTCGCCGCAGGCCTGGAAACCGCTGCCCACGCCGAGGATGGTGGCGCCATCGGCGGACAGCTGCGCCATGTTGCGCTGGGTCGCGGGATGGGCCCACATTTCACGGTTCATCGCCGGCGCAATCAGCAGCGGCACCGTGGCGATGGGCCGGGCCAGGCACATCAGGCTGAGCAGGTCGTCAGCCCGGCCGTGCAGCAGCTTGGCCATGAAGTCGGCGCTGCAGGGCGCGATCAGGATGGCGTCAGCCTCGCGGCTCAGGTTGATGTGCGCCATGTTGTTGGCCTCTCGGCTGTCCCACTGGCTGGTGTAGACCGGGCGGCCACTGAGCGCCTGCAGCGTCACCGCCGTGATGAACTGCTCGGCGGCCTCGGTCATGACCACCTGCACGGTGGCGCCCTGCTTGATCAGCGCGCGGCACAACTCCGCCGCCTTGTAGCAGGCAATGCCGCCCGACAGGCCCAGCACGATGTGTTTGCCGGGCAGATCGCCAACATGAACGGGGTCTTGTTCGATTGCTTGCTTCGTCATGCCCCGCAATGTATCCCAGTTTGCCCGCATCCCTGACGGCGCGAACCGGGGCGGACGCTGACTCACCCGTATAATCCCCGTTTACCACCTAAGCGAACTTGCGGTTCGTACCTGACATGACCAAATTTGTCTTCGTCACCGGCGGTGTGGTGTCTTCCCTGGGCAAGGGAATCGCCTCAGCCTCCCTAGCAGCGATCCTTGAATCGCGAGGCCTCAAAGTCACTTTAATCAAGCTGGACCCCTACCTCAACGTCGACCCCGGCACGATGTCGCCGTTCCAGCACGGCGAGGTGTTTGTCACCGACGACGGCGCGGAAACCGACCTGGACCTGGGCCACTACGAGCGTTTTGTCGAAACGCGCATGCGCAAGGCCAACAATTTCACGACCGGCCAGATTTACAAAAGCGTGCTTGAAAAGGAACGCCGCGGCGACTACCTCGGCAAGACCGTGCAGGTCATCCCGCACGTCACCAACGAAATCCAGGAATTCATCAAGCGCGGCGCCGGTTACGACACGCCGCAGGCGGTCGATGTCGCGATTGTCGAAATCGGCGGCACGGTCGGCGACATCGAGTCGCTGCCCTTCCTGGAGGCCGTGCGTCAGATGAGCCTGCGCCTGGGCGCCAACAACACGGCCTTTGTGCACCTGAGTTATGTGCCCTGGATTGCCGCTGCGGGCGAGCTCAAGACCAAGCCGACCCAGCACACCGCCAAACAGCTGCGCGAAATCGGCATTCAGGCCGACGTGCTGCTGTGCCGCGCCGACCGCCCCATCCCCAGCGAAGAGCGTGAAAAGATCTCGCTTTTCTCCAACGTGCCCGAATGGGGCGTGATTTCCATGTGGGACGTGGACACGATTTACAAGGTGCCGCGCATGCTGCACGAGCAGGGACTGGACGGTCTGATCTGCGACAAGCTGCGCCTGAACACACCGCCAGCCAACCTCAAGCGCTGGGACGACCTGGTTTACGAAACCGCGCATCCGGCCAATGAAGTGCACATTGCCATGGTCGGCAAGTACGTGGACCTGTCGGACAGCTACAAGTCGCTCAACGAGGCGATTCGCCACGCCGGCATGAAAAACCATGCCAAGGTTGTCATCGAATACGTCGATTCGGAAACCCTGACGCCGGACAACGTCTCGCGCCTGGCCAAGTTCGACGGCATCCTGGTGCCCGGCGGCTTCGGCGTACGCGGCGTGGAGGGCAAGATCTGCGCAGCGCGTTTTGCGCGCGAAAACAAGGTGCCTTACCTCGGCATCTGCCTGGGCATGCAGGTCGCCACCATCGAATTTGCACGGCATGTGGCGGGCCTGAAGGACGCCAACAGCACCGAGTTTGACCCCGGCACAACGCACCCCGTGATCGCGTTGATCACCGAGTGGAAAGACGAAGACGGCACCATCAAGACGCGCAACGAACAGTCCGACCTCGGCGGCACCATGCGCCTGGGTGCGCAAAGCTCCGACGTCGCCAAGGACACGCTGGCACACAAGATCTACGGCGACGTGGTCACTGAGCGGCACCGCCACCGCTACGAAGCCAACGTCCACTACCTCGACCGGCTGCGTGACGCCGGCCTGGTGATCTCGGCACTGACCCAGCGCGAACACCTGACGGAAATTGTCGAGCTGCCGCAAAACGTGCACCCCTGGTTCATCGGCGTGCAGTTTCACCCTGAATTCAAGTCCACGCCCTGGGCCGGCCACCCGCTGTTCAACGCCTATGTGAAAGCCGCACTGGACCATCAGGCGGCCGGAAAAACACTGAAAGTCGTGGCATGAAGCTTTGTGGTTTCGAGATCGGTCTCGATCAGCCCTTTTTCCTGATCGCCGGCCCCTGTGTCGTCGAGTCCGAGCAATTGCAGATGGACACGGCGGGAACGCTGAAGGAAATCACGGCTTCGCTGGGCATTCCCTTCATCTTCAAGTCCAGCTACGACAAGGCGAACCGCTCCAGCGGCACCAGCTTTCGCGGCCCTGGCATGGAAAAAGGCCTGGAGATCCTGGCCAAGGTCAAGCGCGAGCTGAACCTGCCCATCCTGACTGACGTGCATTCGGAGTCCGAAATCGCCGCCGTGGCGGCTGTCGTGGACGTGTTGCAGACGCCGGCCTTTCTGTGCCGGCAGACCGACTTCATCCACGCAGTGGCGCAATCGGGCAAGCCGGTCAACATCAAGAAGGGCCAGTTTCTCGCGCCCGGCGACATGAAAAACGTGATTGACAAGGCCCGTGCCGCAGCGCGCGAAAAAGGCCTGAACGAAGACAACTTCATGGCCTGCGAACGTGGCGCGAGTTTTGGCTACAACAACCTGGTCAGCGACATGCGCAGCCTGGCCATCATGCGCGAGACCGGCGCGCCGGTGGTGTTTGACGCCACCCATTCCGTGCAGTTGCCCGGCGGCCAGGGCACCAGCAGCGGCGGCCAGCGCGAGATGGTGCCGGTGCTGGCCCGCGCCGCCGTCGCGGTCGGCATTGCGGGCATCTTCATGGAAACCCACCCGGACCCGTCCAAGGCCATGAGCGACGGCCCCAACGCCGTCCCGCTCAAACACATGAAGGCCTTGCTGGAGACGCTGCTCGAACTCGACCGCGTGACCAAGAAGAACGGCTTCCTCGAAAACAATTTCAGCGCCTGAGCCCCACGCAGACAACAACAACAACAACCAGAGACACGCATGACACCCGCCTACATCATCGTTGACATGAAGATCACTGATCCCGAGCAGTACAAGCAGTACATGGCGGCCGCCCCCGCCGCCGTGGCCGCTGCCGGGGGTGAATACCTGGTGCGTGGCGGCAAGTTCGAGACTCTGGAAGGCCACTGGCAGCCCGCGCGTATTGCGATGCTGCGCTTTCCCAGCTTCGAGAAGGCGAAAACCTTCTACGACGACGAGATGTACCGTGCCGCGCGCGCCAGGCGTGCCGGCGCCACCGAGTTTTTCAATATGGTGCTGGTCGAAGGCGTTGCCGCCCCGGTCTGATATCCCCTCTACATAAAAGGAACCTAATGAGCGCAATTGTTGATATCGTCGGCCGCGAAATCCTCGACAGCCGGGGCAACCCCACGGTCGAGTGCGACGTCCTGCTGGAGTCGGGTGTGATGGGCCGTGCCGCCGTGCCTTCGGGCGCCTCCACCGGCTCGCGCGAAGCCATTGAGCTGCGCGACGGCGACACCTCGCGTTACCTCGGCAAGGGCGTGCTCAAGGCGGTTGAGTACATCAACACCGAAATCTCGGAAGCCGTTCTGGGCCTGGACGCCAGCGAGCAGGCCTTCCTGGACCGCACGCTGATCGACCTGG
>NZ_JAQSDL010000121.1 GCF_029945895.1 Polaromonas sp. | reverse complement strand
TAACCGTAGTCACCGGAGTCAATGCGGGCGATCGACTGCTCGATTTTCTTGAGCAGCTTGCGCTCCCGGTCACGTGTGCGCAGCTCGAGAGCGTGTTCTTCCTCGATGGTCGCGCGATCGGCAGGGTCCGGCACGACCACGGTGTCTTCCCGGAGATGCTCGGTGGTTTCACCGGCGCTGTTGTGGATGTCCTGCTTGAGCAGGGACAGCTTGTGCCGGAAAAAGGCCAGCTGCTTGTCGTTCATGTACTCCGAGTCCGGCATGGCCTTGACTTCTTCGTCCGTCAGCTCCTCGCCCTTTTTCGTCTTCCAGTTGTTGGCAAGCTTGGGGTCCTTTTTCGCCGCCACGTGCGGGGGCGGTGCGATCACGCGCTCGGCAATGGTGGAGTAGCTGGCTTTCGCAGCGTCGGGGGAGTGGGTCGGAATCATGGGCGCGGGCGGCGGTGCAAAAGAGGAGTTCCGCAGGGATGCACGGCGTCCGGGCTTCAGGGCCGGCGTCTGCAGCGGAGCTGGCGCCGCAGCAATGCTGGCGGGGCTGGGCGGGGTTTTCGCGGCGGGGACTGCCGCCGTTTTGGTGATCGTTTTGATAATGACTTTTTCTTCAGGTTTGGCGGGGGCCTTGGCCTTCACGGACGGCGCGGCCGGCTTGGTGACAGGTTTGGCGGCTTTGACCGCGGGTTTAACAATGGGCTTGGGTTTGGTCGCCCGGACAGGCGTGGCAGATTTGACGGCCTTGACGGTGGGACGGCTTTTGGCAACCGGCGCAGGCTTTTTCGCAGCTGGCGTGGCTTTTTTGGCGGGCACCGCTTTGGGCTTGGCCGTTTTGACCACGGGCTTGCTCACCACCTTGGCCTTGGTTTTGGGTGCGGCTGGGGCCGGTTTTTTCACTGCGGTTTTCGACGCCGCAGGCCTGGCCGCCACCTTGACGGCGGGTTTGGGTTTGGCGCTGCTGGCTGACGTGGCTTTTCCCGCGGACTTGACCGCCACCTTGGACTTTTTTGTTTGAGCTTTCACACTGGGTCTCCTCGTGGAGGCAGCTTCGGGATGGTCCCCATGCTGACTCCGGGTCAGGCTGACTTTTGTCAGCCCAACCTTGTCTTTTACCTGATTGTCTGGTTTGTTCGCCGACGCACCTGCCATTTCAAGGCCAGTACTTACCCTGACTTCCCCTGTCTGCCTCTTTGCCGGCGATGACCGGCCAGGGGAGTCGGCGCGCGATTGTAGCGGCTCACCGGGTCGCTGGGAGGCCCGAAAGCCTAACCGTTGGAGAATGGAGACAATCATGAGGCCCTCCCGCCTTTCAAGGCAATGTGTGGACAGCCTACCTCAAACCAGACACTGCTCCAGGCCCTGGAGGAAAATATCTTTCGGCAAGTCGATGCCGATAAAGACCATCTTGCTGTTCTTCTGCTCACCTTCCGCCCAGGCCGGTCCGAGGTCGCTGCCCATCAACTGGTGCACGCCCTGGAAAATCACCTTGCGCTCCGTGCCCTGCATGTTCAGCACGCCCTTGTAGCGCAACATGCGCGGGCCGTAGATGTTGACCACGGCACCCAGAAAATCCTCGAGCTTGGCCGGGTCGAAAGCGCGCTCCGAGCGGAACACAAAACTCTTGACATCGTCGTCGTGATGGTGGTGATGGCCATGCCCATGGTCGTGGGCGTGCGAGGGGTGGTCGCAATGTTCACCTTCGGCATGGTCGTGCCCGGCATGGTCATGCTCGTCGGCCTTGAGGAAGTCCGGGTCGATGTCGAGCTTGGCATTCAGGTTGAAGCCGCGCAGGTCGAACACGTCGGCGATCGCCACCTCGCCGAAATGCACCGCTTTCTGCGGTGCGCGCGGGTTCATGTGTTTGAGGCGGTGCATCAGCGCCTGGACTTCATCGGCCGCCACCAGATCGGACTTGCTGATGAAGATCTGGTCGGCGAAACCGACCTGGCGGCGAGCCTCCTGGCGGTCATTGAGCTGGGTGGCCGCGTGTTTGGCGTCGACCAGGGTCAGGATGGAGTCCAGCAGGTACTGTTCGGCGATTTCCTCGTCCATGAAGAAGGTCTGTGCGACCGGACCGGGGTCGGCCAGGCCGGTGGTTTCAATCACCACGCGGTCGAAGTCCAGCAGGCCCTTGCGCTTCTTGGCGGCCAGCAGCTGCAGGGTTTCGCGCAAATCTTCGCGGATCGAGCAGCAAATGCAGCCGTTGTTCATCTGGATGATGTTTTCCTGGGTGTCGTTGACCAGGATGTCGTTGTCGATGTTTTCCTCGCCGAACTCGTTTTCGATCACGGCGATTTTCTGGCCGTGGGCTTCGGTCAGGATGCGCTTGAGCAGCGTGGTTTTGCCGGAGCCCAGAAAGCCGGTCAGGATGGTCACGGGAATCAAACTCATGGTGTCTGCCTAAAAAAAAACAGGAAAAATACAGGAAAAAGAGGGTGCGGTGGACCGGTAAAGGTGGGGAGTTTAGTCGTCAACGCAAGGCCCTGAGGCGCACATTGACTCCCCACGGGGCCTGCCAACCCACTGTACAGGCCGTGTCAAGCCTTGTGGCGCCGGTGCGCATTTTTTGCTCCGTTATTGATAGCTGCCTGCGCCCGTCCAGTAAGGGCTGTAGCCACTTTTTATCCGTGACTTCATTTTTTGAGCAGCACCAGCCCCTTGAGGTACTCACCCTCGGGAAAACTCACGGTCATCGGGTGGTCGGGCGCCCCGCCCAGGCGCTCGGTGATGAAGGCATCGACCCCGGCATCGGTGCCGGCAGACGCCACGATCTTGTGAAACAGGTCGGCGCTGATGCCGCCCGAGCAGGAGTAGGTGAACAGCACACCACCGGGCGCCAGGATGGACAGCGCAATGCGGTTGATGTCCTTGTAGGCGCGTGCGGCGCGTTCGGCGTGGGCCACGGTGGGCGCAAACTTGGGCGGGTCCAGCACGATGGCGTCAAAAGTCCGGCCTTCCTTGTGGAACTGCCGCATTGAGGCATTGACATCGGCGTCGAGCATGGTGGTGCGGCCGGCGTCAAAGCCGTTCAGCGCCACATTGGCCACGGCTTTTTCAATCGCGGGGCCGGACGAGTCGATCGAGGTGACATGCGCCGCGCCGCCGGCCAGCGCCGCGACGGTGAAGCCCCCGGTGTAGCAGTAACAGTTGAGCACGTTCTGGAAATGCAGGCGGCGCGCATGGTCGGCAAATTTGCGGCGACTGTCGCGCTGGTCCAGGTAAAAACCGGTCTTGTGTCCGGTGGCGATGTCCAGGCCCAGCTGCCAGCCGTGTTCGGTGATGACGAGTTCGGTGGCCCCACTGCCGGCCAGCCAGCCGGTCGCCTCGGGCAGGCCTTCGAGCGAACGCACACTGGCGTCCGAGCGCTCGTACAGGCGCTCGAGGCCGGTCTCCTGCAGCAGCGCCTCAACAATCACACTTTTCCAGCGCTCCACCCCGCAGCTTGAAAATTGCGCCACCAGGGTGTCGGCGTACCGGTCCACCACCAATCCGGGCAAGCCATCGGATTCACCATGAATCAACCGCACGCCGTTGCTTTGTATGTCAAAACGGCTTCTAGCCCTTATGGATTGAGTGATACGTGCTACAAAAAACGAAGCATCGATACGTTCGGTCTCGACAAAACTCCAGACGCGGGCGCGAATCTTCGAGCTCGGGCTGAACGCCGCCCAGCCGAGGAACTGCCCGTCGTGCCCTTCCACCCGCACGGTTTCACCCGCGTCCGCGCCACCACGGGCAATCGCACCGTCAAACACCCAGGGGTGGCGCCGCAGCAGCGAACGTTCCTTGCCTTCTCTCAGCCGTATTGATTTCATGCGCCTATTGTCGCGCCAGGCCTGTCCGATGCCCGAAAAGGTGCAGAAGCTGGTACAGCTGTCCACACCGATAGCGACTACGCGCTCCGAACCGCGCCAACAGGCCCGCGCGTGGTGGCGCGCGGCCTGATGGCACCCGGGCTTGGACACTCGAAAGCCGGCAGGCGTCAGACTGATCCACAAGCGCGCTTTTGTCCTACAAACAACAGTCAGCCCGGGTCAAGACTGAAACGTTAAGTTTCCACAAGAAACATTCTTGTTCAATATTCAGGAGCAAATCATGACCCGTTTCAACTTGTCCAGTCGTCTCATCGCGCTGACCATCTCCGCCCTCTTTGTAGCCGGCCCGGTTTTTGCCAAAGGCAATGACGAAGACCACGGCAATGGCAAAGGCAAAGACAAACACGGCGAGAAATACGAAAAAAAGCAGCAAAAGGATGCGCAGAAAGCCGACAAACGGGAACGCAAAGAGATTGAACAAGGCAAATACTTCAACGACCAGCAACGCACCTACGTCCGCGAGTACTACACCACCCACTACGGCCCGGGCAAAAAATGCCCTCCGGGCCTGGCCAAAAAGGGCAATGGTTGCATGCCTCCCGGCCAGGTTCGCACCTGGGTAGTCGGCCAGCCGATTCCTCGCAACGTGACCGTTTACTCAGTGCCGCAGCCGGTGATTGTGCAGCTGCCGCCAGCACCGTACGGCTACCGTTATGCCCGCATTGGCGGCGACATCGTGCTGGTGAAGCAGCAAAACAACCTGGTTGTTGACATCATCCAGGGCCTGTTCGGCGGCTAAAGCGCCCCGGCCTCGTGCAGTTCAGCAGCTCGGGCTGACTGCACCCATTTTTATCGCCCCCGCAGCCGCTGGGCCGGCGCCGAGATGGCAAAGCCGCAGTTGCAGCACCAACCGTTCTGCAGGTCCTTGAAGTTCAGCCGCCCCGTAACAATCGATGTGACGAATTTGCGACAATGCCCGGATGTTCGCAAGTTCCAAGTCGGCGTGGGCGCTTCGCGCGAAGGCACTGGCGCTCGCCCTTCTCTTTCTGCTTGTGGCCGCTGCCGTGCCAGCGGCTGCACGCACGGTGCTGGATCTGGATGCGGACAGACAGCCGGTTGCGCTGGCCGACTGGGGCGACTACTGGATAGACCCGCAATCTCGGCTCGGGGTTGAACAGGTCGCCACCCAAAGTGACCTCGGCTGGCAGCAGACCCCGGCGCGCGGCATTTACCCCCTGCTGCCCGGCCAGTCGCTGTGGATCCGTTTCATCGTGCCGCCCGCGCCCGACATGGAGCGCTGGCTGCTTGAAATTCCCTACCCTGCGCTGGATCGCGCGTCACTGTACACGCTGGACAGCGCCGGGCAATGGATAGAGCAGCGCGCCGGTGACCTGACACCGGTCAACCAGTGGCCCACGCCGCATCGCCACCCCCTGCTGGTCGTCAACTTCAATGCCGAGAACCCGACGCATTACATCCTGCGCATTGAAAACGCCCAGGGTTTCAGCGCGCCCATCCGCTTTGTCAGCTCGGGGCACCTGTTGCGCAGCGAGCAGCAGGTGTCGCTGTTTCTGGGCGTCTATTTCGGTCTGGCGCTGCTGGGCTGCATGGTCGGCCTGGCCGGCGCTTTCTGGCTGCGCGACCGGGCCTACCTCTACTACGCCGGATGTTCCGCGCTGATCGGGCTGACGCAGGTGGCCATCACCGGCGTGGGCGGGCTGCACCTGTGGCCCGACTCGCCGGTCTGGACGGACCTCTCGCTGGCGGTGCTGGCCACCTGGATGCTGGTGTCGCTGCTGCTGCTCAATGCCACCGTGGTGTCGCTGGCGCAGCGCTCGCGCATGCTCAACCTCCTGGTGTGGGCCGCATCGCTGGCCGGTGCCGGCCTCTCGGTCGCGCTGGCGGTCACCGACAGTGCGCTGCGCATCACGCTGATAGTGCCGTATCTGGTGCTGGTGCCGGTGTTGATGGTGACGATCGATCTCTGGGCCTGGCGACGCGGCGACCGCTTCGGCGGATGGCTGCTGCTGAGCGGCGCCCCCTTTGCCCTGAGCCTGGCGCTGGCCATCGCGCGTTACCTGCAATGGCTGCCCCTGAGTTTTGCCACCGAGCAAGGGGTACTGGCCAGCATGGCGCTGCAGATGCCGGCCATGCTGGTGGTGCTGGTCCTGCGCAGCCAGCAGCGCCGCGAGAACAGGCGCAGGATCCAGGGGCTGGACCGGGTCGACCCCGCGACCGGCCTGATCAACGAGCAGGTGTTCGTCGAACGCATGACGCGCATGATTGCACGCTCGCAGCGGCTCAGGCACCAGGGCGCCGTGCTGATGATCGACCTGGTCAACAGCGATCAGATCCGGCGCGACTTCGGGCGCCGGGCTGCCGAGGAACTGCCGCTGCGCGTGGCCGAGCGGCTGTTGTCGACCGCGCGCGAAATCGACAGCGCGGCGCGCTTGGCGGAGCAGCGTTTTGGCATGCTGGTGGAAGGCCCGTTTTCTGCGGAAGAGGCCGCCACGCTGGGCCCGCGCATCGTGGCCCGTTGCCTGATGCCCTTCAAGGGCCTGCCGGAAGACTGCGTGGCCCAGATCCGGGTGGCTTATGCGCTGGTGCCGCGCCAGGGCCCGACCGCCGAGATCACACTGGCTCGCCTGGCGCAGAAACTGACCGGTGTGCCGCCGCAGAGCAAACGCGCGGTGTTCCTGCTGCCTGATTACAAATAAAGCCCCCGGTAATAAGGCCCCCACGTTCGCTCGCTGCGCGTAGCTCTCTGCCCCCCGAGGGGGCGCTGCGCCTGCGGGTCGGCAAAGCCGGACCCGCGGCCAGAGGTAAAGCCCCCACGCTTGTCGCTTCGCGTACTGCGCTGCCCCCCGAGGGGGCGCTGCGCCTGCGGGCCGGCAAAGCCGGACCCGCGGCCAGAGGTAAAGCCCCCACGCTTGTCGCTTCGCGTACTGCGCTGCCCCCCGAGGGGGCGCTGCGCCTGCGGGCCGGCAAAGCCGGACCCGCGGCCAGAGGTAAAGCCCCCACGCTTGTCGCTTCGCGT
>NZ_JAQSDL010000120.1 GCF_029945895.1 Polaromonas sp. | reverse complement strand
AGGGGCACCTGCACCAGTGGGATGAGGCCTACGAGCTGTACCACCGGCCCGCGACGCGTTTTGTGGCCGAGTTCATCGGCCACGGCGTATTCACCCGCGCCCAATTGACACAGCAGGACCACAACGTGGTGCTGCACACGGCACTGGGAGACCTCAGCGATGTGCTGGAGTGTCCCCTGCCGAGTGCCTACCCCGACGGCATCTGCGACGTGTTGCTGCGCGCCGACGACATCGTCCATGACGATGCAGCCCCGGTGAAGGCGAAAATCCTGCGCAAGGCTTTTCGCGGTTCCGAGTTTCTCTACACACTGCAGCTGCAAAGTGGCGAAACCGTGATGGCACATGTGCCCTCACACCACGACCATGCCCTCGGCGAATGGATTGGCATTCGCGCCGAGGTCGACCACGTGGTGACGTTCCAGCGCGACGACCACGCGCCCGTCGCCGCCCAGGAACCTTAAACGCCCGCGCGCAGCAGGCGCTCCACTTCCCGCTGCAGATCCACTGCCCAGGTGCGCCGGTCCCGGCCATCGCAGGGCTGGGGGTTCCCGAAAGTGACCTCGGCGCGAAGATGCCGCACGCTCAGGGTTTCCCAGATCGACACGAAAATCGAATCATCGTCGATGTAACGCGGCGCAAAACAGGTCTGCCCCGTATCGGCATCCACAAAGCGCAGGGCCACGGGCTGCACCGGTGCGTTCGCCGAAATTGCTGCCTGCAGCAGGTTGGCGTGAAAGGGCTTGAGGCGGGTGCCGTCGCCCGTCGTTCCCTCGGGGAACACGGCAAGCACGTCCCCGAGCTGGAGCTGCCGGGTCATGTGGTGCACCACGCGGTGGGCATCGCGCCTGGACTCGCGCTCTATGTACAGGGTGCCAGCACCGCCAGCGAGCGTGCCGACCAGTGGCCAGTGCCTGATATCCGACTTGGAAACAAAACGGCAGTAACGCGATGCATGCAGCACCACGATATCCAGCCAGGAAAGGTGGTTGGCCACCAGCAGGGCCGGCCCCTCTGCCACGGGAGATCCCCTGACCAGCAGCTCGATGCCGACTATCTTCAACATGGCCATGGCCCAGACCTGGACCCGCGCTTCTTTCGCCGGCTGCCCGAGCCGGGGAAACAGCGTCAGGATGGTCCACATACCGACCGCAATATGCGCCAGGGCGCGCAACAGGCGCCAGACGGCTTGCATGCCTTTCAGGCCTCGTACGCGACTTGCCCGCCTACCAGCGTCCAGCATACGCGGGCCGGCAACTGGTAGCCGGAAAACGGCGTGTGTTTGCCCTGGCTGCGCAAGGTGTCGGGCTGCACTGTCCATTCGGCCTGCGCGTTGAACACACAGATGTCGGCCACGCCGCCCTTGACCAGTTGCCCGGCGCTGGCCTGAAATGTCCCCAGAGCGCCGCCCAGGACGCGGGCCGGCTCACTGGTGAGCACAGCCAGCGCGCGGGACAGGCCCCCACCGCTGTCCGTGCCCCATTTGCAGGCCAGGCCCAGCAACAGCTCCAGCCCGGTGGCGCCCGGCTCGGCCTCGGCAAAAGGCAGGGTCTTCGCATCGGCCTCGACCGGTGTGTGGTCCGACACCAGCGCGTCGATGGTGCCATCGAGCAGCCCCTGGCGCAGCGCATCCCGGTCACGCTGCTGGCGCAACGGGGGATTCAGGCGCATGCGGCTGTCGAAATAGCCAATATCAGTGTCCGTCAGGTGCAGGCTGTTGATGCTGACGTCCGCCGTCACAGCCAGACCGTCGGCCTTGGCCCTGGCCAGCAAGGCCACGCCGGCCGCGCTGCTGATGCGGCAGACATGCACCCGCGCGCCGGTGGCTCGCATCAGCTCGAACAGCGTGTGCAGCGCAATGGTCTCGGCCGCCACCGGCACACCGCTCAGGCCCAGCCGGGTCGCCAGCGCACCGCTAGCGGCCACGCCTCCCCCCAGCCAGCTGTCCTGTGGGCGCAGCCAGACGGTGTAGCCAAAACTGGCGGCGTATTGCAGGGCGCGCAGCAGCACCTGGGTGTTGGCCAGAGGCACCTCGGCCTGGCTGAAACCGACACAGCCGGCCTCTGTCAGCTCGACCATTTCAGTCAATGCCTGCCCCTGCAGGGCCCGCGTGAGCGCGCCCAGCGGAAACACACGCGACTGGTGCAGCTTCTCCGCACGGAACTTGAGCATCTCGACCAGGCCGGGCTCGTCGAGCACCGGATCAGTGTCGGGCGGGCAGACCAGGCTGGTGACGCCGCCGGCGACGGCCGCTGCCAGTTCGCTCTCGAGCATGCCCTCGTGCTCGTAGCCCGGTTCGCGCAGGCGCGCCGACAAATCGATCAGGCCCGGCGCCACGATACAACCGCTCGCATCAATGGTCCGATTCGGAGCGAAGTCGGTCAGCGCACCGTGGAGCGAGACGATGCGCCCCGCGGCGATCGCCACATCCCCCACCGCATCATGGCCCGAGGCCGGATCAATGACCCGGCCGTTTTTGATGAGTATCTTCATATGGCCTCTCCGCAGCGCACGACATAACAAGCCCGGGGGAATCTTTCCGCCCAGCAGGGGCCGCGGAACCGGCTCAGCCGGGCCGCAGGCGCAGCGCCCCCTTGGGGGGCAGCGCAGTACGCGAAGCGACAAGCGTGGGGGCTTTTAATCATGCTTCGTTCCCGGCAACAATGCTCATGACGGCCATACGCACGGCGATGCCAAAGGTCACCTGGGGCAGGATCACGCTTTGTGCGCCATCAACCACGGCGGAGTCGATTTCGACACCGCGGTTGATCGGACCGGGGTGCATGACGATCGCGTCGGGCCTGGCAAGCTTGAGCTTGTCATTGGTCAGACCGAAGCTCTTGAAGAATTCATGGCTGCTGGGCAACAGGGCACCGGACATGCGTTCATTCTGCAACCTGAGCATGATGATCACGTCGGCTCCCTTGATGCCCTCTTCGAGGGTGTGGCACACGCGCACACCCATTTGCGCCATGTCGGCAGGCACCAGCGTTTTCGGGCCCACCACCCTCACCTCGGGACAACCCAGCGTGGTCAGCGCATGGATGTCGGAGCGGGCCACGCGCGAATGCAGCACGTCGCCGACAATCGCCACGGTGAGGTTGCTGAAGTCCTTCTTGTAGTGGCGGATGGTGTACATGTCCAGCAGCCCCTGGGTGGGGTGGGCATGGCGGCCGTCGCCAGCGTTGATCACATGCACATGCGGTGCGACGTGTTGCGCGATCAGGTAAGGTGCGCCCGATTCGCTGTGGCGCACCACAAACAGGTCGGCCGCCATCGCGCTCAGGTTGGAGATCGTATCGAGCAGCGACTCGCCCTTGGAGGCCGACGAGCGCGCAATATCGAGGTTGATCACATCAGCCGACAGCCGCGTTGCCGCTATCTCGAAGGTCGTGCGGGTGCGGGTGGAGTTCTCGAAGAAGAGGTTGAAGACACTCTTGCCGCGCAGCAGCGGGACCTTTTTGACCTCGCGATCGCTGACACTGACAAAGCTGGCAGCGGTATCGAGGATGTGGGTCAGCGTGGCTTTGGGCAGCCCTTCAATGGACAGCAGGTGAATCAGCTCACCGTTCTTGTTGAGTTGCGGGTTTCGTCGGTACAACACGATCAGACCTTTCGCAGGACGGCAGAAATGCAGGCGGAACAACCGCTGGTGCAGGCGGTCATGCCGTCGCCCCCTGCACCTGAAAGCTGAACCGGCCATCGTCACTGCGCGCCAGGGCCAGCGACTGCGACGCAGGCAGGGCCACCCGGGCCGCCGCAAAGTCGGCCTGTATCGGCAGCTCCCGGTCACCCCGATCCACCAGCACCACCAGCTTGACGCTGGCCGGCCGCCCGTAATCAAACAATTCATTGAGAATGGCGCGAATGGTGCGCCCGGTGTAGAGCACGTCATCGAGCACGATGAGGTGGGCGCCGTTGACATCAAAAGGCAGCACGGTCTGACCGCTGGCCGACAGTCCGCGCTGGGAGAAATCGTCACGGTGCATCGCGGAGGACAGCGTACCAATGTCGTCAGCAAGCGCCAGATCGGTGCGCAGGCGCTCGGCCAGCCAGACGCCGCCTGAAGCCACGCCCACCAGCCGCGGCGGGCGGTCATAGCTTGCCAGCAGCAGCTGCATGCCGCGCAGGACTTCGCGGTACAACGCCTCGGCGTCCAGGGTCAGGCTGGTCATGAAAAGCTCCTTAAAAACTGCTCGAGAATTATGCAGGCAGATGCCGCGTCCGCGTCAGTCGCCCCCTGAGACAGTGCTTCGGTGGTGCTGTAACGCTCGTCGACCTCGAACACCTGCAGGCCGAAACGTCCGCGCAACTGGCGGGCAAATTTCCGGGCCCGGTTGGTGTTGTCATGGCTGGCGCCGTCGGGATGAAAAGGAATGCCGACCACCAGGGCGTCGGGTTGCCACTCCCGGATCTTCAGGGCGATCGCCGCGAAACGGGCGTCGCCCTCGGCGGCGATGCTGCCTTGCGGTGTCGCCGTGCGGGTCAGCCGGTTGCCGGTGGCAACACCGGTGCGTTTGACGCCAAAATCGAAAGCCAGAAATGTTTGCAGGTTGGCGGCCATGGCAGGCGGAGCCGCAGCACTCATGCGTGCCCTGCCTCGGGCGACAACATCCAGCTCTGCAGGCCCAGCAGCATCAATGCCTTGTCGTAACGCTGCTCGACGGGCGTGTCGAAAATCAGCGCGAGGTCCGCCTCCACGGTGAGCCAGCTGTTGTCGGAAATTTCGGATTCCAGCTGCCCTTCGCCCCAGGCCGAATAGCCCAGGGAGACAAACACCCTGCGGGGCCCGGCGCCCGTGGAAAGGGCTTCCAGCACATCCTTGGAAGTGGTCATCTCCAGCCCACCGGGGATGGTCATGGTCGAGGCGTACACCGTTTCGTTGCCTTCGAGCATGCATTCATGGAGCACAAAACCACGCTCGGTCTGAACCGGCCCGCCCTGGAACACGAGGGACTTGGTCAGGTCGTCGCGCCTCAGGGGCAAAGCCACCTTGTCGAACAGGCCCTGGAGGTTGATGTCGCTGGGTTTGTTGATCACCAGGCCCAGCGCGCCCCGTTCGCTGTGCTCGCACATGTAGACGACGCTTCTTGCGAAAGCCTCATCGTCCAGCCCGGGCATGGCAATCAGGAAGTGATGGGTCAGGTTGATCGGTGCAGAATCCAGTGCCATGGCGCAATTTTACGCGCTGCTGCTACGCGCTGGAAGAAATAGCCACCAGCCTGTTGCGCCATCTCCATGCGCCCCTTCCCTAACCTGCGCCACATCCATGACTGCTCCCGGAACATGAACAAAACATACGCCACAGGCCTGATGTGGTTCCGACGCGACTTGCGTGTTGACGACAACGCGGCGCTGTACCACGCCCTCAAGGCCTGCCGCCAGGTTTTTTGCGTTTTTGTCTTTGACCGGGCCATTCTGGACGCCCTGCCGCGGGCCGACCGCCGCGTGGAGTTCATACGCGAGTCCCTGGTCGACCTGGACAGGCAGTTGGCGGAGTTGGGCCGCCACCACGGCGTGCTTCATGCCGGGCTGATCGTGCAGCATGGCCAGGCGGACGAGGTCCTGCCGACACTGGCGCAGAAGCTGTCTGTCGAAGCCGTTTTTGCCAGCCACGATGACGAGCCCAGGTCGCTGGCACGCGACGCGCGGGTCAGCGGGGCGCTGGCGGGGAACGGCAAGGCGTTTCACAGCTTCAAGGACCACGTGATCTTCGAACGCAGGGAGGTGCTGACACTGGGCGGCACGCCGTACAGCGTTTTCACGCCCTACAAAAATGCCTGGCTCAGGAAGGTGGACGAGTTTTACCTCCGTCCCTACCCGGTGCAGAACCACGGCGCGGCTCTGGCCGCCCTGCCTGCGGACAGCCGCACCGGCGTACCCACGCTGGGTGACATCGGTTTTGCACCGACCAACCTCGCTGAACTGAAAATCCCCACAGGCAGCCTCGGCGGCACGCACCTGTTTGACGATTTCATGGCGCGTATCGACCAGTACCACGCCACGCGTGACTTTCCTGCGATCAAAGGGCCGAGTTATCTGGGCGTGCACCTGCGCTTTGGCACGGTCTCCATCCGCCGCCTGGCGGCTACCGCCCTGCGCCTGCAAAGCGAAGGCAGCGCAGGTGCCGCAGTCTGGCTCAGCGAGCTGATCTGGCGCGATTTTTATGCGCAGATCCTGAGCAATTTCCCGCACGTGGCCGAGCGCTCGTTCAAGCCCGCGTACGATGCCATCGCCTGGGAAGAGGGCCCCCCTGCCGAGGCATTGTTTCGGGCCTGGTGTGAAGGCCGGACCGGCTACCCTCTGGTCGATGCGGCCATGGCCCAGATCAACCAGACCGGGTACATGCACAATCGCCTGCGCATGGTTGCCGCCAGCTTTCTGGTGAAAGACCTGGGCGTTGACTGGCGCTGGGGCGAACGATATTTCGCCGAAAAACTCAACGACTTCGACTTGTCAGCCAACAACGGCGGCTGGCAATGGGCAGCCAGCAGCGGCTGCGACGCGCAACCCTACTTCCGCATCTTCAACCCGACCAGCCAGAGCGAAAAGTTCGACGCTGACGGGAAGTTCATCCGCAAGTACCTGCCACAGCTGGCCGGGCTGACCGGTGCCGAGCTGCACAGCCCCTGGCTGGCCAAGCCCGTGGCGCTGGCGTCTGCCGGCGTCCGGCTGGGAGAGAACTACCCGCTTCCCGTCGTGCAGCATGACGCGGCGCGGGCACGGACCCTGCAACGCTACGCGCCTGTCAAGAAAACAGGCGCCGAATGAATGCTCCTGTTTTCATAGCTTGAGGCGCTTTCCCAGCAAGGGCTGGACGCTCATTTCTTTATGAAACGGCGGCCTCTGCGCTGCAATAGTGACGAATCAGGCTGAGCAATTCGTCCTCGGCATAAGGTTTGCCGAGGTAATGGTCAACGCCCAGTTCCTTGGCATGTTCGCGATGCTTCTCGGCAATGCGCGAGGTGATCATGATGATCGGCAAGTCGCTCAGGCGGGCATCACCGCGGATGTTGCGCGCCAGATCAAATCCGTCCATGCGCGGCATTTCAATGTCGGACAGCACCACCGTGGGACGCTCCTCCTGCAGACGTTCCAGCGCCTGCAAGCCGTCGGCGGCCATGGAAACGCGATAGCCCTCGCGCTGCAGCAGGCGCTGGGTCACGCGCCGCACCGTGATCGAATCGTCCACCACCAGAATCAGCGGAATCTGAGGTGTCACCGGAACAGGCGAAGAGACGGACAAACCGCGCCCCTCGTCAGCGCCCGACTGCTCGAGCATGTGCGGCTCGGCACTGTCGGAACTCCAGGCGCGCGCCTGCTGGCCGTAAACCGAGGCGAGTGCGACGGGGTTGTAGATCAGGACAACGGCGCCCGAGGCCAGCACCGACATGCCCGCCAGACCCGGCAGGCGGGAAAGCTGCGGGCCCAGGTTTTTGACCACCACCTCCTGGTTGCCCAGCACCTCGTCAACGTGCAGGGCCAGCCGCTGCGCGGCGCTTCGGAAAATGACCACCGGAGCGGTTTTGCCCTGGGGCTCGCTGCTCATGCGGGAGACCTGCAGCAAGGCACCCGACCAGAAAAACGGCACCGCTTCGCCGGCAACATCGAGCACGCCGCTGTTGTAGGCCTGCTGCAAATCCTTCGCCGAAATCCGGCGCACGGTTTCGACCACGTTCGCGGGCACGCCGACCGAAGAACCACCGGTGCGCAACATCACCACCTGCGTCACCGCCGTGGTCAGCGGCAACACCAGCTTGAAGTTGGTCCCCTTGCCTGCGACAGTGCTGGTTTCAATGCGTCCGCCCAAGGCGTTGACCTCGGAGCGCACCACGTCCATGCCGATACCCCGGCCGGAAAGCTCGGTCACGTGCGACGCGGTACTGAAGCCTGGCATGAAAATCATGTTGGCCGCTTCGTCGTCGCCGATCTGCTGACCCGGAGCCAGCAGGCCAGAAGCCACGGCCTTCTCGCGGATACGCTCCAGATTGAGACCAGCGCCGTCGTCGCGGAATTCGACCGACACGTCATTGCCCGACTGCTGCAGGCTCACGGTAATGAGGCCACTGGGGTCCTTGCCCGCGTTGGTGCGGGTCTGCATATCTTCAATGCCGTGGGCCACGCAGTTGCGCAACAGGTGTTCGAACGCAGGTGTCATGCGATCGAGCATGCCGCGGTCCATCTCGATCGTGCCGCCCTGCAGGTCCAGACGGACCTGTTTGCCGGTTTCCTTCGAGGCCTGGCGCACCACGCGGTACAGCCGCTCGGAAATACCCTCAAATTCCACCATGCGGGTGCGCAGCAGATCGCGCTGCAATTCACGCGTCTGACGCGCCTGGGCGATCAGATCGTCCTCGGTCGCTTCCACCGTCCGCTGCAAGGTACGCTGCACGGTCGCCACGTCGTTGACCGACTCGGCCATCATGCGGGTCAGTTCCTGCACGCGCGTAAAACGGTCGAATTCCAGCGGGTCAAAGCCGAGCTGCGCTTCCTTGGCCTGCTGCAGGCGCGACTGCATCTGCGTTTCAGAGTGCATTTCCACGTCACGCAGCTGCGCACGCAAACGGTTCAGGTTGCCGCTCAGGTCGTTGAGTGAGCCACGCAACTGGTTCAGTTCGGCTTCCAGGCGCGACCGCGTGATCATCACCTCACCCGCCTGGTTGACCATGCGGTCCAGCAGCTGCGAACGCACGCGTATCGACCCCGAAGACGCCGGTCGCAAGGGTTGCAGTGCGGTGGACTGGGCCACGGACATCATGACTTTGCGTGAGCCCGCCGCGGCGGCAACTGCCGGCACGGCCTGCGAACTGGCATCCGTCTCCACAACATCCGGTGCGGGGGCACCAGCCACCTCAACGGCGGCCGGAGAAAGCGGCGGCAAGGGTTCCAGCGCCTGGGCCGCGTCGCCAGGGTGACGCAGGGCTTCAAAGTTGGCCTGCATCGCGTCAAAAGTTGTCAGCAGCGAATCAAAATCCTGCGAGGCGGCAGCATCGGAGCCCATGTGCTCGATATCCGACTCGATCCGGTGCGCCATCTCGCCGAGTCGCATGGCGCCCGCCAGACGCGCACTGCCCTTGAGCGTGTGCAGGGCCCGCAACACTTCGTTGCGCGCACCATGGTTATCTGGACGAGCCGACCATTGGCGCAGGGCGCCGCCCAGCTGCGGCATCAATTCAGCGCCCTCTTCCTCAAAAATCGGAAACAGGTCCGGATCGATCACGTCGACCGCGTCAATCTCGTCATCCATGTCTTCACTGAATGCCGCAGACGCAAACGATGCAGCCGTTGCCACAGGCGCAGCAGGTGCTACTGCCGCCGTTGGCATGGCGGGCGACGCCGGCACCGCGACAGTCGCAGTGATCACAGGTGCAACGGGCAAGACCTTGACCGTCACCGAAAGTGGGCGTTCCTGCGCAGGAAGTACGGTGCCCTTCATCGGAACGCCGGCAGGCGCTTCCGGGGCTTCCAGAGGGGTCGCGGCAGAAACTGGTTCCTGCAATGCGACGGGGGTCTCAGCAGCCTCCGGCAGGGAGATGTCCATGGAAGTTTGAGCGGCGGCGTCGCTGAAGTCGATTTCCCGCAGAGCCTGAAGAATTCCGGGATCGGGCTGCTTGAGAAAGCCAGCTGCAAACTGATGCAGCAGGCGCCGGATGTCTTCGGCAGCGTCGATCAACAACTTGTTGTGCCTGCCGCTGCTTTGCCCATGCTGGATTTGCGTCTGCTGCAAGGCGTTTTCGAGCGCGCGCGCCATTTCAGACAGGGCTTCGAATCCAACCGTCGCCGAACTGCCCGCCAGCGAATGGGTGAGCGCGAGTGTGGAGTCGCCGATGGGGCGGTCGCGCTCCATCGTCCATTCCGTGACTTCGGTGACCAGCCGGCGCGACCACTCGTCAGCTTCATTGAGATAGACGTTGTAAAGCGGAATGCCAATACGCAACGAACCGATCACCTTGATCTGCTCGTCTGCGGCCGTTTCGCCGGATACCGGTTCATCGGAAGCACTTTCGAAAGATGCAGCGGACACATCTTCCTTCGCAAGGGCTGGAGACTGGCTCTCACTGTCCCCCGGCAAGGCAAAGTCAAAACCTTGCCCGTCCTGCGTCGCTTCCAATGGGGGCAGGGCCGCCGGAGCTTGGGCAGACTCTTCCTCAATAGCAGGCTGCCCCAGAAAATGCACGTCAAAATCGCTGGCCGACAATTCCAGCGGTTCGGCCTGTTCAGCGGGCGAAGGGTCTGCAAAATCCAGCTCAAACACGATCCCCGAAGGTGTATCCGGCACGGCGGGCGACTCGACGGCGACCGGTCCCGACAAGGCCGCGAGGCTGTCAAAGTCAATTCCCTGAATATCCGACAGCGCTGACGCCTCGGGTGCGGCAGGCGCCTCGAAAGCAGGCGCCGCAGGTTGCGCATCCATCACGAAGTCGAAGTCCAGATCCGTGCCCTCGGCCACTGGCAACGGGGCCACGTCCTGCCCTTGCTCAACAGGAGAGGCAACACTCGCCGCAGCCGGCGCCTGCAGCGCGGCTGGCTGCTGGATCGGAATGAAACGCCCCTCCTCCCGCATCGCATCTGCACTGGCTCGAAATGCGGAGGACGTCCAGGTCGTCTCACGACCCGAGGCAATGTCCTCGATCCATGCCGCAAACCCGTCCATGGCCTGCACACACAGCGCGCGGAATTCTTCATTGGAAGGCTTTTGCTCAGCCAGCCAGCCATTGAGCATTTGCTCCATGCCCCAGGCAGCTTCGCCAAACTCGTTGAGCCCGACCATACGGGAGCTGCCCTTGAGCGTGTGGAAAGCGCGCCGCAATATCGTCAGTTCTCCGATATCTCCTGGCTCAGTGGCGAGGGCGGCAAGCGCCGACTGCGCATGACCAGCGACTTCGCGCGCTTCCTCCAGAAAGATATCGCGCAGGTCGTCTTCCTCGAAATCGTCAGCGCCGGTGGCCGAGCCCCCAGGCGCCGCCTCAGGCGCAGCAGCCGGCGCGGTAGCCGCCACCAGACTGGTGAGAGAACCCGCATCGGACTGTGGGCCCTGCGCGGCAACGGCCAAAGCGGCATCACGGGCAGTCTGGGCAAGCGCTGGCTGGTCGGCCAGCGCCGCATGGGTTGCCAGAACATCGAGTTTGACGCTCAGACTTTCGGCAGAATCGCCGGCCTGGGCATCCTGAACGACGGACAGCACTTCCTGGGACAACTCGCTGTTGACCGTTACCGCCGCGGCTGCGTCCTGCGCGGTATGAATACGCCCCATCAGGGGTTTGAGCTCACCCTTGACATCGTCGTACACAAAAAGTTTTTTCGCGAGCGCCGGCTGGTAATTGAGCATGTCAATCAGGAAGCTCAATGCCCCCAGATTGTTGCCCAATTGCTCGAAGGCTCCGGAAGGGCGTGCCAGCTGATCGTCCACCGGTGTCACCAGCAGCATCTGCTCCACGCTCTCGCGCATGCGCAGTACCGCCTGAGAGGCCTGATCCAGCCCCAGCACGGACAGCACCCCACGCATCTGCGAGAGCTGGCCAGGAACCGCTGCCAGCGCCGCTTTTTCCTGCGGGTTGCGGAAAAATACATCAAGCGATTTTTCGAGTTCGCTCAGCGAGATGCGCAATTCGCCGACAACACTGCCCATCGTTTGTTTGTCGCTGACGCGGCGATACAACTCTTCCATCCACGACTCAAGCGGCTGCGCCTGGCCACCGCTTCGCGCGCTGTCGAGGCGCTGGGCCAGTCGGGCGGTCCGGATCGCCAGTTGTGGGTCGGCGGGATCGAGATCATCAAAAGCAGCTTCCAGGTAGAGCACGGCCGTGGCGACCTCAAGAGCCAGCTCGATGGGAGGCGCCAACCCGGAACGAACCGTCACTTCAATCACCTGTGTCAGCGCTGTGGCCAGGGGCTCACTCGGCGGATGCAGCTTGACCAGCGAATCGGTCACCAGACTGAACTGGTCAGCCACTGTCTTGAACTTGCTCACATCCCCCGCCGTCAGAGACGACCAGGTTTCCTTGGCCGAAACAATCCGTTTGCGGGCCTGGGCCAGCAGCGCAGGGTCGAAACGGCCAAACTGCACCGCCTCGTAGTCAACCGGCTTGAACCGGGTCAGGCCATAACTGGAGCGAATGGCAGACAGGACCGGGGTGTCGGCGGCACGGGCCGCTACGGCTTGTGAGCAAAAAAACAGCAGATCCTGGGCAAGCCGGTCCGACGCATCGGTGCCGCCCTTGGCAAAGGACGCATATTGCAGAAGCACGCGCGAAGCAGCGCGTTTGACATAGAGGTCCACCTTGAGCAAACCATGAGCCAGCGCTTCAAAATAGCCCGCTGCGATTTTCCAGAATGCCCTGGGCTCACCTGCAGGCTCGGCCTGGGCGAATCCCAGGCACATATCCCTGAAGCTCTGTGCTGCCTGCGGGTCGCCCGTACGCATGATTTTCAGGACCAGCTGGTCCAGCGACTGCCTCGACGCATCATCGTAAGCGACCGCGTTAACGGTGACCGCAAGCGCCGGGTCCATCCAGCGCCATTCGTACATCCAGAGGTCTGCCGGATGGATGCGATCCGCACCGACCAGCCCCTGCACGTCACGGTACTGGGGAAACAGCGAAACTGCTGAAACCGGCTTGTCAGCCAGCACTCCTTCGAGGTATTCGGTCAAAGCAAAACTGGCCTGCTCAACCTTCGCCGCAGCCTCCTGATTGCATTGCTCTGGCCGCTGCACAAACCGCTGCACAGCTGATTCCATCGCGCGCAGTACCAGCGCGGGCGCACCCAAACCGACCATCTCCAGCGCACCGACAGCCTGGTGCAACTGCTGGCGCGCAATGCGCAACTGGCTTGCATCAAGGGCCGCGAGATCAGAGCCGCGCGCCAATTCGGCGTCTCGCACAAAACGCTTCAGGGCCTTTGCAGCACCGTCCAGAGATTTTCGAAGTTCGTCCAGCACCCACGCCAATGGACCCAGATCATTCACGGCCAAGTCGAGGTCGGCAGGAGATGAATTCGGAGCGTTCAATTGCATAGATAGCAGGCCGGTTCAGAAATCGAAGGTCACGGACAGGAAAAATCGGCGAGACGTCAGGCGATCTTGAATCGCGAGACGGACTGCCTGAGCTCTTCGGCCATGCGGGACAAATCACGCACCTGCTGCGCAGTGGATCGCGTACCTTCTCCGGTTTGCTCGGTCACCGCAAAAATGTGCTGGATGTTGCCGGCCACCACGTTGGCAGATTCGGCCTCCCGGGATGCAGAGTCGGAAATCTGCTCGATCAGGTCAGCAAGCCGGCGTGAAACCAGGTCAATCTCCGACAGTGCGGTACCGGCGCTGTCCGACAGCTTGGCTCCTTCGACCACACCCTGCGTGGAGCGCTCCATGGCGGCCACCGCATCCTGCGTGTCGGTCTGAATGGCTTTCACCAGCGCAGAAATCTGGCGCGTCGCATCGGCAGAACGCTCAGCCAGCCGCTGCACCTCCTCGGCAACCACCGAGAATCCGCGACCGGCTTCACCCGCGGACGCGGCCTGAATGGCCGCATTGAGCGCCAGCACGTTGGTCTGTTCGGTAATGTCCGAAATCAGTTCGGTGATCTCGCCAATCTCCTGGGACGACTCACCGAGTCGCTTGATTCGCTTGGAGGTTTCCTGAATCTGGTCGCGGATGGAGTTCATGCCGCCGATGGCGTTTTGCACCGCCTGCAAACCTGATTCGGCGGCGGTCAGCGATTGGCGCGCCACCTGGGAAGATTCCTGCGCCTGGGTGGACACCTGGTTGATTCGGGTAGCCATGTCAAGCACCGACTGGCCGGTTTCGCGAATTTCACGCAGCTGTTCAGTGGAGGCTGCCAGCAGCTCGGTCGAGGTGCTTTCCACCTGGGCCGTGGTTTGCGCCACCCGTGTCGCCGTGTTCTGCACGTTGCCTACCAGTTGGCGCAACTCTTCCACCGTGTAGTTGACCGAGTCGGCAATGGCACCGGTAATGTCTTCCGTCACGGTCGCTTCCTGGGTCAGGTCTCCTTCAGCCACTGTCTGCAACTCGTTCATCAATCGCAAAATGGCGGCCTGGTTGGCGTCATTGACGCGCTTGGCGTCCTGCTCCATGCCTTTGGCTTCCAGCCGCTGATTTTCAGCGACACCCTGGCGCTGCCGGCTGTCAAGCACCTGCAAACGGGCCAGACCTGCCGCGCAAAGCAACGCAAAGGCAGCAGCAGCGGCCAGCGTCGCCAGTGCCCCGACACCCAGGCCGGTTTGTGACGACAACTTGCCCTGAATGTCCTCCAGGCCCCGACGCAAAGGCTCACTGTCGGCAATGATCGAAGCCTGCGCCTCACGAGCCGAGACCAGACCCTGCAAGTTGCCCAGAATCGCACCCGCCTGCACCCGGGTCTGCTCATACAGCGCCATCAGCGCCTCGAGCCGTTCGCGCGTCTGCGGGTCCTTGGAGCCCGCCAGGCGAAGTTCGGGACTGCCCTCCTGCAAGCCCTGTGCAATTTCCTTGAACGAGTTCAGGTCCTTACCCAACAGGAACACGGCTTCGGGGCTCACGCCCTCCATGGTCAGAAATTCGTTGGCGGATTTACCGATACGCTGGGTCAACATCACCAACTGGCCCGCCGCTGAAATTTCTGCGGGCGCCGCGTTCTGCTGGAGCTTGAGCGAAGACACCGTCTCGGCAATTTCAAGCAGATCCGACGACTGCCGGTTGATGGTGCGCAGCGCGTTTCCCACCTGCGTCAAAATGGCCTGCTGCCCCATCACGGTTGATGCATTTTTCTCAGCGCGCTCCATCAGCGGCGTCACCGTCTCGACATCCGGCTGCAGGGGAGCGGCGACCGGCTCAAGACGCAGGGATTCATCGCCAGACTTCAAGCCACGCACGGTTTTGGCCAGCACGTCAGAGCTTTCTCGCACGTCGGGGAATGCCTGGGCACTGCCCACCAGCGCCTGGGACACAGACTTCGCGAGTCGCTGCGACTGCATCAGCGATTGCCCGGTGGCGGCCACCTGCTGCGCGACCCTGTCCGCCTGGTTCAGTGCGACAAAAGTCACGGAGCCGAGCACCACGACCGCAAAAGCGAGCAGGATCACCAGGATCCGCTGGTGCTCGCCCATGGGCCTTCGGCCCAGTACCGGCAGGGCCAGCTTTTCAACATTCTCCGGGACGTCCTCGGCGGACAGGCTTTCAGGACCATCACTGCCACCCAGGCGCGCCGTGGAGGCTGAACCACTCGAAGCATCCATCGCCCCCGTTGCCAGGGGATCCACCGACATGTCCAGCGAGACGCCATCCATGCTGTCCTCGGGTGGCGCAGACTTTGTTTTGAACAGCTTCTGAATATTTTCGACAACAGACATGGTGAGCCTTCCGGGAAAAACGTGATAGCGCTAGGCGCTGATGGTCAAGAAATGGGCTTGTTGCGCCAGCAACTGCAGGTTGATTTCCTGCCAATGCGTACCGTTCGAATCCACATAGCTGTGGCCGAAAAACTCCGGCGCGTCGGGCGATCTTTCTGCAAAGTCCGTGAACGCTTCCGAGTTACGCAGGCCGGCCAGCTTGTCGATCTGCAAGGCGCAATTGATCTCCAGCGCACTGTTGAGGGCCACCAGCCGCGACTCGGTACGTGCCAGCTCACTGCGCGCCGGCGGCATTTTCCCGGTCACAAAACTCGCCAGATCAACCACGCCATACAGGCCGCCACGCAGATTGGCCACACCGGCAAACCAGGCTTGCGTGTAGGGCACATTCTGCGCACTGACCCAGGGAAAGATTTCTCCGGACTGATTCAGGGGGAAGAGGTATTTTTCACCCCCCGCCTCGACGGCCAGCCAGGACGCCGAAACACCCTGGGTCTTGGCCGCCTTCAGCCTGTCGGCGAGACGGCTTTGCAGTTCTCTTAGCGCTTGTCGGTTGGCCATGCTTTAGAGGGTTCGGTGCGGGATCAGCCCAGCGCCTTGATTTTGGCCATCAGGTCGTCAGCATCCACCGGCTTGGTGATGTAGTCCTTGGCGCCCTGGCGCATGCCCCAGACGCGGTCGGTTTCCTGATTTTTACTGGTACACATGATGATGGGCACGTCTGCGTACAGGGGGTCCCGGGTAATGGCGCGCGTGAGTTGAAAACCATTTTGCCCGGGCATCACCACGTCCATCAGGATCAGGTCAGGCTTTTCCTCGGCCAGCCGACGAAAGGCATCTTCCGCGTTCTCAGCGGTTTTCACGGCAAAACCTTTTTTGACCAGCAGGTCGGTCATGAACATCAACTCCGTTTTAGAGTCATCCACAATCAGTATTTTTTTAATCGTCATCACGCTACTCCTTGTTTTGCGCTGCCCAGTTCCTGAACGGTGTGCAGCAACTGGTCTTTGGTAAATGGTTTGGTCAGGTAGTCCTGCGAGCCGACCATCCTGCCTCTCGCCTTGTCGAAAACCCCGTCCTTGGAAGACAGCATCACAATCGGGACATTGGAAAATTTCGGGTTGCGCTTGATGATGGCGCAGGTCTGATAACCGTCCAGACGTGGCATCAGGATGTCGCAAAAGATCAAGTCAGGCAGGTAGTCGTTGACTTTGGAGAGTGCGTCAAAGCCGTCCTCCGCCAGGAGCACCTCATGGCCTCCCTGCTTGAGGAAAATCTCCGCGCTGCGCCGGATCGTGTTGCTGTCGTCGATGACCAGGACCTTGAGACCCGAACTGGTATTACTCACTGACTGTGCTCCTTGTACCGCGTCGCCGGCCCGGCACCGCCCCCCGCGCGTTTTGTTTAGACACCTGGCGCGACCATTCAGATTTCAACCATTTCGAAGTCTTCCTTGCGCGCGCCGCATTCGGGACAGGTCCAGTTCATCGGTACCTGGGCCCAAGGTGTGCCTGCCGCTATGCCGTGTTCTGGCGCACCGGTTGCTTCGTCATAGATCCACCCACAAATTAAACACATCCAGGTCATTGATTGAGTCACAGCTTAAGTTGCCTTCGAATAGAATGCAACAATTGTATCGAGGCGGCGTTGCTTATTCGCTTACGAGGCAAAATTCCAGCCCTATGGCAAACCCCACCCCCACTCCTCTGGATAGCCCGCTAATGGAAACAGAGGACAGCGAAACCTCTCCAGCCTGCGTGATGAGCTTCAACGCCAACGACCCCAGCGGCGCTGGCGGCCTGACGGCGGACATCAGCGCCATCACATCCGCTGGCGCCCATGCGCTGGCGGTTGTCACTGGCGCCTATGTGCGTGATACGGCCGAGATTTTCGATCATGTTTCCTTTGATGAGGAGGCGGTGACCGAGCAGGCCCGCACGGCACTGGAAGACATGCCCGTTGCCGCCATCAAGGTCGGTTTTGTCGGAAGCCCGGAAACCATCAGCGCGATTGCAGAAATTGCATCGGACTATGCCGATGTGCCGCTGATTGCCTACATGCCCAACCTGTCGTGGTGGGAAGAAGAGGCGATCGACAGCTATCTCGACGCGTTTCGCGAACTGATGCTGCCGCAAACCACCGTGCTGGTGGGCAACCACAGCAGCCTGTGGCGCTGGTTGCTGCCGGACTGGACCGGCGACAAGAGCCCGTCGGCACGTGATATCGCCAAGGCCGCTTCCGAGTTCGGCGTGCCCTACACGCTGGTAACCGGCGTGCCCCTGCCCGAACAGTTCATTGACAACGTGCTGGCCACGCCGCAGGCCATTCTCTACAGCGAAAAATTCGAACGTTTCGAGGCAGTGTTTGCCGGTGCCGGCGACACGCTGACAGCCGCACTGACGGCACTGCTCGCCAACGGCCACAACCTGCAGGCCGCGACGGCCGAAGCGCTGACTTATCTCGATCACAGCCTGGACGCCGGTTTTCACCCCGGCATGGGCCATATCGTGCCTGACCGGCTGTTCTGGGCCCAGACTGAAGAAGACGCCATGGACGCTGGCGACGATGACAGCGATCCGGACACCCCCCTGCTCCCCCTGCCTCCCTTTGACCTACCCACCAATGGCACCAAACACTAGTCCCGACACCTCCCGCAATGCAGCGCTGTTCGAGCGCGCCAAAAAACTGATTCCCGGCGGTGTCAATTCGCCGGTACGCGCCTTCAAGGCCGTCGGCGGTATCCCGCGATTCGTGCAGCGCGCCCAGGGCGCCCATTTCTGGGACGCCGACGGCCAGCGCTACATCGACTACATCGGCTCCTGGGGCCCGATGATCCTGGGCCATGGGCACCCCGCCGTCGTCGAGGCGGTGCAAAAGGCCGTGCTCGAGGGCTTTTCCTATGGCGCACCGACCGAACGCGAAGTGGAGCTGGCCGAGGAGATCGTCAAGCTCGTGCCGTCCATCGAGATGCTGCGCCTGGTGAGTTCCGGAACGGAAGCCACGATGAGCGTGATCCGGCTGGCGCGTGGCGCCACCGGTCGCAGCAAGATCATCAAGTTCGAGGGCTGCTACCACGGTCACTCCGACGCGTTGCTGGTGAAAGCCGGCTCGGGTCTGGCCACTTTCGGAAGCCCGACCAGCGCAGGTGTACCGCCTGAGGTCGTGCAGCACACGCTGGTGCTCGAGTACAACCACATCGCCCAGCTGGAAGAAGCTTTTTCAATACACGGCAAGGAGATTGCCTGCCTGATGATCGAGCCGATCGCCGGCAACATGAACTTTGTGCGCGCCAGCGTTCCCTTCATGAAACGCTGCCGCGAACTCTGCACCCAATACGGCGCGCTGCTGGTGTTCGACGAAGTCATGACCGGCTTTCGCGTTGCCCTCGGCGGCGCGCAAAGCCTGTATGCCCAGAGCATTCCCGGCTTCCAACCCGACATGACCGCATTGGGCAAGGTGATAGGTGGCGGCATGCCCATGGCAGCCTTTGGCGGCACCCGAGCGGTGATGGAGCTGCTGGCACCTCTGGGTTCGGTCTACCAGGCCGGCACGCTGTCGGGCAACCCGGTGGCCACGGCCTGCGGACTGGCGACCCTGCGTGAATTGCAAAAGCCCGGTTTTTATGAAGCGCTGGGCGAACGCACCCGCAGCCTGGTCAGCGGCCTGAAGCAAGCCGCCGCCCAGGCGGACGTGGCTTTCTGCGGCGACAGCGAAGGCGGCATGTTCGGTTTTTTCCTGCTCGACCAGTTGCCACAAAACTACGCCACGGTGATGACGACCGACAGCCCGGCCTTCAACCGCTTCTTCCATGCGATGCTGGATCAAGGCGTGTATTACGCACCGGCGCTGTATGAAGCCGGTTTTGTAAGTTCGGCGCACACAGCGGAAGACATCGCCGAAACCGTCGGGGCCGCCGCCCGGTTTTTCGCTGCGCGCTGAACGCCGCACAAGCCGGCCAAAGAGAAGACTTCGGCCAAGCCAGCCCGGCGGGCGCTCAGTCTGCTACTGATTACATAGCTGGTAGCGCCCGTGGAATAAGGGCTGCAGGCATTTTTTACCTATGAAACCCGGGTTTCAATGGCGAAAGTGCCGCACCCCACTGAGCACCATCACCACGCCGCGTTCGTCGGCCGCATCGATCACTTCCTGGTCACGCATGCTGCCGCCCGGCTGGATCACGCAGTTCGCACCCGCATCGACCACCACGTCGAGGCCGTCGCGGAAAGGAAAGAAAGCGTCGCTTGCAACGGCCGTGCCCTTGAGCGACAGGCCGGCATGCCCGGCCTTGATGCTGGCAATACGCGCCGAGTCCAGGCGGCTCATCTGCCCGGCGCCCACACCCATGGTCATGCCATCGGCACAGAACACGATGGCGTTGGACTTGACGTATTTGGCGACCTTCCAGGCGAACATCAGGTCCTGCAGCTGGGCCGGCGTCGGCTGCAGCTTGCTGACCACCTTGATGTCGGCCAGCGCCAGGTCGTGGTTGTCGGCGGTCTGCATCAAGAGGCCGGAGCCGACGCGTTTGATGTCCATCAGGTTACGGCCCTGTTGCCACGCCGTGTTGCCACCCGGTGGCAGGTCGATCTGCAGGATCCGCACATTGACCTTGGTTTTGAAGACCTCGAGTGCTTCTGGCGTGAAGCCCGGGGCCATCAACACCTCGACAAACTGTTTGGAGATCTGCTGCGCCGCCGCTTCGTCGAGCGTGCAGTTCAGCGCGATGATGCCGCCGAAGGCCGAGGTCGGGTCGGTCTTGAAGGCCTTGCTGTAGGCCTCCAGCGCGTCCTTGCCCAGAGCCACGCCGCAGGGGTTGGCGTGTTTGACGATGACGCAGGCCGAACCTGAAAAACTCTTGACACACTCCCAGGCGGCGTCGGCGTCGGCGATGTTGTTGTAGGAGAGCTCCTTGCCCTGCAGTTGTCTGGCGGTCACGAGTGAACCCGGCGCCGGGTACAGGTCGCGGTACAGCGCAGCCTGCTGGTGTGCGTTTTCGCCGTAACGCAGGTCCTGCACCTTGACGAAGCGGCCGTTGGACTGGCCGGGAAACAGGCCGTGCGCACCGCCCGGCTGGATGCCAGAGAGGTAGTCGCTGATGGCGCCGTCGTACTGGCTGATGCGATTGAAGGCGGCCACAGCCAGGGTGAACTTCGTCGCGTCGCTGAGTTTGCCGGCCGTCTTGAGCTCCTCCAGCACGCCGGCGTATTGCGAGGCGTCGGTCAGCACACCGACATCCTTCCAGTTCTTGGCGGCTGAACGCACCATGGCCGGGCCACCGATGTCTATGTTTTCTATCGCGTCTTCCAGCGTGCAGCCGGGCCTGGCGACGGTCGCTTCAAACGGGTAAAGGTTGACGACCAGCAGGTCTATCGTGTCTATGCCGTGGGTTTTCAGCGCGGCCACGTGTTCGGGCACATCGCGGCGCGCCAGCAGGCCGCCGTGCACCATGGGGTGCAGGGTCTTGACGCGGCCGTCCAGCATCTCGGGGAAACCGGTCAGTTCAGCGACCTCGGTCACGGGCAGCTTCTCGTCAGCCAGCAGCTTGGCGGTGCCGCCGGTGGAAATCAGCTTGATGCCCAGCGCGTGCAGCGCACGTGCAAAGTCAACAATGCCGGTTTTGTCGGAGACGGATATCAGGGCGTTCATGCGTGTCTTTGGTTTTTTTGGGGGATGGGATGCGATGGCCGGGTCACTTGGGGTCACTTGATCAGTTTGTGTTCAAGGAGTTTTTTGCGCAGGGTGTTGCGGTTCAGGCCCAGCCATTCGGCCGCACGTGACTGGTTGTGGTCGGCATGCTGCATCACCACCTCCAGCAACGGCTTTTCGACCACCCTCACCATCATGTCGTACATGCCATCAGGTTCGGTGCCGCGCAGGTCCCTGAAATAAACTTCCAGGCTGGTGCGTACGCACTCTTCGATGTGTTTCTTGCTCATGCGAGCTCTCCCTCCTTCTTTTTCTGTCCTGCATTGTCGCCGACGGCCGGCTGCGCCATGCCGCTCCCCACCACGGGCATGCGGTCCATGCACTGGCCCAGCCCGTCAAAAAAGTCTGCCACCGCCTGCCACTGTGCCTCACTGTCTTCCAGCAGGTTCATGCGGCTGCGGAACGCCTCGCCACCAGGCAGCGTCCTGACGTACCAGCCGATGTGCTTGCGCGCGGAGCGCACACCGCTGAAGTCGCCGTACAGTGCATAGTGATCCAGCAGGTGGTCGAGCAGCAGGCGTTTGACCTCGGCCACCAGCGGCGGCGCAAGATGCGTGCCGGTCTGCAGAAAATGCGCAATTTCCCGGAAAATCCAGGGGCGGCCCTGGGCGGCCCGGCCCACCATCACCGCATCGGCGCCTGTGTAGGCCAGCACATCGCGGGCTTTCTCAGGTGTATCGATGTCGCCGTTGGCAACCACCGGAACGGCCACCGCGGCCTTGACCGCCGCTATCGTGTCGTACTCGGCGCGTCCCTTGTAGCCCTGCTCGCGTGTGCGGCCATGCACCGTGAGCATCTGCACACCCGCGCCTTCAAAAACACGTGCCAGCGCGACAGCGTTTTTATGCGATTCGGCCCAGCCGGTGCGCATCTTCAGGGTGACCGGAACGCCGCGCGGCGTACAGGCGGCCACCACGGCCTCGACAATGGCCAGAGCCAGTGGCTCATCCTGCATCAGGGCCGAGCCGGCCCACTTGTTGCAGACCTTCTTGGCCGGGCAGCCCATGTTGATGTCGATGATCTGCGCGCCGCGGTCGATGTTGTAGGCGGCGGCCTCGGCCATCATCTGCGCATCGGTGCCGGCAATCTGCACGGCGATCGGCGCGACTTCACCGTCGTGGTTGGCGCGGCGCGAGGTCTTCAGGGTGTCCCACAGGTCACGCCGCGAGGTGACCATTTCACTGACCGCATAACCCGCCCCCCCGGCCTTGCACAGACGCCGGAACGGCCGGTCGGTGACACCCGCCATCGGCGCGGCAAACAGGTTGTTCGCCAAAACGTAGGGGCCGATGTTCATGGAAATGGGAGGCAGGTGTGGGTGCGCAAAAGCGAGGCACGATTGTAACTGCCCAAAATTTCAGCAATTTAAATCTGAAAGCAGGGTGCGCGAACCGGCTCCAGCGCCAGGAAACGGGCGCACTGCCTATACTCGCTCCAGATGGAACTCTGGATACAACAACTGATTGAAGCCCTGGCTCTGCCCGAGTATGGGTTGAGCACGGTGTTTGTGGTCTCGTTCATCTCCGCTACCCTGCTGCCGCTGGGTTCCGAGCCGGTGGTATTCGGCCTCGTCAAGCTCAGTCCGCACCTGTTCTGGCCGACCGTGCTGGTGGCCACGGCAGGCAACACGCTGGGTGGCGCGCTTGACTGGTGGTTCGGTTATGGCGCCCACAAGGTGGTGGACAAGTATTCACACTCCTCGCACCACAGCCGCGCCATCCGCTGGCTGGAAAAGCTGGGGCCCAAAGCCTGTCTGCTGGCCTGGCTGCCCGGGGTCGGCGACCCGCTTTGCGCGGTGGCGGGCTGGCTCAAGTTTCCGTTCTGGCCCTGTGTGGCCTACATGGCCGTCGGAAAATTTGCGCGCTACGTGACGATGACAGGCGCACTGGTCTGGGCCTTTCCGGGAAGCATCCGGTTTTGGGGCGGGTAGAAGGTGGCCCCCACGGTCGCTCACTTCGAGCCTGCGGCAGCTCCCTGCCCCTTGCACTGAAAGAGGGGCCGCTGCGCCTGCGGACTGGCAAAGCCAGATCCGCGGCCCCTGCTTGTATTTTTACGCCTGTGCCGCCCGGCGCCGACCTTAAAACCGTTCGTGTGGCTGCAGATAGCGCCACTGTCCCACGGGCAGGCTGCTCATGGAGACACGTCCGACACGGATGCGTTTCATCGCCTGCACCGTGAGTCCGACGCTTTCACACATAAAGGCAATTTGCCCCGGGCGTTCGCCCTTGAGCGCAAAACGCAGACGGGTCTCGTTTTGCCAGCTCACTTTCGCGGGCGGCAACAACACCCCGTTGAAGGTGAAGCCATGGTCGATGCGGTTGAGCCGCTGAAGGCCGCCCGGCGCAATGGTGCCGGTCACGTCCACGATGACCTCGTGCTCCATGACCGCGGCGTCCTCGCTGAGCTTGCGCGCCACGCGCCAGTCCTGGGTGAAAACCACCAGGCCGCTGGCCGGGGTGGCAAGCGGTGTCGCCAGCGTCAGCGCGCTGACATGTTTTTTCAGGGGCCGGATGCCCGATCGGTCGTCTTTCACGTGGTTGGACGGAACCAGCAAGTGCGCAGAGGGGTTGGCAGGGCGCTTGCTCCCCGCTTCCAGGCCAGCCTCGTAGCCCGGCGGCTTGTTCAGCAGCAGCGTCACTGGCGTCAGCGCCAGCAGGCTGGCGTCCGGGTCAAGCTCGACTTTCTGGTCCAGCACGCGGTGCTGCGGCTCCTCCACAACCACGCCATCGACGCGCACCCAACCGCCTTCGATGTACTGCTCAGCTTCGCGGCGCGAGCAGTTGAGCATCTGGGCCAGGTGTTTGGCGAGGCGGACGGGTTCGGTCATGGACGCAGGAGGCCTCTGGGTGATACGGAAAATACGCTACTGAATAGATAGCTGCTTGCGCCCACCACCAAAGGGCTGACGGCACAAAACACTCTCAATCCGGGGCCGGCACCCGTGCCTCAGCTGCTGAAGAGGAAATTCATCACGTCGCCATCCTTGACGATGTATTCCTTGCCCTCGCTGCGCATCTTGCCCGCGTCCTTGGCGCCCTGCTCGCCCTGGAAGGTGATGTAGTCATCAAAGGCAATCGTCTGGGCGCGGATGTAGCCCTTCTCGAAATCGGTGTGGATCACGCCGGCCGCCTGCGGACCGGTGTCGCCGACATGAATGGTCCAGGCGCGCACCTCTTTCACACCGGCCGTGAAATAGGTCTGCAGGCCCAGCAGCTTGTAGGCCGCGCGGATCAGGCGGTTCAGCCCAGGCTCTTCCTGACCAATCTCGGCGAGGAACATTTTCTTGTCCTCTTCCTCCATGTCGGCCATCTCGGCCTCCATCTTGGCGCAGATGGCCACAACAGGCGCATTCTGGCTGGCTGCGTAGGCACGCAGCTTGTCCAGGAAAGGATTGTTTTCAAAACCGTCCTCGGCCACATTGCCGACGAACATGGCCGGCTTGGCGGTGATCAGGAAAAACTGCTTGAGCAGCGGCAGCTCTTCCTTGCTGAACTCCAGCGTGCGCACAGGCTTGGCTTCATTGAGCGCCGCCTGGCATTTTTCCAGGATGGCCACCAGCTTGACGGATTCCTTGTCGCCAGAGCGCGCGGTTTTCGTCACGCGGTGCAGGGCCTTTTCAACCGCTGTCAGATCGGCCAGGCACAGCTCGGTCTGGATCACCTCGATGTCGGAAATCGGGTCCACCTTGCCGGCCACGTGAATCACGTTGTCGTCCTCAAAGCAGCGCACGACGTTCACAATCGCATCGGTCTCGCGGATATGGGCCAGAAACTTGTTGCCCAGCCCCTCGCCGGTGCTGGCGCCTGCCACCAGACCGGCAATGTCGACAAACTCGACAATGGCGGACTGGATCTTCTCCGGCTTGACGATGTCTGCCAGCGCCGCCAGCCGCGGATCGGGCACCTCCACGATGCCGACGTTGGGCTCAATGGTGCAGAACGGGTAGTTTTCCGCTGCGATGCCCGCCTTGGTCAGGGCGTTAAAAAGGGTGGATTTACCGACGTTGGGCAAGCCTACAATACCGCACTTCAGACTCATGAAAAACCTTCAAAAACAGGCTGAGA
Source organism: Polaromonas sp. (assembly GCF_029945895.1). GTDB lineage: Bacteria > Pseudomonadota > Gammaproteobacteria > Burkholderiales > Burkholderiaceae_C > Polaromonas. Next base: position 81,102 of record NZ_JAQSDL010000120.1, on the reverse strand, counting down.
AGTGTATGCGATACGCAGGCAGCCGGGGAATCGGCTTTCTGACGGCCATGCTTCTGACTGCATTCCTCAGCCTGTTGGGCACCTCCAGCCAGGCCCAGCCGCTGGTCGTGCTGGACGACAAAACACCCGTGGCCGACCTGCAGGCAAGCAGCCTGGTGTGGGTAGATGCCGATGCCGGTGCAACGATCGAGCAGATGGCTGCCGGCGACTTCCGGCGTTTCATGAGCCCGGCCCGGGCCAATGTCCACTACACCCTGGGACCGGGCGCTGCGCTGTGGCAGCACTTCCGCTTCAAAAGGTCAGCCAACTCCACCCAGGACTGGCTGCTGGAGTTTCCCTTTCCCATGCTCGACCTGGTGACCGTGTTTCAGCAGGACCGGGCGGGTCGCTGGGCCAGCCAGGCAGCAGGCGACACCGTGGCCGTCTCCAGCTGGCCCGAGCCGGGCCGCTACGCGCAATTTCACCTGGCACTCGAAGACGGGATGGCGCATGACGTGTATGTCCGCATCGCGCATGTCACGCCAGCCCATTTCCCGGTCAATGCCATCTCCGGCCAGTCCCGCAGCCATCATCTGCAGTTCGACTACATGGTCATCGGTCTGGTGTTCGGTACCCTGCTTCTGCTGATTGTGGCGGGCGCCGGCCAAAGCTGGGTCTACCGCGACTGGGCCTACGGCTGGTATGCCATTTACGCCACCATCATGGCCCTGGTGGTCGCCACCACCAGTGGCATGGCCGGCCACCTCCTGTGGAGCAACTTTGCCGCCTGGAACAACGCTCTCCAGGGCGTGCTTGGCCTGCTGGGGGGCAGCGCTGCCTTGCTAGTGGTCCGCCAGCTGTGCAGCATCGCTGGCCGCCACCGGTGGTTTGACCACGCGGTTTTCGCCGTCGGGCTGGCCGGCCCGGTACTGGCGGTTGCCTACCTCGGGCTGGACCGGCAATGGGGCGTCCACCTGATCGGTGCGTACCTGCTGGTGGCCGTGGTGCTGGGACTGGCGACCGCCTATACAACCTGGCGCCGCCGGGACGTGGTGGGTGCGTGGGTGCTGGCGGCCTTTACTCCCCTGGCCATGAGCACCGCACTGGCAGCGGCCCGGATTTTCGGCTGGGTATCCACCTCCTGGTTGTCGCAATATGCTTTCATGCTGTCGCTGGCCGTGGAGGTGCCCTTGCTGCTGGTGGCCCTGAACATCCGTTCACGCGAACGGCATGGCGTCGAGGCACGCGAGCAGGCCATGGCCAGCCAGGATGCACTCACCGGCCTGCTGGCCAGGCATCTCTTTGAAGACCGCCTCAGGCAGGTGGTGGCGCGCGCCAAACGGCAAAGAGAACCCGCTGCCGTGGTGTACATCGAACTGGTGAATTACGCTTACGTCAAGCGCAACTACGGCATCGCCGTGGCCGAGCAAAGCCTGCTGCGCAGCGTGATCAAGCTACGCCGCATCCTGCGCGACGTCGACACCGTGGGCCGGGTCGATGAAGCACGTTTTGGCCTCATCATGGAGGGCGTTACCTCACGCGAGGTCGTCACCGCCATGGCCGCGAGGCTGATCGCCGCCGGCCTGATGCCGCTCAAGGGCCTCAAACCCGAAGTCATCCTGCAGTTTCACATTGCGGGCGTACTGCTCAGCGAGAAGTTGATGGAAGGTCCCGAACTCTCCAAGGCGCTGGAAGCCATGCTCGCAGGCATGGCGGCGCGTACACGCCGGCCGATCCGCTTTCTGGAACCGGAGCTGACACGGCCCATGCCGCTGGCAGTGGATTCCGGCTTCGATGAGGCTGAAGGCCACAGCCAGCCGGCACCGCTACCTGTCGTGGCTCACTCGAAGCGATAGCTGGACGAGACGCTTTGACCCACCTTGAGCAGGTGGTCGATGCCCTGCAGCACGATGACATTCATGCCAAAACTCACCGCCCCCTTGAGGCGCGGATCCTGCCGGTAGGTCTGCAGGATGTCGCCGACCTCGGGGCTGCTTTGCGCCGTGGCGGGGTCGATGTTGGGAATCGGGCAACGCGCGCAGGGCTTGACCGGCTTGAGCTGGGCCACACCCTGTTCCGTGGCAATCTGCAGCAAATCCAGCCGGTCTTCATCGTGCGGCGCCAGTTCGCTGGCGCCGGGCGCATCGCCGATCACGATATTCGGCCGGAAACGTGCCATGCCAGCGGCGACATGGCCGCCGCCCTGCAGTTTGTCATTCAGCTCCGCCAGCGACGCTTCGCTGAGCACCAGCACCGGGTAGCCGTCGCTGAACTGGTTGAGTGCCTCAACGCCGCCGGTCCATTGCCGACTGGAAGCGCGCTTTTCCTCGGGATCAAAACGCACCAGCCGCGCGTTCACGCCGAGGAAATCACTGAACCACTGGGCCGCGATGGGCCCCATGTCGTAAGCCTTGACCTCGTCGTCCCAGATCCTCACGCGCACCGGCTCCTGCACCTGGTCGAGCGCGATATGCAGCGCCAGCATGCCCGGTGCCCGCAGGACCATGTCGTGGTACTTGAGCTGGGGCTGGATCAGCGCCATGCGCGGCAGCTCACGCTGCGTCAGGAAGGAACCCTCCTCATCAACCACCATCCAGGCCCGGTCAAATTCGAGCCCCGTTTCGGTCAATATCGCTTCCTGCACCTGCACCCCGGCGCAGGACTTGACGGGATAAACCCACAGCCCGGTGATAACCGCCCCGACGTCGCCCGACGCAGGGCCCGATGTTTCGCTCATTGATTCACGCACGGTCAAACCCTTCAAAAATTCAGTTCAAGATGCACTGTCCGGGGACGATTTTGCCCTGCCTTCTAAAATGAGCCATGTCCAAGCCTTTTGATGTGTGTATCCGCGGTGACGGGGTGGTCGGCCGCACCCTGGCGCTGCTGCTGGCGCGCGAGCGCCTGCACGTGGCCCTGGTCGCCCGGCCTGCGCCGGCAGGCAACCCCGCGGAAGCCGCCGTCCCGCAGGATGTGCGGGCCTACGCCCTGAACAGCGCCTCGCGGCAGCTGCTGACCTCGCTGAGGGCCTGGCCCGATGCGCCTGCAGCCACGCCGGTGCTGGAGATGCGCGTGTGGGGCGACGAAGGGGGCCGGCTTGATTTTGCAGCCCCGCCAGGCACCACCGACGCGGCCCTGGCGTGGATCGTCGATGTCCCGGCGCTGGAGCGGCAGCTGGCAGAAGCCGTGCGTTACCAGCCACAGATCGAAACCGTGGGGACGCCGGTCAAGGCCGCGCTCACGGTGATCTGCGAGGGCCAGAAAAGTACCAGCCGCGACGAGTTCGGCGTGCAGTGGACCATCAAGCCCTATCCACAAAAAGCCATGGCCGCCCGCCTGCAAAGCGACGCGGCGCACCTCGGCGTGGCCCGCCAATGGTTCCACAACGGCGAAATTCTGGCTCTTTTGCCGATTGGCGGCGCCGGCGGGAACTCTGTGGCGCTGGTCTGGTCTGTCTCAGTGGAGCGCGCAGCTGCGCTGGAGAAGTTGAATCCCGAAGAATTTTCCGCAGCGGTACAAACTGTCTGCGGTGCCGAAGCAGGTTGCCTGCAGTTGGCGAGCAAGCTGTCGAGCTGGCCCCTCGCGCTGTCGCGAGCCGAACGCTGGGTCGGTCCAGGCTGGGCGCTGGCTGGAGACGCCGCCCACGCCGTGCATCCGCTGGCGGGACAGGGCCTGAACCTGGGCCTGGCCGATGCGGCCGGACTGGCGAGCGTGATTCACGCACGCGAATACTGGCGCGGCTTGGGCGACGAAAAGCTGTTGCGGCGTTATGAACGCTCCCGTAAGGCCGATGTGGCGGCCATGGGCGCGGTGACGGATGGACTGCACGGCCTGTTCGCGCAAAACGACGCGCGCTGGCAGGCTTTGCGCAATTGGGGCATGAAGGGCTTTGCACGCAGTGGACCCCTGAAAGAATGGGTCACGCGCCAGGCCATGGGTTCATTGCCGCACCGTCCGGGGTGAGCAGCCGCTGCGCGGGAGCGGCACAAGAAGCGACCGGACACGTCGCAAGAAGCATGAAAATACATCACACAGACTGGAAAACAATGACACTGTTCAAGACCCTCATCACCGGCACACTGCTGGCCCTGAGCCTGGGCGCGTTTGCACAGGAAGCGGCCATCCGCAAGAACCTGGCCGAACGCCTGCCGAACCTGCCCAACATCGACGAAATCAACAAGACGCCCATGGCCGGCCTGTATGAGGTGCGTGTCAACGGCAGCGACATTTTCTACACCGATGCCGAAGGCAACTACCTGATCCAGGGCAACCTGATCGACACCAAAGTCAGGCGCAACCTGACGGAGGAACGCGTCGACAAGCTCAACGCCGTGTCGTTTGATGCGCTCCCGCTCAAGGACGCCTTCACCATTGTGCGCGGCAACGGCAAGCGCAAGGTGGCGGTGTTCGAAGACCCGAACTGCGGCTATTGCAAGCGTTTCGAACGCGACATGCAGAAGGTCAGTGACGTCACCATCTACATGTTCCTGTACCCCATCCTGAGCGCAGATTCGAAGGAGAAATCCAAAAACATCTGGTGCGCCAAGGACAAAGCCAAGGCCTGGCAGGACCTGATGGTGCGTGACCAGCCGGTGGCCACCGCCAGTTGCGACGCCGGCGCGGTGACGCGCAACGTCGAGTTCGGCAAAAAATACCGCATCACCGGCACACCGACGCTGATTTTTGCCGACGGCTCGCGCGTACCCGGCGCCATCAGCGCCCAGCAGGTCGAGAAGTACCTGACCGACGCGAAGGTCCAGTAAGAGCGCGACGCACGGCCGGAGCTCATAGGCAAACCGGGCTTCCGCCCTTTTCGGGCGGGCGGTGGCCGCTCTGCTTTCTGTAGCAAAAAGTCAGTTCGGGAAAGGCTCGGCTTGCCCCGGCCGAGGCAGGGCCGATGCGGTATTCTTTGAACCTATGCCCAAACCTTCCGCCAAGCCCTCCGACATATCTTCTGTCGGCGTCGACTACCACGTCGAGATCGCCGACCTCCATGCCCATCTGTTCCGTGTCACCCTGACCATTGCCCAGCCCGCCGCGCTGCAGCGAGTGGCGCTGCCGGTGTGGATCCCCGGCAGTTACCTGGTGCGCGAGTTTTCGAAAAACCTGCAGGGCCTGCGGGCGCGGCAAGGCACCCGGGCACTGCCTGCCGGCCAGATCGCGCAGCTCGACAAATGCAGCTGGCAGATCCGCTGCAACGCGGACAAGCCCTTGGTGCTGGTCTACGAGGTTTATGCCAACGACAGCTCGGTACGCACCGCCTCGCTGGACGCAGGCCGCGGCTTCTTCAACGGCAGTTCCCTGTGCCTGCGGGTCGACGGCCACGACCAGGCGCCGCACCGGCTTGAAGTCATGGCCGCTCCGGCCATCAGCGGCTGGTCCGTGGCCACCGGCCTGAGTCCGCTGAAGGTCGACAAGCAGGGTTTTGGCAGCTACCTGGCCGCCAACTACGACGAACTGGTGGATTGCCCGGTGGAGATGGGGAATTTCTGGAGCGGCTCTTTTGTGGCCTGCGGTGTGCCGCACCGCTTTGTGGTGGCAGGCGCCACAGCCAGCTTTGACGGGGCCCGGCTGCTTGCCGACACCCGAAAAATCTGCGAAGCGCAAATCCGCCTCTGGCATGGCAACAAAAAACCGCCGCACAAGGACTACGTGTTCATGCTCCACGCCGTGGACGACGGCTACGGCGGGCTGGAGCACCGCAATTCCACCGCCCTGATCTGCAAACGCCAGGACTTGCCGCGCCTGGGCAGCAGCAAGCTCCCCGAGGGATACACCACGCTGCGCGGGCTGATCAGTCATGAATATTTCCACACCTGGAACGTCAAGCGTCTGCGCCCCGCGGAGTTCGGCAATTACAACTATGGAAGTGAGAATTACACGCAGCTGCTCTGGTTTTTTGAAGGCTTCACCAGTTACTACGACGAACTGATCCTGTGCCGCGCGGGCCTGATCGACGAAGCGGCCTATCTGAGACTTCTGAACAAGACCATCAATCAGGTCATGCAGACCCCGGGGCGCCTGGTGCAGTCGGTGGCCCAGGCCAGTTTTGACGCCTGGGTCAAGTATTACCGCCAGGATGAAAACACGCCGAATGCCACCGTCAGCTATTACACCAAGGGCGCTCTGGTCGCCTTGTGTCTTGACCTGAGCCTGCGTGCTGAAAGCAGGGACACTGTCCTGGCCACCCTGGACGACGTGATGCGCAGCCTGTGGCTGCGGTGCCGCGGCGGTGTGATGAGCGAAGCGGATGTCGCCGCCGCACTGCAGGATGTGGGCGGCCGCTCCTACGCGGCGGAAATCGCCCGCTGGGTACATGGCACGGGCGAGCTGCCGCTGAAAGACCTGCTGCAACGCCACGGCGTTGCCGTGCTTGAGGAGCCGGCGCAGCTTGCGCAGGGGCTGGGCCTGCGGGTGCAGGAAACGGGCGGCGGTATCCATGTCAAAACGGTCCTGCGCGGCGGCGCGGCCGAACGTGCCGGCTTTGCAGCCGGCGACGAGTGGCTGGGCATTGAAACACCGGTCACCGGAAAGAGCCGGAAAACGGCCCCGTTGCCGCCCCCGGGCTGGCGCCTGGGCAAGCTCGATGAGTTGCCGTTTTACGCTGGACCCAGCAAGAAGATCACGGCGCTGGTCGCGCGTGACAAGCGCCTGCTTCGGCTCGAATTGACGATGCCGCCAGACACGACCACCTGGCGGTTGCTGGCCAAGGATGCAGCCCTGGTGAAAAAGTGGCTCGTGTCCGCCGCCTGAGCCAGGGGTTCAGCCAGCAGGCATCTGCGCTTCGATCTGGGCCACAAAGCGCTCGGCTTCGGCACTGCCCTTGATCTCGCGAACAATCTCGCGGGCCCGCTTGATCACGGCGACAAAATCCGCGAGGTCCCGCGCGTTCTCGATCTTGATGCACAGCGGCTCGGCCATCGGGCCCAGCAGGTGCTCCAGCAAATGCGAGGAAAAACGCTGCGCCTGCGCCAAGTTGGCCGCGCGCTGCGGCGGTGCGGCCGCGGCTGGTTGCTGCGGGGCACCGGCCAGTTCCAGCGCGGCCGGCATGGTTTTTTCTTCGACCACTGCCGGCGCTACCAGGCCCTCGGCTTCAAGTTCTGAAAGACGCCCGGGATCACCCAGCGCCGACGCCATGGTGGCCAGTTCTGCATGGGTTCTTTTGCCATCAACCATGATCAACAGGGAACGCAACCGGGGGGGCAGACCTGAATTCCGGTTCGCAATCGCTTCCGTCCCCTTCTGCGTCTTGTGATAAATCACTTGCTTGTCCGGCATGGCAACCTCCTGAAACCTTTTGACGGGTCAGTCTAGAACCAAAAAAGCGCAACGTCGAGTGGGTGCTTACCCGGAAATAAAAAACCCGAAGCAGCAAAGTTCAGTGCCGGCGATCCAGTACCCGTTTGGCCTTGCCCAGACTGCGCTCCACACCGCCCTCCGCGCGCAACTCAATATCCACACTGGTACCGATGTAGGCCTTGATCTCATGCTGCAGCACACGGGCCGCTGCCTGCGCGGACGCGCTGTCGGGCGCCAGTCCAGGACGGGTCTCCACCGCCACGCGCAGGCAGTCCATATTGCCTTCACGGGTCAGAATGCACTGGTAATGGGGTGCAAGCTCATGGCGTTTGAGAATCAGCTCCTCGATCTGCGTCGGAAACACGTTGACGCCGCGCACAATCATCATGTCGTCGCTGCGGCCCGTGATCTTCTCCATGCGGCGCATGCTGCGGGCCGTGCCCGGCAGCAGGCGCGTGAGGTCGCGTGTGCGGTAACGGATGATGGGCAGCGCTTCCTTGCTCAGGCTGGTAAACACCAGCTCGCCGATCTCGCCGTCGGGCAACAGCTCGCCGCTGACGGGGTCGATGATCTCGGGGTAAAAATGGTCTTCCCAGATGGTCGGGCCGTCCTTGGTTTCCACACACTCGCTGGCCACGCCCGGGCCGATGACCTCGCTGAGGCCATAGATGTCCACCGCATCGATGCCCATGCGCTGCTCAATCGCAAGGCGCATGTCGTTGGTCCAGGGCTCGGCACCGAAGATGCCGGTGCGCAGACTGGCATCGGCGGGGGACAGTCCCTGCTTTTCAAATTCGTCGGCAATTGCCAGCATGTAGCTGGGCGTCACCATGATGATGTCGGGCTTGAAATCGGTGATCAGTTGCACCTGCCGTTCGGTCTGCCCGCCACCGAAGGGAACGACGGTCAGACCCAGTTTCTCAGCGCCATAGTGCGCGCCCAGCCCGCCCGTGAACAGGCCATAGCCGTAGCTGATGTGCACCAGGTCGCCCGGACGGGCCCCCGCCGCGCGTATGCTGCGGGCGACACAGCCGGCCCACATGTCCACGTCATTTTTTGTGTAGGCCACCACCGTCGGTTTGCCGGTGGTGCCGCTGGAGGCATGGATGCGCACACACTGCTCGCGCGGCACCGCGAACATGCCGAAGGGATAGCTGGCGCGCAGATCGTGTTTGGTGGTGAAGGGAAACTTCGCCAGGTCAGCCAGCGACTTGCAATCGCCCGGATGCACTCCAGCGGCATCGAACTTGGCCTTGTAGACCGGCGAATGCCGGTACGCATGCTGCAGCGTGGACTGCAGGCGTTTGAGCTGCAGGGCGCGCAGTTCGTCGAGGCTGGCCTTTTCAATCGGTTCGAGCGGAAAACTTTTCATGCGGCCTCCACACCGGTCACCGGGATGACGGTGCCTGCAATCTGTGCGCTTTTCCCGCGGAACATCGCAACCACCTCGCCGCGCTGGTTGCTCACCTTCATGTCGTAAATGCCGTGCCGGCCCTGCAGCGTCTGCTCCACCCCTTCACAGGTCAGCACGTCACCGAGCTGGCCGGGTTTGAGAAACTCGATGCTGCAGCCCGCCGCCACCGCGACCTTGTTGTAGCTGTTGCAGGCAAAGGCAAAAGTCGAGTCGGCCAGCGTGAAAATCAGTCCACCATGGCAGATCTTGTGGCCGTTGAGCATGGGTTCACGCACAGCCATGCGCATCACCGCACGGCCGGGTGCGCAGGACACCAGCTCCATCTGCATGAAATCGCGCGAAGCACTGTCGGCGGCAAACATGGATTCGCCCACCGCCTGGGCCAGTTGCCGGGCCTCCATCTAGTTGCCCCTGAACGCTGGCGGGCGCTTCTCGAGGAAGGCCATCACGCCTTCGATGTAATCGTAGGTGCGGCCCAGCGCGGACTGGGTGTCGCGCTCCCGGTCCAGCTGCACATCCAGGCCGCGGCTGGCGCCTTCGCTGAGCAGGCGCCGCGTTTCCACCAGGGCGCGGGTCGGCATGACGGCCAGGCGTGCGGCCAGCGCCATGGCCTTGTCCAGACAGTCTTCGCCCTCGGCCGCCACGTCCCAGATCATTCCCCACTCTTTCGCATCCTTCGCGCTGAGCTTGTCGCCCAGCATGGCCAGCCCCATCGCCCGCGCCAGCCCCAGGCGCTTGACCAGAAACCAGGAGCCGCCGGCATCAGGCACCAGGCCGATCTTGCTGAAGGCCTGGATGAAGCTGGCACCCGGCGCGGCAATCGCCAGGTCGCAGGTCATGGCCAGCGAGGCCCCGGCCCCGGCAGCCACGCCGTTCACCGCGGCAATCGTCGGAACGCGCAGCTTCTGCAGGCGCCGCACCGTCGGGTTGAAGGCCTGGTCGATGATGGGCCCGGGGTCGGCACGTTCGACGAGGTTTGGGCCGGGTTCGAAGTCGAACTCGGCCAGATCGGCACCCGCACAGAAACCCCGGCCGGCGCCAGTGATCACGAGGGCACGCAGCGACGGATCGGCCTCCACGGCGTCCAGCGCGGTCCAGAGCTCCTGGTGCATCTGGCGGGTAAAGCTGTTCAGGGCCTGCGGCCGGTTCAGCGTCACGAGCGCCACGGCGCCCCGTGTGGACAGCAGCACGGCAGGTTCGGAAGGGACATCGGTCATAAGCATCTCCTGTTTCGAATCTAGCATTAACCGACCGTCAGGTCGGTTAATGTTTTCCCTTGCTTTTCCACCTTGTGGCGCACCGGCCAAGCCAGAGGATCGTGGCATGATTCAGCCTCAAAAGGAACCCGCCATGACTTACGAATTGATCCAGACCCGCACCGAAGGCCGCGTCGCCATCGTCACCCTGAACCGGCCCAAACAGCTCAATGCCCTCAACGACCAGTTGATGGACGAGCTGGGCGCCGCGCTCAAGGCCTTTGACGCGGACGACAACATCGGCTGCATGATCCTGACCGGCAGCGAAAAAGCCTTTGCGGCCGGCGCCGACATCGGCGCGATGGCGAGCTACAGCTTTGCCGACGTCTACAAGGGCGACTACATCACGCGCAACTGGGAGCAGATCCGCAGCATCCGCAAGCCGGTGATCGCCGCCGTCAGCGGCTTTGCGCTCGGCGGCGGCTGCGAGTTGGCCATGATGTGCGACTTCATCATCGCCGCGGACAACGCCCGCTTCGGCCAGCCCGAAATCAAACTGGGCATAATCCCCGGCTCGGGCGGCACGCAGCGCCTGCCGCGCGCCGTCGGCAAGGCCAAGGCCATGGACCTGGTGCTGACCGGCCGCATGATGGATGCCGTGGAAGCCGAACGCAGCGGGCTCGTCAGCCGTGTGGTGCCGCTGGACAAGCTCATGGAGGAAGCCCTGGGCGCCGCGTTGCAGATCTGCGACTACGGACAGATTGCCGTGATGGCCGCCAAGGAAGCCGTGAACCGCGCCTACGAAGGCACACTGGCCGATGGCATCATGTTCGAACGGCGCCTGTTTCACGCGACCTTTGCCACGAGCGACCAGAAGGAAGGCATGGATGCCTTTGTGAACAAACGCAAGGCCGCATTTAAAAATCGATAACGCAGCGGGAACTCCCGGCGCGTTCATTAGACTTGGGAAAGAGCCGTTATAATATCGGTCGCGCGGTGATATAGCTCAGTTGGTTAGAGCGCAGCATTCATAATGCTGATGTCGGTGGTTCAAGTCCACCTATCACCACCACTATTTCCCCGAGCCCCAGAGGTCTGACCTTCTGGGGCTTTGTTACTTCACAGCCTCTGGACATAAACCATGAAACGCTGCCTGCCCTCCCTGGCCCTGCCGGCCGCACTGATCGCCGTACTGATGACGCTGGTCAGCCTGTTCGCCACGCCGGCGCTGGCCCAGACCGACGAAGTTCCCGGCGTCCGTAATTTCCCCAAAGCCGCCCTGCGCGGCCTGCTGGTGGTCCGGGCACCACCGGACATCACCCTGAATGGCAAGGCCGACCGCCTGTCTCCCGGTGCACGCATCCGCAACGTCAACAACAACTATGTGTTGTCGGGCGCCCTGCTGGGCCAGGAGCTGCTGGTCAACTACACCCGCGACAGCGCCGGTCTGGTGTACGAGGTCTGGGTGCTGACCGCCGAGGAAGCCAAGGAAAAACGCGCCGGCCTGTCCACGCGCAATTTCATCTTCAGCTTCGAGGGCGAAGCCGCACCGCAGGACGACGGCAAGACCCCCTACAACCAGCTGCCCCGCTACAAATAGCCGGTCCCGCGCCGACCCGCCAGCCGTTTTCAAACAAAACAGGCCTCCAGCCCTTTACTGACGGGCGCCAGCAGCTCTCAATTAGATAGCAAACTCATGAGCAAAAAAGTCTTCATCAAAACCTTCGGCTGCCAGATGAACGAGTACGACTCGGACAAGATGTCCGACGTGCTGCACGCTGCCGAAGGGTACGAGCCCACCAGCAATGTGGACGAGGCCGACCTGATCCTGTTCAACACCTGCTCGGTGCGCGAAAAAGCGCAGGAAAAGGTATTCAGTGACCTCGGGCGCGTCAAGCACCTGAAGAAGAAGGGCGTGCTGATCGGTGTCGGCGGCTGCGTGGCCAGCCAGGAGGGTGACGCCATCATCGAACGCGCGCCGTATGTCGATGTGGTGTTCGGCCCGCAGACCCTGCACCGCCTGCCCGACCTGCTGGCCAGACGCGTCAGCCTGGGCAAATCGCAGGTGGACATCAGCTTTCCCGAGATTGAAAAATTCGACCACCTGCCGCCGGCCCGCGTGGAAGGCCCCAGCGCCTTTGTCAGCATCATGGAAGGCTGTTCCAAATACTGCAGCTACTGCGTCGTCCCCTACACGCGCGGCGAGGAGGTCTCGCGCCCGTTCGAGGACGTGCTGGTTGAAATTGCGGGCCTGGCCGACCAGGGCGTGCGCGAGGTCACCTTGCTGGGGCAGAACGTCAACGCCTACCGCGGACCGATGGGCGGCACCGCCGACATCGCCGATTTCGCCACCCTGCTCGAATATGTCTCCGACATTCCCGGCATCGAACGCATCCGTTATGTCACCAGCCACCCCAACGAGTTCACGCAGCGCCTGATCGATGCCTACGGCAAGCTGCCCAAGCTGGTCAACCACCTGCACCTGCCGGTGCAACACGGTTCCGACCGCATACTGATGGCCATGAAACGCGGCTACACGGCGATGGAATACAAATCCACCATCCGCAAACTGCGCGCGATCCGCCCCGATCTGGCCATGAGCAGCGACTTCATCGTCGGCTTCCCTGGCGAGACCGACGACGACTTCGGCAAGATGATGAAGTTGATTGATGACGTCGGCTACGACACCTCGTTCAGCTTCATCTTCAGCCCGCGGCCCGGCACGCCGGCAGCCAACCTGCCCGACGAGACACCGCACGCGGTCAAACTCGCGCGGTTGCAGCGCCTGCAGGCGGCGATCGACGACAGCGTGCGCGCCATCAGCGCCAGCCGCCAGGGCACGCTGCAGCGCATCCTGGTCGAAGGGGCTTCGCGCAAAGACCCCACCGAGCTGATGGGCCGCACCGAGTGCAACCGCGTCGTCAACTTCAGGGGCCAGCCCCGCCTGATCGGCCAGATGGTGGACGTGACCATCACCGAGGCGTCTCAACGCTCCCTGCGCGGCGAAGTGCTGCACCACGAAGAACCCGCGCTGAGCGCTTGAACCCACGCGCAGTGACCCCGCCGGCAAGGCCTCCCCATGCTTGAGCGCGTTTCCTTCCGCCAGCTGCTGGTGGCCGCCTTTTTGCTGATTGCCGGCCTGCTGGCCGCCGCCTCGCTGCGCGCCGTGTTCACGCTGGAGCAACTCACGATGCAAAGCCGCGACGGCGCGGTGCGCGCGCTCGACCTCAGTGCGGCCGCCCAGTCCCTGAACGAGCGTAGCGTGACGATGGAACGCACGGCCCGACAGTCGCTGGTGTTGTCCGACCGTGTGCTTCGTGAGCGCTTCGACGAAGCCGCTGCCGAAGCCAGAACCGTGCTGGCGCGGCTGGGCCCGCAAAACGTGCCCGCTGCCCTGGTCAGCGACTGGAGGAACCACCTGCAGGCCGTCACCGCGCTGATGTCCGGTTCGCCCGATACCGCGCTCGACAGGGACCGGCAGGTCGCGCAGGAATTCCGCGAGCTGGACCGCATCAACGCGGCCATTGCGCAGCAGGTCCGGCAGACCATTGCCACGCAAAACCGCAGCCTGCTCGACACGCTGGAAAACCGCCGCCGGCAATTGACGCAGCAGGTGCTGGGCGCGATCGGGCTGGCGGTCCTGATGGCGCTGGCTTTCGGCATCTGGCTCACACGTCCCCTCAACCGCCTGGAAAAGGCCATCATCGGCCTCGGGGAGAACCGTCTGGACGAGGCCATCCGCATCGAGGGTCCGGCCGACTTGCAGCTGGTCGGACAAAGGCTGGAATGGCTGCGGCTGCGGCTGGTGGAGCTGGACGCCGACAAGTCGCGCTTTCTGCGCCATGTCTCACACGAACTCAAAACCCCGCTGGCTTCCCTGCGCGAGGGCGTGTCGTTGCTGGAGGACGGCGTGGCCGGAGAACTCAGCGCCAACCAGCGGGAAGTGGCCAAGATCCTGCGCCACAACACCAGCTTACTGCAAGGCCAGATCGAGGACCTGCTGCGCTTCAACGCTGCAGCTTTTGAGGCCCGCCAGCTGCGCCGGGAGAAAACCGACCTGCTGCAGTTGATTGAAGAACAGGTGGAAGGCCAGCGCCTGCAGTGGCGCGCGCGCGATCTGCAGGTCCACGTCGAGGGTCCGGCGCTGCAGGCCGAGGTGGACCGCGACAAGCTGGGAACCGCCGTCGCGAACCTGCTGTCCAACGCCATCCGCTTTTCGCCGGTGGGGGGCAGGATACGCATCCGGCTGAGCCAGTTCGCCGAGGTCGTGCACATCGACATGGACGACGAAGGTCCGGGGATCGCCTACGATGACCATGCACGCATTTTTGAACCCTTTTACCGCGGCGAACGACAGCCACCGCAAGTGGTCCGTGGCAGCGGCATTGGCCTGTCCATCGTCCACGAGTACATTGCTGCACATGGGGGCCGGGTGCAGTTGCTGCCGGACGGCCCGGGTGCACATTTCAGGATAGAACTTCCCCATGCTTTCAAGTCTTGAGGCCTTTGGCCCCCCCTTCTGCCGCACCCTGCCCTGGGCGCTGGTCCTCAGCCTGGCTGCCGGCTGCACTGTGCCTGCCCCTGCTCCGGCCAGGCCAGACACGGCGCCCACGACGGCGGCCACCCCTGCAACGCCACCAGCACCGGGAAACGCCGTGCTTTTCGAGGCAGACCTCGTCACAGCCCTGCTGGCCTATGCCGACCGGCTCCGCAGCCTGCCCGGCCCCGAACTGGCCCAGGAAATCGCCCGACTGGGCAACGCCGCGTCAGCGGGCGACCAGCTGCGCCTGGCCCTCGCACTGAGCCAGACCCGGCAGCTCCACGATCTGGTCCGCGCACAGGACCTGCTGCAGCGCGCCCTGGCCAACAACAGCGAAGACGCCCGGCCCCTGCACGCCCTGGCGCGCCTGCTGGCCGCACGGTTTGCCGAACAGCGGCGGGTCGAAGACCAGCTGGACCGGCAGAACCAGCAGGTGCGCGACCTGCAGCGCCGCCTCGAACAGACGCAGGACAAGCTCGATGCGCTCAAGGAAATCGAACGCAGCCTGAGCAGCCGCCCCCCGGCGGCCCCGGCATCGTCGCCACGCGGCCGCACCCGGCCACCGGGACCATGACTGCCCCCAAGTCTCACCTGCTGGTCGTCGACGACGACGCCGACATGCTGCGGCTGCTGACCATGCGGCTGACTGCGGCCGGTTACCGGGTCAGCGCGGTGGGTTCGGCCGAAGCCGCCCTGACCCAACTCGAGATCGAACGCCCGCAGCTGGTACTCAGCGACGTGCGCCTGCCCGGCAAAGACGGTCTGGCGCTGTTTGACGAGATCCGCAGCCAGCACCCTTCGCTGCCGGTGATTCTGCTGACAGCCCACGGCACCATTCCCGACGCGGTCGAGGCCACCGAACGCGGCGTGTTCACCTATCTGACGAAGCCGTTTGACGGCAAGGGCCTGGAGGGCAAGATCGCGCAGGCCCTGGCGCTGAGCGCCCCGGTGCCCTCCGCACCGGCCGGCGAGTCACCGGCCTGGCAAAGCGGCTTCATCAGCCGCTCCAGCCGCATGGCCGAAACCCTGGCGGAGGCGCGCATGGTGGCCCAGTCGGACGCCAGCGTGATGTTGCGCGGCGAAAGTGGCACCGGCAAGGAACTGCTGGCCCAGGCGATTCACCAGGCCAGCCCGCGAGCCGCC
Organism: Polaromonas sp.; assembly: GCF_029945895.1. Taxonomy (GTDB): domain Bacteria; phylum Pseudomonadota; class Gammaproteobacteria; order Burkholderiales; family Burkholderiaceae_C; genus Polaromonas. The sequence continues at coordinate 65,531 of NZ_JAQSDL010000120.1, read as the reverse complement.
CGCCCGTTCATCGCCGTGAACTGCGGCGCCATTCCCGAAGCCCTGCTCGAGTCCGAACTTTTTGGCCACGTCAAGGGCGCCTTCACCGACGCCTCGTCCAACCACAAGGGACTGTTCCAGGCCGCCGAAGGCGGCACCCTGCTGCTCGATGAAATCGGTGACATGCCGCTGGCCCTGCAGGTCAAGCTGCTGCGGGTGTTGCAGGAGCGCAGCGTCCGGCCGCTGGGGTCCAGCCAGTCCATTCCGGTTGATGTGCGCATTCTGTCGGCGACCCATCGGGACCTCGATGCGGCCATGGCCGAGGGCCAGTTCCGCACCGACCTGTACTACCGGCTCAATGTGGTCACGCTGACCCTGCCCCCCCTGTCCGAACGGCGCGAAGACATTGCGCTGCTGGCCAATCACTTCCTCGTCAAGCTGGCCGGAAAATACGGCAAACGCCTGAGCGGCTTTGCGCCGGAAGCCATCAAGGCGCTGAACACCGCCGCCTGGCCAGGCAACGTGCGCCAGCTCTACAACGTGGTCGAACAGGTGTGTGCGCTGGCCAGCACACCGCTGATCCCCCTGACCCTGATTCAGCGCGCGCTGCGCTCGCCCAGTGTGCAGGTGCTCACCCTGGCCGAGGCACGCCAGCGCTTCGAGCGCGAGTACCTGGTCGGCCTGCTCAAGCTGACAGACGGCAACGTGGCCGACGCCGCGCGGCTGGCAGACCGCAACCGCACAGAGTTTTATCGCCTTCTGCAAAAGCACAGCCTGACGCCGGGACACTTCAAAACCGACCCGGTGAATTCCCCCGCTGACCCTGTCGCCGAGGAGCGACAGGGCCAAGCCCCTGATTCCAAACACTAATTTCATCAGGCGGGCGACAGCTGTCGCCATGAGGCGACAGAAACAGGGTTCAAACGGCCTCTTTCGCGGCCTGGTTCCACATTCCATACCTGGAATCCATTCAAGCCTTTGATTTAAAACAGCTTTTTCAGGTTGGCACAGGGTTTGCCCTAGTCAATCCATGCAAGCTGTTTTCCCCCGGTTCACCGCGCCTTTCCCGCACCTGCGGCCAGCACGCTTTTTGGCCCTCCTGGGCCTGTGTGCCGCACTGGCCAGCGCCCATGCCTGGACGCTGGACGACGTGGCCGCCCTGGCACAACAACGCGCACAAACCCCTTACCAGCAACCGCATGCCGCTGTTCCCGCCGAACTGGCGGCCCTGGATTACGACGGCCTGCGCGACATCCGGTTCAGGGACGACAAGGCCTTGTGGCGCGCCGACCAGTTGCCCTACGAAGCCAAGTTTTTCCATGTCGGCCGGCAGACCGATGTGGTTCACATTCACGAGTTGTCTGCCCAGGGCAACAAGCTCCTGCGCTACAGCGCCGACGACTTCAGCTACGGCAAGAACCAGCTGGACCCGGCGCGCTGGGGTGATATCGGCCATGCCGGATTCCGCATCCACACCTCGCTCAACTCACCCGCCTACAAGGACGAATTGATTGCCTTTCTGGGTGCCAGCTACTTCCGCGCCCTGGGTGCCGGCCAGCGTTATGGACTGTCGGCCCGCGGCCTGGCGGTAGACCCCACCGGCGCAAAACAAGAAGAGTTTCCGCGTTTCACCGATTTCTGGCTGGAAAAGCCTGCGGCCGACGCAAAGCAGGTCACGGTGTATGCCCTGCTGGATTCGGCGCGCATGACGGGCGCCTACCGCTTTGACATCCGCCCCGGCGAAGAGACCATCACCGAAGTGCACGCCCGCATCTTCATGCGCGCAGGCGCCGGTCCGCGCGTGGCCACCCTGGGTGTGGCGCCGCTGACCAGCATGTTTTTCTTCGGTGAAAACCAGCCCCGCGCGGGCGACTTCCGGCCCGAAGTGCATGACTCGGACGGCCTGATGGTTGCCACTGGGGAAGGCGAATGGTTGTGGCGTCCGCTGCAGAACCCCGCTTCCCCGCTGGTGACCTCCTTCAGCATGAAAAGCCTCAAGGGTTTTGGCCTGATGCAGCGCGACCGTGCCTTCGCCAGCTACGAAGACACCGAAGCCCGCTACGAACTGCGGCCCAGCGCATGGGTGACCCCGTTGGGCGACTGGGGTGCGGGACGTGTCGAGCTGTTGCAGTTTGCGACGCCGGACGAAACACATGACAACGTGGCCGCCTACTGGGTGCCGGAAAACATGCCGGCGCCGGGTCAGTCGCTGGACCTCGCCTGGCAGATTGCCTGGCAAGGGAACAGACAGCAACGCCCGCCCAACGGCTGGGTCACCCAGTCGCGCCGCGGCACCGGCTACAGCAAGCTCAGCGCCGAGGCTTTGGCCCGGCAGGCACAGTTTGTCATCGACTTTGCCGGGCCGGCCCTGGACGCGCTGCCCGAGGGCGCCAGGGTGGAGGCCATTACCACGGCCAGCAGCAATGCCCGTGTCGTCGAAAGCATCGCTTATCGCAACCCCGCCACCGGCGCCTGGCGCATGAGCCTGCGCGTGCAGCGCCTGGAAACCCCCGCCAACCAGAACGCCCAGCCCATTGAGCTGCGCGCCTTTCTCCAACATGACACTCACACACTGACCGAAACATGGACCAACCTGATCACACCCTGACTCCCCGCAGCCTGCTGCGCGAAGAGCGGCATCCGAATTCAGTCACCGCGCCGCCGCTACATCGCGGCTCCATGGCCCCGCGCCCCTGGCGCGGGTTCTGGAGCAGCCTGACCACGACTGCGCTGGGGCTGACACGTTCGCCCACCAGCCGCCCTCTGCCGCTGCAGGCGGTACAGAAGCGCCAGCCCTGGCAACAAGCTGCCGCGCGGCGCAGGACCGTCTTTGTGCTGCTGACGGTACTCAGCACGGTCCTCGCCACCAGCCTGTTCGCCGACATGCAGCCCGACTACGACAGCGCCTGGCTGCAGTACGGGCAGCTTGTGCTGTTTGCGCTGCTGTCCGCCTGGGTGGTCACCGGTTTCATGACGGCGATGATGGGTTTTTACGTGACGATACGCGGCGACAAACACGCCCTGTCGGCGAAAAACGTGCAGCGCCATGCGCTGGACGACGCAACAAGGACCGCGATCATCATGCCGATCTGCAACGAGGATGTGCGCACCGTGTTCGCGGGCCTGCGCGCCACCTGCGAGTCCGTCGCAGCGACCGGCCATGTGAAAGCCTTCGACGTGTTTGTGCTGTCCGACACCAGCCACCCGGCCACCCAGCAGGCGGAACGCGCCGCCTGGGAAGACCTGCGCACCCAGTTGGCCGCCCAACCCGACCAGCCCAGGATCGAGGTCTACTACCGACTGCGCAAACGCCGCACCGACCGCAAGGCCGGCAACGTGGCCGACTTCTGCCGCCGCTGGGGCAAGGACTACCGCTACATGGTGGTGCTTGATGCCGACAGCGTGATGAGCGGTGACTGCCTGGTGGCCATGGTCAAGCTCATGGAAGCCAACCCGACGGCTGGCATCATCCAGACCGCCACCCAGGCCATCGGCCATGTGACGCTGCATGCGCGCGCGCAGCAATTCGCCTCGCGCGTGACGGGCCGCCTGTTCACGTTGGGCATGCAGTTTTGGCAGATGGGCGAGTCGCACTACTGGGGCCACAACGCCATCATCCGGATCGAGCCCTTCATGCAGCATTGCGCGCTGGCGCGTATCAAGGGCACGGGCGGCATGTCGGGCAGCATCATGTCGCACGACTTTGTGGAAGCCGCGCTGATGCGCCGCGCCGGCTACCACGTCTGGCTGGTCGCTGATCTGGTGGGCAGCTACGAACAGCAGCCGCCCGACCTGCTGGCCGAGCTGCAGCGCGACCGCCGCTGGTGCCAGGGCAACCTGCAGAACTCGCGCCTGATTGCCGAGCCCGGCATTCACCCGGTTCACCGCTCTATGTTCGGCACCGGTGCCATGGCCTACCTCTCGGCACCGCTGTGGTTGTGTTTCCTGACGCTGGGAACCGCGCTGTGGCTCTCAGGCACACCCATGGTCAGCGACTGGGCGATGCTGCCTGGCGAACTGCTGACCCTGTGGGCATGGACCTTGTGCATGCTGTTTCTGCCGCGTCTCCTGGGCATTGCAGCGGTGCTGATCAACCGGCAGCAGCAAGCCTACGGCGGCACCGCCAGCCTCTTGCGCAGCGCCCTCCTTGAAACGCTGATCGCCCTGCTGCAGGCGCCGATCCGCATGCTGGCGCACTCGTTGTTTGTCCTGGTCGCGCTGACTGGCCTGAAGCTGGAATGGAAGTCCCCCCCGCGCGAAGCGGCGGCAGTTCCCTGGCGTATTGCCCTGCAGCAGCTGGCCCCGATGAGCGCGGTGATTGTGCTGCTCGCCGCCGGCATCACGCTGATTGACGCCAGCGCGCTGGTCTGGCTTCTGCCCGTCGGCCTGCCTCTGTTGCTGGCCATCCCCATGACCGTGCTGACCAGCAAGGTCGGGGTAGGGACGGCCATGCGCACAAACAACTACCTGCTGATTCCCGAAGAAAAAAAATCGCCGGCTGTCTTGCGCCGTGCCTGGCTGCATGCCAGCCAGCAGGTGCGACCGCGGCTCAGGGCCATTTAGCCCAATAAAAACAAACAGGCACCATCTGCTATTTATTCGATAGCTGATGGCGCCCGTGGTGATTGGGCCAAGGCCACTTTTTATGTAAACCGGGGTGCAACTCAGAACTTTGGCATACCTTTCATGCCGCCCATGCGTTTCATCATCTTCATCATGCCGCCGCCCTTCATCTTCTTCATCATGGTTTGCATCTGCTCGAACTCATTGAGCAGGCGGTTGACCTCCTGAACCTGCACGCCTGAGCCCGCGGCAATGCGCCGCTTGCGCGTGGCCTTGATGAGTTCGGGCTTGCGGCGCTCCAGTGGCGTCATGCTCTGGAGGATGCCTTCCTTGCGACGAATGTCTTTTTCGGCCTTGTCCATGTCGACCTGGCCGGCCTTGGCCGCCATCTGCGCCGGCAGCTTGTCGAGCAGGCTGGACAGCCCGCCCATGCTTTTCATCTGTTGCAGCTGGCTCAAAAAGTCGTTGAGGTCAAAACCGCTGCCCGATTTCATCTTGGCGGCAAGTTTTTGCGCCGCCGCCATGTCCACGCCGGCCGTGACCTGCTCGACCAGCGCGACGATGTCGCCCATGCCGAGAATGCGACCGGCATGGCGCTGGGCATCGAAAACTTCCAGCCCGTCTATTTTTTCGCTGGTGCCCGAGAACTTGATCGGCGCGCCGGTGATCTGCCGCACGCTGAGCGCCGCGCCGCCGCGCGAGTCGCCGTCGGTCTTGGTCAGGATGATGCCGGTCAGCGGCAGCGCTTCCTTGAAGGCTTTGGCGGTGTTGATCGCGTCCTGGCCCTGCATGGCATCCACAACAAACAGGGTTTCAACCGGGTTCAACGCCGCATGCAATGCCTTGATCTCGGCCATCAGCGCTTCGTCGATGGCCAGGCGGCCGGCGGTGTCGACCAGCAGCACATCAAAAAAATGTTTGCGCGCGTAGTCCAGTGCGGCCAGCGCGATGTCCACCGGCTTCTGGTCAGCCGTGCTCGGAAACCATTCGGCACCGGCCTGCTTTGTCACGGTCTTGAGCTGCTCGATGGCCGCCGGACGGTACACGTCACCCGACACCGTCAGCACCTTCTTCTTGCGTTTTTCGATCAGGTGCTTGGCCAGCTTGGCGGTGGTGGTGGTCTTGCCCGCGCCCTGCAGACCGGCCATGAGGATCACCGCCGGCGGCTGGGCCGCCAGGTTGATGTCGCTGACGCCCTCGCCCATGGTGGCGGCCAGCTCGCGGTTGACGATGCTGACCAGCACCTGACCCGGCGACAGCGAAGCCATGACTTCCTGGCCCAGCGCCTTTTCCTTGACGCGGGCAATGAAGTCGCGCACCACGGGCAGGGCCACGTCGGCTTCGAGCAGAGCCATGCGCACCTCGCGCAGCATGTCCTGCACATTGGACTCCGTGATGCGGGCCTGGCCTCGCATTTCCTGGACGAGGCGGGAGAGTTTGTCAGTGAGGGCAGAGGCCATGAATAAGCTCCACAACTGGAGCGAAAAGGAAGTGAAAGAGGGACCAGGCGTCTGGCGCAGAAGCTAAACTGTAGCCATGGTGCGACTCGAAGTCGCCTCATTCGGTTCTTGAAACCGACTATATCAGTGAATGGTTTCCCTCTCAGGAGGCTCCATTCCGCCCCCTAAAAAGGGCTAACTTTGTAGCAGCCAAATGGCTCTAATTTGGCTGCTCCAGCCCGCACTCTCAGGGTGCGGTAATGGTGATTTACGTCCTCAAGGGACGTAACTTCGTTGCCAATTAGAGACAAATTTCCGAGAGGAAAGGCCTTGCTACACCTTGTTGCAAACTAGTTTGTACAAGTAAGTGCTGGTGTGAGAGCGCAACCGCTCTCTGTGTCTTGTTTTCCATCAAAACCACGTCTGGAACGGCGTGACCTCAACTGTACGTGCGTCTGGAGCAATCCGGGGGTGCGGAGCTACGGTTAAACAATCCGTGCGAAAGCACATAAGGCTGATGCGAGTCAGTCCCAATCCCACGACTAGGACGCGGGTGGATTGCTGGGGTAAAGGGCATGGGAAATGTAATGTGAACTCTCGTTCGAACCGTCGTTAACAGTAAGCAGCTTACGCCTTAGTTCTCCCGCAAGGGAGGAGCTGCGGCCAAAAGGCACGAAGTCAGGATGCGCAGGTCATGGACTTCGCATCGTTCCCTAAAACGACTTCCGGCGGATAGAGAGTCCCTAACCCCTTCTGTCTGGCAGCCGCCAGACTGGGCACAGAGGGAAACGAGGTAAGCCCCATTCATCGCCAGTCCGCAAGGAACTGGCAAACCCGCGAGCAATCAAGGGCAATGGTGGAGGGGGTAGAGGATTGAGCAAAAAGCGAATGGCCGTCTGTAATGGGCGGTATAGGGGTTCTACCTCGCAGCGAAAGCTGGCTGACTTGCTCAGGGTGCGACAGCGTAAAGCCGTTGCGACTTTATCAACGACCCAGAGGGTATCTGACCCTCTGGGTCAGTGCCGTCTTCAACGGGTCAAACCAAACTGGAGAATGGTATGGAACACATCGGAAACGATGCTGCGTCTCTGGACGAATCAGGTGGTTGGCATTCCATTGATTGGAAGGCGGTCATGCTGGTCGTAGGGAAGGCGCAGATGCGCATAGCGCAGGCGGAAACGAAGAAGGACTTTCGAAGAGTCGCAAGACTCACAAGGAGCCTGATTCGATCCTGGCAAGCCAAGGCATTGGCGGTCAGGAAAGTAACTGAGAACAAAGGGAAGCGAACGAGTGGCGTCGATTGCGAACTTTGGGACACGCCAACAAAGAAATGGAATGCGATTAGTTGTCTGACCCCCAAAGGGTACCGGGCTCGCCCCCTCAGGCGGGTCTATATCCCGAAGGCCAATGGAAAGGAACGCCCGCTGGGTATACCGACCATGAAGGACAGAGCCATGCAAGCACTTTACTTGCTTGCGCTGGAACCCGCTGTGGAATGTGCGTCTGATCCGAACTCGTATGGGTTCCGGAAAGGACGATCAACACACGACGCGCGCAGCCAGTTGTTTGTATCCCTATCCCAGAAGGCCTCGGCTCAATGGGTGCTGGATGCGGATATCTCTGGGTTCTTTGACAACATCAACCACGAGTGGCTGCTGAACCGGGTTCACATGAACAAGGGGATGCTCGCCAAATGGTTGAAATCAGGAGTAGTGGACAAAGGTCAGCTCCTGCGCACGGATGATGGCACGCCTCAGGGCGGCATCATTTCGCCGACATTAGCGAACATCACCCTCAATGGGCTGGAAACGGGGCTTGCGCAATTCCTTCGGGAAGAGCTGGGCACGGGCAATGCACAGAAGGGGAAGGTGCACTTGGTGCGATATGCAGACGATTTTGTAGTGACAGGTAGCTCGAAAGAGCTGCTTCAAACTGTGATCCAACCGTGGATAGTGAAGTTCCTGCGCGAGCGGGGACTGACGCTGTCCGAGGAAAAGACACGCATTGTGCATATTGACCAAGGTTTTGATTTTCTGGGGTGGAACTTCCGAAAATACGGAGGCAAGCTACTCATCAAACCGAGCCAGAAGAACGTGAAAACGTTTTATGGCAAGGTAAAGGAGATCATCGCCACGTCGCTATCGGTTCCAACGGAAACGCTCATACAGCGCTTGAATCCAGTCCTGAAAGGCTGGGCTCAGTATCACAAAGGGACGGTCGCAAAGCAGACCTTCAACGACGTTGACCACCTGATTTACTGGAGGTTAACGCGCTGGGGTTTGCGCAGACATCCCCGCAAATCCGGGAGTTGGGTGTATGCCCATTACTGGAAGCAGTGCGGCTCACGCCGTCGGTTCGCGGGGTTGCAAGATGACTTGGCCGGGAATAACGAACGAATACCGCTCCCGCTGTATTCCTTGGCGGACATGAAAATTGTTCGTCACGTCAAAGTGAAGGGGGATTACAACCCTTTCCACCCGGATTGGGTTGCCTATGGGGAGAAGCTACGGGTGCAAAGGATGGGTGACGCCATCTGGAGCATTCAACGGGCCTCCCTGTGGTTCGACCAAGGTGGTATTTGCGCTCTCTGTGGGCAGGAAATAGACATGGCTGATGAAAACATGCACGACCACCATATCGTGTATCGGCAGCTAGGAGGAAGTGATGCTCTCTCCAATCGGATGCTGTTACATCCGATCTGTCACAGGCGTGTCCACGCCCTAGGTTTGAAGGTTATCAAGCCGGTCTCCAGCACGGGAGACTTTAATCTGGCGAAGTAGTCGAAGGTTATGCAACCTGATGACGCTGTGTAGCCAGTGGTCGTGCGTGAGCCGTGTGCGGTGAAAGTCGCAAGCACGGTTCTTTGGGGGGGATATCATCGCAAGATGGTATCCCTACCCTCCATTTTAACTTTGAGTGCCGGGTGGGGTCTGGCCGCGGCCATAGGCGCAGCGCTGGCCTATGCCATCCTGGCGCTGGCCAGCGCGCGTTTGAGCGAAACCACCACGCGTGGCGTGCTGCTGCTGGCGTGGCTGCTGCACGCGCTCGCCCTGGCCGAGGGACTGCTTGGCGAACCGCCACGTTTCGGGTTTGCGCCCGCCCTGTCCATGACCGTCTGGCTGGTCCTGAGCGTGTACGCAGTGGAAAGCCGGCTGTTTCCGCAGCTCAAGGCACGCTGGACGCTGGCTGGCCTGGGCAGCGCCGCTGTCCTGCTGGCGCTGGTGTTTCCCGGCACCAGCTACCACGTGATTGCATCGCCCTGGCTGCCCTTGCACTGGGCACTGGGCATTGCCTCCTACGGCCTGTTTGCCGCCGCTGTGATCCATGGCTGGCTGATGAACCGCTCCGAACGCTCGATCCGCTCTGCCACCCAACCCGACACCGGCGTGCCCCTGCTGACGCTGGAAAGGCTGACCTTTCGTTTTGTGCAGGCCGGTTTTGTGCTGTTGACGGCCACGCTGCTGGTCGGCTGGCTGTTTGCCGAAACCCTGTACGGCCCGGGCCTGGCCGGACAATGGAACCACAAGACCATTTTTTCGGTGCTGGCCTGGATCACTTTTGCCGGTCTGCTGGTCGGCCGGGCACGCCTGGGCTGGCGCGGGCGGCAGGCGGTGCGGGTGCTGTATCTGGGCTCAGGCCTGCTGCTGCTCGGATATGTGGGCTCGCGTTTTGTCCTTGAAGTCATTTTGAAGCGCGTATGAAATACCTGTTGGTGATCGTCCTGGTGCTGGTGGTCCTCTGGCTCTGGCGCAGCAACCGGCGCGCCGAACGGCAGGACAAGCCACCCGCGCAGCCAGCCGGCCGGACCGGCCAGCCGCCTACGGAAGTGGTTGCCTGCGCCGTCTGCGCCGTGCATCTGCCCCGTTCCGACGCCCTGCCCGGTGGAAACGGGTTTTACTGCAGCGACGCGCATCGTCGCCAAGCCGAGGGCTGATGGCCAGGGCGGCTCCGGACTCCGGGAATTCCTGGTTTGGCCCGGTAGAGAAATCCGGCGCCTGGGAATCGGACGCCGGCAGCGAGTCCTTCGGCCGGCTGTGGCGGGCATTCATGGCGGCCCGCGTGACGCTGGCCACCGTGCTGCTTGCCCTGCAGGCCTCTATTTATGCCCTGGGCCAGCCCGTCGGCAAGGCCATGATCGCGCTGTGTGTGGCCTACTTTATTGCGGCGCTCGCCATCCGTGTCTGGGCCCATCCGAAACCACCAGGCAGCACCTTCGATGCCCAGTGGCTTTCGACGGTTGGTCTGGACGTGCTGGCGTTTTCGGCCCTCAATTTCCTGCAGTCAGGGGCGATCAACTACACCGCGCTGTTCGCGTTACCTGTGCTGCTGGCTTCCGTGCTGGGCCCCATCCTGCTGGCCCTGGGGACCGCCGCCAGCGTGGCGTTGCTGCTGCTGGCCGATGCCTGGTGGGCTTCCCTGCAATTGCCGGGCGATGCTGCAGCGCGCTTTCTGCAGGCGGGTCTGAGCGGGTCCGGTTTTTTCATCATTGCCCTGCTCGCCAACCAGCTGGCCCTGCGCCTGTCGAGGGAACAACAGCGCGCCGAACGCAGCCAGTCAGCCGCACGCATGCAGACCCAGGTCAATGAACTGGTGATCGACACGCTGGTCGACGGCGTGCTGGTGATCGACACCCACGGCGTCGCGCGGGCGGCCAACCCGGCCTCATTGCGTTTGCTGGCCACCCAGGACGCGGCCCGCGCGGCCCCCTTTGTGCTGGCTGCCGAGACGGCCTGGCAACCACTGGCGGCGCTGGCGCAACTGACGTTTGAGCAGCGCAGGCCGCAGCAGGCCGACGTGAGCCTGGAACATGCCTCACGCCATGCCCGTCGGCTGCAGGTGCGCACCCGGCTGGCCGCCTCGCGCGACGGCTCGCACGAGAGCCTGTGCGTGATGTTCCTGGAAGACCTGCGGGAAATGGAAGCCCGGGTGCGCACCGAAAAAATGGCCGCCATGGGACGCATGTCAGCCGCAGTTGCCCACGAAATCAGGAACCCGCTGGCAGCCATCACGCAGGCCAATGCCCTGCTGGAAGAAGACCTGCAGGATCCCGGGCAGCGACAGCTCACAGGCATGGTCCGGCAAAACGCTCAGCGGCTTGCCAGGATCGTCGAGGAAATTCTCAACATCTCCCGCGTTCAGGAGCAGGGTCCCCAAGTGCAGACCAGCGCCCTGCCGCTCGATGACATGCTGCAGCACATCTGCTCGGACTGGACACAGCAAACGGCCTCGGGCCAGCGCTTGCGCCTGCGTGCAGGTGCCGACCGGACTGCCGTGCTGTTCGAGGGCGAGCACCTGCGGCGCCTGATGGTCAACCTGCTGGACAACGCCCTGCGTTATGCCAGCACAGGCGGCGATGCGATACAGGTCACCACTGGAATCACCCCCACCGGGCAGCCCCGGCTGTCGGTCTGGAGCGACGGGAAACCGCTGGAAAAAACGGTGCAGTCGCATCTGTTTGAGCCGTTTTTTTCCTCGGAGAGCCGCTCCAGCGGGCTGGGGCTGTATATATGCAGGGAGCTCTGCGAACGTCATGGTGCACTCATAGGCTACCAGCGGAACGTCCGCAACACCGTGGAAGGTAACGAGTTTTTTGTCCTCTTCCGGCCCGTCGGGGCCGAGCAAGCTTTGTCCAGGGCGGGTTTTGACACAATGTGGTCTGACATCCAGGGAACACCATGACTCTCCCGACGCAAGCGCACATACTGGTGATTGACGATGAGCCCGACCTGCGCACCCTCTACGAGCTGACCCTGCTGCGCGAAGGCTACCGGGTCGAGGCGGCCGCCGACCTGGCGCAGGCGCGTGCCCAGCTGCAGCAAAGACGCTTTGATGCCGTGATCACCGACATGCGCCTGCCCGACGGGCTGGGCCTGGAACTGCTGCGGGAGATGGTCGCCCAGCAGCGCCCCGAACGCTGCGTGGTCATCACTGCCCACGGTTCCGCCGAAAATGCCGTGGAAGCGCTGAAGGCCGGCGCATTTGACTACCTGACCAAGCCGGTGGACCTCAAGCAGTTTCGCGGCGTGGTGGCGTCGGCCATCCAGGGTCCGCCAAGCACCACGGCCGTCCAGGAGCGCAGCAGGTCCGGCAGCGAGGACGGACCAGCGGCATCCAGAGCCGCACCACGGCCCGCGGATGCATCACTGACACTGCAGCGCCTGGTCGGCGAATCGGCCGTGATGCAGGCGGTCAAGGCCCGCATCGTCAAGGTCGCCAGCAGCATGGCACCGGTGCTGATTCAGGGTGAGTCCGGCACCGGCAAGGAACTGGTGGCGCGGGCCGTGCATGACTGCAGCCATCGCGCGGCAGGCCCCTTTGTCGCCGTCAACTGCGGCGCCATCCCGGAAAACCTGCTGGAAGCCGAATTTTTCGGGGCCCGCAAAGGCGCCTACACCGGCTCGGCTCAGGACCGGCTCGGTTATTTCCAGTCGGCCAAAGGGGGCACACTTTTTCTCGACGAGATTGGCGACCTGCCGCTGGCCATGCAGTCCAAGCTGCTGCGAGCCATCCAGGAGCGGGTCGTCCGCCCGCTGGGCTCCACCCAGGAGGACACGGTGGATGTGCGTGTCGTGAGCGCCACCCACAAGGATCTGGCCGCTGCAGTGGCGGCCGGCACGTTCCGCCAGGATTTGTACTACCGCCTCAACGTCATTGAAATCAGCGTTCCGCCGCTGCGTGAACGCCGCGAGGACCTGCCCGCCCTGTGTCGGGACCTGCTCGGAAGGATTTGCCGGGAGTCGGGTTTTCACATGCCGGACCTCTCGGGTCAGGTCCTGGCCACCTTGCAGCAGCACCCCTTCCACGGCAACGTCAGGGAACTCGAAAATATATTGCACCGGGCCATGGCTCTCGGCGAAGGCGGTGACCTGCATCTCGAGTCGCCACCGGCCGAATATGTCGCCGTTCCGGAAAACCTGCAGGATTTTCTTGACGCACAGGAGCGCAACATCCTGTGCAAGGTCCTGCATGAAACAGGTTTCAACCGCACGGCGGCGGCCGCCAAACTGGGCATCAGCCTGCGCCAGATCCGCTACCGGATCACCCGCCTGAACATCGTGACGCCTCAGGGCGATGAAGCAGCTGATGAGCCCTCCTGAGGCGGTGTCCGCGCTGTGGCAGGAAGGCTGGTACCGCTATGCCCGGGCGCAGGCCTCGCCGAACTTCGGTCAGCGCCCTGCGTCGGCCTGCATTGACCTGATCGTCATCCACTCCATCAGTCTGCCCCCGGGCGAATTTGGCAATGGCCAGGTGCAACGCCTGTTCACCAACCAGCTGGACTGGGACGCCCATCCCTATTTTCAGTCGATACGCGGCTTGCAGGTGTCTTCCCATTTTTTCATCAACCGGTCCGGGCAACTCTGGCAATTTGTCAGCTGCGATGCGCGCGCCTGGCATGCAGGCGAATCTGGCTACCGCGGCAAAAGCAACTGCAATGACGACTCGGTGGGCATCGAACTCGAAGGCGTGGAAGGCGGACTGTTCGAATCCGCCCAGTACGAAACCCTGGCCAGCGTCTGCGCGGCGCTGATGCGCCATTACCCGATCACGCACCTGGCCGGCCACGAACACATTGCACCCGGCCGCAAGCAGGACCCGGGGCCCGGCTTCGACTGGCCCCGATTGCAGGATTCCCTGGGCTTGCCGTCTAAGTGTTTTCCCGCAAGCGCCTGATGAGGCTGGCGCGGGCCTTGCGCGCCGCCCGCGAACATCCTGCCCATCGGAACACTGATCGCCTCGCAAGGCGCATGAACACCTGATCGGCGCGGATTCGGCCAGCGGATGCCCAGCTTCGGGGCACCCATGAGGACCCAGGCTTGTGCATTTTTTCCTGCAAAAAAAAGCCACAAAAAGTAAGCGGGACGTGACGCAGCGATTCAAGGCCGATACACTACCTGTAGTGCTTGAAATCACTCCAGACCCTAGGTATAGTGTCTTAGCCCTCTATCCGACGGATGAATTCAGGTACCCGACAGCCCCGAGGAACGCCCGCCACCCAGCCAGCCCACGGGCAACCGTCAGCCCTTCTTCCTGTCCTGAATCACATCGAACTCACCAACAACAACACACAACGAGGAAAACATGCAAACAGCCCAACACGCAGCCCCCAGCCCCGCCGGCATGCCTGCCGCACACCAGCCTGCAGCCAGCAGCGCCCACGCCAGTTCCCTGGCCCACTACCAGATCATCCGCCGCAACGGCGGAGTCGTTCCTTTCGAGCCGAACAAGATCGCCGTGGCGATGATGAAGGCATTCCTTGCGGTGCACGGCACCCAGGGCGCGGCTTCGGCCAGCGTGCGTGAAACCGTGGATGGCCTGACCCAGGCCGTGATGCGTGCCCTGATGCGTTCACGCCCGGGCGGCGGCACCTTCCATATAGAAGACGTGCAGGACCAGGTTGAGCTCGGCCTGATGCGCGGCGGCCACCATGAGATCGCCCGTGCCTATGTGCTGTACCGCGAAAAGCGCACCCAGGAACGCGCGCGCCAGCCGCAGGCGCCGGTGTCCCAGGCACCGCAGCTGCACGTACTCGACGGCGGAAAGAAAGTCACGCTGGACATCGCCAAGCTGCAAGCCCTGATTGAAGCGTCCTGCGCCGGTCTGGGCGCCGAGATCAAGCCCGACCCCATCGTTCTTGAGACCATGCGCAACCTCTACGACGGCGTGCCCATCGACGAGGTCTACAAGGCGTCCATCCTGGCGGCCCGCACCCTGATCGAAAAAGACCCTGATTACACCTACGCCACCGCCCGGTTGCTGCTGCATACCATCCGCCGCGAAGTGCTGGGCGAGGAAGTCACCCAGGAAGACATGGGCACCCGGTACGCCGAGTACTTTCCGCAGTTCATCGCCAAGGGTGTGCAAAACGAACTGCTCGACGAAAGACTTCAGCAGTTTGATCTGGAGCGCCTGGGCGCTGCACTCAAGCCCGAGCGCGACCTGAAATTCGACTATCTCGGCCTGCAGACCCTGTTTGACCGCTACTTTCTGCACGTGCGCAAGCAGCGCATCGAGCTGCCACAGGCATTCTTCATGCGTGTGGCCATGGGACTGTCGCTCGACGAGATCGACCGCGAAGCCCGCGCCATCGAGTTCTACGAAATCATGTCCTCCTTCGACTTCATGTCGAGCACACCCACGCTGTTCAATGCTGGCACGCTGCGCTCGCAGCTGTCGTCGTGCTACCTGACCACGGTGGCCGACGACCTCGGCGGCATTTACGATGCCATCAAGGAAAACGCGCTGCTGTCGAAGTTCGCCGGCGGCCTGGGCAACGACTGGACGCCGGTGCGCGCACTCGGCGCCCACATCAAGGGCACCAACGGCGAGTCGCAAGGCGTCGTGCCTTTCCTGAAGGTGGTCAATGACACCGCTGTGGCTGTCAACCAGGGCGGCAAGCGCAAGGGCGCGGTCTGCGCGTACCTGGAAACCTGGCACCTGGACATCGAGGAGTTCCTGGAGCTGCGCAAGAACACCGGCGACGACCGCCGCCGCACGCATGACATGAACACCGCCAACTGGATTCCCGACCTGTTCATGCGCCGCGTGATGGAAAAAGGCAGCTGGACGCTGTTCTCGCCCTCAGACACGCCGGACCTGCACGACAAGTTCGGCATCGAGTTCGAAAAAGCCTACACCGCTTACGAAGCCAAGGCGGAACGCGGCGAGATCAAACCGGCCCGCAAGCTGCAGGCCATCGACATGTGGCGCAAGATGCTGTCGATGCTGTTCGAGACCGGCCATCCCTGGATCACCTTCAAGGATGCCTGCAATGTGCGTTCGCCCCAGCAGCACGCTGGTGTCGTCCATTCGTCCAACCTGTGCACCGAAATCACGCTCAACACCAGCGACACCGAAACTGCGGTCTGCAACCTGGGCTCGGTCAACTTGGTCCAGCACCTGAAAGACGGCGCGGTTGACCATGAGAAGCTCAAGAAGACCATCACCACGGCCATGCGCATGCTGGACAACGTGATCGACATCAATTACTACGCCGTCAAGAAAGCCCGCGACTCCAACATGCGCCACCGCCCTGTCGGCCTGGGCATCATGGGTTTCCAGGACTGCCTGTACGAACTGCGCATTCCCTATGCTTCGGACGCCGCTGTCGAGTTTGCTGACAAGTCCATGGAAGCGGTCTGCTACCACGCCTACTGGGCTTCCACCGAACTGGCCAAAGAGCGCGGCAAATACACCAGCTACAAGGGCTCGCTCTGGGATCAGGGCATCCTGCCGCTGGACACGCTGGACCTGCTGGCCAAGCAGCGCGGCGGTTATCTGGAAGTCGACCGTTCGGCCACGCTGGACTGGGATGCGCTGCGCGAGAAAATCGCAACCGACGGCATGCGCAACTCCAACTGCGTGGCCATCGCACCGACCGCCACCATTTCCAACATCATCGGCGTGGATGCCTGCATCGAGCCCTGCTTCGGCAACCTCTCGGTCAAGTCCAACCTGTCGGGCGAGTTCACGGTCATCAACCACTACCTGGTGCGCGACCTCAAGCGCCTGGGGTTGTGGGACGACGTGATGGTGGTGGACCTCAAACACTTTGACGGCTCGTTGCGCCCCATCGACCGCGTGCCGCAGGACATCAAGGCCCTGTACGCCACGGCGTTCGAGGTCGATGCGACCTGGCTGGTCGAAGCCGCGTCACGCCGCCAGAAATGGATTGACCAGGCGCAGTCGCTCAACATCTACATGGCCGGCGCCTCGGGCAAGAAGCTTGACGACACCTATAAGCTTGCATGGCTGCGCGGCCTGAAGACCACCTACTACCTGCGCACCATGAGCGCGACCCATGCAGAAAAGTCCACGGTGAAAGCCGGCAAGATGAATGCCGTGGCTTCGGGCAACACCGATGACACTGGCAGCATGAACGCACTCGATGCGGCAGCGGCCACAGCGCAGGCGCAGATGAGCGCATCCCCTGCGACGGACATCAAGTTTTGCGCGATCGATGATCCAGGATGTGAGGCCTGCCAATAAAAAACGGAACACGGCGCCGGGAAAATCCGGCGCCTGATTCGATGTAATTGAGCAACACTAATTCAGAGCGATGTGAATGAACACTTTTCATTTTGTATCGCTGCTTTCATAATCCAACTTATTGGAAACATCTATGTTGACCTGGGACGAAGAAGCTAAACCATCGTTGCAAAAACCTCTTGTCAGCGCCCTTCCCGAAGGCCGCTCGATGGAACTTCCGCCTCTTTCTTTGCAGCCCCACGCTGCAGCCCGCATGCTCGACGACAGCGCCCTGACTTCTTCAGGCGTGCGCGCAGCACCGGCCACCGTCGCACCCACGGCCCATCGCGTCAAGGCCGCTGACAAACGCATCATCAACGGCCAGACCGATGTCAACCAGCTGGTCCCGTTCAAGTACAAATGGGCTTGGGAAAAATACCTGGCCAGCTGCGCCAATCACTGGATGCCGCAGGAAGTGAACATGACGCGCGACATCGCGCTCTGGAAAGATCCGAACGGCCTGACCGAAGACGAACGCCGTCTGGTCAAACGCAACCTCGGTTTTTTTGTGACAGCCGATTCGCTGGCCGCCAACAACATCGTGCTGGGTACCTACCGCCACATCACGGCACCCGAGTGCCGCCAGTTTTTGTTGCGCCAGGCCTTTGAAGAAGCCATTCACACCCACGCCTACCAGTACATCACCGAGTCGCTGGGTCTGGACGAAAGCGAGATCTTCAACGCCTACAACGAAGTGCAATCGATCCGGGACAAGGACCAGTTCCTGATCCCCTTCATCGACGCGATCTCGGACCCCAACTTCAAAACCGGCACCCAGGAAGCGGACCAGACCCTGTTGAAATCCCTGATCGTGTTTGCCTGCCTGATGGAAGGCCTGTTCTTCTACGTCGGCTTCACGCAAATCCTGGCGTTGGGCCGCCAGAACAAGATGACCGGTGCCGCCGAGCAATACCAGTACATCCTGCGCGACGAGTCCATGCACTGCAATTTCGGCATCGACCTGATCAACCAGCTCAAGCTCGAGAACCCGCTGCTGTGGACCGCCGAGTTCAAGGCCGAGATCAAGGCGTTGTTCATGAAGGCGGTCGAGCTCGAATACCGCTATGCCGAGGACACCATGCCGCGTGGCGTGCTGGGCCTGAATGCCTCCATGTTCAAGGGCTACCTGCGTTACATCGCCAACCGCCGCGCCACGCAGATCGGCCTGGAGACGCTGTTCCCGAACGAGGAAAACCCGTTCCCCTGGATGAGCGAGATGATTGACCTGAAAAAGGAACGCAACTTTTTCGAAACCCGTGTGATCGAGTACCAGTCCGGTGGCGCTCTCTCCTGGGACTGACAGACAAGCCGACACAACAATGATTTCCAGACTTGCATTGACCACTGACCGCACCCCAGAAGTGCGCGAGTTGGGCTTTGCTCCCGTGTTCGCGGCGCTGGGCCCGGTTCGCCGACAGCCCAACGCCGTGAATCGCTTCGCGTACTCCTAGACGTGAAGTGATCTTTGCAATGTGATCAAGGAGAAAACTATGGCAACTGCGAAAAAAACTGCGGCTAAAAAAGCTGCTCCAAAGAAAGCCCCTGCGAAAAAAGTAGCGGCTAAAAAAGCGCCCGCTAAAAAAGTAGCAGCGAAAAAAGCCCCGGCCAAAAAAGCGCCTGCGAAAAAAGTAGCAGCTAAAAAAGCTCCTGCGAAAAAAGCGCCAGCGAAAAAAGCCCCGGCCAAGAAAGTAGCGGCCAAAAAGCCAGCTGCAAAAAAAGCAGCAGCTAAAAAGCCTGCGGCGAAAAAAGTAGCGAAAAAAGCGCCAGCGAAGAAAGCTGCTGCGAAGAAACCCGCTGCCAAAAAGCCAGCAGCCAAGAAAGCAGCGAAAAAACCCGCTGCGAAGAAAGCCGCGAAAAAACCCGCTGCCAAAGCTCCTGCTGCTCCGGCTGCCCCTGCGGCTCAGACAACTCTGAACCCGCAAGCTGCCTGGCCGTTTCCTACAGCCAGCAAGCCGTAAGCAGTAAGGCACTTGGCCTGAAGCCCGACATCGCAAGATGCCGGGCTTTTTTACTTTCAGGGTGGTCGTGCAGCGCATCTGCCGCGCCTTTTCAGGGCAGCGGGTCACGCGAGAGCAATCTGTCTGCTACAAATTCAGTAGCTGATTGCGCACGCGTAGAAAGGGCTGGAAGCCTTTTTTTGCTTCCAACACCTGCGTTTAGAGGCCGGTCTGGGCGGTGGTGAGGGTGTAGTTCTGGCCGCCGCGGAAAGCAATCTTGTGGGCACCGACGCGGTTGCCCAGTTCGGCGCAGCGCAACAGCGACCAGCCCTTTTCAAGCCCGAACAGCAAGGCCCCACGAAAAGCGTCGCCGCAACCGGTGGGGTCCACCACTTCCCTGGCCGCCACCGGCGCGACGAGTGTCTTGTCGCCGTCCACCCAGACCTCGCAACCCTGCGCACCCAGCGTGACCACCAGGCCCTGCACCCGCTTCGAGATCTCGGCGCAGGACAGGCCGGTCCGGTCACACAGCAGTTTGGCTTCGTAGTCATTGACCGTGACCCAGCTCGCCAGCTCGACAAAATGCGCCAGGTCCTTGCCGTCAAACATGGGCAGACCCTGGCCGGGATCAAACACAAAAGGAATGCCGGCGGCCTGAAACTGCTCGGCATGCTGCAGCATGGCGTCGCGTCCGTCCGGCGAGATGATGCCGATGTTGATATCGGCGCGCGGTGCAATTTTTGTCGTGTGTGCCTGGCCCATCGCCCCTGGATGGAAAGCTGTGATCTGGTTGTTGTCGCGATCCGTCATGATCATGGCCTGGGCGGTGTAGGTGTCACCCACCTCCCTGACAAACTCGGTGCTGATACCCAGCGTGTTCAGACGCGCCACATATTCGGCGCCGTCGGTACCCACGGTGGCCATGGGCAATGGCGTTCCACCCAGCTGCTGCAGGCTGTAGGCGATGTTGCCGGCGCAGCCGCCAAACTCCCGGCGCAGGGCGGGCACCAGAAAGGACACATTGAGGATATGCAGCTGGTCGGGCAGGATCTGCTCGGCAAAGCGGCCCTCAAACGTCATGATGGTGTCAAAGGCCAGGGAACCACAAATTACAGCAGGCATGGAGATCTCGATTCAGTCAGGGATAAAAAGCAAGGACCCGGTAGCCGGCAATCCGCAAGGGAGCGAAAGGCCGCGCGGCAGACGCCGGGGAGGCGCTGGTGTCGGTCGGGGAATTCAGGATTCTGATGGCAAGAGCGCCTGAAAATTCGGCGCCTGCCGCCAGCGTGGGACTGGTGGCGCCCAGTTCGGCCGGGGTCAGCACACGCCGCAGCTGCGCCTGGTCCTGGGTGTCGGTCAGGGTCAGCTCCAGCGACGGCAGGGCCAACGGTATCGCACCTGCGTTCCGGATCACCACCTGGAGCCGGTAGGCGTCGGCGGCCAGCTTGTTGAAGGTCGAACTTTCGATCACCACCGATTCAATCTGCTGGGGCGGCTTGATCTCGCAACGCAGCGAGGCGCACAGGGTGGAAAGCGCCGGGCTCAACCAGGGCTGGGACACGGCCAGCGTGTTCCTCTGGAACAGGGCGACCTGCAGCACCAGGCCAGCCAGCAACACCACTGCCGTCAGTCCCAGCGCCACACGCAGTGCAGGCCGGCGCCAGAAGGCATCGCGCCTGGCATCGCGCACAAACGACACCTCTTGAACGTGCCCGGAGACAGGTGCTTCCGATTCACCGAAGGCACTTTCCGTGTAGCCCGCACGCGCGACGGGTTCCGCCGCCGCAGAAAAATCCGAGGGTTCCGGGCTCACCGAAAAGGCAAACACGTCGGCGGCGAGGTCTGGCGACGGCGACACCTGGACTTCGGGCATCGAGTAAGACTCGGCAACCAGTGCGGCTTCTTGCGCCGGCTCGGGATCAGACCACGCGGCTTCAGGCTCCGCTGAAGGCGCCACCAGCATGGGGGCCACGGATGCCGCATGGCCAGTGTTCTCCTGCATGTCAGGCCGCGCATCCCCCGGGGTGGAAACCGGCTCGTCGTTGGGGGACGCCGGGGACTGGGGCGCGTAGGGCTGCAGATTGGCTGCCGCGTCAAAAACTTCGGAGCAATGCCCGCAACGCACCCAGCCCTGGGAAATCTTGAGTTGGTCGGCCACGACTTTGAACATCGTGCCGCAGGCAGAACAGCGCGTAATCAGGCTCATTTAGCACCTTATTGTACGGGGCGTCTACGAGGCGTGATAAGGCGCGCGCCCGCTCAGAGCCGGGCGGTCATCAGTATCCAGCCGTCTTCCTGGTCTGCCACCTGCAGCTGACAGTAGGGCGCATAGGCGGCCTGGAGCTCGTCGGCCTGCCGATCGAGAATGCCGGCCAGCACCAATGCACCACCGGGAGCAACACGCGCGCACAGCAGCGGCGCCAGCACCTTGAGCGGCGTGGCCAGGATGTTGGCCAGCACGGTCTGGTACGTGCCTTCGGCCTTGTCGGGCAGGCCGGCGGAAAGGCTGACATGGTTCGCCTCGGCATTGGCCAGGGTGGACTGCACGGCTGCTTCATCAATATCAACCGCGTCAATGCTGGAGGCACCAAACTTGGCCGCACCAATGGCGAGAATGCCGGAGCCGCAGCCATAGTCGAGCACACGACCCAGAGGCATGCGCCGGGGAGCCACATCTGGCGCAGCAGAATTTCCCGACGGGCCGCCCCCAGGGAAATTAGCCCCCTCGGGGGGCAGCGAGGACACGCCAGTGCCGAGCGTGGGGGCACCAGCAATCCAGCGCAAACACATGCGCGTGGTCGGGTGTGTGCCCGTGCCAAAAGCCAGCCCCGGGTCCAGCCGGATCACCTGCCGGGCCTGCGCGGGCGGCTCGTGCCAGGTCGGGACAATCCAGAATTCGGGGGTGATCTCTACGGGTGTGAATTGCGATTGGGTAAGCCGCACCCAGTCCTGCTCGGGCACCGCCTGAATGGCCACCAGCTGGCAGCCAGCAAAAAAGTCCTGCACCGACAACACACGGGCCGCGTCGCGCGCGCCGGCTTCATCCGGAAAAAGCGACACCACGCGCGAACGCTCCCAGCCGGCCTTGGGCGGCGGCATGCCGGGCTCGCCAAACAGGGCCTGCTCGGCAGGCGTTTGTGCATCGGCATCTTCGACCGACACACTGAGTGCGTCGAGCGCATCCAGCGCCTCACTCAGCGTTTCGACTTGGGCGACGGGCGCCAGAAGAATCAGTTCAAACATCATTCGTTAGCCAGCAGAAAGTCTCGAGCGCGTCGTTACCAGCATCTCTTTCAAGCTGGGGCCGCGGATCTGGCTTTGCCAGTCCGCAGGCGCAGCGGCCCCCTCGAGGGGCAGCGCAGTACGCGAAGTGCCAAGCGTGGGGGCCATATGTTCACCTGTCACGTTGTGACAACCACTCTTCCAGGTAGTGGATGTTGGTGCCGCCGTCCATGAACTTGGCATCCACCATCAGTTCGCGGTGCAGCGCAATGTTGGTGTTGATGCCCTCGACCACGGTTTCGGCCAGCGCGGTGCGCATGCGGGCCAGGGCCTGCTCGCGGGTGTCGCCGTGGACGATGATCTTGCCGACCATCGAGTCGTAATTCGGCGGCACAAAGTAGTTCGTATAGATGTGCGAGTCCACCCGCACGCCCGGCCCGCCGGGCATGTGCCAGGTGGTGATGCGTCCCGGCGACGGAACAAACTTGTAGGGATCTTCGGCGTTGATGCGGCATTCGATCGCATGGCCCTTGATTTCGATCTGACGCTGCGTGAATGGCAGCTTTTCACCCGCCGCGATCTGGATCTGCGATCGGACGATGTCCACGCCGGTGACCCACTCGGTCACCGGGTGCTCGACCTGGACCCGGGTGTTCATCTCGATGAAGTAGAACTCGCCGTTTTCGTACAGGAACTCGAACGTCCCCGCACCGCGGTAGCCGATCTTCTTGACGGCCGCGACGCAGCGCTCGCCGATGCGCTCGATGATCTTGCGCGGAATGCCCGGGGCCGGCGCCTCTTCAATCACCTTCTGGTGGCGGCGCTGCATGGAGCAGTCACGCTCACCAAGCCAGACCGCATTTTTGTGTTGGTCGGCCAGGATCTGGATTTCGATATGGCGCGGGTTCTGCAGGAATTTTTCCATGTAGACCTCGGGGTTGCCAAAGGCCGCCCCCGCTTCGGCCTTGGTGGTCTGCACCGCATGCAGCAGCGCCGCCTCGGTGTGCACCACCCGCATGCCGCGCCCGCCGCCGCCACCGGCCGCCTTGATGATGACGGGGTAGCCGACCTGTTTGGCCGTGCGCTTGATGATCGCCGCATCGTCCGGCAAGGCGCCTTCGGAGCCCGGCACACAGGGCACACCGGCCTTGATCATGGTCTGCTTGGCCGAGACCTTGTCGCCCATGATGCGTATGGATTCGGGCGTCGGGCCAATGAACTTGAAGCCGCTTTTTTCAACCCGTTCGGCAAAGTCGGCGTTTTCGCTCAGAAAACCGTAGCCGGGGTGAATCGCCTCGGCGTCCGTCACCTCGGCGGCCGAGATGATGGCCGGCATGTTGAGGTAGCTCAGCGCCGAAGGGGCCGGGCCGATGCAGACCGACTCGTCGGCGAGCTTGATGTACTTGGCCTCGCGGTCGGCCTCGGAATACACCATCACGGCCTTGACGCCGAGTTCCCGGCAGGCGCGCTGGATGCGGAGCGCAATTTCGCCGCGGTTGGCGATCAGTATCTTTTTGAACATGCGGCGGTCACTCGATCATGAAGAGCGGCTGTCCGTACTCCACCGCCTGACCGTTCTCGCACAGGATGCGGGTGATGGTGCCGGATTTGTCCGCTTCAATCTCATTGAGGATTTTCATCGCCTCGATGATGCAGATGGTCTCGCCTTCCTTGACCTGGTTGCCCACTTCCACGTACGCCTTGGCGCCGGGGCTGGACGAGCGGTAAAAGGTGCCGACCATCGGGGACTTGACCGCATGGCCAGCCGGTGCGGCAGGCGCAGCCTCGACAGGCGCTGCCGGGACACCGGCCGCCGGAGCAGCCACCGGCGCCGGCATCATGGCCACGGGGGCCTGCATCACCATGGGCGCGCCGCCCGACTTCACAATACGGACCTTGCCTTCGGCCTCGGTGATTTCCAGTTCCGACACATTGGACTCGGAAACGAGGTCAATCAGTGTCTTGAGTTTTCTTAAATCCATGGTTTCTCCAACAACGGTGGGGGCCTGGCAACGGCAGCTCTGACATTCATGGAGCCGACGGCGTGACTGGCGGTCTTCCGGCGCCGCTTGCGCCTAAATTCCGCTTTCTACACCTTTCGGCGCCTAAAAATCAGCTAATTTTATTAATTCAGGCTATTTTAGCCAGACGCGAAAGAGCGAAGTCTACCGCATAGCGGTAACCGGCCGGCCCAAACCCCGCCATGACGGCTTCAGCCACATCCGAGAAATAGGAGTGGTGGCGAAAAGCTTCTCGCCGGTGGACATTGGAAAGATGCACCTCCACAAACGGAATGGCCACGCCCGCCAGGGCATCGCGCAGGGCCACGCTGGTGTGCGTGAAGGCTGCCGGGTTGATGACGATGAACTGCGTGCCGTCGGTACGCGCCTGCTGGATGCGGTCGACCAGGGCTCCCTCATGGTTGCTTTGGAAAGTTTGCAGCGATGTGCCGCGATCCGCGGCGAATTTAACCAAATCTTCGTTAATTTGATCCAACGTGGTCACGCCGTAAACCTGCGGCTCGCGGGTACCCAGCAGATTCAGGTTGGGGCCATGCAATACCAGGACGCTCATCAACTGTCTCCTTCCCGGCCAGTTGCCGGGCAAGACCGAACTTTACCCCATATCTGCCCTGTCTCCAGCCGCCGGCAAGGACTCCGCCCGGCCCGCCCTCAGCCCAGTTGCACCCATTGGGCCAGATCTTCGGGCGTCACCTTGCCGCTTTTGCGATGCAGCAGCTGACCCGACGCGCCAAACACCACCGTGAATGGCAATGCGCCCGACAGGTTGCCCAGCGACTTGCTCAGTTCGGTACCGGAAAAACCAGCCATGACCACCGGGAAAGCCAGGGGCTTGCGCTGCAGCCAGGTCCGCACGGCACTGGGTTGATCTACAGCCAATCCCAGTACTTGCCAGCTTTTAGCCTTGTTTTCCTGATAAAAGCGATCAAGAAGAGGTAATTCCTCGATGCATGGCGGGCACCAGGTGGCCCAGAAATTGACCAGCAGGGGTTTGCCGGCAAAACTGGCCAGCGCCAGGCTGGCACCGTCGGGCGTGTCAAAGGCCTGCGACCAGAACGGGTCCAGCGCGGCGCCCGGCCCGGCGGCAGCGGGTGCGCCATGGGGCTGAAACTGCCACCAGGCCACGCCTGCACCTGCGAGTGCGGCGGCGGCGGCGGCGCCGCCGAGCATCAGTTGGCGGCGTTTCATGATTGGGGCTCCTGGCTGGTCATCATCAGCAATTTTTGCACGTCGGCCAGGTCCCCACGCGGCTTGCGGCCTTTGGCGTCAGGCCGCAGCGCGCCGCGCAGGTGGTCATGGTCGTACACCATCAGGTGCACGCCCACCGTTTCCTGCAGGGGCTTGCACAGGCTGCGCACGCTCAGGGCCTCGACACTGTCGCCGGTGAACCCGGTCACGGTACGCGGTTCGTAATCCACGTTGTGGTCAATCAGCGCAATTTCGGCCGATTTCGGGTCGTCGCAGAAAAGCTGGATATAGATGTCGGACAGCCGCGTGGCCGTGCCGTGCCAGACAGCCCCGCCCAGGTAGGGGCGAAACTGCGCCATGCGTTGCATCCAGGTCAGGGCCAGCGCGCGCAGGGCGGCCAGTTCGGCCGGCTGGGTGTCCGCGCAGAACAGCGCGATGTATTCGCGCACCGCGTCCTCGACCTCGTCGTTGCCCGGCAGCTCGCTGCGGGTGGGCAGGTCCATCTGCTTGACGGCACGGCGTTTGGCCGGGCCGTACTCCAGGCCTTCTTCCACCACCAGCGCGGCGGCGGTGGCGGCAATTTCCAGTTTCAGGGGGTTGGGATTCACGGTGGGGTTCTCGGCGATGGGCCGCCAGCAAATCGGCGGCCATGGGTGCAGTGTTGCACTGGATTTTGCATGGGGTTGACCCGCCGGTCGGCGGTAAAGTTGCATGCGCGGGGGCAAGCAGCCCGCCGCCCGCCGCACGCACGCCTGCGAACGCTATGAAATAAATAGCTGCTTGCGCACGGCCTGTTTGGGCTGCAGGCATATTTCATCACAAGATCCGGCCAAAACGGCTGCCTGCGTGCCCGCCCGTCCCGACCAGCCGCCGGGCTCCTAGAATACCTGCATGCACATACATATTCTGGGAATCTGCGGCACCTTCATGGGGGGTCTGGCGGCGCTGGCCCGCGAGGCCGGGCACAAGGTCACGGGTTGCGACACGGGCGTCTATCCGCCCATGAGCGACCAGCTGCGCGGTCTGGGGATCGAACTGATCGAAGGTTACGGCGCCGACCAGATGGCCTTTGCGCCGGATGTGTTTGTGGTCGGCAATGTGGTGTCCCGCGCCCATGAGGCCAGCGGAAAACCCAAATTCCCCCTGATGGAAGCCATTCTGGACGCCGGCGTGCCCTACACCAGCGGCCCGCAGTGGCTGTCCGGCCATGTGCTGCACCACCCGACGCACCACCCCACCGGCCCACGCCATGTGCTGGCCGTGGCCGGCACCCACGGCAAAACCACGACGACCGCCATGCTGGCCTGGATTCTGGAGTGCGCCGGCCTGCAGCCGGGCTTTCTGGTCGGCGGCGTGCCGCTGAACTTCGGCGTGTCCGCCCGGCTGGGCACCGGCAACACCTTTGTGATCGAGGCCGACGAATACGACACGGCGTTTTTTGACAAACGCAGCAAGTTTGTTCATTACCGGCCGCGCACCGCCATCCTGAACAACCTCGAGTTCGACCACGCCGACATCTTCGACAACCTGGCGGCCATCGAGCGCCAGTTCCACCACCTGATGCGCACCGTGCCCGGCACCGGCCGGGTGGTCGTCAACGCCCGCGAAGAGAGCCTGGCCCGCGTGCTGGCCCAGGGCTGCTGGAGTGAGCGGGTACTTTTCGGCGGCTCCGCAGCAGAAGGCTTCTCGGCCCAGGGTGAACCAGCCGCTTTCGACGTGTGTCGGGACGGCCGCAAGGTCGCGCGCGTTGAATGGGCCATCAGCGGCGTGCACAACCAGCTTAACGCGCTGGCCGCCATCGCCGCGGCCGACCATGTGGGTGTGGCGCCACAGGCCGCCGCCGAGGCCCTGGCCAGCTTCGAGAACGTGCGGCGCCGCATGGAACTGCGCGGCACGGTGGTGCGCGCCGGCGGCAACATCACGGTTTACGACGACTTTGCGCACCACCCGACCGCCATCCACACCACCATCGATGGCCTGCGCCGCCAGCTCAACAACCAGGGTGGCGACCAGCGCATCCTGGCAATCTTCGAGCCGCGCAGCAACACCATGAAGCTGGGCACCATGACGGCGCAGCTGCCGTGGAGCTTGGAGCAGGCCGACCTGGCGTTTTGCCACGCTGGCGGACTCGACTGGGACGCCCGGGCCGCGCTGGCGCCCATGGGTGCGCGCGCGCAGGTGGCCGACAACCTCGACCAGTTGCTGGCGCAGGTCAAAGCCGCAGCGCGTCCCGGCGACCATTTGCTGTGCATGAGCAACGGCGGTTTTGGCGGCATCCACGCCAGGCTGCTGGAGGCGCTGGAAGCCGTTTGAAATGCTATCTTTACGATAGCTATCTGCGCTTTATCGTCAAGGGCTGCAGGCCAGAATGACCAACAAGCTCAGTAGCTGATGGCCATCGCCGGTACATCAATGTGAATCACCGGTTTGGCCAGCGAAGCGCTGGCCGCTCGTGCAAAGGCCTGGGCCCAGGCGCTGTCGGCAAACTGCTGCAGGCCCGCAGCCTGGGCCACCACCAGCACCTTGTCGGCCATCAGCAACTTGCCGGTGGGTCGCAGCGGCTCGCAACCCATCTGGGTGAACTGCTCGTCGAGCCACACCCTGGCCGCGTCGTGCGGCATGGGCTGGACCTCGTTGAGGTCTAAGCGGAGGGGTGGGCTGTTTTTGAAGGTGACGGTGACTTCGCTGTACATGGTTGCCTCGGTATCAAATCAGGGGGGCCTGCCAGCATGAACGCCGCCGCCGGGGCCGGCAATCGGCTAAAACCCGTGCTGGCGAGAGCGGGCGCCGCCCGCAGGTCTATTTGCGGCGCAGTTGGGCCGGAGCTGTCAGGTCATGCTTGCGCACGGGGGGCGGCGCCGGCCCTCCGGGCGCGCCGGGCTGGGCCTGGGTCAGACCGTTCCGTCTTCTGCCGGGAAGGCTGTCCTCCCCGCCCTCGAAGGAGGCGGTCCCGGCCTTGTCGGGGGTGGTGGTGATCGAACCGGCGAAATACAGGCTGGCAAGGTCCCGCGTCAGCTGGGCAGGCGTGAGCCCGGTGCGCTGCAGCAGGGCGTCAAAGTGTCCCGCAGCCTGCGACAGTTCACGCAGCAGGATCAGCTGCGTGTCCCTGATCCAGCGCATGGGCACAGCCGGCGCATGGCGAAAATAGACCGGCTTGCTGCGGTAGCGCGGCGGCAACACGTCGCGCTCTGTGCGCTGCGCGTAAATCCAGCGCAAATGGGTCAGGCTGCTGCGCTGAAAATGGCTCGGGATGTCGTGCGCCTGCAAGGGGCGCCGGTCCCACTGGGCGAGTTCGAAGTCGACCGGGTCGGCCTTTCGCAAAATGCCGATCCGCCATTCGTGAAAATCCATCACGGCCAGCAGCTGGCCCTTGTGACTGACGTGGTAAATCCCGGGCAGCAACTCGTTTTCACGCGCGATCAGTTGCCCGCCCAAAACAAACTGGGACCGCAAAGGCCGCAACCAGCCCTCGAAATGCTTCAACACTGCGGCCAGGCTGGCAGGCACACTCAGGTCGAAGGTGTGCTTGGGATCAAAATCGTCAGAGCACAGCGGCAGCGAGAAAGCGATCGGGCGGTCGACCTCCTCGAGATCAAGCTGCACGGCACGCTCGGTGGGCAGGCCGGCTAGAATTTTCAGGGTGTCCGCCGCCACAAGACGGCTTTTTTCACCACTGACCAGCCAGGCGTCGGCCTCCGCAAACAGGCCGACGCGCCATACCCCGCCACCGAGTGGCAACTGGCCGAGCAGCAGATGGAGCCGCTCGCGTTGCTCTGGCGTGAAACCAGCCAGACCCAGGCTGAGAAGGGGTTGCTCGGAGGACATGACGCTTTCGTGAACGACCGGTTCTTCTAGGACAACCCCATCGTGGGGCAGCGCGAAAGTGTAACCAGAAGTTCTAAATTTACCACCGAATCGTTAGCACGCCATCCCCCAATTGGGGGAGGCGCGTCAACGCGCGCGTCTGGCCTCGACGGCTTCGGACAATACATCCAGCAAACTGAGCGAATCTTCCCAACTCAGGCAGGCATCAGTAATACTTTTGCCGTACTCCAAATTCTGGGCATTGTCCTTGCCGGGTGTGAATTTCTGGGCACCGGGCTGCAAATGGCTCTCGACCATCAGGCCGAAGACCTGGTGCGAGCCCCCCGCGACTTGGGTGGCGATCTCACGCGCCACTTCCAGCTGTTTTTCATGCTGCTTGGAACTGTTGGCATGGCTGCAGTCGACCATCAGCGTGGCCGGCAGTTTGGCCGCCTCCAGCTCCTTGCAGGCCGCGCCCACGCTGGCCGCGTCGTAATTGGGCGCCTTGCCGCCGCGCAGGATCACATGGCAGTCCTTGTTCCCGCTGGTCTGCACGATCGCCACCTGGCCATTTTTGTGCACCGACAGGAAATGGTGGCCACGCGCGGCCGCCTGGATCGCGTCGGTGGCGATGCGGATGTTGCCATCGGTACCGTTCTTGAAGCCGATGGGCGCCGACAGTCCCGAGGCCAGTTCGCGGTGCACCTGGCTTTCGGTGGTGCGCGCACCGATCGCGCCCCAGGCGATCAGATCCCCGATGTACTGCGGCGAAATCACATCAAGGAACTCGCTGCCGGCCGGCAGGCCCAGGCGGTTGATGTCGATCAGCAGCTGGCGTGCGATACGCAGGCCTTCGTCGATGCGGTAGGTTTCGTCCAGGTAGGGGTCGTTGATCAGCCCTTTCCAGCCGACCGTGGTGCGTGGCTTTTCAAAATACACACGCATCACGATCTCCAGCGTACCAGCGTACTTTTTGCGCTGCTCGGCCAGGCGGCGCGCGTACTCGAGCGCAGCGGCCGGGTCGTGGATGGAGCAGGGGCCGATCACCACCAGCAGGCGGTCGTCCTTGCCGGCCATGATGTTATGGATGCTTTTGCGTGTCTGGGTGATGAGCGACTCCACAGGGGTGCCGCTGATCGGAAAGAAGCGGATCAAATGCTCGGGCGGGGGTAACACGGTGATGTCCTTGATGCGTTCGTCGTCGGTCTGGCTGGTTTTGTCGACAGGACTCGCATACCAGGCATCGCTGGTTTGGCTGGCTTTGGCATTCATGGCTGGTTTCCTTCTAGAACGTTCAAGAATCGATTCGGCAAATGGCAAATTCATGAGACAAAAAAAAACCGCCGGGGGCCCGGCGGTTTTCAAGAATCTGTTGCGTCTTTGTCTGCTTACGCGAGGATCTCTCTACCGCCGAAGGCGCTTGAGAACCAAAAGTAAGCAAAAAAAGATTTCGCGAAGGTCATGGGTGGAATGTAGCACAAGCGCGCAGCGCGGGCGAAACAACAAGCGCGCCGGCCTTCTCCACTCCTTCCGGGATCGCGGGAAGGTACCTCCTTTCAAGCAGGGGCCGCGGAACCGGCTTCGCCGGGCCGCAGGCGCAGCGGCCCCCTCGGGGGGCAGGAAGCGACACGCAGTGCGCGGCGGTGGGGGCCAGTCTAGCCGCGCAAGCGTTCCCACCAGGTCCGGGCCCGCTCCACCCGGGCCTCGTCGATTGCCGCGGAACCGGACTCACCGGTCTCCCGGCCGCCCAGCTGTTCGTACATATCGATCAGCAGCATGCCTTCACCCAAGGTCCGCCATCCAACCAGTTCGAAGTCCTCAAAACGGATGCCCTGCGGCTGCGGCGTGCCGGGCTTGTCCTGGGGGCTGGCAGCCAGCAGCCACTGGCCAATCAACACGCGAAAGTTGTTCAGCGCAGCCAGGTAGGTCGCGTATTCATAGAGACCCCGCCAGGCCGGTGACAGTGCAATCACCAGCGCGCGATGCTCGCGCAGGATGGTCATCAGGTCCATCAGCGGGGCCGCCAGAGCATGCAGATCGGGTTCACGCTTCAGGCCCGACAGCACCGCTTCAATGCCCACCGCCAGGCCGCCCATGCCGTCCGCAAGCTGCAGCGACTCCTCGTCGGCCATCGCCGAACGCAGGAAATGGCTGAGTTCACCAAAACTCTGGATGCTGGGCAGCAGCGTGGTCGGGTCAATCGGCAGGCGTGCGCTGGATCGCTCGCTCATGGTTGGCTCGCGGTCAGGTCAGGCGGTGCCGCCCACCGTCAGGCCGTCAATGCGCAGGGTCGGCTGACCCACGCCCACCGGCACGCTCTGGCCTTCCTTGCCGCAGGTGCCAACGCCGCTGTCGAGTTGCATGTCATTGCCCATCATGGTGACGCGGGTCAGCGCATCGGGACCGTTGCCGACAATCGTCGCGCCCTTGACGGGATACAGGATCTTGCCGTTTTCGACCCAGAAGGCTTCGCTCGCGGAGAACACAAACTTGCCGGAGGTGATGTCGACCTGGCCGCCGCCGAAATTGGTGGCGTACAGGCCCTTCTTGATGCTGGCGACGATTTCTTCGGGCGCCTTGTCGCCGCCCAGCATGTAGGTGTTAGTCATGCGCGGCATGGGCACGTGGGCATAACTCTCGCGGCGGCCGTTGCCGGTGGGTTTGACGCCGGACAGGCGCGCATTGAGCGAGTCCTGGATGTAGCCCTTGAGGATGCCGTCCTCGATCAGCACGTTGCGCTGGCTGGCGTTGCCTTCGTCATCGACGTTGAGCGAGCCGCGCCGGTCGGCAATTGTGCCGTCATCGAGCACAGTGACGCCTTTGGCGGCCACACGCTCGCCGATACGGCCCGAAAACGCGCTGGAACCCTTGCGGTTGAAGTCGCCTTCCAGCCCGTGGCCAATCGCCTCATGCAGCAGGATGCCGGGCCAGCCGGGGCCAAGCACCACAGTCATTTCGCCGGCCGGGGCCGGACGCGCTTCCAGGTTGGACAGGGCCGCCTTCACCGCGTCATTGACATATTCGTTGATCTGCGCCTCGTCGAAGTAGGCCAGGCCGAAACGCCCGCCGCCGCCGCCCGAACCCATCTCGCGGCGGCTCACGCCGGCGACTTTTTTCTCGGCAATCACGGTGACCGACAGCCGCACCAGCGGCCGCACGTCAGCGGCCAGCGTACCGTCGGCGCGCGCGACCATCACCACGTCGTATTCGCTGGCCAGGCCAGCCATCACCTGCACGATGCGCGGGTCTTTCGCCTTGGCGAGTTTTTCCACGCGTTCGAGCAGCTTGACCTTGGCCGTGCTGCCCAGCGTGGCGATCGGGTCCATGTCGCGGTACAGCGAGCGACCGGGCGCGACCTTGCGTGCCGGCACCTTAACGCGGCCGGCACGGGTGGCCGCCGAGATGGTGCGCACGGTACGCGCCGCGTCGAGCAGCGACGCCTCGGAGATATCGTCGGAGTAGGCAAACGCGGTTTTTTCACCGCTGACCGCACGCACGCCCACGCCCTGGTCGATGCTGAAGGAGCCGGTCTTGACGATGCCTTCTTCCAGGCTCCAGCCTTCGCTGCGGGTGTACTGGAAATACAGGTCGGCGTCGTCGACGCCGTGCGAGGTGATTTCTCCGAGCGCCCGGCTCAAATGCGCCTCGGTCAGCCCGAAAGGTGCGAGCAGCAGCTTTTGCGCAATCGCCAGCCGTTCCGACGTCGCGTCGGCGCTGGGACGGGCGGCCCGCGCACCGGTGAAAGCTGTCTTGCGGGCAGAGGCCGGCGAGGATTTGAGTGAGGTCATGCTGTCATTGTAGGCAGTCTGACCCGGCCCCGTCCCTGCAAGGCTTCTGTCGCCCGGGGCGGGAAGACGCCCGGAACAACGATCGTCTCTGGCGACGATCAGGCACTCAGGTCGCTGGTCGCCGCACCCGGGCCGTTGGTTTTGCACGATTCGATGCCGTTGTCGCGCGCAGCCGCGCTGGCGTACATCTGGCTCTGGCCGATCACCTGGTTGTTGCCGGCACGCAGGGTGAAATAGGGCGATCCGTCCTTGCCGTCAAGACGCACATACCGGGCGTCGTCACCGGCATTTTTCTTGACCGATTCGATGCCTGCCAGGGCGCTGGCCTTGGCGTCGTACATCTCGCTGGCCAGAATGGTCTGCCCATTGCCTGCCAGCAATGAGAAGAAATACTTGTCGTTTTTGGACTTCTTGAGTTCGAATTTACCGGCCATGGCGAAGCTCCTTTAATTGAAAGCAGGGATGAACAAACAGGCATCCCGCTTGTACCCTGCCACAGGCGTTCTGGCAACCCTGGTTGCGTGACGTGCAACCGGACGCCGGCAACGCAGCAGCGACGCGGGAGACAGTGCTTACTGGTCAGCCAGGTATCTGAAAATCGCCGCGTCATCAAGCCCGGCCAGCCCCGCCCGATGGGCTGCAGCAAACACTTCGCTGGCATGTGCGCCAAGCGGCCCCTCGAAGCCGGCGGCCCGGGCCGCCTCCACCGCCAGGCGGGTGTCCTTTTCGAGCAGCGTCACATGCGCGCGCGGCGCATAGTCGCCGGCAAGAGCCCGGCGCATGCGGTCGGAGCCTATCCAGCTCTGGCCGCTGGACTGTTCGATGACGTCCAGCGTCCGCGCTGGATCCAGCCCCAGCCGCCCGGCCAGGGCCAGCACTTCGGCCGCCCCGACCAGGTTGATGCCGGCCAGCAGGTTGTTGACCAGCTTGGTACGGGCGCCATCGCCAGGGTGGTCGCTGATGCGAAAGACCTTGCCCGACAGGGCCTGCAGCAAGCCCGCCTGCTGTTCATACACGGCCGGTGCGCAGGCGACCATGAGGCTCATGGAGCCATCACGCGCCCGCGCGGGGCCGCCCGACATGGGCGCGTCCAGCGTGTGCACACCCAGCGCCGCCAGCCGCACCGCAAAAGCCTCGACATCCTGCGGTGAGATCGTCGGGCACAGCATCACGGTGTGCCCCGGCTGCAACATGCGGGCCAGGCCGTGCGGCCCGAACAACACGACGTCGGTCTGAGCGGCATCCACCACACAAACAATAAATGCTACTGAATTAATAGCTGCCTGCGCAGGTACAGCAAGGGCTGAAGCCCCTTTTTCTTTCAAATCGGCGACTTTGGCAGGATCGATGTCGCAGACCTCTACGGCCCAGCCCCGCGTCAGGAGGTTGGCCGCCATGGCGCCACCCATGTTGCCGATCCCGATGATTGCAACGGCTGGTCGTGCACTCAATGGTCGTGCACTCAAGATTGCACAAGCCGTTTGGCTTTTGAAATCGACATCAATATCCCGACCGCCAGCCCCAGCGTGACCATGGCCGTGCCGCCGTAACTGATGAAGGGCAGCGGCACACCGACCACCGGCAGGATGCCGCTGACCATGCCCATGTTGACGAAAGCGTAGGTGAAAAAAATCATGGTGACCGCACCGGCCAGCAGGCGGGAAAACAGCGTGGGGGCCTCCAGCGCAACGATCAGGCCGCGAAAGATCAGGAAAATGAAGCCGGCAATCAGCAGCAGGTTGCCGACCAGCCCGAACTCCTCGGAGTAGGCGGCAAAAATGAAGTCGGTGGTGCGTTCAGGAATGAACTCCAGGTGGGTCTGCGTGCCCTGCATGAAGCCCTTGCCGAACATTCCCCCCGAGCCGATGGCGATCATGCCCTGAATGATGTGAAAGCCCTTGCCGAGCGGGTCCCGCGTCGGGTCAAGCAGCGTGCAGATGCGCTGCTGCTGGTAGTCGTGCAGCACCGGCCAACGCACGCCGTCGGCGCACAGTTGCGGCTCGAACCAGACCACCAGGAAAATGCCGGCCAGCACCAGCAGCACCGGCGGCGCAATCAGCTTCCAGCTCAGTCCCGCAAAAAAAATCACCGCCAGGCCGGCCGCCAGCACCAGCAGCGAGGTGCCCAGGTCGGGCTGCTTCATGATCAGCCCCACCGGCGCCAGCAGCAGCAGGCCGGCGACCAGATAGTCGAGCGGACGCAACTGCCCTTCACGTTTCTGGAACCACCAGGCCAGCATCAGCGGCATGGCGATTTTCAGGATCTCGCTGGGCTGGATCACGATGCCCAGGTTGATCCAGCGTTTGGCGCCTTTTTTGGTGATGCCAAAAATCGCCACGGCCACCAGCAGGGCCACGCCCAGCACATACAGGGGCACGGCAAACGCCATGAGGCGCTGCGGCGGGATCTGCGCCACCACAAACATGATGCCCCCGGCGATGAGCATGTTGCGGCCATGGTCCACAAAACGCGTGCCGTGGTCGAAGCCGGACGAATACATGATCATCAGGCCGGCGCTGGCCAGCAGGAAAACGGCAAACGCCAACGGCCCGTCAAAACCCTGGAACATCGGGGCGGCGCGCTGGAAAAGGGAGGGTTTGTCGAAAACGGCGGACATGAGGGGGGATTATCTGCCAGCCTTGCGCTGGCGGTTTGTGAATTGAAGTTAATCCGGCATCACGCTGCGCCTTGGGTTTGCACTGGACAGTAGGTCCAACTCCCCACTCCCTCCCCCGCCCCTCCCTCGCCCCGCTGGGCGATGGCGGGGAGCTTCATCTGGCCGCGTGTGCTGCGCTCGCGTGCAAACATGACGGCCGCGTGCCCCGATATGACGCGCTTTGCGCGTCATGTCTCCCCGCACCCGAACCCGCATTTGTTCCCCCCACCCGTCGGGCTGGGCCGAGCAGCGCAGACGGAGGCGGGATCAGGGCGGCAGTTGTCCGAGGCGCTAGCCGAGTTCTGCCGACCCCCGCCGGAGTCGAGCAGCGCAGGTTGCCCCGGAGCGAAGCGCAGGGGACCCAGACCATCGGGTCGCCTTTCTTTTCCTTAGGTGTGGTGTTCGCCTAACTTCGCTTCGCGAAGTGAGCGAACCCCGCGCGTGCAACGCGCCTTTGGCGAGCAAAGAAAACCCGCTTTGCGGGTTTCGCCAAAAGTAAGTCGCCCGCCGGGGCGAGACCCGGGCTGTTGGCGAGCCCCAGCGCAGGAGGAAAAGGCGGCTTCAACCCTGCGACAGGCTCAGGACAGGCCAAGCCCAGCCCGAACGACACGCCACAACGCTATCAATTCAATAGCTACTTGCGCTTACGGGACAAGGGCTGCAGCCACTTTTTATTCAAATAATCCACAACAGCCGGCCGCCACAAAGGGACTCAAAGGAACACAGAGGGATTTACCATACGCCCCATGCCCACCACCCACCTCCTCTACCTCCACGGCTTCCGCTCCTCCCCCCAGTCCGCCAAAGCCCGGCAGGTCACCGCCTGGATGCAAGCCCACCACCCCGAGGTGGTCTGGTGGTGTCCGCAACTGCCGCCTTCACCGCGGGAAGCAATGGAGCTGGTAAGCCAGGGTATCGCCGGCGGGCCGCGTGACACCATGGCGGTGATGGGTTCGTCGCTGGGCGGCTTCTACGCCACGCAGGTGGCCGAAACCTGCAGCTGCAAGGCCGTGTTGCTCAACCCGGCGGTGAATCCGGCGCGCGACCTGGCGAAGTACATCGGCGAGCAGACCGCGTGGCACGACCCGAATGAACACTTTTTCTTCGAGCCAGGATTTGTCGATGAGCTGCGCCTGCTGGCACACGGCCCCCTCGCGCGGCCGCAAGACTATTTTGCGGTGATCGCCAAGGGCGACGAGGTGCTGGACTGGCGCGAAATGACCGGCCGCTACGCCGGCGCCCGCATCAGGCTGCTGGAAGGCGGCGACCACGCCATCAGCGACTTCGAGCGCCACCTGCCGGAGGTGATGGACTTCCTGGAACTCGCCTGAGGCTGGCCGGGGGGCGGCTGATTACACTAGCTGGTACTGCAGCCCGGACGTAGCAACGGCGTCGGATTGTCGGTCCAGAGTAACCAAAGGATGACGTTTTGTTTGTATTGTTTGAAGAGGCCGGCAAGTTTCTGGCCGGCCGCATCTTGTCCGAAGCGGACACCTCGCTGCAGGTGGAGCTCGACTCGGGCAAACGGGTCAAGGTCAAGGCGGCCAATGCGCTGCTGAAATTTGAAAAACCGGCGCCTGCCGAGCTGGTCGCTGCCGGCCAGAAGTTGAGTACGGAGATCGAGCTGGACCTGGCCTGGGAATTTGCGAGCGACGAGGAATTCGGCTTTGCCGACCTGGCGCGTGACTATTTCAGCGCCGACCCGGCCAAACCGGCCTCCACCGAGCAGCAGGCCGCCGCCCTGTTCCGCCTGTTCGAGGCGCCGCATTACTTCCGCCGCGCCGGCAAGGGACGCTTTCGCAAGGCGCCGGCCGAGATCCTGCAGCAGGCGCTGGTGGCCATCGAGAAGAAAAAACAGGTCATCGCGCAAATCAGCGCCTGGGCCGAAGAACTGACGCAGGGCCAGTGCCCGGTGCCAGTGCGCGAGCAGCTCTACAAGATCCTGTTCAAGCCCGACAAGAACAGCCCCGAATACAAGGCCGTGGTGGAGGCCTCGCGCTCGGCGCACAAGGCGCCGCTGGACCTGCTGCAGCAATCAGGCGCGATTGCCTCGCCCTACCAGTTTCACTGGAAACGCTTCCTGTTTGAAAACTTCCCGAAAGGCACGGGTTTTCCGGCCGTGCAGGCCCCTGCCATCAGCGACGAGCTGCCCCTGGCGGACGTCCGGGCGTTTTCCATCGACGACTCCAGCACCACCGAGATTGACGACGCGCTGTCGGTGCAGGGCCTCGTGAGTCAGGGAGGCAATGGCACGGTCACGCTGGGCATTCACATTGCCGCGCCGGGGCTGGCCGTGCTGCCGGGCAGCCCGGTGGACGCGTTGGGACGCGCACGCCTGTCCACGGTGTACATGCCGGGTTACAAGCTGACCATGCTGCCCGACGAGGTGGTGCAAAGCTACACGCTGCAGGAAGGGCGCAACTGCCCGGCCCTGTCGCTGTATGTCACCTTCGACGAAGCCACGCTGGCGATCGGGGAGACGGTGACGCGGCTGGAGCAGGTGCCCATTGTGAGCAACCTGCGCCACGACAAGCTGGACGGCACTTTCAACGAAGCTTTTTTCGAAGCGGCGCAGGCCGCACCGCCCACCGCCATCCCCTGGGGGGTGGAGCTGACCTTTTTGCACCGGCTGGCCATGTACCTGAAGGCCCAGCGCGAAGTGGTGCGCGGCAAGCCGGAAAACTTCAACCGGCCTGACTACAACTTCTCGCTCGACATTGCCCCGGGCAAGGAGCCGGAAGGCAACGAGACGGTCAGCATCGGCATCCGCAAACGCGGTGCGCCGCTGGACCTGATCGTCGCCGAGGCCATGATCCTGGCCAACAGCACCTGGGGCGAGTGGCTGGCAACGCATGGCGTACCCGGCATTTACCGCAGCCAGGCCAGCCTGCTGCCGGGCGTCAAGGTCCGCATGGGCACCAAGGCCTTGCCGCATGCCGGCATAGGCGTCAAAAGTTACGCCTGGGCCACCTCGCCGCTGCGCCGCTACACCGACCTGGTCAACCAGTGGCAGATCATCGCCTGCGTCAAACACGGCCGCACGGCCGCGCTGGCCGCACCGTTCAAGCCGAAAGACGCGGAGCTGTTTTCCATCATCTCCGGCTTTGATGGCGCCTACAGCGCCTACAACGGTTTTCAGGCCGGCATCGAGCGTTACTGGACGCTCAAATACCTGCAGCAGAACAAGATCACCGAGCTCACGGCGACGGCCTTCAAGGACAATCTGGTGCGCGCCGACGACCTGCCGCTGGTATTGCCGGCCGCTGGTGCCCAGGGGCTGCCGCGCGGCGCGAAGGTGCGCATCCGGCTGGGCGACATCGACGAGATCACGCTCGACATCCACAGCACGGTGCTTGAGCGCCTGGACGCCGTGCTGGACGACGCCGGTGCCGAGCAGGTGGCCGAGGAAGACAACGAATCGGAAATCGCCGCGGGTCCGATCTCGATCGCCGTCGATCTGAACGAGCCGGCCGACGACGCCGCCGCTGCGGCAGGCACGGCTTAGCACCCATAATCCAGTCCTGTGAAGTCTCCCAGCACCCTGCACATCGCCCTGGGCGTATCGCTCGCCGTCCATGCGGTCCTGCTGACCGTGC
The DNA here is from genome assembly GCF_029945895.1 of Polaromonas sp. Taxonomy (GTDB): domain Bacteria; phylum Pseudomonadota; class Gammaproteobacteria; order Burkholderiales; family Burkholderiaceae_C; genus Polaromonas. Next base: position 26,313 of record NZ_JAQSDL010000120.1, on the reverse strand, counting down.
GTTTTGTCGATCCGGAACGTTTCAACCGGATTTTCCAGGACACGCCGCTGGAGGTGATCCTCGTCAACGCGAAGTCCAGCGAACGCCCGGACCAGGCCAAGGCCATTGCCCAGGCCTCGCTGGCCGGCGGTGGCGAGGCCGAAAAAGGCCGCGCCACCAGCCCGCTGCCGCCTTCGGCGCTGACCGAACTGGGTGACGCCAGCGAAGATGCGCAGCGCAAGGTCGAGACCATGCAGGAGCAGCAGACCATGCTGCTGGCACAGATCAAGAAGCAGCTCGCAGCCATGCCGCCGCCTGACCCCAAAGTGGCATCCGCCGACCCGGCCCAGGTCGAGCGCGAGGAAAAACGCAAGCAGCTGATCAAGATCCTGGCGGAAATCGAACGGCGCATCAACGAAGAAAATGCGCGGCCCAAAAAGCGTTACATCAGCCCTGCGACCCGCGAGGAGGTGTATGCCGTGTACTACGACACGCTGCGCCGCAAGATCGAGGAAAAGGGCACGGTGAACTTTCCCGAGCAGGCCGGCAAGAAGTTGTACGGCGAACTCACCATGGTGCTCACGGTGAACCACGACGGTCGCATCCTGTCCACCGAGGTGGCCGAAACCTCGGGCAACCTGACGCTGGACCGGCGCGCGCAGAGCATTGCGCGCAGCACCGGCCCGTTTGACCGTTTCAGCGAGGCCATGCGCCGCAAGGCCGACCAGATCGTGGTGGTCTCGCGTTTCAGGTTCACGCGCGACGAGACGCTTGAAACCAAACTCACCGATCGATGAGCGCCCGCATGGATCACTATGGCGTCGTCGGCAACCCGGTGGAACACAGCAAGTCGCCCGCCATCCATGCGCGTTTTGCCGAGCTGACCGGCCAGGCCATGGACTACTGCAAGCTGCTGGCGCCGCTGGACCATTTCGCCGCGACGCTGCAGCAATGGATAAACAGTGGTGGACGCGGCTGCAACGTCACCGTGCCCTTCAAGTTCGAGGCGTTCCGGCTGGCCGGTACCGCCACAGACCGCGCCCAGCTGGCGCAGGCCGCCAACACGCTGAAGTTCGACGCCGGCCGCATTGAAGCCGACAACACCGACGGCATCGGCCTGGTCAACGACATCCAGAACAATGCAGGCGTCCCGCTGGCCGGGCGGGACCTGCTGCTGCTGGGCGCCGGTGGTGCCGCGGCCGGCGTGCTGGGGCCGCTGCTGGCGGCCGGCCCGCGCCGCCTGGTTGTTGCCAACCGCACGCACGCGCGCGCGGCCCTGCTGGTGGCGCACCACGCCAGCCATCCTTCGCTGCAGCAGTTGCTACAAAAAACAGAGCTGGTGGCGCAGGACCTGCAAGGGCTGGAGGCCGATTTTGATGTGATTGTCAATGCCACGGCAAGCAGCCTCGGCGGTGCGGCCATCACGCTGGACCCCAGCGTGCTCAAACCCGGCGCACTGGCCTACGACATGATGTATGGGCCGGCCGCTCAGGGCTTTGCCGACTGGGCGCGGGCCCACGGCGCCGTGCCGCGCGATGGTCTGGGCATGCTGGTGGAGCAAGCGGCCGAGTCCTTCCTGTTCTGGCGTGGCGTGCGCCCGCCGTCTGCCCAGGTGCTCATGGAAATGCAACAACAACAACAACAGCCGAAGGCGCCCGCATGAAGGCCCTGCTGCGCTGGATGCTGCTGGTGCTGCTGGCCGCCGTGGCGCTGCAGCTTTATTTTGTCGGTCGCATCGCCCTGATGGCCGTGGTGGACCCGCAGTCCACGGCCTTCCAGCGTTCGGAAGCCTATCGCCTGGCGACGGAAAAGGACGAGCTCAAATGGCGCCAGCAGTGGGTGCCCTATGCCGAGCTGTCAGCCAACCTCAAACGTGCAGTCATCGCTTCCGAAGATGCGACCTTTGTCGAGCACGAAGGCGTGGACCTGGAAGCCCTCGAAAAGGCCTGGGAGAAAAACACCCAGGCCGAGCAGCGCGCCGAAAAGGCCAACGGAAAGCTGTCCAGCCGCGCCGCGCCCGCAGGTGCAGCCAAAGCCGCCAAACCACCGAAAATTGTGGGCGGGTCTACCATCACCCAGCAACTGGCCAAAAACCTGTTTCTCTCGGGCGAACGCACCCTGATGCGCAAGGGGCAGGAACTGGTGCTGACCCTGCTGCTCGAAGCCCTGTTGAGCAAGCAGCGCATCCTGGAAATCTACCTCAACAATGTCGAATGGGGCGAAGGCGTGTTCGGCGCCGAAGCCGCGGCCCAGCATTATTTCCGAAAGCCTGCCGCCAGACTCAGCGCCTACGAGGCCGCGCGCCTGGCCGTCATGCTGCCGCGCCCCAAGTACTTCGAGACCCGCCCGGGTTCGGGCTACCTGGCCTCGCGCGCCTCCACCATCGCCGCGCGCATGGGCGGCGTGGAGGTGCCCTGACATGTTGGCGAAATGGATGAGTTTCTTCCTGCTCGGATTGATCCGGGCACTGACCGGTGCGCAGGCGCGCTGGCAGGGTTGCCCGCCCAAGGCCGAGCAACGCATCTATTTCGCCAACCACCAGAGCCATGCCGACCTGGTGCTGATCTGGGCCGCCCTGCCCAGTGAGCTGCGCAGCATCACCCGGCCCATCGCGGCCAGGGACTACTGGACCAAAACGCCGTTCAAGCAGTGGCTCACCACGGCGGTGTTCAACGCGATCTACGTGGACCGCGCAAAAACCAGCGACCAGGATCCGCTGGAGCCCTTGATCGATGCCCTCGAAAGCGGCGACTCCATCATCCTGTTTCCCGAGGGCACGCGCGGCAACCAGGAGGAGCCTCAGGCCTTCAAGTCGGGCCTGTACAACCTGGCGCAGAAATTTCCGCAGGTGGTGCTGGTGCCGGCGTGGATCAACAACGTGCAGCGCGTCATGCCCAAGGGGGAAGTGGTGCCGGTGCCCATCCTGTGTTCGGTCACCTTCGGCGTGCCCATGGCGCTGCAGGAAGGTGAGGACCGCAGCGCCTTCCTGGCGCGTGCGCGGGACGCTGTGCTGGCACTGAGGGAAAGCTGATGAGCAGTTTTCTGCGCAACCTGAGCCCTTCCAGCCAAGTCGGCCTGCTGTTTGTCATGGTGTTCGGCCTGCTGATTGCTGCCAGCATCGCGGCGCTCGTCATGTCACTGCGCGACAACGGCGAGGACGAGATCCGCACGCAGGACATCAAGGAGTTCAGCAGCCTGCTCAACACCTCGTGGCTCATGTGTACCGTGTTCTGGATCGGCTGGGCCCTGGGCGAGACGGTGGCCACCCTGCTGTTTGCACTGGTGGCATTTTTCGCGCTGCGCGAATTCATCACGCTGTCGCCGACCCGCCGCGGCGACCACCGCAGCCTGGTGCTGGCTTTTTTTGGGGTGCTGCCGGTCCAGTTCTGGCTGGTCATGACCGAGCGCTTTGACCTGGTGACTGTGTTCATCCCGGTGTATGTGTTCCTGGCGATCCCGGTGGTCAGCGCCCTGGCCAACGACCCCCAGCGCTTTCTGGAGCGCAATGCCAAGCTGCAGTGGGGCATCATGGTCTGTGTTTATGGCATCAGCCATGTGCCGGCCCTGTTGCTGCTGGATTTTCCGGGCTACGGCGGCAAAAACGCCTTCCTCGTCTTTTTTCTGGTGTTTGTCGTGCAGACCGGCATGCTGGTGCAGCACCTCGCCGCGCGCAAGTGGCCGCGCCCGCCCACGGCGCCGCAGGTGAGCCAGAGTTTCCACTGGAGCAGCTGGCTGATCGGGCTGGCGGTCGGGGGGTTTGTCGGCGGCTTGATGTCGGGCCTGACACCCTTCAAGCCGGGTCAGGCCGTGGCCATGGCGCTGACCGCCTGCGTGGCCGGCTCGCTCGGCCACCTGGTGATGAAAGCGCTCAAGCGCGACCGCGGCATTACCAATTGGGGCAGCGAAGGCCGGTCGGTCACCGGCGCCAGCGGCCTGCTGGACCGGGTCGATGCCCTGTGTTTTGCAGCGCCTGTGTTCTTTCATTCGGTCCGATGGTATTTCGGGCTCTAGCCCAATACCGGCGGACTGAAACAGCTATTAAAAACAGAGCAGATGCGTATTCTTGGAATCGACCCCGGATTGCAGATCACTGGCTTCGGCGTGATTGATGTGGAGGGCCATGCGCTGAGTTATGTGGCCAGCGGCACCATCAAGACAACACACCTGGACCGGGGCAACCTGCCAGCGCGGCTGAAGGTGCTGTTCGACGGCATCTGCGAAATCACGGCCCGCTACAGTCCCGACAGCTCGGCGTGCGAGATCGTGTTTGTCAACGTCAACCCGCAGGCCACGCTGATGCTGGGCCAGGCGCGCGGCGCCTGTGTCACGGCGCTGGTCAGTTGCAACATCGAAGTGGCCGAGTACACACCGCTGCAGATGAAAAAGGCGGTCGCCGGTTATGGCAAGGCCGGCAAGCCCGAGGTCCAGGAGATGGTGATGCGCCTGTTGAAGTTGCCGTCGCTGCCAGGCAAGGACGCGGCTGACGCGCTCGGCCTGGCGATCACCCATGCCCATGTGGGCGGTTCGGCGGCGATTCTGGCGCGGGCCACCACGCTGGGCCGCACTTCCACCGCCTCCTTCAAGGACGGCCGGCACCACTGAGGCGCCCGCCTCAGATCAGCCGGTCCGCAATCAGCACGGCAAAAAAGACGAAGGCAGCCAGCAGGGTCCATTTGAGGATGGCGAGCCCGGTGTGTTTGTAGCGGACCTGGGAAGTGATCGCGTACAGCGCGAACGATGCGCCGGCCGCAAACAGCAACAGGAAGATGGCGACACGGAAAACAGCCATGTCAGGTCTCGCGCGAAGGCATTACCAGGCCCGCGCCAGTTGCGCAAAACCCCGGGGTGCGTTTTTTTCATCGTCGAACGTGACGACTTCCCAGGCATCTTCGTGCGAGAGCAGTTCGCGCAGCAGCTTGTTGTTCAGCGCATGGCCCGAACGGAAGGCCGTGTAGGCAGCCAGCAGCGGTTTGCCCAGCAGGTACAGATCGCCCATCGCATCGAGGATCTTGTGTTTGACGAATTCATCGTTGTAACGCAGGCCGTCGGTGTTGAGCACGCGGTAATCGTCCATCACGATGGCATTGTCCAGGCCCCCGCCCAGCGCCAGCCCGTTGGCGCGCATCATCTCGACGTCCTTGGTAAAACCGAAGGTGCGGGCGCGGGCGATGTCGCGGCTGTAGGAGCCGCTGCCCATGTCGAACTCCACACGCTGACCGGTGGAATCCACCGCGGGATGGTCGAAGTCGATTTCAAACCCCAGCTTGTAGCCGTTGTAGGGCGACAGGCGTGCCCATTTCTCGCCGGCGCCCTGCCCTTCACGCACCTCGACCGGCCTGAGAACGCGGATGAAACGCTTGGGCGCAGCCTGCAGTTCAATGCCGGCCGACTGCAGCAAAAACACAAACGAGGAAGCCGAGCCGTCGAGAATCGGCACCTCTTCGGCGGTGATGTCCACGTACAGGTTGTCGATCCCCAGGCCGGCACAGGCCGACATCAGGTGTTCGACCGTGTGCACCTTGGCGCTGCCGCTGGAAATGGTGGAGGCCAGGCGCGTGTCGGTCACCGCCTGCGCAGAGATGGGAATGTCCACCGGCTGCGGAAGATCCACGCGCCTGAACACAATGCCGGTGTCCGGCGCCGCCGGCCGCAAGGTCAGCTCGACCCGCTGACCGCTGTGCAGGCCCACACCGACCGCCTTGGTCAGGGATTTGAGGGTTCTTTGCGCCAGCATGACATCATTTTAGTTTGGGGCCGGACCAAACGCACCGGGCCATGCGCAATGACGCACATAGCCTGTGTGATTAGCGGTCAGCGATCAAAACACTGATTGATCCAATGGAAAGCGTAGCGAGCAGCCCGAGCTTGCGTTGAGGAGCGGATACGTACCCAGGTACGGTGAGCACCGCAGACGCGAGATCGGGTTGCGCAGTAGCTTTACATCGATCAATCCGCCTGCTTGCGCAGGAAAGCCGGAATCTCGAAGTCGTCCATGCCGCCCGAAGCCAGCGCATCGACTTTGGCCGCCGCCTGCGTGCGGTTGGTGCGCCAGACGCTGGGGACAGCCATGTTGCCGTAATCGGTCTGTGCCGAACCCATGCTGCTGCCACCCGGGTGGGCACCGCTGACGGTGGCGCCGCCAACCGCCATATTGAGCACCGGCATGTTGTCCGTGCCGGTACGCAGCACCTGCAGCGGAGGCGCCGTGCGGCGCATGCCCTGGCGGCTCAGGCCGGTGGCCACCACGGTGACGCGGATGTCCTCGCCCAGGTCGTCGTCGTAGGCCGTGCCGTAGATCACATGCGCATCCGGCGAGGCGTAGGCGCGGATGGTGTTCATCGCGAGCTTGGACTCGTTGAGCTTGAGCGAACCCTTGGCGGCGCTGATCAGCACCAGCACACCCTTGGCGCCCGACAGGTCGATGCCTTCGAGCAGGGGGCAGGCGACGGCCTGTTCGGCCGCGATGCGCGCGCGGTCCGGACCGTTGGCGCGAGCCGTGCCCATCATGGCCTTGCCGGGCTCACCCATCACGGTGCGCACGTCTTCGAAGTCAACGTTCACATGGCCGGGCACATTGATGATCTCGGCAATGCCGCCGACCGCGTTTTTCAGCACGTCGTTGGCATGCGCAAAGGCCTCGTCCTGCGTCACGTCGTCGCCCAGTACCTCGAGGAGTTTCTCGTTGAGCACCACGATCAGCGAATCCACGTTGGCTTCGAGTTCGGCCAGGCCGAGGTCGGCATTGGTCATGCGGCGTCCACCCTCGAACTCGAAAGGCTTGGTCACCACCCCGACGGTGAGGATGCCCATTTCTTTCGCAATGCGCGCAATCACCGGCGCTGCGCCGGTACCGGTGCCGCCGCCCATGCCGGCGGTGATGAACAGCATGTGTGCACCGGCGATGGCGGCACGGATGTCGTCCACTGCCATCTCGGCCGCTTCACGGCCCTTCTCGGGCTTGCTGCCTGCACCCAGGCCGCTGCCGCCGAGCTGGATCTGCTTGTGCGCACTGCCGCGGCCGAGCGCCTGTGCGTCGGTGTTGGCGCAGATGAACTCCACGCCCTGGACATTGCGTTCAATCATGTGTTCGACCGCGTTGCCACCGCCGCCGCCCACGCCAATCACCTTGATCTGCGTGCCCTGGTTGAACTCTTCGATTTCAATCATTTCGATGCTCATGTGAGCCTCCTATCCATATGTTGCAGTTGCCAAAAATTTTTTATTCGTTTCTTTTCAGGAGCAAGAGCCCTCACGCAGGGGGATCGGCGCCCCCCGAGTGGCTGCAACGCGGACTCCGCCAGATAAAAGCCGTAAATTTTTTCATCAGAAGTTCCCCACCAGCCAGTCCTTGACCCGGCCAAAAGCGTTGTGAACACTGCCCGCCTTCTGCGCGACCCGGTGCCCGCGCATGCGTGCCAGCCGGGCTTCCTCAAGCAGCCCCATGACGGTGGCGGCACGCGGCTGGGCCACCATGTCCGCCAGCGCGCTGGAATAGCGCGGGATGCCGCGCCGCACCGGCTTGAGAAAAATGTCTTCACCGAGTTCGACCATGCCTGGCATGACCGCGCTGCCGCCGGTGATGACGATGCCGGACGACAGCACCTCCTCGTAACCCGACTCGCGGATGACCTGCTGCACCAGCGAGAAAATTTCCTCGATGCGCGGCTCGATCACGCCGGCCAGCGCCTGTTTGGACAGCATGCGCGGACCGCGGTCGCCCAGGCCCGGCACCTCCACCTGCTGGTCCGGGTCGGCCAGCAGCTGTTTGGCGAAGCCGCTTTCGACCTTGATGTCTTCCGCGTCCTTGGTCGGGGTGCGCAGCGCCATGGCGATGTCACTGGTGATCAGGTCGCCGGCAATCGGAATCACCGCCGTGTGGCGGATCGCGCCACCGGTGAAAATCGCCACGTCGGTGGTGCCCGCGCCGATGTCGACCAGCGCCACGCCGAGCTCCTGCTCATCACGGCTGAGCACCGACAAGCTGGAGGCCAGCGGGTTGAGCATCAGCTGGTCCACTTCGAGGCCGCAGCGCCGCACACACTTGATGATGTTTTCAGCCGCGCTTTGCGCGCCCGTGACGATGTGCACCTTGGCCTCCAGCCGGATGCCGCTCATGCCGATAGGTTCACGCACGTCCTGACCGTCGATGACAAACTCCTGCGGCTCGACCAGCAGCAGGCGCTGGTCGGTGGAGATGTTGATGGCCTTCGCGGTCTCGATGACGCGGGCCACGTCAGCCTGCGTCACTTCCTTGTCCTTGACCGCCACCATGCCGCTGGAGTTGATGCCGCGGATGTGGCTGCCGGTGATGCCGGTGTAAACCCGCGCGATCTTGCAGTCGGCCATCAGTTCGGCTTCCTTGAGCGCCTGCTGGATGCTCTGCACCGTGGCGTCGATGTTGACCACCACGCCGCGTTTGAGTCCGTTGCTGTAGGCGATGCCCAGCCCGGCGAGCTTGAGCTCGCCGCCGGGCAGGACCTCGGCCACCACCGCCATGACCTTGCTGGTCCCGATGTCCAGCCCCACCACGAGATCTTTGTATTCTTTCGCCATATCTTTACCTTTTTGCTTTCCTGTCCTCTTTGCCGCCCAACACCGTGGTGGTGACGCCTCGGAGCTTGAGTGCATACCCGTTGCTGTAACGCAGGTCGGCCGACTCGAGGTTGCGGCCGAACCTGCTGGACACCTGTGTCAGCGTGGCGGCGAATCGCTCGGCACGGCTGTGGATCTCGTCGGGGGAGCCCAGCCCCAGCTCGATGACCACGCCGTCCTCGAGCCTGGCCCGCCAGCTGCCGCGGGCCGTCAGCTCCAGCAGCTCCAGCCGGGCGTCCATTTTTTTGAACACCGGGGCCAACCGGCGGTAACCCGCCAGAACCAGCGCAGCCTGGCCCTGCGGTCCGCTGAGCAGCGGCAGATCCTCGGCCTCGACGTCGCCCTGGTTGGCCTCGAACACCTCGCCGTAGCTGTTGACCAGGCGGGCATCACCCTCCAGGCCCCAGAAGGCAATCGCCTGGTGTTCTTGCAACACCACCCGCAGCCGGTTGGGAAACTCGCGTTGCACCACCGCCTTGCGCACCCAGGGGACACTCTCGAACGCCGCTTGCGTGCGGACCAGATCGGCGGTGAAAAAATTTCCCGTCAGCTTGGGCACGACATTGGCGCGCAGCGTGACTGCATTGTTGTGACCGAGGTCACCGCCGACCCGGATGGCGGTGAGGCGAAACAGGTTCTGCTGCAGCAGCCACGACACCCCGAAGGTCACCAGCATGCCCGCAAACGCCAGCCCCAGCACCAGCGAAGTGGTGTTCATGAGCTTGACGTCCAGCGGGACAGGCAGGGTTTGGCTCACGCAGCGCCTCCCTGCGTTCTCGGGTTGTCCAGGCTGGCCGTACGCAGCACGTCCAGGCAGAGGTCTTCATAACTGATGCCCGCGGCGCGCGCCGACATCGGCACCAGCGAATGGCCGGTCATGCCGGGCGAGGTGTTGATCTCCAGCAGGTAGGGCTGGCGGGTTTTGCCGTCGATCATCACATCAAGGCGGCCCCAGCCGCGGCAGCCCAGCAGGCGGTAGGCCTTGAGCACCAGCGCCTGGATCGCCGCTTCCTCGCCCGCCGGCAGCCCGCAGGGCACCAGGTACTGCGTGGTGTCGGTGAAGTACTTGTTCTGGTAGTCGTAGTTGCCCTCGGGCGCCACAATGCGGATCACCGGCAGGGCCCGCGCATTGTCCCCGGTGCCCAGCACCGGACAAGTCACCTCATCACCACTGATGAACTGCTCGCACAACACGTCGGCATCCATTTGCGCCGCCTGTTCCACCGCATCGACCATGCCGGAATAACCGGCCACCTTGACCACGCCGATGGAAGAACCCTCGCGCGCCGGCTTGACGATCAGCGGCAAACCCAGGTCGTCGGGGACCGCAATCACCTGCCGACGCTCAAAGGCGCCCCGCCGCAGCAACAGGTATTTCGGGGTTGCCAGGCCCTCGGCCAGCCAGATGCGCTTGGTCATGACCTTGTCGATGGCGATGCTCGACGCCATCACGCCTGAGCCGGTGTAGGGGATTCCCATCAGTTCAAGCGCGCCCTGAACCGTGCCGTCTTCGCCAAACCGCCCATGCAAGGCAATGAAGCAGCGGTCAAAGTTCTCGCGTTTGAGCTCGCCGAGCTCGCGCTCTGCCGGGTCGAAGGCGTGCGCATCCACGCCGCGCGAACGCAGCGCCTCCATCACTCCGCGGCCCGACATCAGCGACACCTCGCGCTCGGCCGAGTGCCCGCCCAGCAGCACCGCCACCTTGCCAAATGAAGAGTCTTTCAGGCTCACAGCCCTTGTCCTTCCTGCGCAGAACGCTCTTTTTTCTGTAGCAAATCGACCACCTTGCCGGGCACCGCGCCAATCGTGCCGGCCCCCATACACAGCACCACGTCGCCATCCAGGGCGTTGTCGGCAATCGCCTGCGGCATGGCCTCGATGTCGTCAACAAACACCGGCTCGACCTTGCCGGCCACCCGCAGTGCGCGCGCCAGCGAACGGCCATCGGCCGCCACAATCGGCGCCTCGCCGGCGGCGTAGACCTCGGACAGCAGCACACTGTCGGCCTGGGCGATGACTTTCACAAAGTCTTCGAAGCAGTCACGCGTGCGGGTGAAGCGGTGCGGCTGGAAAGCCAGCACCAGGCGCCGGCCCGGGTAGGCGCCGCGTGCTGCCGCCAGCGTGGCGGCCATCTCGACCGGGTGGTGGCCGTAGTCATCAATCACGGTGAAACTGCCGCCGGCAGGTGCCGGCACATCGCCGTAATGCTGGAAGCGCCGGCCCACGCCCTTGAATTCGGCCAGTGCCTTCTGCACTGCGGCGTCGGGGATGTTGAGTTCCACCGCGATGGCGATGGCCGACAGGGCATTGAGCACGTTGTGCTCGCCGGGAAGGTTGAGCACCACCGGCAGGTCGGGCAGCGTCACGCCGTTGCGCCGCTGCACCGTGAAGTGCATCTGCCCGCCGACGGCTTTCACGTTCACCGCGCGCACCTGGGCGTCTTCACCAAAGCCGTAGCTGGTGATCGGGCAGGACATCTGCGGCACGATCTCTCGCACGGCCGCATCGTCGGTGCACAGGATCGCCGTGCCGTAAAACGGCATGCGGTGCAGAAAATCGATGAAGGCCTTCTTCAGGTTGCCGAAGTCGTGGCCATAGGTCTCCATGTGGTCGGCATCGATGTTGGTCACCACCGCCATCACGGGCAACAGGTTCAGAAAGGAGGCGTCCGATTCGTCGGCCTCGACCACGATGTAGTCGCCCGAACCCAGCCGGGCATTGGCACCGGCGCTGTTGAGCCGGCCGCCGATCACAAAGGTCGGATCCAGCCCGCCTTCGGCCAGCACGCTGGCGACCAGGCTGGTGGTGGTGGTCTTGCCATGTGTGCCGGCGATCGCAATGCCCTGCTTCAGGCGCATCAGCTCGGCCAGCATCAGCGCACGCGGCACCACCGGAATGCGTTTTTCGCGCGCCGCCAGCACCTCCGGGTTGTCGGGCTTCACCGCCGTGGAGGTGACCACCGCATCCACGCTGGCCAGGTTTTCTGCGGCATGCCCGACAAAGGTCTGGATGCCTAGCCCGGCCAGACGTCGCAAGGTGGCACTGTCCGACAGGTCGGAGCCGGAGATCACGTAACCGAGGTTGTGCAGAACCTCGGCAATGCCGGACATGCCGGAGCCACCCAGGCCGATGAAGTGAATGTGTTTGATCGCGTGTTTCATGTCGCCAGCTCCTCGCAGGCGGCCACCACGTTGGCGGTGGCATCTGTTTTTTGCATCTTTTTGGCCTGTAGCGCCCGCTGCAAAAGCGCTGGCCGCTCTGTTTTTTGTAGCATGTCTGCCAGAAATCCGGGTGTCAGGTCACGCTGCTGCACCAGCCAGCCGCCGCCGTTGTCCACGAGAAAGGCGGCGTTGCTGGTCTGGTGATCGTCCACCGCAGCCGGAAACGGCACGAACAGTGCCGCGGCGCCGATGGCCGCAATTTCAGTGACGGTGCTGGCACCGGCGCGGCAGACCACCAGGTCGGCCTCGGCGAAAGCACGGGCCGTGTCGTTGATGAAGGGGGTGAGTTCGGCCTGCACGCCGGCGGCGCGGTAGTTGTCGCGCAGCGCCTCGATTTGCCTGGCGCCGCTCTGGTGAATGACCTGGGGACGCTGCGCCTCGGGAATCAGGGCCAGGGCTTGCGGAACGATGCGGTTCAGCGCTTGCGCGCCCAGACTGCCGCCGACCACCAGCAATCTCAAAGGCCCGCTGCGGCCGGCAAACCGGGCCGCCGGGTCGGGCTGCTGGGTGAAGGCCGGGCGCAGGGGGTTGCCGACCCAGGTCGCTTTTTTCAGCACGCCCGGGAAAGCGGTGAAGACCCGGTCGGCCACACCCGCCAGCACCTTGTTGACGAGCCCGGCGACCGAGTTTTGCTCATGCAGCACCAACGGTTTGCCCAGCAGCACACTCATCAGGCCTGCCGGAAAGGCGATGTAGCCGCCCAGCCCCACGACCACGTCGGGTCTGACGCGGCGCACGACGGCCATGCTTTGCCAGAAGGCCTTGAGCAGGCGCAGCGGCAGCAAGGCCAGCGTGGCCACGCCCTTGCCGCGCACACCCGAAAACTCAATGCTCTCAAAGGGAAAACCGCGCGGCGGCACGAGCTGGCTCTCCATGCTGGGATGGTCGGCTGTACCCCTGCCGCCCAGCCAGTGCACACGCCAGCCACGCTCACGCAGCGCCTCGGCCACGGCCAGGCCCGGGAAGATGTGGCCACCGGTGCCACCAGCCATGACGAGCGCGCATTTGCTCATGCCGGTTGCCTCCGACAAAGTTGCGAAACCCGCGCGGACAGGCGTCGGCAACGCATCCCATTCGCTTTACTGTCGATCCCCATCAAGATGGGGCCCCTCGTCAGGTAGCTCATGGTCGCCCTCCGCGCATCAGCAGTCGATTTTCGTAGTCGATCCGTAACACCACGGCGAGGGAGATGAGGTTCATCAGGATCGCCGAGCCGCCGTAACTCATCAGCGGCAGGGTCAGGCCCTTGGTCGGCAAGGCGCCGAGGTTCACGCCCATGTTGATGAAGGCCTGGAAGCCGATCCAGATGCCCACACCCTGCGCGACCAGTCCGGCAAACAGGCGGTCCAGCGCAATCGACTGGCGGCCGATGTGCATGATGCGGCGAGTCATCCACATGAAGGCGCCGATGACACACAAGACGCCGAGGAAGCCGAACTCCTCGCCGATCACGGCCAGCAGGAAGTCGGTATGCGCTTCCGGCAGCCAGTGCAGTTTCTCGATGCTGCCGCCCAGGCCCACGCCAAAAATCTCACCGCGCCCAAAGGCGATCAGCGAGTGCGAGAGCTGGTAACCCTTGCCCATCGAATACTTGTCGCTCCAGGGATCGAGATAGGCAAAAATCCGCTCACGTCGCCAGTCGCTGAGCATCACCATCAGGGCAAAGGCGATCACCACCACGGTGGCAATGACAAAAAACATGCGGGCATTGACACCACCCAGGAAAAGAATGCCCATGGCGATCACGGAGATGACCATGAAGGCGCCCATGTCCGGTTCGGCCAGCAACAACAGTCCCACAATGCCAATGGCAACGGCCATCGGCATGACGGCGCGGAAAAAGCGCTCCTTGACCTCCATCTTGCGCACCATGTAGTCGGCGGCGTACAGCAGCACGGCAAACTTCGCGAGCTCCGAGGGCTGGAAGTTCATGAAACCCAGCGAGATCCAGCGGCGTGCGCCATTGACACCCTTGCCGATGAACGGAATCAGCACCAGCATCAGCAGCACCAGCGAGGCCACAAACAGCCAGGGAGCGATTTTTTCCCAGGTCGAGACCGGCACCTGGAAGGTCAGCAGGGCAACCGCAAAAGCCACCCCCAGCGACAGCGCATGGCGCAGCAGGAAGTGGGTGTGGGCATAACGCGCGAACTTCGGGTTGTCCGGCATGGCGATGGACGCGGAGTACACCATGACCAGGCCCCAGACCAGCAGCGCCACCGTGACCCAGATCAGCGCCTGGTCCACCCCCGACATGCGTACCGGCGCCGACTCGGAACGCGAGCGGCGCTGGCCGCCCAGCCGGACTGGCAAGCCCTCGGGCGCGGCCCCGCCGAGGCTGGAGAACCAGCCGGAAAGACGGGCGGCCACCGTCATGACAGCACCCCCGCGTCCTGGGCGAGCGCCTGCACGGCGTCGCAGAACACCTGGGCGCGGTGCCCATAGTTGTCGAACATGTCAAAACTCGCGCAGGCCGGCGACATCAGCACCGCATCACCGGTTTGCGCCTGCCGCGCCGCCAGTTCCACGGCGGTCTGCATGGAATCGGCATCGAGCAGCGGAACACCCGCGCCCTCCAGCGCGGCACGGATCAGTGGCGCATCGCGCCCGATCAGCACGACCGCCCTGGCATGCTGGCGCACGGGTGCGGCCAGCGGAGAAAAATCCTGCCCCTTGCCTTCCCCGCCGGCGATCAGGACCAGCTTGCGTTCGGCGCCCAGGCCGGTCAGCGCCGCCACGGTGGCACCAACGTTGGTGCCTTTGCTGTCGTCAAAATATTCGACGTCGCGCACCACCGCAACCGGCGTCACGCGGTGCGGCTCGCCGGTGTATTCACGCAAGCCGTGCAGCATGGACGCCATGGTGCAGCCCGCCGTGCCGGCCAGCGCCAGCGCGGCCAGCGCGTTGGTGGCGTTGTGGCGGCCGCGCAGGCGCATGGCCTCGACCGGCATCAGGCGCTGGATGTACAACACCACTTCTTCGTCCTTGCGGCGCTTGACGGTTTCGTCGGCCTCGGCAGCACGCACCAGCCAGGCCATGCCATTGACGGTTTCGATGCCATAGTCACCCGGCCGCTGCGGGGCCTCCAGCCCAAAGCTCGCATACTCGCGCCACTTCGGCTTCTGCAGCTTGAGGCGCACCGGTTCTGGCAACATGGCCATCACCGCCGGATCATCACGGTTGAGCACCAGTTGGCCCCGGCTGCCAAAGATGCGCGCCTTGGCCGCGCCGTAGGCCTGCATGCTGCCGTGCCAGTCCAGATGATCCTGCGTCAGGTTCAACACCGCGGCCGCGGTGGGCTCAAACCCCTGCACGCCGGCGAGCTGGAAGCTCGACAGCTCCAGCACCCAGACCTCGGGCAGGCTGCCCGCCTCGAGGTGCCCGGCCAGCATGTCCAGCAGGTTGGGACCGATGTTTCCCGCCACCGCCACGGTCTTGCCGCCATGGGCCACCAGCTGGCCGGTCAGCGCGGTCGTGGTGGTCTTGCCGTTCGTCCCCGTGATCGCCAGCACCTTGGGGGCATAGCCGCGTTCGGCCTGCAGCTCATGCAAGGCGCGGGCGAACAAGTCCAGTTCCCCGCCAGTCCACAGGCCGGTGGCCTGGGCCACCTGCCAAACCGGCTCGACGACCGCAGGCGACAGGCCCGGGCTTTTGAAGACCGCACGGATGTCAGTGCCCTCTACCAGACCGGACCCGAAAGCGCCGGCGCGGAAATCGACCTGGGGCAGATCGGCCAGCAAGCTGGCCAGTTGGGGCGGTGTCTCGCGGGTATCGGCCACCGTGACACGCGCACCCTGGCGCACGCACCAGCGCGCCATGGCCAGCCCCGAAGCACCCAGGCCCAGAATGAGGACATGCAGGTCGCGCAGCGCCGACACCGGCGCCTGGCCAGATGACCCGGTGGCGGCAGCGTCGCCTTCCGCACCTTCCTGCACGGTTTCGCCAGCCGGCTGCGGGACGTGGGCCTCGGGAGCGATTGGCGCGGCCTGATCGGGCGTACTCACATCGGCGAACAATTGCGCTACAAACTCAGCCGCATCGCGCGCGGCCGTCAGGGTCTCGGGCAGGGGCCGTGCAGCCGCTTTGCCAGACGCCTTGGTACCGCCCGGACCCGCGTCTTCCAGCGCGGCCTGGAGCACCGGCTCCTCCAGGGGCGTCTCCGCTGGCAACGCCGGCGCCGCATCCTGCGCCGGCACAGGCTCAGCCGCCGGTCCATGCGCCGGCGTCACCTCCGCTGGAGGCTGTGCGGGCGCATCGCCGGGACGCGGGGATTCGTTCGTGTTCATCGCAGTTTCAAGGTCGACAGGCCGACCAGGCACAGCAGCATGGTGATGATCCAGAAGCGCACGACCACCTGCGTTTCCTTCCAGCCGCTCTTTTCAAAATGATGGTGCAACGGAGCCATACGGAACAGGCGCCGGCCTTCGCCAAACCGCATGCGGCTGTACTTGAAATACATCACCTGCAGCATCACCGACAGGGCTTCGACAACAAAGATGCCGCCCATGATGGCCAGCACGATTTCCTGGCGCACGATGACCGCAATCGTTCCCAGCGCGGCGCCCAGCGCCAGCGCGCCCACGTCGCCCATGAAAACCTGCGCGGGATGGGTGTTGAACCACAAAAAAGCCAGGCCGGCGCCGGCCATGGCCGAGCAGAAAATCAGCAACTCCCCCGAACCCGGGATGTGCGGAAAAAACAGGTACTTTGAGTAGACGGCACTGCCCGTCACATAGGCAAACACACCGAGCGCCGAGCCGACCATCACGACCGGCATGATCGCCAGCCCGTCCAGACCGTCGGTCAGGTTCACGGCATTGCTGGAGCCGACAATCACGAGGTAGGTGAGCAGCACAAAACCAAACACGCCGAGCGGGTAACTGATTTCCTTGAAGAAAGGCAGCTGCAACCCGGCTTTGGGCGGCAGGTTGACGTCAAAACCGGACTGCACCCAGCTCATGAACAGTTCCAGCACCCGCAGGTTGGAACTTTCCGAAATGCTGAACACCAGGTACAGGGCGGCAAGCAGCCCAATCACCGACTGCCAGAAGTATTTCTCCCGCGAGCGCATGCCTTCGGGGTCCTTGTGCACCACCTTGCGCCAGTCGTCGGCCCAGCCGATGGCGCCAAACCCGAGCGTGACGATCAGCACAATCCAGACAAAACGGTTGCTCAGGTCAAACCAGAGCAGCGTGGAAATGCCGATGGCCAGCAGGATCAGGACGCCGCCCATGGTCGGAGTGCCGCTCTTGCTCAGGTGGGTCTGCATCGCATATTCGCGAATAGGCTGGCCGATTTTGAGGCTGATCAGACGGCGAATCACATAAGGGCCGGCGATCAGGCCGATCAGCAAGGCAGTCAAGGCGGCCATGACCGCGCGAAACGTCAGGTACTGGAACACCCGGAAGTAGCCGAATTCCGGCGAGATGGTCTGCAACCACTGGGCCAGGCTAAGCAGCATGGGGTGCCTCCTGCCGAGCCGCATCAAAGGAGGCATAGTCTTGCAGACCGCACTGCTGCGAGACGCAGCGGAACTCAGCCCCCTCGGGGGGCAGTGAACGCAGGTGAACGTGGGGGCTCATGCCTTCTCCTCTTTTTGTTGTTGGGTGTCGGCCGCGATGGCCTGGACCACGCGCTCCATCTTCATGAAGCGGGAACCCTTGACCAGTACGCTGGCCATGCCTGGCAAAGCAGCCATCACGGCAGCCTTCAGGGCGTTGATGTCGTCGCCAAAATGCCGGCCGTTGCCGAAGGCCCTGGCAGCGTCGGCAGACTGCGCGCCCAGCGTGAACACCTGCTCGATGCCGCGCGCACGCGCATGGGCCCCAACCTCGATATGGAAGGCAGGTCCCTGATCACCGACCTCGCCCATGTCGCCCAGCACCAGCAGGCGCGGCCCCGGCAGTTCGGCCAGGACGTCGATGGCGGCGCGCACGGAATCCGGGTTGGCGTTGTAGCTGTCGTCGATCAGCGTGAGGGCCTGGCCCGCCGCCTGGAGCTGAAGGGCGCGCGAGCGACCCTTGACCGGAACAAAGGCCGACAAGCCGGCAGCAATGGCCGCCAGCGGCGCACCGGCCGCCAGGGCGCAGGCCGTGGCAGCCAGCGCATTTTTGACGTTGTGCCGACCGGCAACCTGCAGGGAAAAACCGAAAGCGCCCTGCGGCGTGGCGGCCTGCACCTGCCAGGCGCCACCCAGCCATTGCGCGCTGCCGGTGACCTCGGCCCCGCCCGACTCGGCAAAGGTCAGCACCGCGCGGGAGCCGGCGAGTTCCCGCCACAGCGGTGTGTATGTCTCGTCGGCCGGAAACACCGCGACGCCAGAGGCCGGCAGTGCCGCGATGACGGCGCCGTTCTCGCGGGCGACGGCTTCTACCGTGGCCATGAATTCCAGGTGTTCGCGCTGCGCATTGTTGACCAGGGCCACGGTGGGCCGCGCCATGGCTGCAAGACTGGCAATTTCGCCAGGGTGGTTCATGCCCAGTTCGACCACGCCGGCCTGGTGGGTGGCACGCAGACGCAGCAACGTCAAAGGCACGCCAATGTCGTTGTTGAAGTTGCCTTCGGTCGCAAAAGCACCGTCCTGCTTCCAGGCGCGCAGGATGGACGCCAGCATTTGCGTGACCGTGGTCTTGCCATTGCTGCCGGTCACGGCAATCAGCGGCAGGCTGAACTGCGAGCGCCAGCCGGCGGCAAGCTGGCCCAGCGCCTGTTTGGAATCGGCCACCAGCAGGCCGGGGAGTTCAGCACTCAAGCCGTGCTCCGCCAGGGCCGCCACCGCGCCGGCACTTTTCGCCTGTGCCAGGAAATCATGGGCGTCAAAGCGTTCGCCCTTGAGCGCTACAAACAGGTCGCCTGTTTGGAGGCTGCGCGTGTCCGTGTGCACACGCTGGAACCGCAGCGCACCGTCGCCCACCAGCCGGGCTGACGGCAACCACCGCAGGGCTTGTTGCAGGGTCATCATGCGAGGCCTCCCGGCGCAGCATGACGGCTCGCACCCTGGTCCAGTGCCGCCTCGGCCTGGGCCTTGTCGGAAAACGGTCGTTTGACACCGGCGGTTTCCTGGTAACTCTCGTGGCCCTTGCCCGCAATCAGCACCACATCGCCAGCCTGCGCCTGGCTCACCGCATGGGCAATCGCCTGGGCACGGTCGGCTTGAACGTACACCGTATCGCGGCGGGCAAATCCCTGCAGGATCTGGCTGATGATGGCGTCGGGGTTCTCGCTGCGCGGGTTGTCACTGGTCACCACCGTGCGGTCCGCCCCTTTTTCCGCCGCTGCCGCCATCAGCGGCCGCTTGCTGGCATCACGCTCGCCGCCGCAGCCAAAAACGCACCAGAGTTGTCCGGAACGACCGGCGGCCAGCGGCCGCAGAGCGCCCAGCACCTTCTCGAGTGCGTCGGGGGTGTGGGCATAGTCCACGACCACCAGCGGCCGGCCCGGCACCGCAATGGCGTCCATGCGCCCGGGCACCGGCGACAGGTGGGCGCAGGCTTTGACCACGTCCTTCAAAGGCAGGCCCAGCGCGCGCAAGGCTGCCATCACTCCCAGCAGGTTGGAAACGTTGTACTGCCCGACCAGCGCGGTCGAAAGGCGGTGCCGTTCATCGCCCTCGACCACATCAAAACCCAGAAACTCCAGGCCGTGATGGATGGCCTGAGCCTGCAGGCGAGCGGGCGCCAGGCAGGACACGGTCCAGACGTCGAGAGCCGCCTCGCGCAGCGACACCGCCAGCGCAGCCCCATGCGTGTCATCAATGTTGACCACCGCCGCTTTCAGGCCAGACCAGCCAAACAGCCGGGCCTTGGCGTCCCAGTAGGCCTGCATGGTCTGGTGGTAGTCGAGGTGGTCCTGTGTGAAATTGGTGAAAATCGCCACGCGTATGTCGGTGGCATCCAGCCGGTGCTCGGCAATGCCGATCGACGAGGCCTCCAGCGCACATGCTGAAAAGCCCTCGTCGACCCAGCGCCTGAGCTGCTGCTGCAGCAACACCGGATCGGGTGTGGTCAGGCCGTTGAAGACCATGGCTTCGGGTTGCCCGATGCCGAGCGTGCCGACCACGCCGCAGCGCCGGCCCAGCTTGCCCAGGGCCTGGGCCAGCCACCAGGCGGTCGAGGTCTTGCCGTTGGTGCCAGTCACGGCCAGCACGTCCAGCTTTTTGCTTGGCTGCTCGAAATAAGCCGCAGCTATCGGTGCCGTCGCCGTTTTCAGGCCGCTGTAGGCTGCGACACGGCTGTCGCTGAAGGCAAAGGCCTCCGCCCCGGCCTGCTCCACCAGGCAGGCCTGGGCGCCGGCGGCCAGAACGTCGGCCACGTACTTGCGTGCATCGGTGGCAGCACCCGGCCAGGCGATGAAGCCGTCACCGGCACCCACCTTGCGGCTGTCTGTCCAGAGACTGCCGCTTACGCGCTGGCGCAACCAGCGCGCAGCCTGCTCGGGGGTGTGCAGCCGCTCCATCAGAACGACTCCTCCACCGGGTTGGTGACGATCTGTGGCTTGACGGCCATATCGGGCTGCACGCCCATCATGCGCAATGTCTGCTGCACAACCTCGCTGAATACAGGGGCAGCCGCCAGCCCGCCATAATATTTTCCGTCGCTGGGCTCATCAATCATCACGGCGACAATGATGCGGGGAGCTTCAATCGGTGCCATGCCGGTAAACCATGCACGGTATTTGTTGCTCGCATATCCCTTGCCGACCTGCTTGTGCGCGGTGCCGGACTTGCCTCCCACCGAGTAACCGACGGTCTGCGCCAGCTGACCGGTGCCGCCGGGCGCCGCCGCCATCTGCAACATTTTCCTGATCGCGTGTGCGTTCTCTGACGAAAACACCCGCACGCCGGTTGCAGGCTCACTGCTCTTGAGCATGGTCACCGGGATGATCCGGCCGTCATGCGCAAAAGAGGTGTAGGAATGCGCCATCTGGAACAGCGAGGCGGACAGGCCATAGCCATAAGACATGGTGGCTTGCTCGACGGGCCGCCAGGACTTCCACGGACGCAAGCGGCCTGTGACCGCTCCCGGAAATTCGATTTGCGGCTTCTGCCCGTAGCCAAGCGCGACGTAGGTGTCCCACATCTCATGCGGGGTCATCTTCTGGGCTATCTTGAGGGCGCCGACATTGCTGGACTTCTGGATGACCCCTTCCACGGTGAGCGTACCGTAATTGTGGGTATCGCTGATGGTGAATCCGCCGATGCTGATCCGCCCCGGGCCGGTTTCGATGAGGGTGCCTGGTTTGATCCGGCCCGCCTCGAGCGCCATGGCCACCGTGATGGGCTTCATGGTCGAGCCCGGCTCAAAAGTATCTGTCACCGCACGATTGCGCAACTGCTCGCCCGTGAGATTCTGCCGTTTATCAGGCACATAACTCGGATAGTTGGCCAGTGCGAGCACTTCACCCGTGATCGTATCGAGTACGACCACACTGCCGGCCTTGGCCTTGCGTTCGATCACCGCATCACGCAGCTTCTGGTAGGCAAAAAACTGCACCTTGCTGTCAACGCTGAGCTGGATGTCCTTGCCTTCAACAGGCGGCACCTGCTCACCGACGCTTTCGACCACGCGCCCCAGACGGTCCTTGATCACGCGCCGGGAACCAGGCTTGCCCGCCAGCTCCTTGTTGAAAGTCAGTTCGATGCCTTCCTGTCCGCGGTCTTCCACATTCGTGAAGCCGACCACATGCGCAACGGTTTCACCTTCCGGGTACTTGCGCTTGTATTCCTTGCGCTGGTAAATGCCCTTGATGCCCAGGCTGTGAATCTGGTGGGCGACAGGCTCGTCGACCTGCCGCTTGATCCATACGAAAGTCTTGTCCTCGTCAGCCAGCTTCTTGTTGAGGTCGGCCACGGGCATTTCCAGGAGTTTGGCCAGCTCGGCAAGCTGCGCTTTGCTCGCTTCGACATCCTCGGGAATCGCCCAGATGCTCGACGCCGGAACGCTGGACGCCAGAATGAGCCCATTGCGATCCAGAATACGGCCGCGATTGGCAGGCAGCTCCAGCGTACGGGCAAAACGGACTTCACCCTGTCGTTGAAAGAACTCGTTGCCAACCACCTGCACGTACGCCGCCCGGCCGGCCAGGCCGGCAAAAGCCAGGGCGATACCCGCGACGATCAGCTTGCTGCGCCAGACCGGCGTCTTGCTGGCCAGCAGCGGACTGGAGGTGTAACGCACGCTTCTACTCATGGGCGTTACCTGCAGCAGACGGATTCTTGTAAGTGACGTATTGCGTGATGGCAGGCGTTGCCGAACGCATCTGCAGCCGGTCCCTTGAAAGCTGCTCCACCCGCAACGGCGTGGCCTGGGCGCGCTTTTCCACCTGCAGGCGCTCCTTGTCGGACTCGATCTGACGGCTGAGTGCCATGGCTTTTTCCAGCTCGACAAACAGCCTGCGCGATTCGTACTGCGTGTGCACCAGGTACAGCGCACTGACCAGCACAGCCACCAGCAGGACAAGGTTCAGGCGTGTCATGTGGACATGGCCCCCACGCTTTTCACTGCGTGTAATGCGCTGCCCCCCAAGGGGGCGAATTTCCCTTGGGGCGGCCCGGCGGAAAATCTGGCCCCCACGCTTTTCACTGCGTGTAATGCGCTGCCCCCCAGGGGGGCGAATTTCCCTTGGGGCGGCCCGGCGGAAAATTGCTGCCGCCTCATGCTGCGGCTCCCGGGTAACGCTGAGTGGTCACCTGAACGGGCACCTCGGTCCGTTCGGCCACACGCATGACGGCGCTGCGCGAGCGCGGGTTGGCCGCCACTTCGTCGGCGCCAGGCTTGACGCGCTCCAGCGCCTTGAGCCGCATGGCCTTGGGGGCGGCAAACGGCGCGCGGCGGTCGAACACCTCGCGCGAGTGTTCGGCGATGAATTGCTTGACGATGCGGTCTTCCAGCGAATGGAAACTGATCACCACCAAACGTCCTCCCGGTTGCAGTACTTTGAGCGAAGCCTCTAGCGCCTGTTGCAGCTCTTCAAGCTCGGCGTTGATGAAAATCCGAAAAGCCTGAAATGTGCGCGTTGCAGGGTCCTTGCCCGGCTCGCGGGTTTTGACCGCGCCAGCCACGACCTCGGCCAGTTCAGCGGTGGTTGCAATAACGCCCCGCTCCTGTCGGCGACGATCAATCGCCTTTGCGATCTGGACAGCAAACCGTTCTTCGCCATATTCACGAATGACCTCCGCAATGGTGTCTGTTTCTGCATCTGCCAGCCACTCGGCCACGCTCTGGCCGCGTGTGCTGTCCATGCGCATGTCCAGTGGCCCGTCGCCGCGGAAGGAAAAACCCCGCGCCGGGTTGTCGATCTGGGGTGAACTGATGCCCAGGTCCAGCAGGATGCCCGCCGCACTGCCCGCCGGCATCTCGCCCAGATGGCTGAAAGCCTGGTGACGAATGGCAAGGCGCGGGTCGGCGATGGTGCGGGCCTCGGCAATGGCTTCCGGATCCTTGTCGAAAGCGGTAAGGCGCCCCTGGGTGGACAGCTGCGAAAGAATGAGTCGCGAGTGGCCACCGCGCCCGAAGGTCGCGTCGATGTAATGCCCGTCCGGATTGACCTGAAGCGCTGCGACTGCTTCGTTCAACAAGACGGTGCGGTGTGTCCATGTGTCTTGCACCGTCGTCTTTCAGAATGAAAAATCTCTGAAGACATCGGGCATTTCGCCCTTCATCTGCTCGGCCTCCTGGGCCGCATACGTCGCCGCATCCCAGAGCTCGAAGTAGCTGCCCATGCCAAGCAGCACCGTGTCCCGGCTGATGCCTGCCGCGTTACGCAATTCGGGAGAGACCAGAACGCGCCCGGTGGCGTCCATGTCAACGTCCATCGCATTGCCGAGGAAAATCCGTTTCCACCACTGTGCCTGCATCGGCAGCGACGCAATGCGTTCGCGGAATTTCTCCCACTCGTTGCGCGGGAATATCATGAGGCAGCCGTGCGGGTGTTTGGTGATGGTCAGCTGGCTCGATGCAGTGGCGCTGAGCACGTCACGATGCCGGGTTGGCACAGAGAGCCGACCCTTGGTATCGAGAGCTAGAGAAGACGCGCCTTGAAACACCGTTAAAAACCTTTAGAGAACACTTTTCACCACTAAATTGCACTTTTTCCCACTTTAGCAGGAAAGTTTTGCCATGCAAGTGGTTTGCTACAAATTTTTTCAATGAAATCAAGCACTTAGAAACACTTTTGCAAGCAGTCACCGATTAAAAATCGTTCTAAATTAAGCACTTAGAAGATCCAGTGAAAGTGTTGCTTTAAGCGGGGCGCAAACCGGACTCAGGTCGGTACCCGTGCCATTCGGAAAAGGGGATGAAAAAGCAGACGCTTGAGGGCGTGCGGCCCCTTATGGTCATTGCCACGCCTGCAGCTACCCGCCGGTGCCCGGCGCAGACAGTGGGTGTGCTGCGCAGGGCAGCCATGACTCTTTTTTGGCGCCCCGTGGTCGGGGACAAGGCCCCAGCAGCCTGTCGGACCTGGGAATCGTCGAAAGCCCGACAGGCTCCTAGTCGACGCGCGTCAGGACCCGGGCGTGTTCGGTGATGCCGATCACGTTGAAGAACGCGGCCACCAGACGGTTGACATCGGTGAACTGCACGGCGCGATTCTCGGCTTCCCGGGCGGAAACCCAGTTGAGCAAGGTTCCGGCTGCAGAAAAATCAACACGAATCAGCTTGGCGCATGAAATCACCATGATGTCTGCGCCCATCAGTTTGGCCTCGAGTTTGTCGAGGACGGCAATGGCATCACCCTCGATCTGGCCCGACAGTTCAACCGCATACAGGTGGCTCATCTGGGAGTTGCCCCCCATCTCGGTGTCGCCCTCCAGCGCACTGCTGAGGCTGGACGGCACCGAATCGCGGTAGACATCGCCAATGATGGCCTGGCCTGCCACAGCGTTGCCGCGAGGCTCCAGCGGCTTGTAGTCGCAACGCGCACTCTCCCAAGCGGGGGGCGACACCTCGTAGGTGACGCAAAAATCGAGGGCCGTCAGTTCAAACTCGTCGGGCTGTTGGGTTACCCGCAGCGTCTCCATGCGCAACTGCCACCATCCCTGGGCTGTATCGCGCACCCCGGAGGGGGTGGCATCCTGCAGCACCCGCTGCAATTCACCCTCCCCCATAAACCGCAGCTGCACCGGTTGTGCAGCCCAGCCGCTGAACACCTTGCAGAGGGGATCAACCGCGTTGTCATCAATCGTTTTGAGGTTTTTCCAGTCCAGCCGCCAGGGCATGGGGGCACGGGCCAGGGCAGCGCTGAGCGCCGCCACGGTCTGGATGCCCAGTTTTGACGGGCAGACCCAGTCCGCAGCCGGTCCATTGGCAGCAACCGGGCTGGCCGAACCAGCGGGATTGGACAACTGCTGCACCATCTCGGGCATGGAAAACCACTGCGGCGCCGACCGATCGAAACGTCCAACGAACTCAACGGCCAGGTTTTCAAACTTGTCATGCTGACCCGTGGCCCGGTACAGGTCAAACAGCGCGAGCCAGGTGTCTGCATGTCTGGCCCGGCTTCCCTGGGGACCCAGCGTCTCGAGCAGCCCGGCTTCAGCACCTGCATCGTCGCCGTTGGCAAAACGGATGGAGGCCTCCTCCAGTTCCGGGTCGTGCGCCACTTCCGAGGCCTCCACCACGGAAAATTTTGATGCCGAAAAACCCGACGACTCGCCGTCGCGGGAGACTGCAGAAATAACCGGTCTGGGTACAACTGGCTTGGGCGGTGCTGCGGGCGGCGTGACGGCAATACCTGGAGACAGGTCCATCATGGGCGCTGGCGCTGGCTGCGGCGCCATGGCCGCAGACCTGGTTTTGGCCAGGGCCGCGGTCAGGGCGCTGGGCGCCGTAGCCTCGTAGTTGGCCGGTAAAGCGTTGTCCAGGAGCGGGGCATGGGTGCTGAGGTTGGACGAACCGGCCATCGTCCCCGCAGAAAGTGAAGAAGGTTCGCTGGCCCCGGCGGCCGCACTTCCATGCTTGGTTTTCCACCATTGCATCGACATCTGGGCTTCGATCTCGTCGATTTTCTTCAGGGTGACGGCGCGGTCGTCGGGCTTGGACGGCATGCTGCTCTGGAAGAACGAAGGCCGCGCGCCGGGGTCCTGGCCGGTCATGGCCTCCCGCTTGCGCATTTTCCGGAGCATGTCGAATTCACGCTTGCGCACGAAATCGTTGCGCCGTTTTCGCTCAATCATTTCCTTGAGCATCTGCTTGCTCAGGGCCTCCTCCCGGTCCGATTCCTTGCCATCAAGCTCGGACCAGTTCGTCGCCGGGTTACGGACGAACTTCACGACTTTTGAAAGCAAGCCTGGTGTGGTGTCTTCTTTGGCCATCAACAGCGGTTCAGGAGGAAGTGTGCAACGGGAAAGGTCAGTCTCCGAACATTTTCTGCTTGAGTTCACGCCGCTGCTGTGCTTCCAGCGACAGGTTCGCCGTTGGACGGGCTATCAGGCGTCCCACGCCGATGGCCTCACCGGTTTCGTCGCAGTAACCGTAGTCACCGGAGTCAATGCGGGCGATCGACTGCTCGATTTTCTTGAGCA
>NZ_JAQSDL010000119.1 GCF_029945895.1 Polaromonas sp. | reverse complement strand
AGACGGTGGCGCTGGGGTTGTGCGGCGAGTTGATGATGATCGCGCGCGTTTTGGGGGTGAGGGCGGCGGAAATCTTGTCGAAGTCGGGGCGGAAGGTGCCGGGTGTCAGGGGCACGCGCACGGGAATGCCGCCGGCCAGCTCGATGTTGGGCACATAGCTGTCGTAACAGGGCTCGAGCACGATGACTTCATCACCGGGGTGCACCACGGCCAGCACCGCCGTGAGGATGGCCTGCGTGGCGCCGGCCGTCACCGTGATCTCGGTGGCCGGGTTGTAGCTGCGGCCGTGCAGCTGCTGCAGCTTGGCGGCAATCGCCTCGCGCAGCACCGGCACACCGGGCATGGGCGGGTACTGGTTCAGGCCGCGGGTCATGGCATCGTTGACGGCGCCGACCAGTTGGGGGTCGCAGTCGAAGTCCGGGAAGCCCTGGCCGAGGTTGACCGCGTTTTTTTCGAGGGCCAGCGCCGACATCACGGTGAAGATGGTGGTGCCCACGGCGGGCAGTTTGGTCTGTAGTTCTGGCGTGCGCTCGCTGGCAAAAGGCATGGTTGTCATGGGGATGGGTGGGTGCTGGAGGAAAGGTTTTTAAAGTTCGAAGTCGCCGTGGCGGCTGCTCATGGCCCGGGTGATCTGGGCGCGGTCGAGCTTGTCATTGAGCAGTTCGGCAAACTTGTAGACAAAGTTGCGCAGGTAGGCGCTGCGCTTGAAGGCGACACGCGCCACGTTCACGCCGAACAAGTGGCCGACCGGCAGGGCGACCAGGTCGGTGTTGGTGCCATCGTCCTTGAGCGCCATCTCGGCCACAATGCCGACGCCCAGGCCCAGGCGTACATAGGTCTTGATCACGTCGGAGTCGATCGCTTCGAGCGCAATGCGCGGATGCAGGTGTTTGGCGGCAA
The DNA here is from genome assembly GCF_029945895.1 of Polaromonas sp. Classification (GTDB taxonomy): domain Bacteria; phylum Pseudomonadota; class Gammaproteobacteria; order Burkholderiales; family Burkholderiaceae_C; genus Polaromonas. The sequence continues at coordinate 6,059 of NZ_JAQSDL010000119.1, read as the reverse complement.
AAGCCTGGTCGACCTTGGTGCGGCCGGTAAACGAGGGGTGGTAGGTGATCAGCGGTTGCTCGGCCAGGTCTTCCAGCGTGATGTTGTCCTGTCTGGCCAGAGGGTGGTCCAGCGGCAGCACCAGCATGTGCTGCCACTCGTAACACGGCAGCGTGACCAGCTCTTCATACTGCGCCAGCGACTCGGTGGCAATGCCGATCTCGGCCACCTCGTCAATCAGCATGCGCGCCACCTGGTCGGGCGAGCCCTGGTGCAGACTGACATTGACCTTGGGAAAGGCTTCGCGAAGCCTGGCCACCGGCTGCGGCAGAACATAACGGGCCTGGGTGTGCGTGGTCGCGATGGACAGGGTGCCGCTGTCCTGGGCGGAGAACTGCTCGCCGATACGCCGCAGGTTGCCGACCTCGCGCATGATGATGTCTATGCTTTTGAGAACGTGTTCGCCCGGCTCGGTCACACGCTTGAGGCGTTTGCCATGTCGTGCAAAAATTTCCACGCCCAGTTCTTCCTCCAGCTCGATGATGGCCTTGGACACCCCCGGCTGCGAGGTGTGCAGGATGCGTGCGGTTTCGGTAAGGTTGAGGTTGCGCCGGACGGCTTCCTGGACAAAGCGAAATTGATGAAGGTTCATATCCGATTCTTGCTAATTATTCGCTTTATTATGCCCTTTGCAGCCTAAGAAGAGCGGGCGCAGCACAAAGCAGCGAGCCTTCATGCCCTCCGCTTCAGGACAGGGCGATATCGGCCATCAAGGCCGTCAGCCGTGGGTGCTCACCGGCCGTTGGCATCAGGGCCACCGGCACGTCCGGGTGCTGGGCGCGGACTTCTGCCAGCAGCAGCGGCAGGTCTTCCCGGGCATGTTTCCCCACACCGAGAAAAAGCGGGAAAACCTTTATGGTGCTTGCGCCAGCAGCTATCAAATCAGTAGCGGCCTGGGCCAGATCCGGCGTGCACAACTCGAGGTAGGCGCAACTGACCAGGGCGCCGGGATCGCGCGCCCGGATCGCCTCGGCCACGGCCTCGATCGGCAGACGCCAGAGGGGGTCGCGCGAGCCGTGCGCAAACAAAACAATGCCTTGCCTGGCCATCAGCGTCTCAATACCAGCCAGCCGAACGCGCCCAGCGAGATCGCGGTGTAAAGCAGGCCCGGCGCCGCGGCCGCCAGCCAGGGCTGCCAGTTCTGCAGGTTGCCGATGTAGCCAAACACGTTGTTGAGCAGAAAAAAGCTGATGCCGATCATCACGCCGCCGAACACATAACCGGCGATGCCGCCGCTGCGAAAGTGAAGGTAGGCAAAGGGCAGGGCCAGCACCACCATCACCAGGCAGCTCAGCGGGTAAAACACCTTTTTCCAGAATTCGATTTCGTAACGCTGGGCGGTCTGCCCATTGGCGTTGAGGTGACGGATGTAGGCGAACAGGTCGATGGTGCTCATGCGTTCCGGCTTGAGCACGGCGACCGAGACCATCTCCGCGCTGATGCCGGTGGGCCAGCGGAACTGGGCGATCTTGTTGATGCTGATTTTGGCGGTGTCACGACCAGCGCCGCTGCTGGAAGCCTGCCCTGGCTGCACGGTGAATTCGGTCCGGGTGCCGTTTTCGAGCTGCCAGGAGTCGTCGGTGGCAAACCGGGCGATGGCCGACCGTGTGATGGACACCAACAGGCCCTTGTTGTCGAACTCGAAAACCCGTACCGCCTGCATTTCGTTGTCGGCCGACAGTGCGCCGACGTTGACCACATAGCTGTTGTAGGCCTGTTTTTCCTTGAGCCACGCGCCGGTCTGACCGATGGTGATGCGGCCCTGGTAACGCGCCTTGAGCAGCTGGGCCGCACGGTCCGCAGCCGGGGCCACGTAGTCGCCGATGGCAAAACAGATCACGACAAAAATCGCCCCCAGGGTCAGCAGCAGGCGCAGCGCGCGCCAGGGTTCCAGGCCGCTGGTGCGCAAGATGGTGTATTCCGAACTCTGCGCCAGACGGGCCATCACGAAAATGGTGCCGATCAGCACCGAAATGGGCACCAGCTCGTAGAGGTGGCTGGGAATCAGCAGCGCCACATACAACAGCGCATGCCGGATCTGGTAGGTGTTTTCGTCGGAACTGACCACGCCCGCCGCATTTTTGCCCAGGTACTGCAGTTCGTCGACCAGGTCGAAAAAGAAAAACAGCGCCAGAAACCCAACCGCCACAAAGGCAATGGAGGCCAGCACCTCGCCATAAATCAGTCGGCGTATGGTTTTCATGCGGCCACCTTGCCCGCCTGCCGGCTGGCCTGCCGTTTACGCTGCCGGCTCATGGCGCCCTTGAAGGTCCAGTTCAGGTGGCGTTTGGACAGCCAGCCCAGCGCTAGCAGCAAGGCGCCTCCGTGCAGGGCCAGCACAAAGCCGGCGAAATTGGCCGCGCCCACGCTGATCCAGCTCTGGCCCAGGTTCAGCAGGTTGTGATAGACGACAAAGGTGAACAGCACAAAGATCAGGTTGCCGCTGCGCCCGGCGCGCGGGTTGACACTGGCCAGCGCCAGCGCAATCACGACAAAATTGATGGCGGCCAGCGCCATGCCCAGACGCCACGCCAGCTCGCCCTGGTTGGTTCGTGTGGGCGACTTCATCAGTTCACGGGTGGACTTGGATTTTTCGGGGATGTTGGCCCCGTTGATCAGCGGACTGTCGCCGGCCTTGCTGCCGTATTCCGCAAATTCGGTGATCTTCAGGGCCGACTTGCCGATCTCGCTTTCCAGCCGCTGGCCGTTGTCGAGCAGCAGCATCTGGTCCTTGCCGACCGTTTCGATGCGGCCGGAACTGGCGGTGGTCACCGAATTCTTGCCCTTTTCGGTGGAGGCGATGAAGACGTTGTTGCTGGCTTTCTCCCCGCTGGTATCGCGGTCGATGAAAAAGACCCGGTTGCCACTGGACGACTCCTGGAACTGGCCGGGCGAGACGCGCTCCAGGTCGCCGCGCTGCTCGTACCGGTCCCGCACCTCCTGGGTCTGCTGATTGGACCAGGGCCAGACAAACACCGACATCAGCGTGATCACCAGCAGCACCGGCCAGGCGAAGCGAAAAAGGGGAACAAGAAAAAAGCCGAGCCCGCGGCCACTGACAAACCAGACGACCATTTCGCTGTCACGGTACATGCGCGAGAGGGTACTGACCATCGCCACAAACAGCGAGAGCGTCAGGATAATCGGCATGCGGCCCAGAGCCGAGTAACCCATGACCAGCATCACGTCCTGCGGGTTGACACTGCCGCGCGAAGCCTGCCCGAGTGTCCGGATCAGGATGATGGTGATCACAATGGTCATCAAAACCACAAGGGTGGCTCCAAAACTGCGTGCCAGCTCTTTGCGGATCGAGGATTGGAATAACATTGACTGAAACTTGCCCTTAACAACAACCGACAACTGCGCTTGCGACGCCTAACCCTCGATTATGGACTTTGAACTCAAAACCCTGACCCCCGCCCGCATTTGCGCCGAAAAATGTGATGCCCTGATTGTCCTGGTGGCCGGCGAGACGGGTGCCGGAACCGACGCAGTGTCGAAAATGGTGACTCTGGCCCTGAAGGCGGGTGACTTTGAAAGCAAGACCGGCAAGCTGCTCAGCGCCTACCGCCCCGAAGGTGTGGCCGCCACGCGGGTGCTGCTGGCGGGGGCCGGCGACGGCAGTGCCAAAAGCGTACGGACTGCCGTGCATGCCGCGATGGTCACCCTGAAAAACACCAATGCGCGGCGCGTTCTGCTGAGCCTCTGCGCATTGCCGCAGGCCGGGCAGGAGGCTGTGCGTGCCGCCGTGCTGGCGTGCGCCGATGCCGCCTATCTTTACAACACCACCAAATCAAAGCCGGCCGAACAGAAACTCAAGCAGGTGCTGGTGGCTGTCTCCTCGCTGGCGGGCAGCCGTGCCGGATTCGACAAGGGCGTCGGGCTGGCCACGGGCCTCGCACTCGCCAGGGAGTGGGCCAACCGGCCGTCCAACCACGCCACGCCGACCATGCTCGCCCAGGCCGCCAGGGAGCTCGGGAAGCTGCCCGGGATCAAGGTGGAGGTGCTGGGTCCCAAAGAGGTCGCCAAACTCGGCATGGGTTCTTTCATGGCCGTCGCCCAGGGCTCGGAAGAACCGCTGCGTTTCATCGTGCTGCGTTATGACGGTGGCGCCAAAGCGGAAGCGCCGGTGGTGCTGATCGGCAAGGGCATCACCTTCGACACCGGCGGCATATCCATCAAGCCGGCCGCCGAGATGGACGAGATGAAATATGACATGGGTGGTGCCGCCAGCGTGATGGGCACCTTCCGCGCGCTGGCCGAGCTGCAGCCCGCGCTCAATGTGGTGGGCCTGATTCCGGCCTGTGAAAACATGCCCGACGGTCGCGCCGTCAAACCCGGCGATGTGGTGACCAGCATGAGCGGGCAGACCATCGAGATCCTCAACACCGACGCCGAAGGCCGCTTGGTCCTGTGTGATGCGCTGACCTATGCGGAACGCCTGAAGCCGCGCGCCGTGGTGGACATTGCCACCCTGACCGGCGCCTGCGTGATTGCACTGGGCGGCGTGCGCAGCGGGATGTTCTCCAGTGACGACGTCCTGGCTCAGGCCCTGGCCGCAGCCGGCGACAGCTCGCTCGATTTGTGCTGGCGTATGCCGCTCGATGACGAATACGCCGACGGTCTGAAAACCCATTTCGCGGACGTGGCGAACGTCGCCGGACGCGCGGGCGGCGCCATCACCGCGGCCAAATTTCTGCAGCGTTTTGCCGGCAAGTTTCCCTGGGCGCACCTCGACATCGCCGGCACGGCCTGGAAAAGCGGTGCCGCCAAGGGTGCGACCGGCCGGCCCGTGCCCCTGCTGGTCGACTTTTTGCTGAGCCAGGTTCTTCCAGCCAGGGCGCCAGCCAAAACCCGGACCCCCAAGGCGGGGGCCCGGTCCCGCGCATGACGGAAGTTGCTTTTCATTTCAACGTGCCGGACAAGCTGACCTACAGCTGCCGGCTGCTGCGCAAGGCCTGGGGCAGCGGGGCGCGCGTGGTGGTGACGGCCGAGCCGGACATGCTGGACCGGCTCGACCAGTTGTTGTGGACCTTTTCCCCGCTGGAGTTTGTGCCGCATTGCCACCTGAGCGCCGTCCCGTCCACCGTGTCTGTGACGCCGGTGGTGCTGGCCGGGTCGCTTGAGGCCTGTCCCCACCATGAGGTGCTGGTCAATCTCGGACACCAGGTGCCGGTCGGATTTGAGCGTTTCGAGCGGTTCATCGAACTGGTCACCCTGGCCGATGACGACCGCGCGGCGGCCCGCAGCCGCTGGAAGCATTACGCCGACCGCGGTTATGCCATGAAGCGGCATGACCTGGCCAGCGCGGGCGCAACATGAACCGCCCGCCACCCCGGTTTGTGCCCACGCTGACGGAAGTGGTGCAACCCCAGGCCACCACGCCCGGGGGCCGGACCGCTCCCGCGGCAATGGACATGCAGCACTTTCAGGAGCAGATGGTGCATCGCGTGATGCAGCGTGTCGATTTGACACTGGACCGGCTGCTGCGCGAGACCGTGGGCCGTCTGGTGCTGGAGCACACCCAGGCACTGGCGCCCAGCCTCAGGGACGAAATCGAGATCGTCGTGCGGCAGTCGGTCAACCAGGCCTTTGAACAGGAACTGGCCAGCCAACTGCTGGACAAGCCCTGAAACTGCTGCGACCCGGGCTTCCCCTTTCCATGCGGATGGCTTGTTGAAGGACGTAAATAATGCCAGAAGCGGCTGCGGTTGGACGACCTGTTGCCTGCGGTTGCCGGCATTTTTGCCGATGGCTGATCATGCCGCACGGCCCAGCGTTACCGTTGGGAATGGGCTGCTTCTCGCGTTTTATTAGATTCGCTAATAGCAGATCAATTTCGTTTCTTTCCCGGCCCCCACCGCGCAACACTAGGGCTGCTTGCTATGGTGCGGGCGCAGAAATTGCGTTATGTTCGTGGCTGTTGAGTAAAAAAATCAGTTCTCAACCCTTAACGGTAATTTAATAATTGGAGTGTATTTATGCAAATGAAATGGACTGCGGTCGCTTTGGCCGCCATG
>NZ_JAQSDL010000118.1:1904-7040 GCF_029945895.1 Polaromonas sp. | reverse complement strand
TTCATGATCGAGCTGTTCCGCCAGGAAGTGCCCGAGATCGAGCAGGGCCTGCTGGAGATCAAGTCCTGCGCCCGCGACCCTGGTTCGCGAGCCAAGATTGCCGTGCTGTCGCATGACAAACGCGTCGACCCGATCGGCACCTGCGTCGGCGTGCGCGGCACCCGTGTCAACGGCGTGACCAACGAGCTTGCCGGCGAACGTGTCGACATCGTGCTGTGGAGCGAGGACCCGGCCCAGTTCGTGATCGGTGCGCTGGCACCGGCCAACGTCTCGTCCATCGTGGTGGACGAAGAGCGTCACGCCATGGATGTCGTGGTGGACGAGGAAAACCTGGCCATCTCGATCGGCCGTGGCGGGCAGAACGTGCGCCTTGCCGCAGAACTGACCGGCTGGAAGATCAACATCATGACGGCCGACGAGTCTGCCGAGAAGCAGGCGACCGAGACCGACACCAGCCGCAAGCTGTTCATGGAAAAGCTCGATGTGGACGAGGAAATCGCCGACATCCTGATCTCCGAAGGCTTCACCAGCCTGGAAGAAGTCGCCTATGTGCCGCTTCAGGAAATGCTGGAGATCGAGTCCTTCGACGAGGATACGGTCAACGAACTGCGCACACGCGCCAAGGACGCTTTGCTGACGATGGAAATCGCCAGGGAAGAAGACGTCGAGGGCGTTTCGCAGAACCTGCGCGATGTCGAAGGCCTGACGCCCGAACTGATTGCCAAATTGACTGAGGCGGGTGTGAGCACCCGTGACGACCTGGCCGATCTGGCCGTCGACGAATTAACCGATATCACCGGCCAGTCTGCGGACGAAGCCAAAGCCCTGATCATGACCGCACGCGCGCACTGGTTTGCCAATGAGGCTGCAGAGCCCGCCGCGCCGGCAACGGCCCAAGAGCAATGATCATGGAGGCCAGCAGGAAAAAAACATATGTCCAGTACCACTACCGTCGCTGAATTCGCAGCTGAACTGAATAAACCCACCGCCACCCTGATCGAGCAATTGACCAGTGCCGGTGTTGCCAAGGCGCAGGCCTCGGATCCCCTGTCGGAGGCCGACAAGCAGAAGCTGTTGAGCTACCTGCAGGCGGCCCACGGCACCGCCAGTGCCGAGCGCAAGAAAATCACGCTGGTCAAGAAATCGACCACCGAAATCAAGCAGGCCGATGCCACCGGGCGCGCCCGGACCATCCAGGTCGAGGTGCGCAAAAAACGCACGTTCATCAAGCGCGATGAAGGTTCGGAACAGCCTGTTGAAGAAGTGCCCGTGCCGCCTGCCGCGCCTGAAGTGCCGGTGATTGACAATGCCGAACTGGTTCGCCGCGAGGAAGAAGCCAGTCGCCACGCCGAACTTCTGCGCCGGCAGGAAGAAGAACTGACCGAAAAACGCCGTCTGCGTGAAGAGCAGGACGCCAGGGACCAGGCCGTTGAAAATGAGCGCCAGGCCGCCGAGCAAAGTGCGCTGGCTGCTGCGCAAGTCGCCGAGGCTGCCAGGAAGCTGGAAAAACCCACCATCGGCAAGATCATTCCTGCCAAGGCTGCGGCCGCGCAAGCGCCTGCAGAGCCGGACAGTGCTGCCGTAGCACTGGCTGCTTCGAAAGCCGCCGACGCCAGTGCCGCCCAGGCTGCGGCCAAGGCCAAGGCCACGGCCGAGTTCCAGGCCGACGCCGTGAAGGCGCAGGACCTGCAGGACCGCCGCAAGAAAGCCGAGGCGGAGGCCGCCGGCATTCGCGCCATGATGAACGCGCCCAAGCGTGTTCTGGTGCCGCACGTCGACCCCAAAGCCGTCATCAAGGGCACGCTGCACAAGCCTGCCGTCGTGCCGGGCGCTGCGAAGCCGGCTGCGCCAGGTGCGGTAGCGGGTGCCGCGGGCAAGAAGGAAGTCAAGTCTGAGAACCTGTCTTCGACCTGGAAAGACGACGCCGCCAAGAAAAAAGGCGAGATCAAGACCCGCGGCGCGCCAGTCGTGCCGGGTCGTGGCAATTTCCGTGGTGGGCCGCGCGGCCGTCGCACGTCGGACCGCGATTCGCGTTCCGAGTCCAGCTTTGTGGCGCCGACCGAGTTCAAGGTCATCGAGGTGCATGTGCCGGAGACCATCACGGTGGCCGAACTCGCCCACAAGATGAGCGTGAAGTCGTCCGAGGTCATCAAGCACCTCATGAAGCTGGGCCAGATGGTCACCATCAACCAGCCGCTGGACCAGGACACCGCGATGATCGTCGTGGAAGAGATGGGCCACAAGGCCGTCACTGCCTCGCTGGACGATCCGGAAGCTTTTGCCGACGAGGACGTCCAGGGCCAGCAGGCCGAGTTGCTGCCTCGCGCACCGGTCGTGACCGTCATGGGTCACGTCGACCACGGCAAGACCTCGCTGCTTGACTACATCCGCACCGCCAAAGTGGCCTCCGGCGAAGCTGGCGGCATCACCCAGCACATCGGCGCCTACCACGTGGAAACCCCGCGCGGCATGGTGTCCTTCCTGGACACGCCGGGCCACGAAGCGTTTACCGCCATGCGTGCCCGTGGCGCCCAGGCCACCGACATCGTGATCCTGGTGGTGGCAGCCGACGACGGCGTCATGCCGCAGACCCGGGAAGCCATCAAACATGCGAAAGCGGCCGGGGTGCCTATCGTCGTGGCGATCAACAAGATCGACAAGCCAGGTATCAACATGGAGCGCGTCAAGGGCGAACTGGTCACTGAAGAAGTGATTCCTGAAGAGTTCGGCGGCGACGTTCCCTTTGTCGGCGTGTCGGCCCATACCGGCGCCGGCATCGATGCCCTGCTGGAGCAGGTGCTGCTGCAGGCCGAAGTGCTGGAACTCAAGGCGCCGGTCGATGCACTGGCCAAGGGCCTGGTGATCGAAGCCCGCCTTGACAAGGGCCGTGGCCCGGTGGCGACCGTGCTGGTTCAGTCCGGCACGCTCAAGGCCGGCGACGTGGTGCTGGCCGGTTCCACCTTTGGCCGCGTGCGCGCCATGCTGGACGAGAACGGCAAGCCGATCAAGACGGCGGGCCCGTCGATTCCGGTGGAAATCCAGGGTCTGACGGAAGTGCCACAGGCCGGTGACGAATTCATGGTCATGCTCGACGAACGTCGCGCCCGTGAAATTGCCACCTACCGTGCCGGCAAGTTCCGCAACACCAAGCTGGCCAAGCAGCAGGCTGCCAAGCTGGAGAACATGTTCTCCGACATCGGCGCCGGCGAGGTCAAGATGCTTCCGATCATCATCAAGGCCGATGTGCAGGGTTCGCAGGAGGCACTGGCGCAGTCGCTGCTCAAGCTGTCGACCGACGAGGTCAAGGTGCAGCTGGTCTACTCCGGTGTTGGCGGTATTTCCGAGTCCGACGTCAATCTGGCCATTGCCTCCAAGGCCGTGGTGATCGGGTTCAACACCCGCGCCGATGCCCAGGCCCGCAAGCTGGCCGAAAACAACGGTGTGGACCTTCGTTACTACAACATCATTTATGACGCTGTGGACGAGTTGCGCGCTGCCATGTCGGGCATGCTGACACCGGACAAGAAGGAAGAAGTCATCGGTACGGCCGAGATTCGCCAGGTGTTCAAGGTCAGCAAGATCGGCTCGATTGCCGGCTGTATGGTCACCGCCGGTGTGGTTCGCCGCAGCGCGCGCCTGCGCCTGCTGCGTGAAAACATCGTCATCTTCACCGGTGAACTCGACTCGCTCAAGCGTTTCAAGGACGATGCGAAAGAGGTCAAGGAAGGCTTCGAGTGCGGCTTGAACGTCAAGGGCTACAACGACATCCAGGTTGGCGACATGCTGGAGTTCTTTGAAATCCGTGAAGTGGCCAGGACACTGGAGGCCTGATCGCCGCAAGGCAGGCTGTCCCGAAAGGGCAGCCCGCCGACCGGCAGGCTTACTCACCCATGCGTAAAAAATCATCCACCCCGAATCGCGGTTTTCGCGTTGCCGACCAGATCCAGCGCGATCTGACGGAGCTGATCGCGCGCGAACTCAAAGACCCGCGGGTCGGGATGGTGACCATCCAGGCCGTCGAGGTGACGCCCGACTATGCGCATGCCAAGGTGTTTTTCAGCGTGCTGATCGGTGACCCGAAAGAGTGCGAAACAGCGCTGAACCAGGCCGCGGGCTTTCTGCGCAACGGCCTGTTCAAGAAGCTGATGATCCACACGGTGCCGACCCTGCATTTCCAGTTTGACCGCACGACCGAACGTGCGGCCGACATGAACGCCCTGATTGCCAAGGCGGTTTCCTCCCGCGCCCAGGACGATTGAGTTCGCGCCGTTTCCCTTGATGACAGGTTCAGGGACAACGGTGCCAACGAAACGCCGGGCTTGCCCGCGCGTCGAGCCTGTCGGAATTTATGACGCAAACTTCTCCTCATCGCCAAAAGATACAGCGCCGTCCCGTGCATGGCGTGTTGCTGCTCGACAAGCCGCTGGGCCTGTCGAGCAATCAGGCCTTGCAGAAAGCGAAGTGGCTGCTGCGCGCGGACAAGGCCGGCCATACCGGCACGCTGGACCCGCTGGCGACCGGTGTGTTGCCCCTGTGTTTCGGTGCGGCCACCAAGTTCAGCCAGCTGCAGCTCGACGCCGACAAGACCTACGAAGCCGTGCTGCTGCTGGGCCAGAAAACCAGCACCGCCGATGCCGAAGGTGAGGTGATTGAAACCCGTCCGGTGCCAGCCGTCACGCCCGAATTGCTGGATGAGATGACGCGTCGCTTCACCGGGCCGCAAACCCAGGTGCCGCCCATGTATTCGGCCCTGAAGAAGGACGGCAAGGCGCTGTACGAGTACGCGCGCAAGGGCGAGGAAGTCGAACGGGACGCGCGCCATGTCACCATTTACAAGCTGAATATGGCTCCAGCCCATGACCCACGGGCGCCAGCAGCTATCAAAATCATAGTTTCGTGCAGCAAGGGCACCTACATCCGCACGCTCGGGGAAGACATCGGCGAGGCCATCGGCTGCGGCGCCCACCTCGGCTCGCTGCGGCGCCTGGAGACCGGCGGTTACACCGACGGCCAGTGCGTGAGCCTGCCTGCGCTCGAAGCCATGAGCGAGGCCGAACGTGAGGCCTGTCTGCTGCCGGTGCAGTCGCTGGTGGCCGCTTTTCCGTCTGTCACATTGGGCGCCGATGATGCAGGGCG
>NZ_JAQSDL010000118.1:0-1804 GCF_029945895.1 Polaromonas sp. | reverse complement strand
GCCACCGAATTGAAGTTTTTAGAAAGCGAACCATGAGCCACAAGCAAATCCGAAACATCGCCATCATCGCCCACGTTGACCACGGCAAGACCACCATGGTCGACCAGCTGCTGCGTCAGTCCGGCACCTTTGCCGAACACGAAAAAGTGGTCGACACCGTGATGGACAACAACGCCATCGAAAAAGAGCGTGGCATCACCATCCTGGCCAAGAACTGCGCCGTGACCTGGGAAGGCACCCACATCAACATCGTCGATACCCCCGGCCACGCCGACTTCGGCGGTGAAGTCGAGCGCGCCCTGTCCATGGTCGACGGCGTGGTGCTGCTGATCGACGCGCAGGAAGGCCCGATGCCGCAGACGCGCTTCGTGACCAAGAAGGCGCTGGCGCTGGGCCTCAAGCCCATCCTGGTGGTCAACAAGGTGGACAAGCCCGGAGCGCGCCCGGACTACGTCGTCAACGCCGCTTTCGACCTCTTCGACAAGCTCGGTGCCACCGACGAACAGCTCGATTTCCCCGTGGTGTATGCCTCCGGCATCAACGGCTGGTCGTCAATGGAAGAGGGCGCGCCCGGTGAGCAGTGGGGCCCTGACATGTCGGCCCTGTTCAACACCGTGCTCAAGCATGTGCCGCACCAGGAAGGTGATCCGGCGGCGCCGCTGCAACTGCAGATTTCCGCGCTCGACTTCTCGACCTTTGTGGGCCGTATCGGTGTCGGCCGCATCAGCCAGGGCACGATCAAGCCCATGATGGACGTGGTGGTGATGGAAGGTCCGGACGGCAAGGCTGTCAAGGGACGCATCAACCAGGTGCTGACCTTCCAGGGCCTGGAACGTGTGCAGACGCTTGAGGCTGGTCCCGGCGAAATCGTGCTGATCAACGGTCTGACCGACATCGGCATTGGCGTGACCATCACCGACCCGATCACGCCCATGCCGCTGCCCATGCTCAAGGTCGATGAGCCGACCCTGACCATGAACTTCTGCGTCAACACCAGCCCGCTGGCCGGCCGTGAAGGCAAGTTCGTCACCAGCCGCCAGATCTGGGACCGCCTGCAGAAAGAGCTGCAGCACAACGTGGCCCTGCGCGTCAAGGAAACCGACGAAGAAGGCATTTTTGAAGTCATGGGCCGCGGCGAGCTGCACCTGACCATCCTGCTGGAAAACATGCGCCGCGAAGGCTTCGAGCTGGCCGTGTCCAAACCCCGCGTGGTCTACAGGGACATCGATGGCGTGCGCCACGAGCCGATTGAGCTGGTGACGGCCGACATCGAGGAAACCCACCAGGGCGGCGTGATGCAGGCCCTCGGCGAGCGCAAGGGCGACCTGGTCAACATGGAGTCGGACGGCCGTGGCCGCGTGCGCCTCGAGTACCGCATTCCGGCGCGTGGCCTGATCGGTTTCACCAACGAATTCCTGAACCTGACGCGCGGCTCGGGCCTGATTTCCAACATCTTCGACAGCTACGAGCCGCACAAGGGCGAGATCGGTGGCCGCAAGAACGGCGTGCTGATTTCCATGGACGACGGTGAAATCTTCACCTACGCCCTGGGCAAGCTGGACGACCGCGGCCGCATGTTCGTCAAGGCCAACGATCCGGTGTACGAAGGCATGATCGTCGGCATCCACAGCCGTGACAACGACCTGGTGGTCAACGCGACGCGTACCAAGCAGCTGACCAACTTCCGCGTGTCCGGCAAGGAAGATGCGATCAAGATCACGCCGCCCATCGAACTGACACTGGAATACGGCGTCGAGTTCATCGAGGACGACGAGCTGGTCGAGATCACGCCCAAGTCGGTCCG
>NZ_JAQSDL010000117.1 GCF_029945895.1 Polaromonas sp. | reverse complement strand
CCAGCGGGGCGAGGGAGGGGCGGGGGGAGGGAGTGGGGAGTTGCGCCTACTGTCCCAAGCAGACCGCAGGTGCAGCGTGACGCTGACAAGGTCAGACCGGTAATCCCCGAAATTTCAGCGCAGCTTGCCGAATCACTTCGGCCAGCAGGTTCTCTTTGGCCTGCCGTTCGCGCAACCAGCGCGCGTCGTTGTTGGACAGCTCGACGCTGCTGCGCAGCAGGTGAATGCCGCTGCTGGCGCCCAACGGGCCGGCGTGCGGGCCGAGTTTGTCCATGGTCATCAGGATGTGGTCGCGCAGGGCCATGTGTTCGCCGGTGGCCGGGTCCACGTAAACCGCCTCCAGCCCGAAGCGACAGGCCTGAAAGCGGTTGTAGGTGTAGACCAGGTAGTCGTCTTCGGTGGGGGTGAAGGGCTGGTCGTTCATGAACCACGAGGCCAGCGACTGCACGTAACCGGACAGCGCAGCGGCGCGGCCCACCGTCAGCGGGGTGTCAAAGACGCGGATCTCGATGGTGCCGAACTCCGGCTTGGGCCGGATGTCCCAGTAGAAGTCCTTCATGCTCCTGACCACGCCGGTGCGTGTCATTTTCTCGAAGTAGACGGTGAAGTCGTCCCAGGTCAGCGCCATGGGCGCACGGCCCGACAGCGGAAAGGCAAACACCGAATTCAGGCGAGCCGAATCAAAGGCCGTGTCTTGCCCCTGGACATAAGGCGAGGAGGCCGACAGGGCGATGAAGTGCGGAATGTAGCGCGACATGCGGTGCAGCGTCAGCAGGGCGGTGTCGGCATCGGGGCAGCCCACATGCACATGCTGGCCAAAAATCGTGAATTGCTTGGACAGGTAGCCGTACAGCTCGGACAGTTCGCGAAAACGCGGCTTGTCGTAGATGCGGCGCTCATGCCATTGCTGGAAGGGGTGGGTGCCGCCGCCGACCACGGCGATGTTGAGCTTGTCGGCGCACTTGACCAGCGCGTCGCGGATCTGCGTGAGCTGGCCCAGCACCTCGGACGAGGACTGGCAGACGCCGGTGGAGATCTCGATCATGCTCGAGGTCATTTCGGGCACCACGCTGCCGGGCAGGGGGATCTTGTCCATCAGGCGCAGCATGTCTTCGGCATACGGGGCCAGATCGTAGTCATGGGTGTTGACGAGCTGCAATTCCAGCTCGACGCCCAGCGACAGCGCCTCCGATTTCTGGAAGGGCTCCAGCCCGCCGGGTGCCAGTTGCGCAGGGGTGTGTTTACTCACGGAGCTCTCCGGTTGAGGTGGTCCAGGGTTTGTGCGTCCAGGGTTTTGAGCTTTCACCGGCGCGGTAGATGGCGAAGGTGGCGAGCATGGCGCCCAGCACTTCCATCAGCAGGATGGCCGGCAGTGCAATGCTGGCAATACGCGGTCCCAGCGAAGCCGACGAAGCCACAAACTGCGAAACGATCAGCAGCGCCACCGAGGACATCGGTGACATCGCGCAGCCGACCCACAGGGCCTGCTTCCAGCTGGCGCCGCTGCCCACATTGCCGATCGCGACGCCGGTGATCTTGGCCAGGGCCCTTGCCACGACCAGCGCTGCCACCAGTCCGGCCACCTGGCCGCTCCAGTCGGCTTGCGCGGCCACTACGGACACCAGCACGAACATCAGCATGGTCAGCATTGCCGAGGCGGTGCCCATCTGCCGCGGCCAGGACCAGGGGCGGGGATTGAGCTGCTTGAGCATCATGCCGCCCAGCAAGGCGGCCAGTGGCGCCGAGCCGCCGAAATGGGCGGCCAGTGCGGCGCCCGCAGCGATCAGGGCCAGCAGCAGGATGGCGGTGTTCTCGCTGGTCGGGCTCATCACGCGCAGGGCCGAACGCAGCGCCAGCGCCAGGCCGGCGCCGACCACCACCGACAGGCCCAGCACCACGGCCACCGGATAGAAGGTGTCGGTCAGGCTTTGTTCGCCGCGGCCCATCATGCCGGCGCGGGCGCTGCAAAGCGTCAGCGCATACAGCGTGCTCAGGGTCGACAGCACCATGGCCCGCTCGGTCACGGGACCGGAGGCGCGGGTGTCGATGATCACGCGCGACAGTACCGCCGGCGAAGCCGCCATGGCCAGCAGGGCCAGCGGCTCGGCGACAACCTCCCGCATGCCGAAAAAGGTCAGCGCCCAGTAGACGGCGACAAACGTCAGCGTCGATTCGGCCAGGCTTTGCACCAGCACCATGGGGTTGTGGCGGAACCAGCGCAGCGGAATGCGGCCACCCGCTTCAAACAGCACGACGGCCACGCCGAGTTCCAGCAGAAAGAGGCCCGTTCCCTGCAACGGCCAGGCGGCACCGGTGAACCCGGCCAGGCCGGCGAAAGCGCCAACCGCCGAATACCCCACCACCTTGGGCACGCCCGCGTAGCGTTGCACCAGGTGCCCGGTCAGAGCGGCCAGCGCCAGAAGGAAGGACCACTGGACCGTGGGCAGACCCGCTGAGGGTTTGATCCATTCGGCCCAGATGGCCATGATTTCATTCATGGATGAGTGTCTCCGTTGATTGATTGAAATTCATGCAGCGCCGCACAGGGAGTGCGCGGGTGCTCGATGGGGACCGGCCGCCGATGCGGCGACAAGCCCGGGAGCCTGCGGTGGGTCTATGTCGCGGCCAATGATTCAGGCCAGGCAGGCATCCACGGAAAACATCCCTAATTTACAACGCTTCACACTCTTTGCATGTAGGACAAGTACCCACATGGGCGCCTGCTGCGCTGTTGGCTAGCAGTTGTCAGGGTGTTGACAGCTCCTGTGCGGTGTCAATCAGGCAGAAAAAAGCTGGCCGGCTTGCTCCGCCAGCGCGCCCAGATCGCGGAACGGATGCGTCTGCGATCCACGCCGCTGACGCTATGGGCCCGCAGCGCCAGCCGGAACGCGAAGTAAAAGCTCACCCCCAGGTTGAGCGCACCGATCAGCGGGATGGAGGCCACACACCACCAAAGGGCCGGTTGCCGCAGCGCGTCCCAGCCGAGGGCCGCAGCGGCCGCGGCCAGCTGGCCGGAAGACAGTGTGACGTGACGCACTTCGAGTTCCACCCCGAAGAAGCCGGTCATCGGCGGAATCAGTCCCAGCATGAAACCCAGGGCGATGTTGGATGTGAAGCCCGAAATGTTGTCGCGCATGAAATGGCCCCAGCGCCGCGCCCGTGCAACGCCCAGCGCCCGGGTGATGCGCGGGTTGTAGCGCATGGCCGACGCCAGGCGGTACAGCACAAACCAGTTTTCCACCCAGCCGCCTATGATGCTGGCGGCAAACAGCACCACGCCGGTGAAGGCGGCCCACAATAGCGTGGGGCCGAGCAGGCTCAGGGTGTGCAGCACATGAGCGGCTTCCTTGGCATCGATCATCGGTCGCCCCAGCCCGAACTGCATGGCGATGCTGATCAGCAGGACCGCCGGCACGACCACGAGCACGTTGCCCAGCACGGCCGCCACCTGGGAGCGCACCAGGTGCGTGACCTCGTCCACAAACTCGCTCACCGCTTCGCCCGTGCGCAGGTCCTTGAGCTTGGCGGCCATGGCCGGTGCCGTCATGGCCGGCTGTTTGGTAGCCAGCGTGAAGTGCATCAACTGGATCAGCACAAAGCTGGCGGCATAGACGATGCTGGCCAGGAAGCCGCCCCAGAAGGCTGACAGTGCCAGCCCCACCACCATGAACTTGAGCAGCGTGGTGACGGCCGTCAGGGCGCCGCCGCCGGCGGCCTTGCGCAACATGTCGGTGTAGGCCGCGCGGTCGCGCGTGATGTAGTGCTCGCCGGTTTCGGCGCCGCGCTCGGCCACCTTGGCGGCCAGCAGGGTGGAGTTGCTGGCCACCAGCGCGCGTATGCTGCGCCGCTCCTCGGCCAGCAGCACCAGCCGGGCCAGCAACTGCATGGCACTGGTGGCGGGTTTGTCCGAAAGCAGGCAGTCAAGCAGATCGCGAATGCGCAGGATGCGCTCGCGCAGCTGACGCAGACGAAACACCAGGCCGACCGAGATGCCGTGTTCATCAAGGTGGACGTACGCCGACGAGGCCGCACTGCGGCAAGCCTCCAGCCGGCTCTTGAACTGGTCAAGCGCCAGGTGCAGCGCGCCGCTGTCGGGCCCGTGCAGCAGCAACGCGGCGCGCAGCGCTTCAAGATCGGCGAGCAGGCCGTGAAAGGGCCGGGCCAGCAGACTCTGGGGGCTCATCCGCAGGCGCAGTTCGGGCGAGAAGCCGGTGGCGCAGACCTGGCTGGTGCAGTAGGTCAGGGACTCCAGCAGCATGGCCTGCCAGTCCTTGAGCAGGGCACTGGCGCCGGGGGCAGGAAGGTCGGCGGGAGGGTCGCCGCCGGCCTGGCCCAACATGGCGCCCAGCCTCCCCAGCGTGTCCTCGTCGAGCAGTTTGAGCCACTGTGCGTCAAACGGGACCGGGAACAGCAGCATGAACAGTTCGGTGGCGTGGGTGGTCTCGGGCGTGCCCGGCAACAGCTTGTAGCGCAGCCGTTCGCCGAGTTCGCTGAGAAAAGCGGCGCGTGGCGCAAAACCGAAATCGGCAAACAGGGGCGTGGCATCCACCGTCTCGACCAGGGTGAGCCACCACAGCCGCAGCTTCTGCGGAAAACCCGGCCGGGCCTGGGCCGCGTCCAGGAACAGGCGGACCCGCGACAGTGCCGCCTGGGCATTGCCGGCGTCCCCGCGTATCCAGTCCAGCAGATCGCTGAGCCAGAGGTGCCGCACGGCCAGTTCAGCGCCCGGCTCCAGCTGGTCGAGCAGCTCGCTCAGTGTCCGCATGGCCAGACGCCCCTAGTGGAGGACACGGGCGCCGCCGGCCTGGCCGGGGCCACCGCCATTGCCCGCCTCAAGCACAAACATCGGAATGGCCGCCTCGAAACGTTCGCCATCCTCGGCAACACAGAAGTAGCTGCCATGCATGGTGCCGGTGGGTGTGCGCAGGCGCGAGCCGCTGCTGTACTGGAAGGACTCGCCCGGTTTGAGCAGCGGCTGATGGCCGACCACGCCCAGGCCCTTGACCTCCTCGGTGTGACCGCGCGCGTCGCTGATGATCCAGTGGCGCGAAATCAGCTGCGCCGCGACCTCGCCGGTGTTGGTGATCGTGACGGTGTAGGCAAAGCCATACACCTCGTCTTCGGGCGCCGATTGCTCGGGGAGGTAGTGTGGCTGGACGTCGCAGGAAAATTCGTATTTCGGCATGGGGTCTACAAGATTGGCGCCCATGTTAACCGCCCTCCGGCGGGCGGGAGAATCCGGGGGAAATGGTCGGGGTACGCACTTGCTGCGACAATCCGGCCATGAGCCAAAACAAGTCACCGGTGTACCGGATTGCCCCGTCGATTCTGTCCGCCGATTTCGCGCGCCTCGGGGAGGAACTGAGGTCAGTCATCGAGGCCGGCGCCGACTGGATCCACTTTGACGTGATGGACAACCATTACGTGCCCAACCTGACCTTCGGGCCCATGATCTGCAGCGCCCTCAAGCCGCACGCCAAAAAAGCCGACGGCACCGCGGTGCCGATCGACGTGCACCTGATGGTGCAGCCGGTCGACAGCCTGGCTGCGGCCTTTGCCGATGCCGGCGCTGACCTGATCAGTTTTCACCCCGACGCTTCCGGCCATGTGCACCGCAGTGTGCAGGCCATCAAGTCCAAAGGCTGCAAGGCCGGGCTGGTGTTCAACCCCGCCGCGGCGCTGGATGTGCTGGACTGGGTCATCGACGACATCGACCTGATCCTGATCATGAGTGTCAACCCCGGTTTTGGCGGCCAGAGTTTCATCGACTCGGCCCTGCGCAAGATCGAACAGGCGAGAAAGCGCATTGACGCGTCGGGCAAGGACATCCGTCTGGAGGTCGACGGCGGCATCAAGCTCGACAACATTGCGCAGGTGGCAGCGGCCGGCGCCGATACCTTTGTGGCGGGCAGTGCGATTTTCGGCAAGCCGGACTACCGGGCGGTGATCGCGGGCATGCGGACGGCACTGGCGGCGACATAAGCCGGTAGCGCACGATGCGGGTGAGCCGGGGGCCCTGCCCTGGCTGGATTGGAAGGGCCAGACCATGGGGACAGCAGGCAAACCAGCAGCGGGGGCGCTGACGCAGACCGCGGATGCGGCCGGACCGGAGCCGTTGCACAGGCACCGCATCCTGGTGATTGAGGACAGCGAGGATATCCGCTACCTGCTCACGGCCCTGTTGCAGGACAGCTACGAGGTGAAGGCGGCTGCCGCCGGCGAGGTCGGCCTGGACATGGCCCGGTCGCCCGAGCGGCCGGACATCATCCTGCTGGATGTGGTGATGCCGGACATGGACGGCTACGAGGTGCTTGCCCGGCTCAGCCGGGACCCTCGCACCGCCGATATTCCGGTCATTTTCCTCACGGCACTGGGCAGCGAGGATGAAGAGCAACGGGGGCTGGACCTGGGCGCGACCGACTATGTCACCAAGCCGATCAGCCCGCCGGTGTTGCTGGCGCGCCTGAAGCTGCACCTTGAGCGCCACGCCAATGCCAGGCGCCTGAAGGTGTTGTCCGAGCAGCTCTCGCGGTATCTGGCGCCGCAGGTTTACCAGTCGCTTTTTGACGGTTCGCGTCAGGCCGAAATCCGGACGCAGCGCAAGAAGCTGACGGTGTTTTTCTCCGACATCAAGAATTTCACCGAGTCGACTGCGCAGTGGCAGCCTGAAGAGGTCACGCTGCTGCTCAACAGCTATTTCGCGGAAATGTCGCAGATTGCCGCCGAGTACGGCGCGACGCTGGACAAATTCATCGGGGACGCCATCGTCATTTTTTTTGGCGACCCGCATACCCTGGGCGTTCGCGAGGATGCGGTGCAGTGCGTGCGAATGGCCATCGCCATGCAAAAACGCATGGAGGGGCTGCGCGCC
The DNA here is from genome assembly GCF_029945895.1 of Polaromonas sp. Lineage (GTDB taxonomy): Bacteria > Pseudomonadota > Gammaproteobacteria > Burkholderiales > Burkholderiaceae_C > Polaromonas. The sequence goes on along the minus strand of NZ_JAQSDL010000117.1, from coordinate 207 downwards.
CGCTGGCGGGAGATGGGCATTCACAGGAATTTCGAGATACGTATCGGCATCAACTCGGGGTTTTGCGACGTCGGCAATTTCGGCAGCAGCCTGCGCATGGAATACACCATCATCGGCCGCGAGGTCAACCTGGCCGCCCGCCTTGAGCAGGCCGCCGAGCCCGGCGAAATCCTGATTTCCAGCGAGACCCATGCCCTGGTGCAGGGC
>NZ_JAQSDL010000116.1 GCF_029945895.1 Polaromonas sp. | reverse complement strand
CCACGAGGTGCTCCAGACCGGCGCCGGCACGATGTGCCAGGCCATGCCCAGCAAGGCAGTGGCGGTGGCCATGAGGCCGCCGCCGCCAAACATCGCCATCATGCGTGATTCGCTTGGCGTATGCGCCAGCCGGCGCAGCAGCACGTTGGTGGCGGCAAAACTGAAGCCGCCCATCAGGGCGAGCCAGTCGGCCGCACTGTGCGGCACCGGCCAGGGCGAGCCGGGCGACTTCAGCACGATCAGCACACCCGCCATCGCCAGCACCAGGCGCAGCAGCGAAGCGCGGGTGGGCGTTTCCCCCAGCAGGCCCCAGGCCAGCAGAACGGACCACGCCGGCATCAGGTAAAACAGCAGCACCACCCGCACCACGTCCCCGACGGTCACCGCCCAATTGAAGCCGACGTTGGTCAGCCCTGCGGCGACGGCCAGCCACCAGAGCTGCGGGTGCTGCGCGAAGTTGCGCCAGCCGCCGGGCCGCCATGCCCAGATGCAGGCCAGCGAGAAGAAGTAAATCAGCGCCGTGGACCAGAGAGGGTGCAGCCCCTGCGACTGCAGCTCCCGAAACGGCCACCAGGACACGCCCCAGACCAAGGCGTTGAAGACCAGCGCGAATGCGGCCAGCACGGTGCCACGGCGATTCACGGCGTCTGACTCCCGGGCAGCACGGCAAGGCCGCCCGTCCATGCCTGCTGCATCAGTGCAATTTGTCGCTGCGCGCGATGTTCATCAGATGATCGATCTGCTCTTTGTATTTGATGCAGTTGCTTTTGTGCCATCGCTGGATCAGCCACATGAAGCCGGCCACGACCACACCAAAGGCGGTGATCGCGCCGAAGGCCGACAGGCCCATGCCGGTGGACAGGCTGTAGCCGGCACCCAGCGCCAGAATGCAGGCCTGCTCGTTGAAATTCTGCACGGCGATGGAGCGGCCGGCACCCATCAGGTTATGGCCGCGGTGCTGCAGCAGCGCGTTCATCGGCACCACCAGGAAGCCGCCCAGGCCGCCCAGCAGGATCAGGAAGGGCGCGGCCACCCAGACGTTGGTGATGAAATTCATCAGGATCACCAGCAAGCCCATCGCAATGCCCAGCGGCATCACGCTGGTGGCGTGCTCCAGCCGCATGCGCATGGACGCCAGGATGGCGCCGGCGGCGGTGCCGATGGCCACCACACCCACCAGCGAGGACGCCTGCGTGGTGCTGTAGCCCAGGGCTGCCGCGCTCCAGGCCAGCACGATGTAGCGCAGGTTGCCCGACACGCCCCAGAACAGCGTGGTGGTTGCCAGCGAGATCTGGCCCAGCTTGTCGCGCCACAGCGCCGAGTTGCAGTTCCAGAAGTCGGGCAGCAGCTCGAGCTTGTTGCGCGGCATCGGACGCATCTCCACGCCGGTCAGCGGAATCCGCGTGTTGAACCAGGCGGCGATCGCATACAGGACGATCAGCGCGCAGATGGCGGCCTCGGGGGGGGTGTCAATGCCGGTGTTGATGACGGGAAAGTCGAAGGACAGCAGCAAGTGCGACGCCGAACGGCCGACCAGCTGGCCGCCGAGCAGCACCCCGAGGATGATGGAGGCAATCGTCAGGCCTTCGATCCAGCCGTTGGCTTTGACCAGCTGCGAGGCCGGCAGCAACTCGGTGAGGATGCCGTATTTGGCCGGGGAGTAGGCGGCAGCGCCCAGGCCCACAATCGCGTAGGCCATCAACGGGTGCGTGCCGAACAGCATCATCAGGCAGCCCACCACCTTGATGGCATTGCTGATGAACATGACCTTGCCCTTGGGCTGCGCATCGGCAAAAGCGCCGACAAACGGGGCCAGCACCACGTAAAACAGCGCAAACATCGGCACCAGGGCGGCCGGTTGCCATTTGGGCGCACCGCTCGTTCTGAGCAGCTCCACGGCGGCGACGAACAGCGCGTTATCAGCCAGCGAGCTGAAAAACTGGGCTGCCATGATGGTGTAAAAACCGCGCTTCAGCTTCATTGAACGGTGTTGGGCACTGGGGCGAATGCATCAGGCAGTCTGATGCCGCGCGATATATGTGAATGTCTCCTGACGATCAAGGTTTATAGCACGCGGCAGGATGGCAGAATCGACAAATAGGTCTTGACAGGCTTGCGTTAACCCTTGCCCCGTCCTGTTTGCCACCACCACGAGCCATTGTCCGACATGCCCCGCCCCATTCTCGCCACTGTTCATCCCGCCGCCCTCAGCCACAACCTGGCGCGTGCCCGCGCTGCTGCGCCGGACGCCCGGGTCTGGGCCGTCGTCAAGGCCAACGCCTACGGCCACGGCATCGAGCGCGTGTTTGATGCGCTGCGCAGCGCCGACGGTTTTGCGCTGCTTGACCTGGCCGAGGCCCAGCGTCTGCGTGCGCTGGACTGGCGTGGCCCCATCCTGCTGCTGGAGGGTTGTTTTGATGCGCGCGACCTCGAGCTGTGTTCACGCCTGGGCCTGTGGCACACCATTCATTGCGACGAGCAGATTGACATGCTCGCCGCCCACAAGACCCAGGTGCCGCACCGCGTCTTCCTCAAGATGAACTCGGGCATGAACCGCCTGGGCTTCACGCCCGAGCGTTACCGCGCGGCCTGGACGCGGCTCAACGCCCTGCCGCAGGTGGAGGAAATTTCACTGATGACCCATTTCAGCGACGCCGACGGCCCGCGCGGGATAACCCACCAGCTGCAGGTCTTCGAAGCGGTCACGCATGACCTGCCCGGCGAACGCACGCTGAGCAACAGCGCGGCCGCCCTGCGCCATGGTGCGCTTGTCGGAGAAAAGTCCGACTGGGTGCGGCCCGGCATCGCGGTGTACGGCAGCTCGCCCGATTTCCCCGAACACAGCGCCGCCGACTGGGGCCTGCTGCCGACCCTGACGCTGGCCTCGAAAATCATCGGTGTGCAGCACCTGGTGGCAGGCGACACGGTGGGTTACGGCTCCAGCTTCACGGCCGACGGCCCGCTGCGCATCGGTGTCGTGGCCTGCGGTTATGCCGACGGTTATCCCCGCCACTGCACGACAGGCACGCCGGTGCTGGTTAACGGTGTGCGCACACGCATGGTGGGCCGCGTCAGCATGGACATGATCACGGTGGACCTGACGCCTGTGCCCGATGCGCGCATGGGGTCGGACGTGACCTTGTGGGGGCGGTCGTCGGGTGGCGCGGTGCTGTCGATCGACGAGATTGCAGCGGCAGCGGGCACGGTGGGTTATGAGCTGATGTGTGCCGTGGCAGCGCGCGTGCCGTTTCAGGTCGAATGAGCTGGCAGCGCGCTGAGCCGGTGCTCAGCGCTTGCGCAATCCCAGCACCATCACCGCACCGACCACCAGCAGGGCGCCCGCCACCTGCACCGGCGCAATCGCCTGGCCCAGAATCAGCCAGGCCAGCACCAGCGCAAACACCGGTTCCACATTCATGATGGCCGAGTTGCCGACCACGCCCAGCTTGGGCAACACGGTGAACATGATGGTGAAGGCCGTGCCGTACAGAAAGGTGAGCGCCGCCAGGCCCCACCAGCCGGTGGCCGCCTGCGGCAAATGAAAGCCGCCCTGCACGGCCACACCCGCCAGTGCAAACAGGCCGACCATGCTCATGGTGGTCAACGTGCGCACGCGGCCATCCACATCGCCGGCCTCGTGCTGGGTCAGCACCAGCGCCACGCCGAAGGTGGCCGCCGCCGCCAGTGCAAAGGCCACGCCGGTGCCGATGCGGCCCCATTGCCCGGCCGCGCCCAGGCCCGAAGCGGCGCCCAGCACGTCGAGCGCCAGCGCCAGCCCGATCAGGATCACCGGCATGGCCAGCAGCAGGGCGCGTTCGGGCGAGCGGCGGTACAACACCCAGTCCCACAGCGCGGTCCAGATCGGGTAGGTGTTGAAAGCCAGCAGGGCCAGCGCCACTGGCAGCCGTGCCACGGCCGAATACAGGCACAGGCTCTGCACCGCGATCAGCAGGCCGATGACCGGCAGGATGCGTTTGTTGCGTGCGGTGAAGCGCAGCGGCACACGCTGGATGGCCAGCAGGGCCGCCACCGCCAGGGCGGTGACCACGCTGCGGAAAGCCACGGCCGTGGCCACGTCCACGCCGTTGTTGAAGGCCAGACGCGCCGCCACATGGTTGGCGCCCATCATCAGGGCGATCAGCAGCAGGGTGGCAAAGGCGGTGCCGCTCAGGGCGCGGCCGGTGGTCATGTGTACAGCCCGTGAACACGGGCGTGCAGCCGGGCCAGGCCGAGCAGCGCGTCGGTGAAGGGGGTGGGAACCTGCGTCAGCTCGCCCAGTTCCTTCACCACGCTGACCAGGGCGTCGAGCTCGACCGCCTTGCCGGCTTCCACGTCCTGCAGCATGGAGGTCTTGAAGGCGCCGAGCTTGAGCGTCACCGCATGCCGGTCTTCCGGCTGCTGGTCAATCGGGATGCCGATGCGGGCGCCAATCTCTTTGGCTTCGAGCATGATTTTCGAGATGAAGTCGCGCACCAGCGGGTCGCCGAGAATGCGATCGGTGGTGGCGCCGGTGAAGGCGCTGATCGGGTTCACCGTCATGTTTCCCCAGAGTTTGTACCAGGCGTCTTTCTGGATCTGCGCCGACACGCTGGCCGCAAAACCGGCGCGCACCAGCAACCCTGCCAGCGCCTGCACGCGTTCGCTCTGCTGGCCCGAAGGTTCACCGATGATGAGCCCGTTGCCAAAATGGTGGCGAATCACGCCGGGCGCATCGACCGAGCAGCTGGCATGCACGACGCAGCCGATGATGGTCGCCGCAGGAATGGCTGCGGCGATCTCGCCGGTCGCATCCACCGCCTTCAGTGTCGTACCGGCGTAGGGGCCGCCAAAACCCTGGAAGAACCACCAGGGCACACCGTTCATGGCGGTCAGCACGAGCGTGTCGGGGCCGATCAGCGGTGCGATCTGGCGCGCCACGTCGAGCAGCGCCGGCGCCTTCACCGCGATGACCACGAGGTCCTGGACGCCCAGCGCGACCGGGTCGGCGCTGGCCTGCACGGGCGCGGAACGTATGTCCGTCCCGGACGCCACGCGCAGGCCGTGGCTGTTCAGCGCGTCCAGCGTCGCGCCGCGGGCTACCACGCTGACGCTGCAACCTGCCGCCGCGAGTCCGGCGCCCAGCCAGCCACCGATGGCACCGGCGCCGTAGATACACGCTTTGTTGATTGTTTTGTGAGTCATTTTTGCTTCCAGCCCTTTGCTGACGGGCGCAAGGCGCTCTAGTTTTGATAGCTGTTGTCGATCCGGTCGACCTGCCGCACCAGTGCGTCAAAAACATCCTGGCCGGCCCCGAAGGCGGGCTGGAACTGCAGCGCGTCGCGCGTGGATTTTTGTGCCACGGCTTGCGTCACTGGTATCGCCGGCCCCATGCTGAAGGTGGCCAGCTGGATTTCGCAGGCGCGCTGCAGTGTCCACAAAATGGCAAAGGCCTGCGGCAGGGTGTGGCCCCAGGTCAGCAGGCCGTGGTTGCGCAGGATCACCGCCTGCCGCGTGCCGATGTTGTTGACCAGGCGCGGGCCTTCCTCGGCGTGGATGGTGATGCCTTCGAAGTCGTGGTAGGCCACCTTGTCGTGCAACTGGGCGGTGTAGAAGTTGGTCTGCTGCAGGCCGCCCTGCAGGCAGGCGACCGCCACGCCGGCGGTGGTGTGGGTGTGCATCACGCAGTGCGCATCGGGCAGACCGTCGTGAATCGCCGCATGCACGGTGAAGCCGGCCGGATTGACCCGGTGCGTCGAGCCGTCGAGCACCTTGCCTTGCAGATCAATCTTCACCAGGTTGGAGGCGGTGACTTCGCTGTAGTGCAGGCCGAAAGGGTTGATCAGAAATTGCTTCTGGTCGCCAGTGACGCTGCCCGGCAGCCGCACCGTGATGTGGTTGTAGATCATCTCGGTCCAGCCGAGCATGGCGAACACGCGGTAACAGGCAGCCAGCTCGACGCGGGCTTTCCATTCGTCCGGGTGTATCCCGGGTTTTTGCAGGACGGCGTTCATGGCGGTCTCCAGTCAATAGGTTTTGCTAGCCGGCGCGGGTGCGGCCGCTGTCTTGAAAGCGGCGGCGAGTGCGCTGGTGGCCCGTACCAGCAGGTGGGTATCCAGCCCCACGGCCACAAAGGTGGCGCCCAGGGCCAGGTAGGTGCGTGCCGTGGCTTCGTCGGGGGTCAGGATGCCTGCGGCTTTACCCGCCTTGTTGATGCGCAGGATGGCGTCGGCAATCGCCGCCTGCACCGCGGGGTGGGCCGGGTTGCCCACATGGCCCATGGACGCCGACAGGTCGGCCGGGCCGATGAAGACACCGTCCACACCGTCCACCGCGGCAATGGCGTCCAGGTTGTCCAGCGCGGTCTGCGTCTCGGCCTGCACCAGCAGGCAGACCTGTGCATTGGCTTCATGCGCGTACTGCGGATAGCGCCCCCAGCGCGAAGCGCGGGCGCCGCCCATGCCGCGTATGCCGCCTGTGTCCTTGCCCTGCGCATCGACTTGCGGATAACGCGAGGCGCGTACCAGCGCGGCGGCCTGCGCGGGCGTGTCCACCATGGGCACCAGCAGGGTCAACACGCCGATGTCCAGGTACTGCTTGATCAGGGCTTCGCCCACATGGCCGTGGCCCATGGGGACACGCGCAATCGCGTGTGAGGCCGGGTAACCAGCCATCACCTGCAGCTGAGCCAGGATGCTGTTGATGTCGTTCGGCGCATGTTCGCCGTCGATCAGCAGCCAGTCAAAACCGGCGCCGGCGCAGATTTCAGTGCTGTAAGGGCTGGCCAGGCCCAGCCAGAGGCCGATCTGCGGACGTTTTTCGATCAGGGCCTGCTTGAAGGTGTTGACGGGTGTTTGCATGGGGTATTTTCAAATAAAGTGAAATTCAAAACGACCGAGGGGTCCGTAGTCGGCGTCGAAGCGGTCGCCGGCTTTCGCGGCGACCGGCCGGGTGAAGGAGCCGGCCAGTACCACCTCGCCGGCTTGCAGGCATTCGCCCCAGGCGCCAAGTTTCATCGCCAGCCATGCGACGCCGATCGCCGGGTGGCCCTGCACGCCCGCGGCCAGGCCGGTTTCCTCGACCACGCCATTCTGGCGCAGGATGGCGCCCACCCACGGCAGGTCGATGTCTCGTGGCGACACCTTGCGGCCGCCCAGCACGATGCCGGCGTTGGCGGCGTTGTCGCT
>NZ_JAQSDL010000115.1:10014-108303 GCF_029945895.1 Polaromonas sp. | reverse complement strand
ACCAGAGCGCACCCATGCAGCCGCCCCCCGCAAAACGCGCCATTGCCGCACCGCGCAGGCCTGCGGCGCCGACCAGGGAACTGGCCACGGCCGGGGGTGACTGGGAGACTTTCTAGTTCATGAGTCCCTGGAGCGTTGAGGCTGAAGTTTTCTGTGCGCGGCTGGCTGCTTCTTGCTCAAGTTTTCGGGGGAAATGTCGTTATCTCTCACAGAGGCGGTCGAAAAACGCCACCGGGTCATTGTCGTCGCCTTGAAAGGCCAGCCTAAATGTCGAATAGCATGTTTTATACCGGTCTGAGTGGCCTCAATGCCGCCCAGGCTGCATTGGTGACCACCGGCCACAATACCGCCAACGTCAATACCCCCGGCTACAGCCGCCAGGCTGCGCAGCTTGCCTCGAGTAACGGTATTTACAACCCGGGCGTCGGGTTTTTCGGCAGCGGGGTCAAGGTGGGTGACGTGACACGCAGCTATGACCAGTACCTTGTGTCACAGCTTAACCAGGCGCAATCCCTGAACCAGTCGCTGACGACGTATTTCACGCAGATCAGCCAGATCGACAATTTGCTGGCTAACCAGAAAGCGGGCCTGGCGCCCCAGCTGCAGTCGCTCTTCACCAACATTCAAGCAGTGGCCAACACACCGGCCGATCCGGCGGCCCGGCAGCAGCTGATCAGTTCCGCGCAAGCCACGGCCAACCAGTTCCGGTCCATGGATCAGTACCTGACCGGCCTCAACGGCAGTGTCAATGACCAGATTGCCGGTAGTGTCGATCAGATCAACACCTACGCCGAGCAGATCGCCAGCCTGAACAAGCAGGTCGCCATGCTCAGCAATGCCACCGGCGGACAGGCTCCCAATGACCTGCTGGATCAACGGGACCAGCTGGTCAATGAATTGGGGCAGCTGATTGGTACCAAACTGGTGGTTCAGGACGGCGGCCAGTACAACATCTTTGTCGGCAACGGGCAGACCCTGGTGCTGGGCGACAAGGCCACCAGGCTGGCTGCGGTGGCTTCATCGGGCGACCCCACCCGATCGGTTGTCGCGGTGGTCAACGCAGGCGGCAATGCCGTTCAACTGCAGGACAGCACACTCGGCGGGGGCGGTTCGCTCGGCGGGCTGCTGCAATTTCGCAGCGAAACGCTGGCACCGGCGCAAAACGCGCTGGGCCGCATGGCGATCGCATTGGCCGATACTTTCAATGCCCAGCAGAACCTCGGTACTGATCTGAACGGTGTCCTGGGATCTGACTTCTTTTCGCAGGCAAGCCCGGCTGTGCTGGTGAACAGCAAGAACACAGGCAATTTGGTGCTGACGCCGTCTTTTTCCGACAGCAACCAGTTGACCACGAGCGACTACCGACTTGACGTGTCCGCCGGCCCCGCCTACACCCTGACGCGGCTGTCGGACAACCAGAACATTCCCCTGACAGCTGGTTTTCCCGGTGCAGCGCCTGCGGACACCACCACCTTCGACGGCGTCACCCTGACCCTGGCCAGTGGCGCCGGCGCACCGGGCGACTCCTTCCTGATCCAACCCACCCGTACCGGTGCACGCGACTTGGCGGTACTGATGTCCGATCCGGCGAAAATCGCCGCGGCTTCGCCCATCGTGACCGGCAACACGGCCGGCAACCAGGGCAGCGGCGCCATCAGCGCCGGCAAAGTCGACGCGGCCTACCTGGCGACGCCGTTAGCGGCCACGGTAACGCTGACGTACAACAGCGTCACCAACCAGTTGTCGGGTTTTCCAGCCGGGGCGGCCGTCACGGTGACGCCAGCCAACGGCGTGCCTGACCCTGCCAGCCCCTACGCCGCGGGCGCACCCGTCACGTATTCGCAGGGGGCGACCATGAGCTTCAATGGCATCACCCTCACCATCAGCGGTACGCCGTCAAACGGCGACCGGTTCACCGTTGAAAAAAACAACGGTGGCGTTTCCGATGGCAGCAATGCCCTGTTGCTGGGCGCATTGCAGAACAAGAAAACCATGGGCAATGGATCGGCTACCTTTAACGACGCGTATGCGCAAATGGTCAGCAGCGTCGGCAACAAGGCCCGGCAGATCCAGATCGCCGGTACCGCCCAGACCAGTCTGACCACCCAGATCCGGTCTGCCCAGCAGTCGGTGTCGGGCGTGAACCAGGACGAGGAAACCGCCAACCTGCTGATGTTCCAGCAGATGTACCAAGCCAATGCCAAAGTGATCCAGACGGCGTCAACGATGTTTGATGCGGTCCTGGGCATCAGCCACTAGGCGTCACCCGCCACCAGGAGTTCATGATGCGTATCAGCACCCAGTCTTTTTACGAACAAAGCCAGACCACCATGGGCGCGCAGCAGAGCAGCCTGCTGCGGGTCCAGCAGCAGATTGGCGCCATGACCAAAATCCTGGCGCCGTCCGATGACCCGCTTGGCGCTACCCGAGCGCTGGCCGTATCGCAGTCCATCGCCCTGAATTCACAGTATGCGACCAGCCGCGGGCAGGCCACGCAGACTCTGTCGCTGGAGGAAAACACCCTGCAAAGTGTCACCACGGTGCTGCAGACCATCAAGGGCCTGCTGGTTGAGGCCGGCAACGGCACCCGAACCGACGCCGATCGGGCCACCATCGCCACCACGCTGCAAAGCAGCTTTGACCAGTTGCAGGGACTGGCGAACACCGATGACGGTACCGGGCAGTTCCTCTTTGCCGGTTTCAAGAGTGCCAGCGCGCCGTTTGTGCGGCAGTCCGACGGCAGTGTTCTCTATGCCGGCGACCAGGGCCAGCGCCTGATGCAGGTGGACGTGTCCCGGCGGATGGCGGGCACGGACGACGGCCGCAGCATTTTTCAGACCGTGCAGGGCGGGGCAGGCTACGTCAGCGCGTCACCCGTCGGCAACACGGGCAGCGGCGTGTTCGGCCCCGCGTCGGTGGTGGATCTGGCCGATCCCAACTACGGCAAGGATTTCGTGATCAGTTTTCCGACGGCCACCACCTACCAGGTCGATACGGCGGAGGTGCCGCCCGTGGCTGTGGTGCCAGCCACTGCTTTCACGGCCGACAGTCCCATTCAATTCGGCGGCCTGCAGATCAGCATCAGCGGTGCGCCGGCCGCCGGCGACAGCTTCAGTGTCGCCACCGCCAAAAATGCGGGTACGGACATGTTTGCAGCGATCGGCGATGTGATCGCCGCACTGCGGGCGCCGGTGGACAACGCCGGTCCGGCCGCACAGGCCAAGCTGTTGAACGCGTTGAGCACCGGCAACAGGAAGATCACCAATGCGCACGACAACGTCCTGACGGTGCGTGCTTCGGTCGGCACGCGCCTGCAGGAGCTGGACGCGTTGGGAAGCGCCGGCGACAGTCGTGCCCTTTATGACAAGAGTTACCTGTCCGACCTGCAGGACCTTGACTATGCGAGCGCCATTTCCGAGTTCTACCAGCGTGAGACCGCACTGAAGGCCAGCCAGCAGACCTTTGTCAGAATCCAGCAGATCGCGCTGTTCAATTACCTGTAGGCTTCATTGCGGATCCGCCCAATACGCTATTGATTTAATAGCTATCTGCGCACGTGGGTATTGGGCTAGGGCCTCAAACCGTGTAAAAAATCCAGCGTGGTCGTAAAACCTGATGCAAACCGCGGTTCCAGAAAAGGCGCCAGGTACTGCATCAGCAACTGCAGCATGGCCATGCCGGCCAGCAGTGTAATGGGAAAGCCAACGGCAAAGATGCTGAACTGCGGTGAGACCCGGTTCAAAATGCCCATGGCCAGGTTCAGGGTCAACAGCGTGGCGATGAGAGGCAGCGCCAGCATGAGGCCACCCGAGAAGATCTCGCCGCCCGCTGCCACCAGCTGGAACCAGCCGCCGGCGGCCAGTGGGGCGTCGGCCACCGGCAGGGCCTGGAAGCTCTCGGCCAGTGTCATGACCACCATCAAATGGCCGTCCACCGCGAGAAAAATCAGCATGGCCATCACGTTGAGCAGGCGTGCGATGACCATGGTGTTGCCGCCGCTGGTGGGATCGAAAAATGACGCAAAAGACAGGCCCATCTGCAGGCCCACGTATTCACCGGCCGCCTGCACCGCAGCAAACACCAGGCGCATGGAAAAGCCCATTGCCGCGCCAATGAGTACTTGCTGGATCAGGATCCAGAAGCCGGCGGCAGACACCAGCGGGACTGCCGGCATGGCGCCCAGCGTGGGCGCAACAACGATGGCCAGCAGGGCGGAGAGGCCGACCTTGGCGGCGCGCGGAACAGCGCGTTCGCTGAAGATGGGTGCGGTGCTGACAAGCGCCAGCATGCGCACAAAAGGCCAGAGAAAGGCCACCATCCAGAGATTGAGCTGGTCGGAGGTGACCGAGAAAACAGGGGGCATCAGCCGACGAGCTGCGGGATGGATGAAAACAGGTTGCGCATGTAGTCCAGCACACTGTTGAGCATCCACGGACCCGCAATCACCAAGGTGGCAAACACGGCCAGCAGCTTGGGAATGAAAGACAGCGTCATTTCATTGATCTGTGTCGCGGCCTGGAACAGGCTGATCAGCAGACCGGTGACCAGGGCCACCAGCAACAGCGGCGCGCCCAGCAGGAGAGAGAGCTTCATGGCCTCGTAGCCGAGCGCCATGACTGATTCGGGCGTCATGTCCAGTCCATCCCTAGGTGTAGAAGCTCTGCGCCAACGCCCCGATCAGCAGCTGCCAGCCGTCCACCAGAACGAACAGCATCAATTTGAACGGGAGCGAAATCGTGGCGGGCGGCACCATCATCATGCCCATGGACATCAACACGCTGGCCACCACAAGGTCGACGATGAGGAAAGGAATGAAGATCGTGAAGCCGATCTGGAAGGCGGTCTTGAGCTCGCTGATTACAAAAGCCGGCAGGAGAATTCGCAAGGTGACCTGCTCCGGGCCTTCCAGTTTCTCGATATTGGCCAGCCTGGCAAACAGCGCCAGATCAGCCTCGCGGGTCTGCTTGAGCATGAACTGCTTGAACGGCTCGACGCCGCGCTCCAGGGCCTGTTCTGCACTGATCCTGTTTTCGGAGAAAGGCTTGTAGGCCGTGCTGTGGACTTTGTCGAAGACGGGCGACATGACAAAAAAGGTCAGGAACAGCGAGAGCCCGACCAGCACCTGGTTGGGCGGTGAGGATTGTGTGCCGATGGCCGTGCGCAGCAGGCCGAGCACAATGAGAATCCGGGTGAAGCTGGTCATGGACAGCAGCAGCGCCGGCAGGAAAGACAGGGAGGTCAGCAGCACCAGCGTCTGCACGCTGAGCGACCAGGTCTGGCTGCCGCCGGGTCCGCGCGAGCTGGTGATGCCCGGCAGACCCTGGGCACCGGCCAGGGCCGGCAGGAGCATCAGCGCCAACAGCAGAAAGGGCAGAAGGAGCGGCAACACCGCGCGGCTTCCCAGGTAGACAGGACGGGTCACTGTCCGTCCCGCTTTCCGAGCTTGGTGAGGGATTCCGCCAGCCTTTGTGAAAATGCACTTGCGCCTGCCAGGGCACGGTGGGTCGGCGCCGCATCGAATTCGGACAGCTTTTGCGCTGGCATGGTGTGCAGCGCACTGACCTGACCCGCGGCGACGCCAAGCACCAGCCACGATCCGCCGATCTCCACCACCACGACCCGCTCGCGCTGCCCCACCATGGCGCTGGACACCACCTTCAGCAGGCGGCCACCGCCGGCCTGCTGCAGGCCAAAGCGCCGCGCGGCCCAGGCACAGAGAAAGATGAGGGCCAGCACCACGGCCAGGCCCAGGCCCGCCTGCAGCAGCCCGGCGGCACCGAAGGATCGTACGGGTTCTGCCGCCGCCGTGGGAACGGTCGGCAATACTGCACCAGCTGAAAAGCTGAGGCTGGCCAGCGCGGCGGCCGCCAGCGCACGAAGGTCCGCCCGCCTCATCGGTTCAGTTTCTGCATACGTTCTGACGGCGTGATGATGTCGGTCAGACGAATGCCAAACTTGTCGTTGACCACCACCACCTCTCCCTGGGCAATCAGGTAGCCGTTGATGAAGACATCCATCGGCTGACCCGCCAGACCGTCGAGTTCGACCACCGACCCCTGCGACAGCTGCAGCAGGCTCTTGATGGTGATGCGCGTGCGTCCCAGTTCGGCTGTCAGCTGGACAGGAACGTCGAGCACCCTGTCGATGTCGCCTTTGGCGATGTCGAAACCCGCGTTGCCCTGGATCGGCTGGAAAACCCGCTCGCCGGCCGGTGTGGACGATGGTGCGGGTGCCGGGGGTGGCGGGACCGGGGCCGGTGCTGTGTCTGCTGCCGAGGCGAGCGCCTGCTCGGCAAGTGCGCTGCCCCAGTCGTCCAGTTCGGCCGCTGGCTCTTGCTTGCTGTCTTCACTCATGGTCTTTTCCCTTGCTGGAGTCGCTGTCTTGGTGGTGGATCATTTTTTCCACGCGCAAGGCATAGTGGTTGTTGGAGGTGCCGTAGCCGCACTCCATGACAGGCACGCCGTTGACCTTGCCGATGATGGTTTCCGGAATCTCGACAGGCAGCACGTCGCCGACCTGCAGCCTGAGCAGCTGGCCGATGCTCGATTGCATGCTCAGGAAATGCGCCCTGAGCTCGACGTCGGCGCTTTGTACCTGCTGCGACAGCTGCCTGACCCAGCGTTTGTCAACTTCGATTTCGTCCTGCAACGGGTTGGACAACAGATCCCGGATCGGCTCGATCATGGAATACGGAATGCAGACATTGAGCGCGCCGCCGATGGGTCCGAACTCGATCTGGAAGGTCGTGTTGATCACCACTTCGTTGGGCGCCACGATATTGGCCAGTTTGGCGTGCATCTCGGAACGCACATATTCAAAGGCGAGCGGATAGACCGGCTGCCACGCGCTGCCGTAACTTTCCAGCGTGAGGTTGAGCAGCCGCTTGATGATGCGTTGTTCGGTCTGGGTGAAGTCGCGGCCCTCGATCCGGACGTGGTAACGGCCGTCGCTGCCGAACAGGTTGTCCACCACAAGGAAAACCAGCTTGGGGTCAAACACGAACAAGGCCGTGCCGCGCAACGGCTTCATGTGCATGAGGTTGATATTGGCCGGAACCGGCAGGTGGCGGATGAAGTCGCCGTACTTCTGGATCTGCACCGCGCCGACCGAAATGTCGGCGCTGCGCCGCATGAAGGTCAGCAGCGCACTGCGCAGGTGCCGGGCGAAACGGTCGTTGATGACCTCCAGCGTGTGCATGCGGCTGCGCACGATGCGATCGTCGGTGCCGAGGTTGTAGGTCGGCGGACCTTCCTGAGGAGGTGGCGGCGCACTGACTGCGTCGGTGTCACCGGTGACACCCTGCAGCAGCGCATCTACTTCGTCCTGGGACAGCTGCTGGTCATAAGCCATGGGTGAATTTCATTGAGCGGGTTACTGCAACATGAAAGTCGTGAACATCACACTGGATATCCTCAGCGACGGCAAATTGGCCACGAAGGGCTGGTTGAGCGTCGTCATGATGTCGGCGGCCAGCTGGGCTCTTTCTTCCGGGGTGACCAGCGACTCGCCCGCGCGGTTGGACAGGGCCGTGAGAAGCCGGCTGCGCACTTCCGGCAGGTATTGGGTGACCAGGGCCTGCGACTTGACGTCCGGAACCTTCAACGTGACGGCCACATGCAGGAATCGGCTGCGGCCGTTGGGCTGGAGGTTGACGGTCATGGGCTCCAGAGCGATGAAAATCGGATCGACGGGCGCCGTTGCGACGGGCGCGGCTTCCTTGCGCTTGCTGGCCAGATAAAAGGCTGCGCCAGCCGCCGCCAGGGTGACCAGCGTGACCAGAACAATCAGCAGGACGAGGCGCTTGCGCGACTTGGGGAGCTTCGCGGGGGGAGTGCTGGTGGCCATGACTTTGCTGTTGGGGTTTGAGAATCGATTGTTTTCGAAAACCGGCGCGCGGCATCGTGGGATAAGCAGGGGTAAAACGCGTCAGATCCGGCATTTGCCGGACACGCGTCTCATGGTGCTCCTCAAGCGTAGGTGTCTACGCTGATTCCTCTGCCTGGTGGCCGCGAAGCTTCCATCGCTTGCCTGACCACGGGTGTCAGGTTATCGGGTGTACGCTCCCCCCGGTAGCCGGGTTGGCCAGACTGCCCGTTCTGTCCCTCCGCGAAGGCTGCTTGCTGCTGGCTCCCGGAGTTGACCGACGTGTTGCCAAGGCTGATCCCGCTATCAGCCAGGGTGCTACGCAATTGCGGCAATGCGGCCTCCACGGCGGCACGCACCGATGAATGGGCCGATACAAACATGGCCTGGACCTGTTGGTCGTTCATGCTCAGTGTGACCTTCAGGGGACCGAGCCCCGGAGGATTGAGCTGGAGCTCTGCCACCTGTTCACCGCCCTTGCCCATGTGGATCATCTGCTGACCCAGGGCCTTGCCCCATTCGCCGCTGCCGACCTCGGGGGCGAGCGCTCGCGTCATGGCCGCAGGCGTCGGGGTGGGGGCAAGCAGCCCGGCGGGTGCTGGCGCTGCAACGCCGGCAGGACTGATGGCCACGGTGACGCTGGCGGCGGGCATGTCGGCGACGGCTGCCTGACCGATGGCGCTGGTGCCAGTGCCTGCAGGCAAGGCATCGGGCGCCATCGTCGTCGAAGGGAGCGGCTTGACGCTGGCGGGTGTGGCGTCGCGTTCAGGACCGCTGGCGGCCGTTGTTTCGGCGGGAACCTGTGACAGTTCGTCGGCTAGGCTGCGGTGCTGTGGCGACTGACCGGCCGTGCCGCTGTCCGCGTCGGTGGATGAAGCCGGGATAACCGCCGCAGCCGTTGCTGCGGCCGGGCTGGCGTCCGTGGCTTGCGGTCGACCGGGCAGGGCGGTCAGCCCTTTGTCCTTCTGGCTGGCCGCCGCCAGTTCGGGTGTCAGCCCGCTTGACAGTGCCAGTCGCGGTTCGGCCTCCTCCGCAGGGTCGGCGGTTGCAGGCGTGGTGATCGGTTCGCCGGCCAAGTCTGCCGCGAGGGCTTCCCCTGCAGGCAGACCCGTCAGCGCAGGGCTGGCAGCGCCCGCGATGGCGCCAGTGCGGGACGCCGCAACGGCTGCGGCCACCGTCCTGGGCGGCAGGTCTCCCGGCGGGACCAAAGGCAGCGCCATGGCATTGACCAGCTCCTCCGGATCCGGCTTATGGTCTTCCGGTGGACGCCGGGTCGCCGCGGCGGTGGCAGCCTTGCCCTCCGCCTTGCCGACGCCATCGCCGGCGGGTGCGAGTGAGCGGGAAAGTACGGCGCCGAAACTTTCGGCGCCGTTCGAGGCGGGCTCCTCGCTGCGTGTGGACGACTGGGAAGGCTGACTGTCGGGCGGGCGGGGCACGCTGACGGATGAAAGAATGGAAGACATGTTTTTCTCGGGTGAATTCAGTCGGCCACGGTGCCTGCGCGCAGGTAGAACTGCCGGGAAGTGCGTTCGTCACTGTCTCGTTGCTCTTTCTTGCCGAGCCTGACCATTTCCTGCTGGCGCACCCGATTGGCCAGCGTGTCGAAGGAGTTGAGGCGGCGCTTGTTGTTTTGCCAGTCCCCGCGTCCGTGCACCAGCCGCGTGTCGGCCTGGTCGGTCAGGGCGCGCTGCTGCTCGATGGCGCCATCCAGCGTGCTGATGAAGTTCTGGAAATTGCGCACATGGGACGATGACAAGCCGGCCAGCATCTGCTGCTGCAGCTGGACCAGGTATTCCTGCCGGTACTGCAGCAACATTTCCAGTTTCCCGGCAGCGCTGGTGTGGGCGTTCTGCAACTGGCCGAGCCGGCGAGTCGCCTCGTCGGTCTTGTTTTGCGCCAGTTCGATCAGTGTCGCGAGAGGAAGCTTGTTGGGCACGGCGTTTCTCCTGGTGGTTCGAGGGGTTGCGGTGATTGCGTCAGGGTCAGGACTGGAACAGGCTGTTGAGCTGCGCGGTGGCGGCCGCGTAGTCGACGCGTTCTTCCATCGTTTGCTGCAGGAAAGCCTCAATTTTTGGGTACAGGGCAATGGCCTGGTCCAGCTGGGTGTCGTGGCCGGGCGCATAGGCTCCCACGCTGATCAGATCGCGGTTGCGCTGATAACGCGACAGGGCCTGCTTGAAACCGCGAATGACCTGGAATTGCGCGGGCTCGATCAGCGCGGTCATGGTGCGGCTGATGGACGCTTCGATGTCGATGGCCGGGTAATGGCCGGATTCGGCGAGGCTGCGCGACAGCACCACGTGGCCGTCCAGGATGGCGCGCGCCGAGTCCGCAATCGGATCCTGCTGGTCGTCGCCTTCGGTCAGCACCGTGTAGAACGCGGTGATGGAGCCGCCCCGACCCTCGGCATCGCGAGCACCATTGCCCGCGCGTTCCACCAGGGCGGGCAGCTTGGCAAACACCGAGGGCGGGTACCCTTTGGTGGCCGGCGGTTCGCCGACGGCCAGCGCGATCTCCCTCTGGGCCATCGCGTAGCGGGTCAACGAGTCCATGATCAGCAGGACATTTTTCCCCTGGTCTCGAAAATACTCCGCCAGACAGGTCGCGTAGGCGGCGCCCTGCAGGCGAAAGAGGGGCGAGGTATCGGCCGGTGCCGCCACCAGCACGGCGCGGGCCATGCCTTCCTTGCCCAGCGTGTTTTCAATGAAGTCCTTGACTTCGCGGCCGCGTTCGCCAATCAGGCCAACCACAATCACGTCGGCGCTGGTGTAACGCGCCATCATGCCCAGCAGCACACTCTTGCCGACGCCGGAGCCTGCGAACAGGCCCATGCGCTGACCGCGGCCGACGGTCAGCAAGCCGTTGATGGCGCGCACTCCGACATCAAGCACGCTGTCAATCGGCGCACGGGTCAGAGGGTTGATGGGAGGGGCCGCCAGCGGTACTTCCCGGGAAAAATCGAGCGGACCCAGCCCGTCCAGAGGCCGGCCAGCTGCGTCCACCACGCGGCCCAGCATGCCGTCGCCCACCGGCAGGCGTTTGGTTCGTGGCCCGGTGCCACTGGCATGGCCCCCGGGCGACTCCAGCGCGTACACCCGGGCTCCCGGCAGCAGCCCGTCCACCTCGCTTTGGGGCATCAGGAAAATGCGGTCGCCAGCGAAGCCGACCACTTCAGCCTCGGCGTGTTTTTGAGGGTAGCCGGGAGGCAATTCAATCAGGCAGTCGCTGCCGACGGGAAGCCGCAGCCCGACTGCTTCAAGGACCAGCCCCACGGCGCGTGTCAGCCGGCCATAGGTGCGTACCGGAACGCTGTGTGCGACAGAAGAGCGCGCGTCGTCCATCAAGGTCTGCCAGGCCTCCAGCGGCGGCCTGGTGATGACGTTGGGTGTTTCAACCATGGACCAGCGCGGCGGTGGCGGTCATGTGGGGTCCCAGCGCCGCGGTAACGCGGTCCCAGCGGCTTTGCAGCGTAGCGTCCCGCTCGCCGCTGGCCGCCAGCACCCGGCAGCCGCCGCGCTGGGTACCCGCGTCCGCACGGATTCGCCATCCCGCTGTCTGCAGATCGTCCGCGAGATGTTCCTGCACCAGCGCCGCGTCATCCGGGTGCAGAACCAGCTGGGGTGAACCGGTCAGGGTGGGCTCGGCCTGCAGCAATTCACGAACCGTCTGCAAAATGGCCTGCGGGTCCAGTGCCAAGGCCTGGCCCAGCACCTGGCGTGCAATGTCCATCGCCAGCGCCAGCAGCTGTCCGGCGACCTCGCGCTCGGCAAGGCGCAAGGCGGCGGGAAGTGCCAGGGACAATGCCCGCAGGTGGTCGGCCTGTTCATGGACGGAAGCCATCGCGGCGGCATGGCCCTCGGCCTGCCCCTGCGCATATCCCTGCTGACGCCCTTCCTCTTCACCGGCCTGCTGCGCCTGAAGCCGCAGGCGGGCCAGTTCGTTTTCATCGATCAGCAGTTCCGGCTTGAGCGGCTCGACGACGCAGGCCGGTCCGGGTTCCGCGGAAATTGGCACCATGTCCTGCGCGAGGGATGTCATTTCCCAGCGTTCCCAGGCGGTCATCTGCTCCTTCGCTGCGCCGGGTCGACGCACGGCGGGCGCGGCGAAGCCTGAGGCGAATCGGTCGGTGCCGGAACGCTTGGCGAGTGGGGTCTGCTCATACATAAGAGTCGTTTCCTTGACCGCCGAGCACTATTTCCCCAGCGTCGGCCAGGCGGCGCACGATCTGCAGAATGCCTTTTTGTTCGGCTTCGACCTGTGACACCCGCACCGGACCGCGCATCTCGATGTCCTCGCGCAGCATTTCGGCAGCGCGCTGCGACATGTTCTTCAGGAACTTGTCGCGCAGTTCCTGAGGTGCGCCCTTGAGCGCAATGATCAGCGATTCCGACTCCACTTCCTTGAGCAACAGCTGGACGCTGCGGTCTTCGAGCTCCAGCAGGTTCTCGAAGAGGAACATTTCGTCGATCATCTTTTGCGCCAGCGCTTCGTCATGCTCGCGAACATGCTTGATCACGCTTTCTTCCTGAGCGCTGCTCATCATGTTGACAATTTCGGCGGCGGCGCGGATGCCGCCGAGACGGCTGCGCTTGCCGCCGTCTCCGCCCAGCATGTCGGTCAGCACCTCGGTCAGTTCCTTGAGCGCTGCGGGCTGCACGCCGCCAAAGGTGGCCACGCGCAAAACGGCGTCGTGGCGTGCGCGCTCGGGCAGGTGTTCCAGCACGTCGGCGGCCTTGTTGCGATCCATGTGGACCAGCAGCGTGGCGATGATCTGCGGGTGCTCGTCGCGAATCAGCTCGACCACTTCGGTGGCTTCCAGCTGGTTCAGCCGCTCGATGCCGCTGACCGATTCATTCGACTGCAGGATGCCTTCCAGGAGGTCTGCGGCACGATCATTGCCCATGGCCTTGTTCAGCACGGCCCGCAGATAGGTGCCTGAATCCAGGTGGAGCGCCGAGTATTGTTCGGTTTCGAGGCGAAACTCGTCCAATACGTCATTGACCTCGGTGCGTTTGACATGCGCCAGGGTGGCCATGGCCTCACCGAGGGCCTGGACTTCGTTGGGGGACATCTGCTGCAGCACCTTGCCGGCAGCTTCCTCGCCGAGCGTCATCAACAGGATGGCGCTTTTACGTGTTCCTTCGTCAAACATTTTTTTCGCCCATCCAGTGTTTGATCAGCATGGCAACAGCCCTCGGCTCCTTGGCGGCTGTTTCCTGCGCGTACCGGATGTTCTCCAGATGGCGTTCGGCCTGCCGTTCCTGCGATTGCGCCACAGTCTCTGCGGAGGGGGCCTCTTCCTTGCCGGGCGCTGCTGCCTGGACCGGTTCCGGATACAGATGTTTGCGCAGCAGCGGCCGCAGCACGGCAAACCACAGGTACAGGGCCAGTATTCCCAGCAACAGGTACTTGCCGCCGGTCTTGGCCATCTCGATGTTGTCGGGCTGGCGCCACACAGGCAGTTCAGGTGTATCAGTGCTGTCCGAGGCGAACGGGCTGTTGACCACATTGAGCGAGTCGCCGCGCTCGGCGCTGAAGCCCATGGCCTGGCTGGCCAGGTTCTTGATCTGCTCCAGCTCGGCGGCCGTCAGCGCCTGTGCAGTGCGCTTGCCCTGGGCGCCCGTCGCTCCGCGGTAATTGACCACCACGGCCACCGACAGCCGCTTGATGCCACCTGCACCTTGCTGCACATGGCGAATGGAGCGGTCCAGCTCGTAGTTGATGGTGGTGTCCTTGCGGTTGCTGGCCGGGCCAGTGGTGCGCGCCGGCGCGCCCATCACGGCGCCCAGTTCCGTGGTCATTTTGAGCTGACCTGCGCCGGCTGCGGCCGGTGGCTTGCCGGGCGCAGTGATGGGGGCCACCGGGTCCGGTCCGGGCTGATTGCTCAGCGCGCCCGGCACGCCGCCCACTGCGCCCGCGCCTTGCTGGCCGGACTCGCTGGACTGCTGGCTTCGCACCGCAGCGCTGCCGGGTTCCTGATTGGGGCGGTACTTCTCGTCGGTGTTCTCGACAATCGAGAAGTCGATATCCGCCGCCACCTGCGCGCGGACATTGCCGCTACCGACGATGGGTTGCAAAATGGCTTCGATGCGACGGATGTAGCCCTGCTCGATCTCCTGCGCATATTTGAGCTGGCTGACATCAAGGCCGCGTGTGCCGGCGTTCGCCGCAGACAGCAGGTTGCCCGCCTGGTCCACCACGGTGATGCTTTTGGCCGACAGCTCGGGCACGCTGCTGGAGATCAGATGGACAATGGCGCTGACCTGTCCCTCGTCGATGGTCCGTCCGCGATGCAGGCTCAGAACCACGGACGCACTCGGCTTTTTCTGGTCGCGCACGAAGAGCGAGGGTTTGGGCAGCGCCAGGTGCACGCGTGCCGACTCCACGGCCGAAATCGAATTGATTGACCGCGCGAGTTCTCCTTCAAGGGCGCGCTGGTAATTGATCTGTTCGGCAAACTGGCTGGTGCCGAACTTCTGGCTGTCCATCAGCTCGAACCCCACCGTGCCGCCTTTGGGCAGGCCCTGGGAAGCCAGCCGCAGGCGGGCTTCTGGAACCTTGTTGGCAGCGACCAGCAATGCCCCGCCGCCTTCGGCGAACTTGTAGGGAATGTTCATCTGCTGCAGCGACGCGATGATGGCACCACCGTCGCGATCCGACAGGTTGCTGTACAGCACTCCGTAGTCCGGGGCACGGCTCCACAGCAAAAGGGCCGCCACCGCCGCCACCGCGGCAGAGGCGCCAATCATTATTGGCAGACGGGGATTGGCTCTCAGCTGCTCCAGCCAGGGCAGGGCTTTGGGCAGGCCTGCTTCAGTACCCATGGCGGCGGAACTCATGCGCTCACCCGCTTAGCGCCGCGCCGCGGCGCGGAGGGGGTGCGGGCCGGTGAGCGTGCGGTAGTCCGGGTGCCTGCTGAGGCTGCAGATCGGCGACAGGACAGAGACGACAGGTGACATACGACAGTGATTGATAGATAAGGCATAAGGCGAAGGACCGGCTGGCCGGTGCAGTGAAGGGGCAGCCGGTGTTCGTGAATGATTGTCAGAGCGTGGTTTCTTTCCCGATCAGCCGAATAGCCGGGAGTTTTGCCGTCTTTTGGCGGGATGCGCCGCCTGGCTCGCTGGTACGCTTCAACCCGTTCATCAAGCAACGGGCGCACAGGCGCCAGGAAAACACCATGGCGATATCTTCTATTGAGTCCGTCCTGCAGCAAATGCGGGTTCTTGCCCAGACTTCCGGTCATCCATCGGCGGTGAGCAGCGAGGTGGCCAGCGGCGGTTTTGCCGGTGAGCTGAAAAAGTCGCTGGACCGCATCAGTGATACCCAGCAGCAGGCGTCCAGCCAGGCCGAAGCCTTTGAGCTCGGCAAGCCCGGGGTTGCCCTGAACGACGTGATGGTGGACATGCAAAAAGCCGGCATCGGTTTCCAGATGGGCCTGCAGGTGCGCAATCGGGTGGTTGCGGCCTACCAGGAGATCATGAATATGCCTGCCTGACGGGCGGCGGCGCGGCAAGGTGGATCTTTTTCGGGGTTGGCGCTAAAGGTTTTTCCGGGTCTGGCCGTTAACTTGAATAACGGTGGCTTGCAGACGGTTTCGGCAAGCAAGGCCAGCGTGACGGCAAGTTAGCCGGAGTCCACAACCTTTGTCAATCAGGAGTCCCTCATGGCCCAAGTCATCAATACCAATTCGCTCTCCCTGCTCACGCAGAACAACCTCAACAAGTCGCAGTCGTCGCTGAACACCGCTATCCAGCGCCTGTCCTCCGGTCTGCGCATCAACAGCGCCAAGGACGACGCCGCCGGCCAGGCCATCGCCAACCGCTTCACGTCCAACATCAAGGGTCTGGCTGTTGCACAACGCAATGCCAACGACGGCATCTCGCTGGCGCAAACGACTGAAGGCGCGTTGACCGAAATCAACAGCAACCTGCAGCGCGTCCGCGAACTGGCCGTGCAATCGGCCAACGGCTCCAACTCGGTGGCCGACAAGGCCTCGATCCAGGCTGAAATCACCCAGCGCCTCGCTGAAATCGACCGCACCTCGGCGCAAACCGACTTCAACGGTGTCAAGGTGCTGGCTGCCAACAGCAAGCTGTCCATCCAGGTCGGCGCGAACGACGGTGAGACCATCGACATCAACCTGAAGCAGATCGACTCTTCCTCACTCAAGCTGAGCGGCTTCTCCGTGGCCGCCAAATCGCTGACCGTCGGTGCCGCCGAGTTGACGGTTGACCCGGGCGCCGGTGCCCCCTTCGCGACGGACCTGTCTGCAGCTGCCACAGCCTTGACGACTGCGACCGGAAAGACGGTTGCCGCGGGCGACCTCTCGCTGCACAACGTGCTCGATGCAGCGGGCGCGGCTACCGACAAGTACGTGGTGAAGTTTGGTGAAGATTTCTACGCAGCGTCGGTTGATTCTGCAAGCGGCGGCGTTGATATCAATACGGTTGACGTCGATTTTGCCGATGCAGCCAATGGCATCGTGACCGCTTCGCCTGTGACGCTGACCGCCCAGTTGGTCAAGGTCGGAGCCGACGCCGCCGGCGCTGCACAAGCTTACGTCACGGTTCAAGGCAAGAGCTTTACCGTCAACAACGATTCGCTGGTCGACGCCGACAGCACGACCGTGACGGCGGGTACCCCTGCCGCCGCTCCCATCGAACTCAGCTCTGGCGGTGCCACCGTCGCTACCGCCGAATTCGCAGGCGTGGCTACCGGCAACGCGCTGACGAAGATCGACGCAGCACTGAAGATGGTGGACGACCTGCGCGGCTCCCTCGGTGCGGTGCAGAACCGTTTTGACTCGGTGATTTCCAACCTGGGCACCACGGTGACCAACCTGTCTTCCTCGCGTTCGCGCATCGAAGATGCTGACTACGCGACCGAAGTGTCCAACATGACGCGCGCGAACATCCTGCAACAGGCTGGCACCTCCGTGTTGGCCCAGGCCAACCAGACCACCCAGGGCGTGTTGTCCCTGCTGCGTTAATCGCCCACGGCACGCCTTCTTCGGAAGGTGTGCCTGCTTTTGTGCAAGCCAGGCGGCTTTGTCCGCCTGCGCTACGCACTCCCGCCTGGGGGTCCAGGCGTGAGTGCCTAGCGATTTCTCCGGGAGAGCCAGCATGACGATTTCTTCCAGTGCCGTGACAGCCGCTTCGTGGCGTGAGGCCGTGCCGCCGTCGCCGTCGCCTTCTGCCCGCGCCGGCGGGCCGCGCGACGTTGCCGCCGCAAAAGAGGCGGTGCCCGTGCCCGCGCAGGAGCGAGCCGCGCTGGTCGAGGTCAACCAGACCCTGAGGATGGCGTCCATCGGCGTGCAGTTCGAGTTCGACAAGGAGGCTGACACCCTGATCGTCAAGGTGGTCGATGTGGACAGCGGCGAGCTGATCCGGCAGATGCCTTCGGAAGAGGTGGTGCGGATCTCGCGGGCGCTCGGCAAACTCCAGGGCCTGCTCGTTCACCAGGCCGTCTAGTTCAAAACACCTTCAGGAGTCATCCATGGCATCGGTTTCAAGTTTGGGTATTGGGTCAAATCTCGATTTGAGTGGCCTTCTCACCAGTCTCACCAAGGCGGAAAGCCAACCCCTCGTCATGCTGCAAAAGCAGCAGATCAGCTACACCGCCAAGCTGTCGGCCTACGGCACCCTTCAGGGCGCGCTCAGCACCTTGCAGACAGCGGCCGGCAAGCTGGCTGACGCCAACCTGTTCCAGGGCGTCAAGGCGGCCTCCAGTAACACCGACGTACTTACTGCTGCGGCCTCGGCCACGGGCGCCGCCGGGATTTATGCGGTCAACGTCACCCAGCTGGCCGCAGCGCAGTCGCTGGCCGCCGCGGGCGTAGCCAACGCCACGGCCGCCGTGGGCAAGGGCACCGTCACCATCGATTTCGGCACCATCTCTGGCGGCACGCTGAACGCCGCCACCGGCACCTACAGCGGTGCGTCCTTCACCGCCGATGCCGCTCGCGCGGCGAAGTCCATCGTGATCGACGACAGCAACAACTCGCTGGAAGGTCTGCGCGACGCGATCAACAAGAGCGCCGACATTGGCGTCACGGCCGCCATCGTCAATGACGGCGGGACTTCGCCGTACCGCTTGGTGCTCACTTCCAAAGACACGGGCGTGGCCTCGAGCATGCGGATTTCCGTCGCCGGCGACGCCAGCCTGCAAGGGCTGCTCAACCATGACGCTTCCGGCGCGCAGGCCCTGCAGCAGACCGCCGTCGCGTCCAATGCGATGCTCACGATCGGCGGCGTGGCCGTGACCTCCAAGACCAATACGGTGGCCGACGCCGCCCCCGGCGTGACGATGACGCTGGCAAAGACCGGGGCCAGCACGCTGACGGTCAGTCGCGACAGCTCCTCAGTGGAAGCGGCCATCGCCGGTTTCGTCACAGCCTACAACAGCCTGCAGACCACGGCGGCCCAGCTGACCAAATACGACACGGAAAAGCATACCGGTGCGCCGCTGGTCGGCGACTCGACGCTACGTACCATCCAGACACGAATTCGTGCCGCGCTGAACACACCACAGGCAGGCGAGCTCAAGGTGCTGTCCAGGATTGGTGTGGGTTTCCAGAAGGACGGCACCCTGGCTTTCGACACCGCCAAGCTGAAGACCGCTTTGGCGGCCAGTCCGACCGCGGTGGCCGAGCTGTTCGCCGGCGACGGGACCACGGGCGGCGTCGGCAAACAGGTGTCGACCTTGCTGGAGGGTTTCACCAAGACCAACGGCATGATCAGCGCCGCGACGACGGGCATACAGACCTCGCTGAAATCGCTGGACCACCAATACACCGCGACGCAGAGCCGGGTCGAGGCCACCATTGAGCGCTACAAAAAACAGTTCACCGCGCTGGACCTGCTGGTATCGCGCATGCAGGCTACCGGCAACTATCTGACGCAGCAGTTCGCCAACATGAGTTCAAGCAAATAGGCCCGAAGGTTTTATGTACACCCCCTCCCACTCCTACAATTCGGGCGCGAGCGCCTACGCCAAAGTCGGCACTGAGAGCGGAGCCATGAGTGCCTCGCCGCACCAGCTGATCACTATGCTGTTCGACGGCGCCAAAACGGCCATTGCCATGGCACGTCACCACATGGCCAGCAACGACATCAGTGCCAAGGGACAGGCCATTTCGAAGGCCATCAACATCGTCGACAACGGCCTGAAGGCGAGCCTGGACCCGGAAGCCGGCGGCATGGCCGGCGCCGAACTGGTGGCGGACCTGTCGGCGTTTTACGACTATGTCACCCAGCGCCTTCTGTTTGCCAATCTGCGCAACGACCCAGCGCTGCTGGACGAGGCGGACCGCTTGCTGGACAACATCAGTTCCGCATGGCGCGAAATCGACCCCCACCAGTCGCGACCGCTGCCGACGGCTTCCGCTGCGCCCGGGGCGGCCCGTTTTTCTGCCGGAGCGTGACATGGGTTCCCAAAGTGAAGTCATGAACTGTTACGAGCAGATTGCGCCGCTGACCGAGCGCATGCTGATCCTGGCCCGAACCAGGCAATGGGCCGACTTGCCGATACTGGAAACGCAGTACAGCGGTATGGTGGATCGCCTCAGGGAGATCGAACCCCTGCATGCGCTGGACGAAGCGCAGTCGGCACGGAAGTACCAGTTGCTGGGCCGTATCACTGCCAATTCCAACGAGATCTTCGGCATGGTCATGCCCCAGCTTGCCAAGCTGGTGACGGCGATGCAGAGCCTGGAGCAGCAGCAGAGCGTTCAACGGGCCTACGGTCAAGGTCATTCCCTTTCATGAGCGGCGTGACGCCTTTGGTCGATACCCTTTTGGCCACGCGGCTGGGTCAGCGCGTGGACCTGGTACCGCTGAAGGCGCAGGTTGAAATTGCCGGTCCCGGCGCCGTGACCACTGTCGAAGAAGTCAGCAATGACGTGCGCCTGCCTTCGCGCGAAGCCTTGCAGCGTCAGTTGGCCGGGGTGCTTCCTGAAAAGGGTGACGGCGGACATGGCAGCGCTACGGGCCGGGCGGGCGGTGCCGTTACCCTGAGTGCTGCCGCCCGTGTTGTCAGCACCATCCTGAATCTGCCGACGGATTCCGTGCCTGCCGTTCGTGGGGCGGTCCCCCTCTCCCCCTTGGGCTCCACCCTGGCGGTTCCCGCCTTGGCTGCGACGCTGGCCCGGACCGTCGCCGTTTCGGGCCTGTTTTACGAATCCCACCTGCAACAGTATGCCGCTGGCTCGCGCTCGCTGGCCCAGATGGCGCAGGAGCCGCAAGCCGGGCTGACGTCTGCTGCCAGGCGCGTCATGCCCGTTCCGGCCGCGACCCTGGCTGCGCTGGAACTGTCAGCCAGCGGTGCCGCGGCGCCAGCCGTCCCGGCATCCACCTTGGTGCCCGCTGGCACCATTTCTGTATTGCCTGGCATCGATACCCTGGCGCCTGCGGAAGTGCAGCAGGATGCTGCACCGGCTTCGCCGGACAGCAGTGCCGAAGCCGATGCTGCTCCGGAACGC
Source organism: Polaromonas sp. (assembly GCF_029945895.1). GTDB lineage: Bacteria > Pseudomonadota > Gammaproteobacteria > Burkholderiales > Burkholderiaceae_C > Polaromonas. The sequence goes on along the minus strand of NZ_JAQSDL010000115.1, from coordinate 87,959 downwards.
CTTCCGCAGCCATCTGTCAGGACGGGTCACCCGGAAACAGCCGAACTCGCCGCCGCCTACAGCCGTGTGGGAATGCCTGAAAGCGGACTGATCCCCCTTCATGGCGCCGATGCAGAGCAATTCACGGACGCTGACCCCGGCACGGGCGCCGTACCCGTTCGCGCGCGAGGCGAGCCGGTCCCGGCCATTCATCCGGAGGCTGTTGCGCTGGTGCGCCAGCAACTCGAGATGCTGGCGCTGCCGGTCTTTCGCTGGAGCGGTGAAGGCTGGCCGGGCACACCCATGGACTGGGAAATACGCGAGGAGGGCAGGGAGCAGAACCAACAGGAGGCGGACCGCAATGACGACGGTGATCGCCCTGCAGCGTCCACCTGGACCACGCGGGTGGCCCTGCAACTGCCCAGGCTGGGCGATGTGGACCTCCGCTTGAGCCTTTGCGGTACTGCGCTGCGGCTGCGTCTGATGGCATCCGAAAAGGCCACTGTTGCACTGCTCGGCGCGGGCCGCGACCTGTTGCCGCAGCGCTTCGGTGCACTGGGACTGCAGTTGACCGAGTTCCAGATCGGCGCCCTGGCGGAAGACACCCGGGCATCGGACAAACCGGGACATGGCGATGCCGCTTGACCCCTCCTCATGGCCCGTGGCCAAAAGCCACATGCCCGACCGGCCAAGCGCGATTGCGCTCTCCGCTGCAGTGGGAGGTGCTGCACCCCGGGTCGTCGCCAAGGGTTATGGCGCGGTGGCCGATGCCATCGTCCAGCGTGCGCAGGAAAGCGGCCTGTATGTGCATACCTCGCCTGAACTCGTGAAACTGCTGATGCACGTGGACCTTGATTCCCGGATTCCGCCCAATTTGTACATCGCTGTCGCGGAAATGCTGGCTTGGGTGCATCAACTGGAGCGACAGGAACTTAGCCCTGGATAGCCACTTTGTCGTCGAGATGACCATTTAAATAATCAAAAGTAGTTTTTTTATAACTCTAATCGGTTATTGAATATGATAATTGACGTAAAAATGATACTCAAATGATAAATACGATCTTGATGTGTAAGTTTTAACTGTTCTATGTTAAAAATTGCAAAGCAGATTTTTTCTGACATAAATACTGATAAATCTGTGATAGCGCGGAAATATGACAAAAGTGTTACTTTTGTACGCCTTCCGCAATAAACCTGCATGACGAGATACAAGAGGAGTTCAGACGTGGTTGAAACTGGTACCGCCAGCGAAATTGGTGATTTGAATTTGGCCTACCTGCTGCTGGCCCAGCGGCTGGTCAGGGAAGATGTTGCTTCTGCGATGTTCCGGCTGGGCATGAGCCGGGAATTGGCCGACCTGCTTGGCAACCTGTCGCTTTCGCAGATTGTGAAGCTGGCCGGTTCCAGCCTGCTGCTGTGCCGCTTCCGTTTTGACGATCAACCCATTTTGTCGGCGCTGACGCTGGGCGGCAAAAATCTGGCCTTGCAGCAGGCGCACACCGCCATTTTGCTGTCCGGCCAGCAGGTCGAGGCGGTTAACTGATGGTTCGCCCAGTCCGCAACGCCCCCGCGCTTCAATGTTCCGGGAGCCATCCGTATGGCCGCTAAAAGCGTCATCCTTGAGGCACGTGAAATCCACCTGGCAATGGACTTGATCAAGCTGGGTGCCCGCCTGCAGTTCCTGGAAGCCGAAACCAGTCTGAGCCGTGACCGTCTGATCAAGCTGTACAAGGAGATCAAGGGCGCATCGCCTCCCAAAGGCCTGCTGCCTTTCTCCACCGACTGGTTCATGACCTGGCTGTCGAACATCCATTCGTCGATGTTTTACAACATCTACCGCTTCATGGTCACGCATGGGGGGTGCACCCGGATCTCGGCCATCATCAAGAGCTACCGGCTCTATATCGAGCAGGTGCAGCAGCAGGGCGTCGAGCCGGTGCTTGACTTCACAAGGGCCTGGACACTGGTGCGCTTCTTTGACAGTGACATGTTGCAACTGAGCACCTGCACCCGCTGCACGGGCCTTTTTGTCGCCCATGCCCATGACTCCCAGTCCGGTTACGTCTGCGTGTTGTGTCGTCCTCCCTCGCGGGCAGGCAAGACACGCAAGACCAGTGTCCCGCACGACCATGCCGACATGCCGGTCACCGTCGCTGGCAACCCATGCACGATTTCATCCTCGCAGTGGCTGGCTGACGTGATGAATGGGGCGCGCGGGTCGCGGGTGACCGGTTTGCCTGCAGCCTGATTTGAATGAGTAGTGGGAGAACACTGTGCTGGTAATTGTTGGCTATCTGGTTGTGCTGGGGTCCGTGTTCGGCGGGTATGCGCTGATGGGCGGGCATTTCGGCGTGCTGTTTCAGCCTCTCGAGGTGCTGATCATCGGCGGGGCCGCCGTGGGGGCATTTGTCGCGGGAAATGACAGCAGGACCATACGCGCCACGATGAAGCAGCTTCCCAAGCTGCTGGGCAACTCGAAGAAACACGACAAGGCGCTTTACATGGAGCTGCTTGCACTGCTGTATGTGCTGCTCTCCAAAGGCCGCAAGGAAGGCATGATGGCACTGGAGTCGGATATCGACGACCCCCAGAACAGTGCAGTTTTCGCGCCCTACCCGGTCATTCTGAAAGATGAGCGTGTGTTGGAGTTCATGACCGACTACCTGCGGCTGATCGTGAGCGGCAACACGGATGCGCATGAGATCGGGGAGTTGATGGAGCACGAACTCGAAACCTACAGGCACGAGGCGGAGGTTCCGGCACACAGCCTGATGCGTGTCGGCGATGCGCTTCCGGCGCTGGGCATTGTGGCCGCGGTTCTCGGCGTTGTGCATGCGCTTGCTTCTGCCGACTTGCCACCCGCGGAAATGGGCCAATTGATTGCGCATGCGATGGTCGGTACCTTTCTCGGCATCCTGATGGCCTACGGCTTTGTGTCACCGCTGGCCAGTTTGATCGAGCACAAGGTGGTCGAGTCGCTGAAGGTCTACCAGTGCATCAAGGTCACCCTGATGGCCAGTCTGAACGGATATGCGCCACAACTGGCCGTTGAATTTGGACGGAAGATCCTCTGTTCGACCGAACGACCGTCGTTTACCGAGCTTGACGAGCACGTCCGTGAAGTCAAGAGCCGTTAAGGCAGGCGGAAGGAGTCAGCAGTGAGCGACACCGGCGGCAAACGGCCCATCATCATCATCAAGCGGCCGGTGCGGGCAGCTGCTCACCACGGCGGCGCGTGGAAAATTGCGTTTGCCGACTTCATGACGGCGATGTTCGCGTTTTTCCTGGTCATGTGGCTGCTGAGTACACAGACACCGAAGCAGCTCGCCGGCATCGCGGAACAGTTCAAGATGCCCCTGAAGGTTGCCATCAGCGGGGGCCAGAAAAGCAGCACCAGCACCAGTGTGATTCCGGGCGGTGGCTCCGACCCGACTTCCCGTGTCGACGGGGAGGTCAGGCAGTCCGAAGAAGAGAGCAGCAATGACCCGAATGACGTCAAGCGGCTGGAGAACCTCAAACAGCGGCTCGACGACATGATCGAGTCCAGTCCGGTGCTCAAGCAGTTCCGGCCGCAGCTGCTGATCGACATCACGCCCGAGGGCCTGCGAATCCAGATCGTCGACAGCAGCAACCGGCCCATGTTCGACCGCTCCAGCGCCGTGGTGGTGTCCTATATGCGCACCATCCTGCGCGAACTCGGTCCGGTGCTCAATGAACAACCCAGCAAACTCACGCTCTCGGGGCACACCGATGCAACGGTGTACACCCAGGGCGACAAGTCCTACAGCAATTGGGAACTGTCGGCGGACCGGGCCAACGCCTCGAGGCGGGAATTGCTTGCCGGCGGCATGCAGGATACGAAAGTGCTGCGGGTCGTGGGAGTGTCTTCGAGTGTGCATCTGAACAAGGATGACCCGTATGCGGCGGTTAACCGCCGTATCAGCATCGTGGTGCTGAACCGCCGTGCCCAGGCAGACATAGAAAACAGCAACATGGCCACTTCCGCGCTCAAGCAGGTCGGCGTCAAGCCAGGCCCTGGCAAACAAGCCGCGCTCGATGCCACAGCCACAAAGCCGGGAGGCCGTATCTAAATGAACATGAAAACCATATTGGTCGTTGACGACTCGGCCGTCATGCGCCATCTCAACTCCGCGGTGCTTCAGCAGGCGGGTTACGCCGTGTTGCTGGCCGAAGACGGCAGTGCTGCGCTGGAACAGGTCAGCAAGTCCGCGGTTGATCTGGTGCTGACCGACTGGACCATGATTCCCATGGATGGGGGCGAGCTGACGCGCCAGCTGCGGCAGCGGTCTGATTGCGCGCAGGTACCCATCCTGATTCTGAGCACGATCAGCAATGACGCCAGCAAATCAGAGGCGAGAAAGGCCGGCGCGACCGGCTGGTTGTGCAAGCCCATTGAATCCGACACCCTGCTGGCCGTGGTCGGCAGCCTGATGGCCTGAGGCCGTCCCTCCCCCGACGGGTGGCATCTGTCGCCCACCGGGGGCGACAGTACCCCAATACGAGAGACCTAGCGCGATGGATATCACCCAGTTTTACCAGGCATTTTTTGAGGAGGCCGACGAGTTGCTGGCCGAGATGGAGCTGCTGCTTCTCGGGCTCGACCTTGAGGCACCGGACAGCGAACACCTCAATGCGATTTTTCGTGCCGCACATTCGATCAAGGGCGGCGCAGCCACATTTGGTTTTCTGGCGTTGACGGACACCACGCACCTGCTTGAAAACCTGTTCGACCGTGCGCGCCACGGCGAACTCAAACTGAACACCAGGCTGATGGATGCCTTTCTGGAGACCAAAGACGTGCTGCAAAAACAAATGAGTGCCTACCGGGACGGCGGCGAACCTGACCGTGACACGGTCACGCGAATCTGCGAGGTGTTGCGGCAGCTGGCCCAGGAGGAAGGGGGCGGATCGGCTGCCGGACCTGCTGCAGCCCCGGCGCAGGCGGCAGTCGCCGTGCCGGCACCGGCTCCGGCTCCGCCTGCAGCCGAGACGGCAGACGCCACGGACGGGCAGACCCTGAAAGTGCGTTTTCTGAAAGTTTCGGAAGGCGATTGCCGGGTGCTGAGCGGTGAGCTGGCCAATCTGGGAAAAGTGATCGCGCAAACCCAGACAGAGGACAGCCTGAGCATCTGGCTCAAGACCACCTGTGATGCTGACGACATCATTGCTGTTTGCTGCTTCATCATCGAGGCTGATCAGATGGAAATCAGCACGGAGCCCCTGGCCGCTCCCGTTGCCGCCACGGTGATCCAGGACACCAATATCCCGGAGGGCCAGGCGGTCTCCGCGGAGACTTCTGCGCCTGCACCGGTCGCAGTCAAGCCGGCTGCGGGTGCTGCTGCGGTTGCGGTGGCCGGGAGCGCCAAGGAGTCCAGCTCGATCCGGGTGGATGTTGAAAAGGTCGACCAGATCATCAACCTGGTCGGTGAGCTTGTGATCACCCAGTCGATGCTGACGCAGACCGCTTCGACGCTGGACCCGGTGCTGCACGAACGCCTGCTCAGTGGCATGGGTCATCTGGAGCGCAATGCGCGTGATCTGCAGGAATCGGTGATGTCGATCCGGATGATGCCCATGGACTATGTCTTCAGCCGTTTTCCGCGCCTGATCCGCGACCTGTCCGCCAAGCTCGGAAAGCAGGTCCAGTTGATCACGGTCGGCAAGGAAACGGAGCTCGACAAGAGCCTGATCGAGCGGATCATCGACCCGATCACCCATCTGGTCCGCAACAGCCTGGACCACGGCATCGAAAGTCCCGAGCAACGGGTGTTCGCAGGCAAGGACCCGGTCGGGCGTTTGACCATGTCAGCGCAGCACCAGGGCGGCAGCATCGTGATCGAGGTCAAGGACGACGGCGGCGGACTGGTCCGGGAGAGGATTCTGGCCAAGGCGATACAGCAGGGCATGGCCATCAGCGAGACGATTTCCGATGACGAAGTCTGGCAGCTGATTTTTGCCCCCGGTTTTTCCACGGCGGAGGCCGTGACGGACGTGTCCGGCCGCGGGGTGGGCATGGATGTGGTGAAACGCAACATCCACGAAATGGGGGGCCATGTGGAAATTGCGTCCGCGCAAGGCAAGGGCACAACCATCAGGATCGTCCTGCCGCTGACGCTGGCCATCCTCAACGGCATGTCAGTCAAGGTGGGCAAGGAGATCTACATCCTTCCGCTCAACTATGTCATCGAATCCCTGCAGCCGCTGGAAAAGGATGTCCACTCGATCACCAGCGACGAACATGTCATGCATGTACGCGGCGAGTACCTGGCGCTGATCGAGCTGCACAAGCTGTTCGGGGTCGCCGACGCGGTGAGCCATCCGATGCAGGGCATTGCGGTCATTGTCCAGGCGGACGGCACACGTTTTGCGTTGTTGGTGGATCAGCTGGTCGGCCAACACCAGGTGGTGGTCAAGAACCTGGAGACCAATTACCGCAAGGTGCCGGGCATTTCCGCTGCAACGATTCTGGGCGATGGCAACGTGGCGTTGATCATCGATGTTGTTGCAGTCCAGCGGATCAATCGCGAGCAGGCCGGCCAGCGAGGCTCGAGCCGTCAGGCGACCGGTCAGGGAGCAGGCTGATCCAACCCTGTCGCCCGGTCAGCAGGCAGAAGTCCGGCCTGGGCAGAACGGCTCCTTCCGCCCCGACGCCTGCCTGGCCACCAGAGCGCACGGCCGGCGGTTGGCCGTTGGCGGCTTGGTCGATAAACCACGGTACCATGACGGGTGAATTCAGCCGGCAAGTATCAAATTCGCTGGAACAGCGAAATTCATGAATCAATCCATCAAAATGCGCCATTTGCCGGATTCCAACCTTTTTGGACATTCACGTGACGCTTGACCCTCCATCCTTCGAGAACGCCATTTCGGCGAAAGAACTCTCCGGTGACGACTACTGCGGCACCACCTATGCCGCCAAGTTGCTGGGCTTGTCGGTGGCCACGGTGCAGTCGCTGGTTGAGAGAGGGGAGATCCCGGCCTGGAAAACTCTGGGTGGCCACCGCCGGCTGTCCCTGCGGGCGCTCAACAACTACCTGAAAAAACACAACCCCCAACTCGCCAGGGCCGCACCGGATACCCGGCAACGCCTGAGGGTTCTGGTGGTGGAAGATGAAGAGCTGACCCGCGAGTTGTACCTCGCCCATTTCGACGAATGGGACCTGGCGATGGATTGCACCTTCATGCCGTCGGCGATGGAGGCGTTGATGGACATTGCCAGCATGCGTCCGGACTTGCTGATCACCGACCTGAACATGCCCGGCGTCGATGGCATCGAGATGCTGCGCAGCATCAAGCGCAACCAGCAGCTGGCCGCCATGCAGATCCTGGTGATCAGCGGTATGCCCAGGGAAGCCATCCAGGCCAAGGGCGGCCTTCCGGCCGACGCGCATTTTCATGAAAAACCGATTAACTTTGACTGGTTGCAGGGTTACGTTACCGCCCTTGTCGGAGCCAACAGCAAATGGCGTTGATGCGGCGCTGAGGCGCTGAGGCGATGGTCTGGCGGCGGCCTGACGACCATGTCGCCAATGAACAGCCGGCTTGCGCTGAACCCGGCGCTCCCCGGGAGGCATCGTTTCAGGCCGGCGCAAACCGGTAAATGCCGTCGTCACCCAGCCGGCGCTGCAGCCGGCCCTCAAACCACAAGGTGTGCAGATGCGCCACCGCCTCACCCATGGCGAATGTGGTCTGGTGCAGGTCCAGGGCCCGCTTGAACATGACAGGCAGGATATCGGCGCCGCTGCAGGGGCTGGCCTGGCAGGCGTGGACGACTTCGGCCAGACGGTCCCGGTGGTGTTCATGCAGCTGGGCAATCCTGGTGTGCAGGCCCCGGAAGGGCTTGCCGTGAGAGGGCAGGGTCAGCGTATCGGCGTGCAGGGGCGCGAACTTGTCGATGGACTGCAGGAACAGGGTCAGCGGATTGGATTCGGGTTCGGAGTCGTACACGCTGACATTGGTTGAAATGCGCGGCAACACCATGTCCCCGCTGATCAGCGTGTGGGTTTCAGCGCAGTGCAGCGCGATGTGTTCAGGCGCATGGCCATAACCGCTGATGCAGGTCCAGCGGCGCCCGCCGATGGTGACCACCTGGCCGTCGAGCATTCGGTGGAAGTGGGCGGGCACTTCGGGCACCAGGCCCGGATAGTAGTTGGCGCGGGCCCGGATCATGGCCAGCGAATCGGGATCGGTCAGTCCATGAGAGGCAAAGAAGGCGGCAGCACTTTCACCACCAAAGCCGGTGCTGTTCCGGGTGGCGATGCGGGCGGTATGGTAGTCGGTGGCGCTGATCCACAGCGGCGCGTTCCAGCGCTGGCACAACCAGTGCGCCAGGCCAATGTGGTCCGGGTGCATGTGCGTCACGATGACCCGCAGAATCGGCAAACCCTCCAGCTCACCGGCAAAAATCTGTTCCCACTGCGCCTTGGCCTCGTCGCGACTGACACAGCAGTCCACCACGGTCCAGCCGGCCACAGCCGCCCCCGTGGGGCCGGGCAGCTCGTCACGCAGCAGCCACAGGTTGATGTGGTCCAGCGCAAAGGGCAGACGCATGCGCAGCCACTTGACGCCCGGGGCGACCTCCAGGGCGCCGCCGGACGGCGGCAGGGCATCGCCGAAAGGGTAGTGCAGCTGGGCTTCCTGTGGATTCATCTTGTAAGATCGCCGGGTTGAATTGACGTTTACGTTAACGTAAGCTTGATGTCTGCATTACACCCGAATTAGCGAGCGGCTTCACCAGCAACCTGTCCCCAGGGTTTCACCACATGGCAACCACGACCACGCACTCCATCAGCGATCTGGCCAAAGAGTTCGACCTGACCACACGCGCCATCCGCTTTTATGAAGACATGGGCCTGTTGCAGCCGCAGCGCGAGGGGCCCGGCGGGCGCAACCGTGTGTACAGCGCACGCGACCGCACCCGGCTCAAGCTCACCCTGCGCGCCAAGCGCCTGGGGTTGAGCCTGTCCGAGGCCAAGGAAATCATCGACACCTATGACAGCCCGCGTGACACCGGGCCGCAGCTCAAAAAATTCCTGGCCGTGCTGGCCCAGCACCGCAAGCAGCTGGAAGAACAGATGGCCGACCTGCAGGCCAATCTCGAAGAGGTCCGGCTCCATGAGAAGGAAGCCCGCGCGCTGCTGGGCAAGACGGCCAAAACCGCAAAATAGGCCATAATTGACGTTTACGTAAACGTCAATCAGGAACCGGCCATGGAATTGCCCCATTTCGAGCCCAAAGACCCGGGCTATGCGGCCCGCGTGCAGGACAGTTTTGCACGTCAGGGGGCCATGGCCACCCTGGGCGCCTCGCTGGCCGGCATCACGCCCGGCCGGGTGGTCATCGAGCTCGACTGGGCTGCCGGGCTGAGCCAGCAGCACGGTTTTCTGCATGCCGGCATGGTGGCTACGGCGCTCGACTCGGCCTGCGGCTACGCCGGCTTCACGCTCATGCCGCTGGACGCCGGCGTGCTGACCATCGAATACAAAATCAACCTGCTGGCCCCCGCCAAAGGCCAGCGCTTTCGCATGGTGGGCCAGGTCGTCAAGCCCGGGCGCACCGTCACCGTGACCGAAGGGCGGGCCTATGCCATCGACGACGGCCGCGAAAAACTCATTGCCACCATGGGTGCCACGCTGATGACCATCACCGGTCGTGACGACGTGAAAAACTGAACCAGAAAAGGAGACTTTCCCATGAACAACCTGCCCGGACTCAACTTCCAGCTTGGCGAAGACATTGACGCACTGCGCGACGCCGTGCGCGAATTTTCCCAGGCCGAGATCGCGCCGCGTGCCGCCGCCATCGACGCCAACGACCAGTTCCCCATGGACCTGTGGCAGAAAATGGGCAGCCTCGGTGTGCTCGGCATCACCGTCAGCGAGGAGTACGGCGGCGCCAACATGGGTTACCTGGCGCACATGATCGCGATGGAAGAAATCAGCCGGGCCAGCGCCTCGGTCGGCTTGTCCTACGGCGCGCACAGCAACCTGTGTGTCAACCAGATCAAGCGCAATGGCAGCGAAGAACAGCGCAAAAAATACCTGCCCAAACTGATCAGCGGAGAGCATGTTGGCGCGCTGGCCATGAGCGAGCCCGGCGCCGGCAGCGACGTCATCAGCATGAAGCTCAAGGCGGAAGACAAGGGCGGTTATTACCTGCTCAACGGCAGCAAGATGTGGATCACCAACGGCCCCGACGCCGACACCCTGGTGGTGTATGCCAAGACCGAACCCGAACTCGGCGCGCGTGGCGTCACCGCCTTCCTGATCGAAAAAGGCATGAAGGGCTTTTCCGTGGCGCAAAAGCTCGACAAGCTGGGCATGCGCGGCAGCCACACCGGCGAGCTGGTGTTCAGCAACGTCGAGGTGCCGGCACAGAACATCCTGGGCGGCCTCAACAGCGGCGCCAAGGTGCTCATGAGCGGCCTCGACTACGAGCGCGCGGTGCTCACCGGCGGGCCGCTGGGCATCATGCAATCCGTCATGGACAGTGTGATTCCCTACATTCATGACCGCAAGCAGTTCGGCACCAGCATCGGCGAGTTCCAGCTGATCCAGGGCAAGGTGGCGGACATGTACACCGTGCTGCAGGCCGGCCGCTCGTTTGCCTACACCGTCGCCAAAAACCTTGACCTGCTGGGCACCGAACACGTGCGCCAGGTGCGCAAGGACTGCGCTTCCGTCATTCTCTGGTGCGCCGAAAAGGCCACCTGGATGGCCGGCGAGGGCGTGCAGATTTTTGGCGGCAACGGCTACATCAACGACTACCCGCTGGGCCGGCTCTGGCGCGATGCCAAGCTGTATGAAATCGGCGCCGGCACCAGCGAGATACGCCGCATGCTGATCGGGCGCGAGCTGTTTGCTGAAACCATGTGAGCCGTCCGTGCAGGCCGTGTCCGACCCAGCAGGTGAAAATACCAGCATGACTTCCTCCATCCAAGACCTTTTTTCCCATAACCGCGCCTGGGCCGAGCAGGTTGAACGTGATCGGCCCGGCTTCTTCACCAAGCTGGTCAAGCAGCAAAAGCCCAAGTACATGTGGATCGGCTGCTCCGACAGCCGCGTGCCGGCCAACCAGATCACCGGCCTGGAGCCGGGCGAGGTGTTTGTGCACCGCAATGTGGCCAACATCGTGGTGCACTCCGACCTCAATGCGCTGTCGGCGATCCAGTTCGCGGTGGACATGCTCAAGGTCGAACACATCATGGTGGTGGGCCACTACGGTTGCGGCGGCGTGCAGGCGGCGCTGGACGGCGCGCGCATCGGCCTGGCCGACAACTGGATACGCCACATCCAGGACGTGCGGCATCGCCACCGCCAGCTGCTCGACAGCCTGCCCGAGGCTGTGCGCGCCGATGCGTTGTGCGACCTCAATGTGATCGAGCAGGTGGTCAACGTCTGCGTCAGCACCGTCATGGTCGATGCCTGGGCCAAGGGCCAGAAAGTCAGCATCCACGGCTGGGCCTTCGGCGTGCACGACGGCCTGCTGCAGGACCTGAAAATGACGATTGCCAACCCCGCGGAGCTTGACGACTTCTACCGTGCGGCCGTCGAACGTGTCTGGGACTCCCGGCGCCCCGCCTGACGGCCATGTTTCCCCAGCGCCTCGACTCGCCGCTTGCCTACGACATCGCCAAGGCGATGATGGACGGCTTCAACCGCCATTACCAGCTGTTCCGTACCGAGTCGGCGCGCGCCAAACACCGCTTTGAAACCGCCGACTGGCATGGCCAGCAGCGGGCCCAGCGCGAACGCATCGAGTTCTACGACTTGCGGGTGCGCGAGGCCTCCAACCGGCTGGAGCGCGAGTTCAAGGCGGGCGAGCAGTCCATGGACGTCTGGCACCAGGTCAAGCTGCATTACATCGGCCTGCTGGTCGACCACCACCAGCCGGAACTGGCCGAGACCTTCTTCAACTCGGTCACCACCAAGATCCTGCACCGCAGCTATTTCCAGAACGACTTCATTTTTGTGCGGCCGGCGATCAGCACCGAGTACATTGAAAATACCGAGCCCGCCGCGCGGCCTACCTACCGGGCCTACTACCCCCAGCGCGACACCCTGCACGACCACCTGGTCCGGCTGGTCAACGATTTCGAGCTGCACATCGAGTTTGAAGACCTGGCGCGCGACGCCGGCTACGTGGTCGGGGAACTCGACGCCCGCCTGGGCGACGTCAAGCTGCGCGCCAACTTCCAGATCCAGGTGCTATCTAGCCTGTTCTTTCGCAACAAGGGCGCCTATATCGTCGGCAAGCTGATTAACGGCTTCAACGAGCTGCCCTTTGCGCTGCCGCTGCTGCACGCAAAATCAGGCAAGCTGGCGATTGATTCCGTGCTGATTGGCGAGGACGATCTCCTGATTCTGTTCAGTTTTGCCCGGGCCTATTTCATGGTGGACATGGGCATTCCCTCGGCCTATGTGCAGTTCCTGCGCAGCATGATGCCGCGCATGCCGCGTGCCGAAATCTACAACGCGCTGGGCCTGGCCAAGCAGGGCAAGACGCTGTTCTACCGCGACTTTCTCTACCACCTGCGTCATTCCACCGACAAATTCCGCAGCGCCCCTGGCATCAAGGGCATGGTCATGCTGGTGTTCGACCTGCCTTCCTTTCCCTATGTGTTCAAGGTCATCAAGGACTACTACCCGCCGCAGAAGGACACCACGCGCGAGCAGATCAAGGCCAAGTACCTGCTGGTCAAGCAGCACGACCGCGTCGGCCGCATGGCCGACACGCAGGAGTACAGCGAGGTGGCCTTCCCGCGCGAACGTTTTGACGACGAGCTGATTGCCGAGATCGAAAAATTCGCGCCCAGCCAGCTCGAGGTCAGCGACCGCGACGGCGATGGCAACATCGAAGTCATCATCAAGCATGTGTACATCGAGCGGCGCATGATCCCGCTCAACATCTACCTGCAGGAAGCCTTCGACACCGGCGTGGACGAGCCGGCGGCCAGGGCGCAGATCGAACGCGCCGTGGTCGAATACGGCAACGCCATCAAGGACATGGTGGCCGCCAACATCTTCCCGGGCGACATGCTGTTCAAGAACTTCGGCATCACGCGCCACGGCAAGGTCGTGTTCTACGACTACGACGAGATCGAATACCTCACCGACTGCAACTTCCGCAAGGTGCCCACGCCGCGCAACGAAGAAGAAGAGATGAGCGGCGAGGTCTGGTACTCGGTCGGGCCGCGCGACGTGTTCCCGGAAACCTTCGCGCCCTTCCTGCTGGGCAACGCCGCCGTGCGCGAGGTCTTCATGAAGCACCACGCCGACCTGCTTGACGCCGCCTTCTGGCAGGGCCACAAGGAGCGCATTGCCGCCGGCCACGTGCACGACGTGTTTCCCTACGAGCGCGAGCGGCGTTTTCTGCGCCGGCACGCGGCGCAGAAAGCTTGAGGCCGGCCATGATCATCTGCGACATGCTGACTTCGCTGTTCGGGCGCGACTACATGCGCGACTACATGTGCGAGTGGTGCCAGCGCAAGAATTTTTTCAATTTGTCCAACTTGTTCAACCCAGGAGAAAACCATGTCCACATCCACCACTGATTCCGTCGTCATCCTCGGCGCTGCCCGCACCCCCATGGGCGGCTTCCAGGGCGACTTTTCCAGCCTCGCCGCGCACGACCTTGGCGGCGCTGCCATCAAGGCCGCCATCGAACGCTCGGGCATTGCCCCCGAAAAAGTCGACGAAGTGCTGTTCGGCAACTGCCTGATGGCCGGCCAGGGCCAGGCGCCGGCGCGCCAGGCCGGCTTCAAGGGCGGCCTGCCCGCCAGCGCGGGCGCGGTCACCTTGTCCAAGATGTGCGGCTCCGGCATGGAAGCCACCCTGCTCGCGCATGACCAGCTGCTGGTCGGCAGCCGCGACGTGATGGTCTCCGGCGGCATGGAAAGCATGACCAATGCACCGCACCTGCTGCTCAAAGGGCGCAGCGGCATCCGCATCGGCCATGACCGCATTTATGACCACATGATGCTCGACGGCCTGGAAGACGCCTACGAACCGGGCCGCGCCATGGGCACCTTCGGCGAGCAGTGCGCCGAGAAGTACCAGTTCACGCGTGAAGCGCAGGACGCGTTTGCCACCGCCAGCGTGAACCGCGCCAAGGCCGCCACCGAGTCCGGCGCCTTCAAGGACGAAATCACCCCCATCACCGTGAAGGGCCGCAGCGGCGATACCGTGATTTCCATCGACGAAGGTCCGGGCAAGGTCAAGCTCGACAAGATCGCCACGCTGCGTCCTGCCTTCAAGAAAGACGGCACCATCACTGCCGCGTCCAGCTCGTCGATCAACGACGGCGCGGCCGCCCTGGTGCTCACGCGCGAATCCACCGCCAAGGAGCTGGGCGCCAAGCCGCTGGCCCGCATCGTCGGCCACGCCACCTTTGCCCAGGCGCCCGAGTGGTTCACCACCGCGCCGGTCGGCGCCGTGAACAAGCTGCTCAAGAAAATCGGCTGGAGCGTGAAAGACGTGGACCTGTGGGAAATCAACGAGGCCTTCGCCGTCGTGCCCATGGCCGCCATGAAAGAGCTCGGCATCAGCCACGACATCGTCAACGTCAACGGCGGCGCCTGCGCGCTCGGCCACCCGATTGGTTGCAGCGGCGCCCGCATCATCGTCACGCTGATGTACGCGCTCAAGGCCCGCGGCCTGAAAAAAGGTGTTGCCACGCTGTGTATCGGTGGCGGCGAAGGCACGGCAATCGCCATTGAATTGCTATAAATTAAATAGCTGGTGGCGCAATCTGTATAAGGGCTGGAGGCTAATTTGATGCATGAAAGCCTGACATGAGCACGGTACTCGTCATCGGCGCCTCGCGCGGTATCGGGCTGGAGTTTGTGCGCCAGTACCTGGCCGACGGCGCCAAGGTCATTGCCACGGCACGCGACGACGCGGGCCTGCAACGCCTCAAAGCGCTGGGCGCCAAAGCCCTGCGCGTCGATGTGGCCGAGCCGGCCAGCATCAGCGGCCTGGCCTGGTTGCTGGACGGCGAGGAGATCGACCTTGCGCTCTACGTCGCCGGTGTGTTCCCCCACGGTGATGCGCTGACGCCGCCCACGCGCGAGGCCTTCGACCAGGCCATGCGCACCAATGTGCTGGGGGCCATGCAGGCCATTCCGCAGGTGACGCCCATGGTCGAAGCGGCCAGGTCGGGCGGTGGCGGCAAAGGCTGCTTTGTTTTCATCAGCAGCACGATGGCGAAAATTGACGGCGTTGAAAACAGCCGCGGCTGGGTTTACCGCGCCAGCAAGGCGGCACTGAACATGGCCGTCGCCTCGGCCCAGCACGACTACCCCGGCGCCATTCTGGTCGCCATGTCGCCTGGCTGGGTGCAGACCGACATGGGCGGCGCGGGTGCCCCGCTGACGGTGGCGCAAAGCGTGGCCAGCATGCGGCAGACGATCTCGGGCCTGGGCCCGCAACACAAAGGCGCGTTCCTCGACCATGACGGTTCGCGTTTTGCCACCTGGTAGCCAACATGCTTTTGACCCAAGACCAGCAGATGATCCGCGACGCGGTGCGCGACTTTGCCCAGACCGAGCTCTGGCCCCATGCCGCCGCCTGGGACAAGGCGCACCACTTCCCGAAAGAGGCGCACCAGGGCCTGGCAGCGCTGGGCGCTTACGGCATCTGCGTGCCCGAAGAGCTGGGCGGTGCCCACCTCGACTACCTGACGCTCGCGCTGGTGATCGAGGAGATCGCCGCCGGCGACGGCGGCACCAGCACCGCGATTTCCGTGACCAACTGCCCGGTCAACGCCATCCTGCTGCGCTACGGCAATGCCGCGCAGAAAAAGCAGTGGCTCACGCCGCTGGCGCAGGGCCAGATGCTGGGTGCGTTCTGCCTGACCGAGCCACATGTGGGCAGCGATGCGTCCTCATTGCGCACCACCGCGGTGAAAGAGGGTGACGAGTACGTGATCAACGGCGTCAAGCAGTTCATCACCAGCGGCAAGAACGGCCACGCCGCCGTGGTGATTGCTGTCACCGACAAGGGCGCCGGCAAAAAAGGCATGAGCGCCTTCATGGTGCCGACGGATGCGCCGGGTTATGTGGTGGCGCGTCTTGAAGACAAGCTGGGCCAGAACTCCAGCGACACGGCGCAGATCAATTTCGACAACTGCCGCATCCCGGCCGAGAACCTGATCGGTGCCGAGGGCGAGGGCTACAAGATCGCGCTGGGTGCGCTCGAAGGCGGGCGCATCGGCATTGCCGCGCAAAGCGTCGGCATGGCGCGCAGCGCATTTGAATTTGCCGTGCAGTACGCCAAGGAGCGCCAGAGTTTCGGCACCGCCATCTTCAACCACCAGGCGGTCGGTTTCCGCCTGGCCGACTGCGCCACCCAGCTCGAGGCCGCACGCCAGCTGATCTGGCACGCGGCGAGTTTGCGCGACGCCGGCCTGCCGTGTCTGAAGGAAGCGGCCATGGCCAAACTCTTCGCCAGCGAAATGGCCGAAAAAGTCTGCAGCGCCGCCATCCAGACCCTGGGCGGCTACGGTTATGTCAGCGACTTCCCGGTGGAACGCATCTACCGCGACGTGCGCGTCTGCCAGATCTACGAAGGCACGTCCGACGTGCAGAAAATCATCATTCAAAGAGCACTTTAAGCACACCCCCGTTGAGGCTCACTGCGTGTAGCCTCCTCCCCCTTGCAGGGGGCGGCGCCTGCGGTCCGGCAAAGCCGGTCCCGCGGCCCCTGCTTGAACAGAGCCCGGGGATGCTGGCGGGTGGTAATGCACGCCGTAAACTGGATCATCCCGCCCATCACGTTCACAGGAGACAACCCCATGCCCATCACCAAAGGATTCCGCGCCCTCGTCGATGAGGCCATGGCGCAGGTCACCACGTATTCGGTGGCCGAAGCCCAGGCCAGACTCGCCGATCCGCAGGTGCAGATTGTCGACATCCGCGACGTGCGCGAGCTTGAGCGTGAAGGCACCGTGCCCGGCGCCCTGCTGGCGCCGCGCGGCATGCTGGAGTTCTGGGTCGACCCGGCCTCGCCCTATTTCAAGCCTGTGTTTGGTGAGGAGGGCAAGCAGTTCATCCTGTTCTGCGGCGCCGGCTGGCGCAGCGCGCTGGCCACCAAAACCCTGCAGGACATGGGCATGACCAACGTGGCCCACATCGACGGCGGCTTTGCCGAGTGGAAAAAGCAGGGCGCCCCGATGGAAACCCTGGAAGCGCACAAGCAGGCCCACGCGGCGCGCCATCCGGCCAAAGGCTGACGGTGGCCGCCTGCCCCTGCGGCCGGGCCGATGCGCGCAGCCGCCCGCTGGCCTACGCCGCCTGCTGCGCCCGCTTCATCGAAAGCTTCGACAGCGCACCCGCTCCCGACGCCGAGTCGCTCATGCGCTCGCGCTACGCCGCCTTTGTGCTCGAACGCGCCGACTACCTGCTGGCCACCTGGCACACCAGCCAGCGCCCGCCAGGCATCGAGTTCGACCCTGGCGTCAAGTGGCTGGGGCTGGAGGTGCGCCAGCACCGCGTGCTGGACGACAGCCACGCCGAAGTCGAATTTGTCGCCCGCCAGAAAAGCCCGGGCAGCCCGGCCGTGCGCCTGCACGAGCGCAGCCGCTTTGTGCGCGAAGCCGGCCGTTGGTACTATGTGGACGGCGACCAGCTGTAGCGCCAGAAGTTTGTGAACAAAAAGGCCTCTGGCCCTTGCTCCGCGTGCGCTGCCAGCTACTGAATCAATAGCATTTTGAAGAGAGGCCACCCGTGTTGAAATTTGAAGCCGTGTTGTTTGACTGTGACGGCGTGCTGGTCGACAGCGAACCCATCACCAACGGCGTGCTGCGCGACATGCTGGAAGAAGCCGGCTGGAAGCTCAGCTCTGCCGAATGCATGCGCCTGTTCATCGGCAAGGCCGTCAAGGACGAGATCGCTGTCATCGAGGCCAACACCGGGCAGCCGCTGACCGAGCAGTGGCTGCACGAGTTTCGCGGCCGGCGCAACGAGGCCCTTGCCGAAGGCCTGCTGCCGATTCGCGGCGCCCTTGAAGCCGTGGTGCAGATTCACACGCTGTACGAAGGCCGCATTGCCTGCGCCTCCGGCGCCGACCGTTTCAAGGTCGAGCTGCAGCTGGAAAAGTGCGGCCTCATGCCCAGCTTCCACGGCCGCATCTTCAGCGGTCACGAAATGCCGCGCTCCAAACCCGCGCCCGATGTCTACCTGGCCGCCGCCGCCGCACTGGGCATCGCCCCGCACCGCTGTGTGGTGGTGGAAGACACCGTGACGGGTGTAGCTTCAGGCGTCGCCGCAGGCGCCACCGTGTTCGGCTACAGCCCGCCCGAAGCCGGGCACGACGCGCCCGACGCCCTGCTCAGGGCGGGCGCCCGCCACGTTTTTGCCGACATGGGGGTTCTGCCCGCGCTGCTGGGTTGAACGGCCAGCTGCGGCCCCACGCGATAAGATGCCCCCACCTCACCCTGCCCAATGCGCGCGCCCTCCCTTCCCATCAACGAAGCTGATCGGCTTGCCGAACTTCACGACTTTGGCGTGCTGGACACACCCTCGGAGAAGGTATTCAACGAATTCGCCGAGCTGGCTGCGGCCATCTGCGGCACCCAGTACGCGGCCGTCACGCTGATCGACCACGACCGGCAATGGTTCAAGGCCGAGTACGGCCTGGCCTTCGGCCAGACCACCCGTGATGAAAGTGTCTGTGGCCACGCCATCCTTGAGCACGCGGTGTTCGAGGTGCCCGACACCGAGCGCGACGAGCGCTTTGCAAACAACCCCGTGCTCACCAACGCCGGCATCCGGTTTTATTGCGGCAGCCAGCTGCGCAGCGACCGGGGCCACGCCATCGGCATGTTGTGTGTGCTCGACTCCGAACCCCGGCAACTCAGCCTGGCCCAGCGGCATTCCTTGACCCAGCTGGCCGATGTGATGATGGCCGTGCTCGAAGCCGGGCGGCAAAGCCGCATGCTCAACTGGTTTGGCGCGCTCGTGGACACGGTGGCCGACGAGATCATGGTCACCGACATGCAGTCCCAGCGCTACCTCTACGCCAACCCCAGCGCGGTACGCAGCCTGGGCTATTCGCTGGAGCAGTTGCGCGGCATGACGTCGATGGACGTGATGGAAGGCCAGAGCCATGCAACCTTCAACGCCCATGTGCAGCAGCTGCAGGAAGGCGCGCCGCAAGTTGTGTTTGAAGGGGTGCGGCGGCGCAGCGACGGCGGCAGTTACCCGGTGGAGGCGCGTTGGCAACTGGTGTCCAGCTTTGGCCGGCCGGTCATCCTTTCCATCGTCACCGACATCACGCAGCGCAAGGAAATGGAGCGCATGAAAAGCGAGTTCATTTCGGTGGTGAGCCATGAACTGCGCACACCGCTCACCTCCATCCACGGTGCCGTCAAGCTCCTTGACAGCGGCATTGCCGGTGTGTTGCCGGAAGGCGCCGCGCGGCTGGTGACGCTGGCCGCGCGCAATTCAGAGCGCCTGCGCACCATCGTGGACGACATCCTGGACATGGAGAAGATGGCCTCCGGCCAGATGACGTTCCAGATCGACGCCCTGGCTGTCTCGCCCCTGCTGGAGCGCGCAGCGCAGGCGTTTGAAGCCGTGGCAAAGACGGCCGGCGTGCGGCTTGAAGTCTCGGGCGGCGCCGACCTGCACCTGCTCGCTGACGCCCAGCGCCTGCATCAGGTGCTGGCCAACCTGATTTCCAATGCACTGAAGTTTGCCCCCAAGGGCAGCCAGGTGCGGGTGGAGGCTTCGCAGGCCGGCCCTGGCGGCGCTGTCCGCCTGCAGGTCACGGACCAGGGCCCCGGTGTTCCCGACGAATTTCGCGGGCGCATCTTCCAGCGTTTTGCACAGGCCCAGATGACGACCAACCGGCCAAAAGGCGGCTCGGGCCTCGGCCTGTCGATCGCCAAGGAAATGGTCGAGCACATGGGGGGCAGCATCGGTTATGACTCCGTGCCCGGCCGCACCGCCTTCCATGTGACCTTGCCACCGGCGGTTGCGTAGGCGCGCAGAGCGCGGCCTGTCGGCGCTGTCGGACCTTGACGAGCGGCCAGGCGGCCTGCAGGTGAAAACTGTGCGTCAAATTGGCCTTCAGCCCTTGTGGAGCGGGCGCAAGCAGCTATAAAACTTGTAGCAGAAGTGTTTGCAGTGTTCGCCGCCGGGGCCGGGCCGGACGCGCCGGCGGCAGCGCTCAGCCTGTGAGGATGGGGCGCAGCGTGTCCAGCTCGCTGGCCATGAAATCAAAGAAGGCCGACACCCGCGGCGTGCGCCGCAGCTGCCGCGTGGTGAGAAGGCGCCAGATGCGTTTCAGTTCGGGCACCGGGCCCAGCACCCGCACCAGGTCGGGTTCGGCATCGCCCAGCGCCGTCGGCAGCGCGGCCAGGCCCACATTTGCTTTTGCCAGCTGAACCAGGCCCAGCACACTGCCGCTGGTAGCCACAAGGCGTACGCCGGGCGCCACCTGGTGCAGCCATTGCATCGCGCGGTGCGGGCCCATGCTTTCGTCAAAGCCTGTCCAGGCGTGCTGCGCCAGGTCCTCGGTGCGCGCCGGGCTGCCCTGGCGGGCCAGGTAATCGCGGCCCCCATACACCGCCCACAGCGAATCGGCCACCTTGCGCCCGACAAGCTGGTTGTCCACGGTGTCGCCCGAGCGCAGCGCCACATCGGCTTCGCCCTTGCCCAGGTCCACGTAATGGTCGCTCATGACAAACTCCACACGCAGGCCCGGGTGCCGTGTGTGCAGGTGTTCCAGCAAGGGGGATCGGGTGATGCGTGCCACCAGCGGTTCCGGGCAGGTCAGGCGGATGACCCCGTTCAGCTCACGCGCGGAAGACTGCACGACGCTCTGCAGGGCCAGCATCTGCTGCTCAACCTGCTGCGCATGCGGCAACAGTTGCTGGCCGTAAGCGGTCAGCCGGTAGCCGCTGGGGCGCCGCTCGACCAGGGGCTGGCCAATGCGCTGTTCAAGCCGGGTGATGCGCCGCTGCACGGTGGACTGGTCGGTGTTCAGCGCGCGCCCTGCGGCGGTGGTGCTGCCGTGGCGCGCCACGGCCAGGAAATGCTTGAGGTCATCCCAATCGAACATGTGAGCTCCGCGTCGGTGCGGCCCCATTATGCAGTTCTGCGGCTGGCGCCCAACCGGGGCGCTGCCTAAACTGGCCGCATCTTCCCCTCTGCTGAAAGGCCTTGCCATGAACCCACGCCATGAACCCAAACTGCCCGCCCGCCGGGCCTGCCTGGCCTTGCTGCTGGGCGCTGCCTTCTGCGTGTCGGCGGTTCATGCCCAGGCGCCCGGCCTGGCCGCGCCCCAGCTGGTGCTGAAAGAAAACGTGCTGCAGATGCCCAGAGGCGACACGCAGGAAGTCAGGGTGATGACCGCCGCGTTCAAGCCCGGCGACAGGACGGTTTTCCACACCCATCGCTCCCCGGTGACGGTGTACGTGCTCGAAGGCCAGTTCACGCTGGACCTGGAGGGCAGGGCCCCGGTGGTCCTCAGCGCCGGCCAGGCGTTTGTCGAACCGCCCAACGTGAAAATGACGGGCTACAACAAAAGCGCCACCGACCCGCTGCGGGTGGTCATCTTCTACGTGAGCGACCCCAACACGCCGTTTCTGGACGCTGCGCACTGACGGGCCGCAGCCGCGGCGCGCACCGCGGGGCCTGGCGGCGGTGACGGGCTTCGACTTGGGGTGCAGGGGCTTGCGGACGAAATTTGTGCATCAAATTGGCCTCCAGCCCCTGCGTGGCGGGCGCAAGCAGCTATAAAAACAGGAGCAAAAGAGGCAAACTGATTCAATCGCCGGGGCCATGGCCAGCCGAAGCGCAGGCCGGATCTTCCGCAAAAGAAGCTTTCCTGCAGGAGTTTTTTTTCAGCCTGGGGCAAGATGTCGAAAGTCGGGCCAGCCGTTCGTCGTGCAGGTGAGACCATCAACCACCGACCCAAGGACATCTCCATGCAATACCTCTGCCTTGCTTATTACGACCCCGAAAAAATGGACGCCATGGCGCCCGCCGACATGCAGGCGCTTGTGAGCCAGTGCCCGGTCAAAGATGCCGAACTCGCGCAAACCGGTGGCCTGCTTTGGAGCGCCTCGCTCGAAGGGCCCCAGGCCACCTTTGCGCTGCGCCCGCGCGGCGGCAAGCCCGCCGTGACCGACGGGCCTTATGCCGAAGCCAAGGAACTGGTGGGTGGCGTCATCCTCATCGAAGCGCCCAACAAGGAGGAAGCCATACGCATCGCGTCGCTGCATCCCGCAGCCACGCTGGGTGAGCATATTGGCTGGGGCATCGAAGTGCACCCGATCGGCACCTGTTCAGTAAAAAAGTAGCTCAAGCTTCAGCTTGAAGTTGTGGCACCCGGCAAGTTGGCAGCATGTCGTCCCCGGTCCCGTACGAAAATCATCCCGTGAAAGCCATTTCTTTCATATTCGCCTCTAGATTTTTACGCTAGGATTTCCAAGGACTTGTGATCTTCAGTGAATGAACGGCCGACTACAAATCGCTCGTTGTTTAACGAAGGAGAAATTTGCGAGGTCGCAAATATAAGTTGGTAGTCCACTTCGTAACTTGCACACTCGGTGGCAATAATTTCTTGTAGATGGTAAGCGCGAGCTAACTCCATACCACCATCTTCAATGCCGTCCAACATCAAAAATCTTGGGAATCGCATTGCTGGCAACTTAGTAGACGCACTAAGTAGAGCCAAATGAAATATATGCCTTAGGAAAACAGTGGAACTCTCTGAAAACTTTGCTGAGCCGTCTACGATGACCTGATTGTCAATAAAACTAAACTGCACGTGTTCAGCACTCTTAAATTCCTCTTGTCTTTTGAAGTCTTGTTTTAATAACCGGCTAACCGAGTTGGCGACTGTCAACGCAACGTCTCTTTTGGTTCCGTCTTGAGCATAGCGAAGTGATTCAATCAAGCTATCCAACTCTGACAACTTCTGAAGCAGGGCATCGCGTCGAATTTGCAAGTCCTTTATCGCGCCCGCCAACTTCTGATTTTCATAAAGACCTTTGATCTCTTGATCCAAAGACCCCGTTTCTCTCGACGCAGCCTCAATCGCAGTTTCTAGGTCGCTTGACCAACTCTGCGTTGCCTCCAAATACTTTCCTTCCAGACTCCGGAGTTCTTGACGCACGCTAGGAACACTTGTCCGTAGTAGTCGAAGTTCTGATTCCCTCGCATTGATAAGCGCAGTTGACTCGCGTAGCTGAATGCGGAGTTCGTTGCGCATTCTTAGAATTTGCGTTTCGCCCGATGGGTCGTGTAGCGGACTCTTGCACAAAGCACACTGCTCTGAGGCTGCGCTTGGGGGCTTAACTTCCGCTAAGCAGCATGGACAAAAATTGAAGGCCACTGAGCCAAAATAACTCCTGGTTGTTTCTGACTCATCAAGCCGAAGAAGCCTCGATTCAATTTCTTGAACAAAATTGCGCGAGTCTTGAAGTTCAAATTCCAGTCGCGCGATAGCATCTAACGAGGTCGCGAGCCCCTTTTTGGCGCTGTCCAAAGCTGCGCGCAGTGGGCCTTCATCGCTAGTCCTCTTCTTATCGCGTTCAACAGTGCGTTCCACCTTCATACGAGCCAGTTCCGCTAGAAGAAAAGTCCTTCGACGTTCAGCCTCAAGAATTTGCTGCCCAAAGAACTCCATATTGATGTCTTGCTTGGATTTGGCAAGAACGGTAAATATGCTCTTTAGTTCAGAATCCGCTTGAGATATCTCTTTTTCTAATTCTCGTTTCGAGAGCTGAGCCGAATAGAGCTTATCGTTATAAACGCCAGACAAATAATTTCCAACCGTTTCTCTTGTCAAGGCGTTATCGAATGAGTCAATGCGAAAAATTGGACTGTGCAAGGAAGGTTGATCCGCATACATCACACGTAAGAACTGATGCATCGTGAGATTCGATGCCCCATCTCCTTGCGCTTCAGGTAAATCCAGTGCTACCAGCAGGCTCTGAGTAAAGCTAAGTTTATTTTGACTTCGGCGGAAAGGGTATAGCTCCCAGGCGGTGATCGGAGCTCGCATCGCTTCATCTAATGCTCCCCAAAATATATACATGGGTTGTTGCCGGCTGTCGTTAACGTCGCGTCGCAAGGTTACGCGCCGGCCGTTTAACGAAACCTCCACAATTGAGTAATCACAGAGGAGAGCTTCCTTCTTCCAAGGAATATCCTCTGCACCCAAAGTATGAGCTATGAAATCTAGGGTGGTTGTTTTTCCCGAGCTGTTTTGACCACGAAGAATGTTCAACCCTTTGTGAAATGAAATCGCGAGCGTATTGCGACCGTCCTTGAAAACCGCCAGTTCATTCACGATGAGTGTCGGACTAAGCAGCGTCATATCTATACTCCATAAGGCCTGTGCGTTGCTTTAATCCATTCATTCCGGTCAAAGGAATTTGACTCATTCTGGACACAATGTAGTCAGGGACTGAGCCTTCAAGAAAAACCTCTTCCTGCAATTTTTTATCTAGAGCTTCGGGCAGAGGAGTTTCTGTGCGGACAATAATGCCGTTTTCGAGGCTGGTGGGATCTAGAAACCGCGAAGAAGCTAACAGTCGTGCTGCGGCAAGATGGATGGCTTCCATATCTCGGAAAGTTCGCGACACGCTTACCGGGCCGCGATACTCATTTCGTATCTCTTTGGCTGCTTTTTTTATTCCAACCTGCTCTCGCGGTATTTGGATATCAGATACTTCTGCAGGAAAACATAGATAAAAATCCAGTATTCGAAGCTTTGCAAACTCGAGGGTAGGAACCTTTGCCAGGACCTTCAGCATTCTGAAGACGCAATGGTAGGCATCGAATGCAGGATGGTAGATCAGCATTTGTCCCACCTGATGTGACAATTTCCGCCAAGGAAAAATAGCAGTCCCAGCAGGTCGATATACGACAAACCTAAATCGTTGTCTCCGAGCATGACGTGCGCAGGTTGAAGGACTTTGCTGCTGATAAGTTCGTCTACTTCTTCCCGTGTTTTCCCTGCCTCAACTGCGGGCCGTACATTCAGCGTAAATTCCGCGTGGAGTCGGGTAAGGATATGCGTGAGGATGTCTTGAGCTACTGGAGAGGTTTGCCACTTCATGATCATCTTGCTCGCCTGCTCTTTCCACATGGAGGCATCTGCAAGTAGGTCTTGGCGATTGCTCGCGTTCAATTTTTCCTCTAACCCGCGAACATCAGACCCCGTGGTGGTCGCACAGTAGTGCTGCAGCATGTCAGAAATTTGCGCGGTGTATGGTGCGGCTGCATTGGCGTCCCGAAAGATTTCGTAAAGACGCGTGAGAGGCGTTGATGGAGCAGCGAACTGCTCGATCTTGTTCCCACCAATGATGTCGCGGCCAGCCTTGTTCGCGGTCTGCGTGGTCGACATGTTCACATCAGCGTTTGCTGTTGTCTATCTGGTCGCCACCAACGATGTCCCGCCCGGCTTTGTTATTGTTCTGCGTAACCGTACGTGTAGTGTTGGTAGTCTTCGACTTTCGAGTCACTACTACCTTGATAACCAGGCCAACAGCAGCTAATGCAGCAATAACTGCTAACGCCCATTTCCCTAATTCGGTCCAATCCATTTTTTCCTCCCTTGAGCTTTTAAGCGTCCGTGCCCATTAAGCTGTTGTGCTTGCCATTTAAGCATACGCTGGAAAATTAAGGGTTAGTACCAGATGCTGCTTTTCTTTTGTTATTCGGCTTCAGGGCTTGAAATACTCCTGCACCGTCTCCCAAGCCACCGTCTGCAGGTGCTTCGCGATCGCCGGGTCCAGGCCGGCGGTGTACTTCATTCCCACCGGTGAGGCCTTGAACAACGTCGCATACGTGGTGCACGCGGCCAGGTAGCTGCCGGCCACGCTCGGGTGGCGCAGGTCGGCCACGTACAGATTCAGCTCGGGCATCTTGGCAATCGACTTGCCGAAGGCCAGGCCCGCCGGAATGACCAGCGCGTTGTTGTCGTTGCCGGCCTGGGTGTAGGCCTCGGCCAGTTCTGCCGTCATGGACGGCACGTCCTTGTAAGCCCACGACATGAAGAACACCGGCTTGGCGCCGTGTTTGCGCACCGTGTCGGAATGCTTTTTCGCAAATTCATGGAACAGAGGCTTGAGCTGCGGGTGCAGCGGGCACTGGCTGCAGTCCATCATGATGGCGACGTCGAACAGACGGTCCAGCTTGTTGAAGCTGACGGTGTTGTTGGCGCCAAACGAATACGAGCCGACGGCGTTGGGGCGGAAGTAGCTTTCCACGTCGTGCCAGTTCATGCCCGAGCCGCTGATGGTGGCCGAGCTGGCGCGGTGCTTCAAGCCGGGCTGGCCTTCCCGGATCAGTTGCCCCACGTGGTTGTGCAGGCTGTTGTTGTAATAGAAGAAGCTGTTGCCGATGTAGATGGCCGAGGCTGGTTTGTCGCCGCCGTCCGTCACCTTGGGTTTG
The DNA here is from genome assembly GCF_029945895.1 of Polaromonas sp. GTDB lineage: Bacteria > Pseudomonadota > Gammaproteobacteria > Burkholderiales > Burkholderiaceae_C > Polaromonas. Next base: position 61,549 of record NZ_JAQSDL010000115.1, on the reverse strand, counting down.
GTCTGAGCCAGCGCGCCTGTGGCGGCGCCGAACAGGACGGCCAGGCCGAGGGCAGCGGATAGCAGAGGTTTGAAGAGCGGGGTGGGCAAGAGCTGGCGCATGGTTGTCTCCTTGGTTTTTGTGTCTGGCGAGTCTAGTGGACTTGCGGCGCGGCGTCATGCGCTTTTCTGCGCAGGCCCGGCCCGCTGCAGGCAAGGCCCTTCTGGACGGATACTTGGGTCTGGATTCAATAAAAAAGGAGACCCCATGCACCCCGCCATCCGCCGGCAGACGATTGCCGACCTGCTGCACCGCACCGCCAAACGTTACCCGGGCAAAACCGGCCTGATTTGCGGCAACACCCGCTGGACCTTTGCCGAGTTTGACGCGGTGGTGGACCGCCTGGCCGCCGGGCTGGCTGCCCTGGGTGTGGGCCATGCGAGCCGGGTGGCCGTGCTGGCGCGCAACTCGCACGGGTTTGCGGCCATGCGTTTTGCGCTGGCGCGGTTGGGCGCGGTGCTGGTGCCCATCAATTTCATGCTCAAGGCCGAAGAGGTGGCCTTCATCCTGCGCCATGCGGAGGCGCAGATGCTGGCCACCGACTCGGGCCTGGCCGAGCTGGCCCGCAGCGCCGCGGCGCTGGACACTTCTGTCACGCAGTTTGTCTGGCTGCCTTCGGAAGAGACCACGCCGCCCGTGGCAGGCATGGTCTCGTTCGACGAGCTGGCCGCCACCCGGGGCACGCCGCCCGAGGTGGCGCTGGGCAGCACCGACCTGGCGCAGATTGTCTACACCAGCGGCACCGAGTCCATGCCCAAGGGCGCGATGCTCACGCACGACGCGGTGATCTCGCAGTACGCCAGCTGCGCGGTGGACGCCAGCATTGCCCATGGCGACGTGATGCTGCATGCGCTGCCGCTGTACCACTGCGCGCAGCTCGACGTGTTTTTTGGCCCGGCCATCTACGTGGGTGCCACCAGCATCATCACCGCCAAGCCGACGCCGGACAACCTGTTGCCGCTGATGGCGCAGCACCGCATCGCCTCTTTCTTTGCGCCGCCCACGGTGTGGATTGCGCTGCTGCGCTCACCCCTGTTCGACAGCACCGATCTGTCCAGCCTGCGCAAGGGTTATTACGGCGCGTCCATCATGCCGGTGGAGGTGCTGCGCGAGCTGGCGCGGCGCCTGCCCGATGTCGGCTTCTGGAACCTCTACGGCCAGACCGAGATTGCCCCGCTGGCGACCATGCTGGGCCCCGATGACCAGCTGCGCAAGCCCGGCTCCTGCGGGCGTGCCGTGCTCAATGTGGAAACGCGTGTGGTGGACGACGCCATGCACGACGTGGCAACCGGCGAGGTCGGCGAGATCGTGCATCGCTCGCCGCACCTGATGCTGGGCTACTTTCGCGACGAGGAGAAAACAAAGGCCGTCTTCCAGGGCGGCTGGTTCCATTCGGGTGACCTGGCCACCATTGACGACGAAGGTTTCATCACCGTGGTGGACCGCAAGAAAGACATGATCAAGACCGGCGGCGAAAACGTGGCCAGCCGCGAGGTGGAAGAAATGATCTACCGCCTGGGCGCCGTGTCTGAAGTGGCGGTGGTCGGCGTGCCGCACCCCAAGTGGGTGGAGGCCGTGGTGGCGGTGATTGTGGTCAAGGCCGGCCAGACGCTGACCGAGCAACAGGTGCTGGCGCATTGCAGCGAACACATTGCCAACTTCAAGGCGCCCAAGGCGATTGTGTTCACCGACACACTGCCGAAAAACCCCAGCGGCAAGCTGCTGAAGCGGGATTTGCGGGCGCTGTACCAGGACGTGTTTGCCGGCAGCTGACAGGCATAGAGATAGAGATAGAGATACACAGACACATACAGATATGAATCAACGGAGATAAACATGACAACGACCCCCCCCACCCCTAGCCCCACTGGCCTGCAGCTGCAGTCCCTCGTCAAACCCGAAGGCGTGCTGGAGATCGCGCTGGTCAGCGTGCCCACGCCCACACCTGCTGCTGATGAAGTGGTGGTGCGCATTGAGGCCACGCCCATCAACCCGTCCGACATCGGCCTGCTGTTTGGCGCGGGCGACATTCGCACCGCCACGCTGGCGGGCACGGCCAGCCAGCCGGTGGTGACGATGCAGATTCCCCCGGCGGCCATGAAAGCCATGGCTGGCCGCCTGGGCCAGGCCCTGCCCGTGGGCAACGAAGGCGCGGGTGTGGTGGTAGCGGCCGGTAGTTCGCCCGAAGCGCAGGCGCTGCTGGGCAAAACAGTGGCCACACTGGGCGGCGCCATGTACGCGCAATACCGCTGCGTCAAGGCCGATCAATGCCTGCGGCTGCCCGAAGGCACCACGCCGGCCGAGGGCGCCTCTTGTTTTGTGAACCCGCTGACGGCGCTGGGCATGGTCGAGACCATGCGCCGCGAGGGCCACACGGCCCTGGTGCACACGGCCGCGGCGTCCAACCTGGGGCAGATGCTCAACAAGATCTGCCTGAAGGACGGCATTGGGCTGGTGAACATCGTGCGCAAGCCGGAACAGGCGGCGCTGCTGAAGTCGCTGGGCGCGACCTATGTGTGCGACGCCACGGCGCCCACCTTCCTCGAAGACCTGACGCAGGCCCTGGTGGCCACCGGCGCCACGCTGGCCTTTGACGCCACCGGCGGCGGCAAGCTGGCGGGGCAGATTCTCGGCTGCATGGAGGCCGCGCTGAACCGCACGGCCAAAGAGTACAGCCGCTACGGCTCCACCACCCACAAGCAGGTCTACATCTACGGCGGTCTGGACACCGGCCCCACCGAGTTCAACCGCAACTTCGGCATGGCCTGGGGCATGGGCGGCTGGCTCTTGTTCCCCTTTCTGCAGCGCATCGGCCCGGTGGCCGCACAAACCCTGCGCCAGCGGGTGGCCGACGAGCTGAAAACCACCTTTGCCAGCAGCTACTCAAAAGAGATCTCGCTGGCCGAAGCACTGCAACCCGCAGAAATTGCGGTGTACGGCCAGCGGGCCACGGGCACCAAGTACCTGCTCAACCCGAACAAGGGGCTGGCGGGCTGATCGCAAGGCGGCTTGTTCAAGTGATGCATTCCCGTTCGGGCTGAGCCTGTCGAAGCCCTTCGACAGGCTCAGGGCGAACGGTCGAGGTGCGTGACAGGAGCCCTAATCCGGCGGCGCCGGTTTGGCTGAAAAGCGCAGCACGCCGTCGCGCAGCGGCGAGAACTTCAGCGCCAGCAGGTCCAGCAGGTAGTTCTGGTACATGCGCCACGGCCGGCGCAGACCCTGGCGTGCCAGCAGGTGGGCCGAGCGCTGCACATAACCTGAACTCAGGTCGAGAAAGGGTTGCGTCGGCAGCCGGGCGTCGTCATTGACGGGTACACACATGTCCAGCTGGTGCCGTTCCATCTCATGGAGCAGCCGGCAGACATACCGCGCCACCAGCTCGCACTTGAGCGTCCACGATGCATTGGTGTAGCCGAAGGCCACCGCCAGGTTGGGCACGCCGCTGAACATCGCGCCCCGATAGGCGACGGACTGGGCCAGGTCCACCGCCGCACCGTCCACGGTGAGAGCCGCGCCGCCCAGCACCTTGAGCTCCAGGCCGGTGGCGGTGACGATCACGTCCGCCTCAATTTCCTCGCCGGAGGTCAGGCGCAGGCCCGCCGGCGTGAAGCATTCGACTTGCCCGGTCACGATGTCGGCCTTGCCCTCGCGGATGGCGCGGAAGATGTCTGCGTCGGGCGCGATGCACAGGCGCTGGTCCCACGGGTTGTAGCGGGGTGCCAGATGGCGCTGCACGTCGAAGCCGGGGCCCAGCAGGCGCGCGGCCTGCCGCAGGATCAGGCGCCTGACGGCGGCCGGCCTGCGCCGCGAGAACTGGTAGAACGCGCTGGCCAGCGCAATGTTTTTCCAGCGGATCAGGGGGTGCGAGAGCCGGCTGGGCAACCAGCGCCGCAGCAGCGCACCCATGCCGTCGCGCGACGGCAGGGCAACGATATAGCTGGGCGAACGCTGCAGCATGGTTACGTGGGCCGCCGTGGCTGCCATGTCGGGCACCAGCGTCACTGCGGTGGCGCCGCTGCCGATCACCACCACCTTGCGCTTGCGGTAGTCCAGGTCTGACGGCCAGTGCTGCGGATGCACGATGCGACCGCGAAAGTCGTCCCGACCGGGCCAGGGCGGCGTGTGGCCCTGCTCGTAGTTGTAGTAGCCGCTGCAGAAAAACAGGAAACGGCAGGCAAAGTGCACGTCGCGCGCTGGCTCACCGGGGGTGGTGAGGGTGGCGGTGACATGCCACCGCGCCTGCTGCGAATCCCAGGCGGCACGGGTGACGCGGTGGCCGAAGCGGATGTGCCGGTCCAGGCCTTCCGCGCGCGCGGTGGCGGTCACGTACTCCCGGATGGCCGGTCCCGTCGCGAAGCTGGTGTCACTTTCCCAGGGCCGGAAGCTGTAGCCCAGGGTGAACATGTCGGAGTCGGAGCGCACGCCGGGATAGCGGAACAGGTCCCAGGTACCGCCTATGGCCTGCCGGTTTTCGAGGATCACGTAGCTGCGTGCCGCGCACAAGGTCTGGAGATAGTGTGCTGCGGCAATGCCGGACAGCCCGGCGCCCACGACCACCACGTCGAAGAAAGCGGGATCGGTGGGATCAGTGGGGACGGCTTCCATGGGCGCAGTTTAAGTGACGTCGGGAGAGCGCGAGGGCGGGTGCCATGGCCGCAAAGCCCTCGCGTGCACGCCGATAAGACAGCAGCCAGGCGAAAAAAAACCGGCCCTGAAGCCGGTTTTTTTATCAATGGAGAAGCAGAGCTTAGTAGCCGCCGCGGCCGCCGCCACCGCCGTAGCCGCCGCCGCCACCACCACCGTAGCCGCCACCACCGCCGCCGCCGCCTTCGCGACGACCACCACCGCCGCCGCCGAAGCCGCCGGTACGTGGCTCCATCGGACGGGCCTCATTGACGACCATGTCACGGCCATCAACGGACTTGCCGTTCATGCCGCTGATGGCTGCCTGGGCTTCTGCGTCGCTGGACATTTCCACAAAGCCGAAGCCTTTGGAACGGCCGCTGTCGCGGTCCATCATGACTTTGGCGGAAGTGATCGCGCCAAATTCAGAGAAGTGTTGTTGCAGGGAGTCGTCGTTCACCGAGTAGGAGAGGTTGCCGACGTAAAGTTTCTTGCCCATTTTGGGACCTTTCAAAAAAGCTTGCACGTTTGAATCAAATGAGCGAAGCGGGTATGACGGTTCTGGTTAGAAAACCTGTCAGGAAAACAATGGACGCATGTCCGGGGACAGCGTGTTGTTGAGCCGGTATCGACGTGCCACAAGGCAAGCAGGTACATGGCTCAAGTCAAAAATCGGTCAGGGGGAGGAAGAGACCGGGGTGAAGCTCGCCGCTGGGGGAGTTTGACGACCGGGAGGGCCGGTACTACCGGCCAAAATGGTGCGGGTCGGCATGTGAGGTGCCGCGGACCGTGTCAGACTGGCGCTACTGCAAAGGAAAGCTAAATTGCAGTAACACCGGTATTTTACCCCGGTTTTCGGAAACCAGGTCCCGCGATCCCTTTTGGCCTGTGTGACCGGGCATCGCGGTGCCGACCCTGCAGCCCCTGCCAGCCCGGCGTGAGGCTGTTGTTTTCCAGGAAGCGTTTGGCCTTTTTGAGGGGGTGACAGGCCCCCGTACGTTAGCCACGCGCTCGCTTCGTCACCCCACAAAACCTTTGCGAAACTCCCCCGGGCTTGCGCCCGACCATGTGCGAAATGCCCGGCTAAAACTTTTTTCGTTCAGAAACCCTACCGCTGCCGCCACCTGCTTGACCGGCTTGTCGCTGCGGTTCAGCAGGTCTTTGGCGCGTTCGAAGCGCACCTCGTCCTTGAGCTGCTGCAGGTTGGCGCCTTCTTCCTTCAATTGCCGGTGCAGCGTGCGTGCCGAGATGTTCAGCAGCGCCGCCACGCCGTCGGCGTTGTGGGCCTGGTCCGGGTGGGCGGCCAGCGCTTGCCGCACCTGCTGCACCAGCAGCCGGTCGCGGCGGTATTGCAACACCGTCAGCGGCAGCGCGCGCTGCAGCATCTGCTGCAGGGCTTTTTCGTCGCGGCGCAGGGGCAGGGCCAGGTAACGCGCATCGAAGCGGATCTCTGCCTGTGCGGCATCGAAACGTATCGGTCCGGGAAACATGAGCGCATAGGCATCAGCATGCGGCGGTGCGGCAAACGGGAAGCGCGCGCCCTGCAGCGCAATGCGCGAGTCGATGTACCAGCAGGCCAGACCGTGGATGTTGCGCAGCACGTGCACCAGGCAGAACTCGCGCGCGCCTTGTCCGTGCCGGGCCAGGTCGGTGCGCTCCTCGATCGTGATGGCGGCGCTGTCACCGGTGACGACCAGCTTGAGCGTAATGTCGTCGGCCAGCAGGGCGTGGTGGCGGCACCAGCGTTTGAGCGCCACGCCGAGATCGGGTGCACTCAGCGAGGCCCGGGCCAGCATGCCGTAGCTGCCCCAGGGCAGTTTTCGCGAGAAGGCGCCCAGGGCTTCATCGTCAAGCTCCTGCATCGCCGTACCCGACAACACCTCCATCTGGCGCGCGGTGATGCGGGCCGCTGGCTGCTGCAGTCGGGATGGCGTGATCTGTGCCAGTTTCAAGGCGTTGGTCGGGCTGTGGCCGTAAAGTTCGTACGCTGCCACCATCACCCGTGCAAAGGCCATGGGGGTGGCCGCAGCCGGCGGGGCCGGGGTGGCAGGCGAGGGGTGGGCAGGCATGGACCAAGTTTGGCGCATTCTGGCACGATTTGCAACCTGCATGGCGGCCGTCTGGCGGCTTTTGCGCCTAAGCTGCGGTATTGGCGGTAAGGTGTGGTCTGGCGCCTGGTGGGCTTCGATGCCTAGCCAGGCTCAGCCTGTATGGAAGGCCCATGTAATCCGCACCCAATCGCGCCGTACGACTCGAGGAGACACATGCCAGTTCTGGAAACCAAACTCAACGCCCGTTCTGCCGACTTCCAGGCCAATGCCGCCGCCATGCGCGCGCTGGTGGACGACCTGAAGCTGCAGGTGGCCAAGGCCGCTGCTGGCGGCGGTGAAGCGGCTCGGGCCAAACACGTGGCGCGCGGCAAGCTGCCGCCGCGCGAACGGGTGCAGATGCTGCTGGACCCGGGCACACCTTTCCTGGAGCTGGCGCCGCTGGCGGCGCTGGCCATGTACCCCGACCGCGACGGCAGCGACAGCGCCCCATGCGCAGGTGTGATCACCGGCATTGGCCGCGTCAACGGTGTGGACTGCATGATTGTGTGCAACGACGCGACGGTGAAGGGCGGCACCTACTACCCGATGACCGTCAAGAAACACCTGCGGGCGCAGGAAGTGGCGCAGCAAAACCGGCTGCCCTGCATTTACCTGGTCGATTCGGGCGGCGCCAACCTGCCGAACCAGGACGAGGTGTTTCCTGACCGTGACCATTTCGGCCGCATCTTCTACAACCAGGCCAACATGAGCGCGCAGGGTATTGCGCAGATCGCCGTGGTCATGGGCAGCTGCACCGCCGGCGGCGCTTACGTGCCGGCCATGAGTGACGAAACCATCATCGTGAAAGAGCAGGGCACGATTTTCCTGGGCGGTCCGCCGCTGGTGAAAGCCGCCACCGGCGAGATCGTCACCGCCGAAGACCTGGGCGGCGGCGACGTGCACACCCGGCTGTCGGGCGTGGCCGACTACCTGGCACAGAACGATGCGCATGCACTGGCGCTGGCGCGCTCGGCAGTTGCCAACCTGAACGCAAATTTCAATAGAAAAGTGCCTGAAGTCCTTGCCAGTCGTGCGCCACGCGCTCCTGAATATGCAGCAGACGAGGTCTACGGCGTGGTGCCCACCGACACCCGCAAGCCTTACGACGTGCGCGAGATCATTGCCCGCATCGTCGACGGCAGCGAGTTTGACGAGTTCAAGGCGCGTTTTGGCGCCACGCTGGTCACCGGCTTTGCGCACATCGAGGGCATGCCGGTCGGCATCATCGCCAACAACGGCATCCTGTTCAGCGAGTCGGCGCAAAAGGGCGCGCACTTCATCGAGCTGTGTTGCCAGCGCAAGATCCCGCTGGTGTTTCTGCAGAACATCACCGGCTTCATGGTGGGCCGCAAGTACGAGGCCGAGGGTATTGCGCGCCACGGCGCCAAAATGGTGATGGCTGTGGCCACCGCCCAGGTGCCCAAGTTCACCATCATCATTGGCGGCAGCTTCGGCGCCGGCAACTACGGCATGTGCGGCCGCGCCTACAGCCCGCGCTTTCTGTGGATGTGGCCAAACGCGCGCATCTGCGTCATGGGTGGCGAGCAGGCTTCGTCCGTGCTGGCCAGTGTGCGACGCGACGCGATTGAGGCCAAGGGCGGAACGTGGAGCGCCGAGGAAGAAAAAGCCTTCAAGCAGCCGATGCTGGACCAGTTCGAGCACCAGTCGCACCCGTATTACTCCAGCGCCCGGCTGTGGGATGACGGCGTGATCGACCCGGCCGACACGCGCCGCGTGCTGGCACTGGGCCTGCGCGCCAGCCTGAACGCACCGATCCCCGAGCCGAAGTTCGGCGTTTTCCGCATGTAACGGCTCAGAAAGCACGAATGTCCAACGTTTCCGTCTACGACACGCCCGAATACGAATCCCTGCGCGACCAGATCGCCCGCTTCATCGCCAAAGAAGTCGAGCCGCACGCCGCCGCCTGGGAAGAGCAGGGCTTTGTGCCACGCGATGTTCTCAAGCGCATGGGCGCCGCCGGCCTGTTCGGCCTGATGTACGAAGAAAAATATGGCGGCGCCGATAGCGACGCCATGACCAACCTGGTGTTTGCCGAGGCGCTGTCGCAATCGACTTTTGCCGGCTTCATCATCACCGTGCTGGTGCACACTGACATGGCCAGCCCGCATCTGCACCACGCAGGCAATGCGGCGCAAAAAGACAAATACATGAAGAAGGTGATCGCCGGCGAGCTGATCACGGCCGTCGGCATCACCGAGCCGGGCGCCGGCTCGGACGTGGCGGGCATTCGCAGCACCGCAAAACGTGACGGCGATGACTGGGTGCTCAACGGCACCAAGATGTTCATCACCAACGGCGTTCAGGCCGACCTGTACTTCGTCGCGGCCAAGACCGGCCCGGGCAAGCGCGACATCTCGATGTTCATCGTCGAAAAGGGCACGCCGGGCTTCACCGTTGGCCGCGCACTCAAGAAAACCGGCTGGCTGTCGTCGGACACGGCCGAGCTGATTTTCGACAATGTGCGTATCCCTGCCTGGAATTTGCTCGGTGAAGAGGGCAAGGGCTTTTATTCGGTCATGAAAAACTTCCAGACCGAACGCATCGCGCTGGGCGCGATGGCTATCGGCCATTGCCAGCAGGCGCTCAAGCTCACGCTGGACTATGTGCGCCAGCGCCAGGCTTTCGGCGGCCCGCTGTGGGACCAGCAGGTGATTCGCCAGCGCCTGGCCATGCTGGACGCCAAGACGCGCGCCGCGCGCGCCTTCATGTACCACTGCGCCTGGCGCGTGACCCAGGGCCACGACATCGTGCAGGACGTGTCCATGCTGAAGGCGCTGACCGGCGAGCTGGTCAACGAGGTGGTGCAGACCTGCCAGCAGTTCCACGGCGGCATGGGTTTCATCCGCGAAACCGCGATCGAACGCCTGTGGCGCGATGCACGCGTGCTGGCGATCGGCGGCGGCGCCACCGAAGTGATGCTCGAAGAAGTGGCGAAGCGGTACTGAGGAAGAAACCATGAATCACCTGGAACTGGCCTGCGACGGCGGCGTGGCCACCGTCACCCTCAATCGTCCCGACGTTCGCAACGCGTTCAACGACGAAGTCATCGCCGAGATGACCATGTGTTTCCAGAACCTCGGTGCGCGTGATGACGTGCGCTGCATCGTGCTGGCGGCCAGGGGCACGGCCTTCTGTGCCGGGGCCGACCTGAACTGGATGAAGCGCATGGCAACCTATTCGCGCGACGAAAACCTCGCCGATGCGGGAGCGCTGGCCGAAATGCTGCGTGTGATTTACGCCTGCCCGAAACCGACGATCGCCAAAGTACAGGGCGACGTGTATGCGGGCGGTACCGGCCTGGTCGCGGCCTGTGACATCGCGGTGTCGGTGGAAACGGCCGGTTATTGCCTCAGCGAAGTCAAGCTGGGTCTGATCCCTGCGACGATCAGCCCCTATGTGATTCGCGCCATGGGTGCGCGGGCGTCGCACCGCTACTTTCTGACGGCCGAACGTTTCAGTGCCGCGGAAGCCCTGCGCATCGGGTTTGTGCATGAGGTGGTGACAGCGGACCAGCTTGACGGCAAGGTGGCAGAGCTGGTGAAAACGCTGGTCAACGCCGGCCCGCAGGCGGTTCGCCTTTGCAAAAAGCTGGTGCAGGACGTGGCGGAACAGGCCATCACCCCGGCGCTGGTGCAGATGACGGTGGAAGGCATTGCCGACATCCGCGTCAGCCCGGAAGGCCGCGAAGGTGTGCAGTCCTTTCTGCAAAAACGCAAGCCCAACTGGCTGCCGTCGGCCTGAAACCGCGGCGCACCGAACATGAACCTGAATATCCTGCTTCTTGTTGCCGCGCTGCTGGGCGCCTCGCTGGCCCGGGCGCAGTCCGTCGACCTGGATGCCTCGCTCAACGAGACCGTGGTGCTGATACCCAAAAAAGGCCTGTTCAGCATCACGCTGGAGACCACGCTCTACAAGCCCGATGGCGAAGGCCCGTTCCCGGTGGCCGTGATCAACCATGGCAAGGCTTATGGCGACGCCCGTTTTCAGGGTCGGTACCGGCCGGCGACGGCTGCGCGTTACTTTCTACAGCGCGGCTACGTGGTGGTGGTGCCCATGCGGCAGGGTTTCTCGAAATCCGGCGGCAGCTACATAGGCGGCGGATGCAATGTGGAGAGCAATGGCAAGGTGCAGGCCGAGGATGTCAAAGCCGTGCTCGACCATGTGACCGCCCAAGCCTGGGCCGACAAGGACCGCATCGTGGTGCTGGGTCAATCCCATGGCGGCTGGACCACGCTGGCTTTTGGCCCCCTGAACTACCCCGGGGTGAAGGGCCTGGTCAATTTTGCAGGAGGCTTGCGGCAGGAAGGCTGTAACAGCTGGCAGAAGGCCCTGGCTTCGGGCGCGGCGAGTTATGCCGCTCAGACCCGTTTGCCCTCCTTGTGGTTCTACGGGGACAACGACAGTTATTTCACGACAGACACCTATCGAGCCATGTTTGAGCAATACACGGCGGCCGGCGGACAGGCCCGGCTGGTGGCTTTCGGAACCTTTGGCAGCGATGCGCACAGCATGTTCGGATCGCGCGCCGGGCAGCGGATCTGGCAGCCGGAAGTCTCGCGCCTGCTGGCGTCTGTAGGCCTTCCGAGCGAACCCGTGGGCGCCTTTGCAAAATACGACTCAGCGGGACTGATGCATGTGCCACCCAGAACCGGGTTCGCATCACTTGACGACGAAAGCAAACTTCCTCATGTGCGCGACACAGGGCGAGCAGCCTACAAAACCTACCTGACCAAATTTGTCCCGCGCGCTTTCGCCATAGGGACGGATGGCGCTTGGGGCTGGGCCGACGGCGGCGAAGACCCCTTGCGGCGCGCCGTGGACAACTGCCAGCGCAACAGCAAGGCGCAATGCAAACTTTATTCGGTGGACGACTTCGTCGTCTGGCCCTGAGGAGACGCGCATGCAAGCCATGGACACCGCCCAACTGATGGCGCTTGCCGGCGCGCTCGGCTGGGCCAGCGGCGTGCGGCTGTACCTGGTGGTGCTGCTGACCGGTCTGGCCGGCTTCATGGGCTGGATTCAACTGCCGCAAGGTCTGCACCTGCTGGCGCACCCGGTCGTGCTGGGCGCCAGCGGCTTCATGGTGTTTGTCGAATTTTTTGCCGACAAGATTCCGGGGCTGGATTCGTTGTGGGACGTGGTGCACACCCTGATCCGCATCCCCGCCGGCGCGGCGCTGGCGGCTGGCGTGTTTGGTGCCGACAGCGGGCTGATGGCGCTGCTGGCGGCCCTGGCGGGTGGCACGCTGGCGGCCACCAGCCACGCCGCCAAGGCCACCACCCGCGCCGCCATCAACACTTCGCCCGAGCCTTTCAGCAATGTAGGTGCGTCACTGGTGGAAGACAGCCTGGTGCCTGCGGGTTTGTGGCTGGCGATTGCTCACCCCGTGGTGTTTGTGATTGCGCTGGTTCTGGTGTTGGTTCTCAGCGTGTGGCTGATCCGCACCTGCTGGCATTTTCTGCGGCAACTGTTTGCCAGGGTGGCCCGTATCTTCAGCGGCAAACCGGACAGCGGGCCGACCCCGGCCTTCAACCTGAAATCTCCTTTTTCAAAAAAGAACGACTGACATGTTTAAAAAAATACTGATCGCCAACAGGGGTGACCAGCCGCAGGGCGGCGCAGCAGCGAAGCTACATCGCATGGCACGCAAAGCGTGCGCAGGCGATTTCACCGCGGAGAACCAGAATGTTTAAGAAAATACTGATCGCGAACCGCGGTGAAATCGCCTGCCGTGTTGCGGCAACAGCACGCCGCATGGCCATCCAGACCGTGGCCGTGTATTCGGACGCTGACGCTGGCGCCAGACATGTCAGCGCGTGCGACGAGGCCATCCACATCGGTGGCAGCGCACCCAAGGACAGCTACCTGCGCTGGGAAAAGATCATCGCTGCGGCGAAAGCCACCGGCGCGGAAGCGATCCATCCGGGTTACGGCTTCCTCAGCGAAAACGAGGAATTTGCCCAGGCCTGCGGCGACGCCGGCCTGGTCTTCATCGGCCCGCCGGCCTCCGCCATCAAGGCCATGGGCCTGAAAGCCGAGTCCAAACAGCTGATGGAGAAAGCCGGTGTGCCGCTGGTACCCGGTTACCACGGCAGCGACCAGGACCCGGCGTTGCTCAAGCGTGAGGCCGACCGCATTGGTTACCCGGTGCTGATCAAGGCCAGCGCCGGCGGCGGCGGCAAGGGCATGCGTGCAGTCGAGAAGTCGGAAGACTTCGAGGCCGCGCTGGCCTCCTGCAAGCGCGAAGCCATCAACAGCTTCGGCGACGATGCGGTGCTGGTGGAAAAATATGCGCTGCGCCCGCGCCACATCGAGATCCAGGTGTTTGGCGACACCCACGGCAACTATGTCTACCTGTTCGAGCGCGACTGCTCGGTACAGCGCCGGCACCAGAAAGTGCTGGAAGAAGCACCAGCGCCCGGCATGACCGAAGCCATGCGCCGCGAGATGGGCGAGGCCGCAGTGGCTGCGGCGAGGGCGGTCAACTACGTCGGCGCCGGCACAGTGGAGTTCATCGTGGAGCAGCGCCCGGACGGCACGATGAACTTCTTCTTCATGGAAATGAACACCCGCCTGCAGGTGGAGCACCCGGTGACCGAAGCCATCACGGGGCTGGACCTGGTGGAGTGGCAGCTGCGCGTGGCTTCGGGCGAGAAACTGCCGCTGGCGCAGGACCAGCTGCGCATCCACGGCCATGCGATCGAGGCGCGTATCTGCGCCGAAAGTCCTGACAACAACTTCCTGCCCGCCACCGGCACACTGCATGTGTATGGTCTGCCGCCCTCGGTCTCCTTCGAGCGTGGCCTGGTGCGTGTGGATGCCGGCGTGCGCGAAGGGGATGCGATCTCGCCGTATTACGACTCGATGATCGCCAAGCTGATCGTGCATGGTGACAACCGTGAGCAGGCGCTGGCACGTCTGGACGAAGCGCTGGCGCAGTTGCACATCGTGGGCCTGAGCACCAATGTGCAGTTTTTGCGCCATGTGGTGCAAAGCCGCTCGTTTGCCCAGGCCGATCTGGACACCGCGCTGATTCCGCGCGAAGAGGCAGTGCTGTTCAACCAGGAAAAGATTGGGCTGCCCCTGGCAGTCGCCGCCGCCGTGGCACTGAGCCTGCTGGAGGAAAAAGCGCAGGAAACGGACGACCCTTTCAGCAAGCGTGACGGCTGGCGTTCGCACGGGGTGGCGCTGCGGCGCTTTGAATTCGAGTTCCATGGCGAGCCGGCGCAGGCGGCGCTGACCTATTTGCATGATGGCGGGCTGCGCCTGGCGGTCGGCGAGGTGGACGAGGTGCTGGTGTTTGCCGGCAGCGGCGGCGCGGTGGACATTCGTTTTGGCGAGCAGCGGCTCAGTGCACGCCTCTATCGCCGCGGCGAAACCGTGCATGTGTTCGCCCGGCAGGGCGCCACGCAGATCACGGTGATCGACCAGCTTGCGCATGCCGGCGAAGCCCATGGCGAAGCCGGGCGCCTGACCGCACCCATGCCGGGCAAGGTCGTGTCGTTTGCGGTGAAGGCGGGCGACAAGGTGAGCAAGGGCCAGGCGCTGGCGGTGATGGAGGCCATGAAGATGGAGCACACCATTGCCGCGCCGGCCGACGGAGTGGTGCAGGAGGTGTTGTACGCCCCCGGCGACCAGGTCACCGAGGGGGCAGAGCTGCTCAAGATGGTGGCCTAAAGATGATGGCCCCCGCGCTTGTCACTGCGTGTACTTCGCTGCCCCCCGAGGGGGCTGAACTTCGCTTGGGGCGGCCCGGCGCTTCGTTCATGGCCACCGCGCCTGTTGCCGACACAGCACGCACCCGCGGCACAATCACGACATGAGAATTTCCTTTTGTTGTACCGATACCAAGGCCGAGCCCTGGCTGGCCGGTTTGCGCGCCGCCTTTCCGGCCGATCACGTTGAACAGTGGGCGCCGGGCGCTGTGCCGGCGGACTATGCCGTCGTCTGGGCGCCACCCCAGCAGTTTCTCGACGAGCAGTCGCAGCTCAAGGCCCTGTTCAATATCGGGGCGGGTGTGGATGCGCTGATGAAGCTGCGTCTGCCGCCCCAGACGGCCGTGGTGCGGCTGGACGATGCCGGCATGTCGGTGCAGATGGCCGAATACGTGTGCCATGCAGTGATCCGGCATTTCCGCGAGTTCGATGGCTACGAGGCGGATGTCAAACAAGGCACCTGGTCCTACCGCAAACCACGGCTGCGCAGGGATTTCCCGGTCGGCGTCATGGGCCTGGGCGTGCTCGGCGAACGCGTGGCCAGGGCGCTGGCGCAGTTTGACTACCCGGTGCTCGGCTGGAGCCGGTCCGCCAAAGCGATAACAGGCGTGCAGTGTTTCTCGGGGCAGGCCGGGCTGGATGATTTCCTGTCCGGCACGCGCGTGCTGGTGTGCCTGCTGCCGCTGACCCCCGATACGCAGAACATCATGAACCGGCAAACCCTGTCCAGGTTGCGACCCGGCGGCTATGTGGTCAACGTGGCGCGCGGAACGCACCTGGTGGACGAGGATCTGATCGCGCTGCTCGACAGCGGCCATCTGGCTGGCGCCACGCTGGACGTTTTTCGCACCGAACCTTTGCCGCCCGCGCATCCCTTCTGGAAACACCCCCTCATCACTGTCACGCCGCACACCTCGGCCAGGACACTGCGCGAGGAAAGCATTGCGCAGATTGCGGGCAAGATCGCGGCGCTACAGGCGGGGCAGCCGATAACCAGCCTTGCCGGTGTGGTTGACCCAAAAAAAGGATACTGATCCCATGAACCTCCCATCCAAAGTCAAAATCGTCGATGTGGGCCCGCGCGACGGGCTGCAGAACGAAAAAACGCAGGTGCCCGCCGCCGTCAAGATCGAGCTGGTGCACCGTCTGCAGGACGCCGGCCTCACCGAAATCGAGGTCACCAGTTTTGTGTCGCCCAAATGGGTGCCGCAAATGGCCGATGCGGCTGAGGTCATGGCCGGCATCACGCGCAAACCCGGTGTGCGGTATTCGGTGCTGACGCCCAACATGAAGGGTTTTGAGGCCGCCCTGTTGTCCAGACCCGATGAAATCGTGGTGTTTGCCGCTGCCAGCGAGGCCTTCAGCCAGCGCAACATCAACTGCTCGATTGCCGAGAGTATTGAGCGATTCCGTCCTGTGGCCGAAGCGGCGCGCGCGAACAACATTTATGTGCGCGGCGCGATCTCCTGCGCTGTCGGCTGCCCCTACGAAGGCGAGATCGCACCGGAGCGTGTGGCCATGGTGGCGCGCCTGCTGAAGGAAATCGGCGTTCAGCACATCGGTGTGGCCGACACGATTGGGGTGGGCACCCCGGTCAAGGTCGAGCGCGCCATGGAAGCCGCGTTGCAGCACTACGGCGTTGACGACATTTCCGGACACTTTCACGACACCTACGGCCAGGCGCTGGGCAACACCCTGGTCAGCCTGCAGATGGGCATCTGGCAATACGACACCTCGTCGGCCGGCCTGGGCGGCTGCCCGTATGCCAAAGGCGCGACCGGCAACGTGGCGACGGAAGACGTGGTGTACATGCTGCAGGGCATGGGCATAGATACCGGCATCGACCTCGACAAGCTGATTGATGCTGGCAAGTTCATCAGCGACTACCTGGATCGCAAGCCCAACTCGCGCGCCGCCACGGCACTCCTCAACAAGAGGGCAGGCTGATGAGCGCGGCACGCAGCGAACGTGGAGGCCTGTAAAGTGTGTGGTTCCGAATTGAAGGTGTTGCCGGAAGGCGTGCAGCGCGTCGCCGCGGAACTGCAGGCCAAGGGCCACCCGCACATGCCGGTGATGCTGGACGACGCGGCGCGCACCGCGCAGCAGGCGGCCGATGCCCTGGGCATCGCGCTGGGCCAGATCGCCAAAAGCATCATCTTTCGCCGCAAGTCCGACGATGCGGCGGTGCTGGTCATCACCGCCGGCGACCAGCGTGTCGACGAGCGCAAGGTCGAAGCCCTGGTCTGTCCCGATGGCAAACGGCTGGGCCGCGCGGATGCAGAGTTCGTCAAGACCCGCACCGGTTTTTCGATAGGCGGCGTTTCGCCGCTGTCGCATGCGACGCCGCCGGTCACGCTGATCGACCAGAGCCTGTTTCGTTTTGAAGAGGTCTGGGCGGCGGCCGGCCACCCGCATGGCGTGTTCAGACTGAGCCCGCAGGATCTCGTCGCCCTCACCGGCGCGCCCGTGGCCGACGTGGCGGTGGACCCGGTGCAGGAACAGGTTGCGCAACAACGCGCTATTTTTCTGGTAGCAGCCCGCGCCCGTGAAATAAGGGGTGAGACCGAAAACCTTCCTTCGCCTTGCATCTCGGTGTGCCGCATGGACGCGGTCAGCGGCTGGTGTGAGGGGTGCTTTCGCACCCGCGACGAAATTGCCGGCTGGAGCGGGGCGACGGATGCCGGCAAGCGCGCGGTCTGGACCCTGATCGAGCAGCGCATGGCTGCGTTGCAGGCCTGACGGATCCCGTCCTCCCTACCTCCATCCCGGCGCGCGTGCCATGAAACACATCACCTTCTACCTCGACTTCATCTCGCCCTATGCCTGGCTGGCCTTCGAGAAGCTGCCGGAGGCCCTGAAGGGGCTCAGCTACAGCGTGACCTACAAGCCGCTGCTGTTTGCCGGCCTGCTCAAACACCACGGCCAGCTCGGCCCCGCAGAAATCCCCGGCAAACGTGAGTGGACTTACCGCCAGGTGTCGTGGCTGGCCCACCAGCACGGCATCAAGCTGCAACTGCCGGCCAGTCACCCCTTCAACCCGCTGGGCTTGCTGCGCCTGGCCGTGGCCTGCGATGCACACGGCACGCCCAACCGGTATGTTTGCGAAGCCCTGTTCCGCCATGTGTGGCAGACCGGCCTGGAGGCGGCTGATCCGCAGCGGCTCGCTGCACTGGCGGCCTCACTGGCGCCGCAACGTGCCCTCGATGGTGCAGACGTGAAGGCCCAGTTGCAGGCGCACAGCGACGAGGCCATCGCGCAGGGTGTGTTTGGTGTGCCCGCGTTCGCGGTGGACGGCAGGCTGTTCTGGGGTCTGGATGCGCTGCCGATGCTGCGCGCTTTTCTGCTCGGCGACGCCTGGTTTGACGGGACTGACTGGGACGCGGCCAGTCAGCTTGCGACGGGTGCCCTGCGCCCGAAATAGCTGCTTACCCGGCATTCTCCGCATACCGAAAATTCGCCCGGGGGTTTTCCCTTGACTTGTCAGTGGTCGATAAGTTTGGCGCAAGCTCCTGTTGGTTTCGCGTCAGAGCAGGGTCAGTGTCTCCAAAAATAATCTCCACAACCCTCATGTCGGGGGCATTCAATCATTGGAGACAACATCATGGCAACTGCAGCCGCCCCCAGGCCGATGAGCGCCGAGGAGAAGAAAGTCATCTTCGCCTCGTCACTCGGTACTGTTTTCGAGTGGTATGACTTTTACCTCTACGGTTCATTGGCAGCCATCATTGCCAAGCAGTTCTTCAGCGGACTCGATGAAGGCTCGGCCTTCATTTTTGCCCTGCTTGCGTTTGCTGCCGGTTTCATCGTGCGTCCATTCGGCGCGCTGGTGTTCGGGCGTCTCGGCGACATGATTGGTCGCAAATACACCTTTCTGATCACCATCCTGATCATGGGCCTGTCGACCTTCATCGTCGGCCTCCTGCCCAACTACGCGACCATCGGCGTTGCGGCGCCCGTGATCCTGATTGCGCTGCGCATGCTGCAGGGCCTGGCGCTTGGCGGTGAATACGGCGGTGCCGCCGTGTATGTGGCAGAACACTCGCCGCACGGCAAGCGCGGCGCCTATACCTCGTGGATCCAGACCACGGCCACGCTGGGCCTGTTCCTGTCGCTGATGGTGATTCTCGGCACGCGTACAGTGCTCGGCGAGGCGACCTTTGCCGACTGGGGCTGGCGCGTTCCTTTCCTGGTGTCCATCCTGCTGCTGGGTGTTTCCGTCTGGATTCGCCTGAGCATGAACGAGTCGCCGGCCTTCACCAAAATGAAGGCCGAGGGCAAGACCTCCAAGGCACCCCTGTCGGAATCTTTCGGCCAGTGGAAAAACCTGAAGATTGTCATCCTGGCGCTGATCGGCTTGACCGCCGGCCAGGCCGTGGTCTGGTATTCGGGCCAGTTCTATGCACTGTTCTTCCTGACGCAATCGCTCAAGGTGGATGGCGCCACTGCCAACATTTTTGTCGCTGTTTCGCTGCTGATCGGCACGCCTTTCTTCGTTGTGTTCGGCTCCCTGTCAGACAAGATTGGCCGCAAGCCCATCATCCTGGCCGGTTGCCTGCTGGCCGCGCTGACCTACTTCCCGGTGTTTACCGCGCTGACCAAAGCTGCCAACCCTGAGCTTGCTGCCGCGCAGGCCAAAAACAAGGTCGTGGTGACCGCTGACGCCAGCGAATGTTCGTTCCAGTTCAACCCGACCGGCACGGCGAAGTTCACCAGCTCCTGCGACATCGCCAAGCAGGTCCTCGCCGGGGCATCGGTGAGTTATGAGAACGCACCTGGTACCGCTGGCGTACCCGCCACCATCAAGATTGGCGAAACCGTCATCTCCAGCTATTCCTCCAAAGGCCTGCCGGCGGACGAAGCCAAGAAAAAGGACGCGGCTTTCAAGAAGCTGGTTGCCGACGACCTGAAGGCTGCCGGTTACCCGACCAAGGCCGATCCGGCCAAGGTGGACAAGTTCATGGTGATCGCCATTCTGACTTACCTGGTGTTGCTGGTGACCATGGTTTATGGCCCGATCGCAGCCATGCTGGTGGAACTGTTCCCCACGCGCATCCGCTATACCTCCATGAGCCTGCCGTACCACATCGGCAACGGCTGGTTTGGCGGCTTGCTGCCCACCACGGCTTTTGCCATCGTGGCGCAGACCGGCAACATGTACAACGGCTTGTGGTATCCGATCATCATTGCCGGCATGACCGTCGTGATTGGCACCTTGTTCATCAAGGAAACCAAGGACGTCGACATCTATGCTGACGACTGATCGCCGGTAACAACAGCCTGGAGGTTATGTCCGGTGACCGGGCAGCACCACCGAACAAGTTTTCTGAAAACCCCCGCATCGCCGGGGGTTTTTTTTCTGGAGAAATGACATGTGGAAAATTGCACTCGCCTTTGTGGCCTTTGCCGGGCTGGCGATCTTCATCCTGAGCAAGGGCGGAGACATTGACATGGGGGGCGAAAAGCATGGCGCCGAGGCCACGCAGGAAGCCCCGCCGCCGGCATCGGCTGCTTCAGCCGCCGCATCTGCCGCACCCGCCCCTGCGCGGTAGCCCGACCTCTGCACCGGAGCAGCGCCATGATTTATGCCAAGACCGAGGCCGGGCAGCAGGCCTTCAAAGACCGGTCCTTGCTCACGCCGAGACAGCGCTCGGCCTTCATCCTGTTTGACGGCAAACGTTCCCTTCCGCAGGTGCTGGAGGCGACCGCTGGCCTGGGTGTCACATCGACGGAGCTGGTGCAGCTCGTGGAGCTGGGATTTCTCGCGCCCAGCCAGCAGTCAGTCGAAGAGGCTGCAGCAGTGACCGCGCATGCGGCCGCCCTGGTGACCCGCCAGGAGGCCAGCGATGCCGGCAATGACCGCTACAAGAAGGCCTACCCCCTCGCAGCTCAGTTGACGGGTGCGCTGGGGCTCAGGGGGTTCAGGTTGAACCTGGCCGTCGAAGGCGCGGCAGATGTCGAGGCCCTGCTCGCCTTGTTTCCCAAAATCAAGGAGGCCGTCGGGCCCGGCAAGTGCCGTGAGCTGGAACAGGCCCTCAAGGGCTGAGGGCCCCCGGGAGTTTCTAGCGCCTGAATTTCCCGTCCGTGCCGATGATGGACAGATCGGCGAAATCGAGTCCGGTGTGGTCCTCGGTGGAGTAGTTCACTTCCAGCCCGCCGATATCGAACTTGCGTATGCCTTCCAGGGCAGCCTGGATTTTTTCGCGCGTGGGTTTGGCGCCGGCGCGTCGCAAACCTTCGACAAGAACCTTGGCAGCCGCAAAGCCTTCGAGCATGGCCGGACTGATATCGCCCACCCCCTTGGCCTTGGCCATCTCCTGGGCTTCCTTGACCATGCCGTAGGCGATGGAGCGTTCATAAGGAAAGACCTGGGTCACGATCACGCCGCGCGCATTGTCGCCCAGGCTTTTGATGAAGCCGCTCGATGCATTGTTGGACAGTGTCACGATCTGCGCGGCCGAGCCGGCGGCGCGAAAAGCCTTCATGCCGTCGACCACCGCCTGGCCGGATGCCACCATGATGATGGCCTGTGCATTGGACTGGACAAGCTTGGGCACGATCGGCCCGAAGTCGGGCTTGCTGCGGTTGAATTTTTCCAGCAGCGCCGGCTGCAGTTTGGCGGCAGTGAAACCTTTTTGTGCGCCCGCCACGCCGTCGGCGCCGAAGCTGTCGTCGGCATAAACCACGCCGATGCGCGTGATGCCCATCGAGTTCAGGTGGCTGACCGCTTTTTCGGCTTCACGCTGGTAGGTAGCGCGCACGTTGAACACATGTTTCTTGACTGGCTGGTGCAGCACCATCGCGCCGGTGGACGGACCGACCAGCGGTACGCCGTATTTGTCGAGCAGGGGAAGCATGGCTTCGGTGTGGGGCGTGCCACGGGTCAGGAACAGCGCCAGGACATTATTTTCTTCAATCAGCTTGCGGGCGTTTTCGCCGGCCAGCTTGGGATCGAACTTGTCGTCGAGCGAGATGAGTTCAATCTTCTGTCCGTTGACACCCCCCTTGGCGTTGACGGCATCAATATAAAGTTTGGCACCTTCGGTGGTTTCCTTCACGCCAGCGCCCACGGGGCCGGTAAAGCCTGCGGTTTGCCCGATCAGGATTTGTGCCTGGCTGGCGTGGCTCACGGCCGCGAGCAAAAGGGCGGCGCACCAGAAATTCAGCGTTTTCATGTCATATCTCCTTGGGCGGTCGAGTTTACGCTGTCGATGTGATGAATTCCGTGTGGAAACTACGGGCGGGATAACCAGCAGACGGGCGGGCGCACTGGGCCGGCGGGCGGCATAACCCTACGCCGCTGATTCGCACGGGCGCTGCCTAGAATGTTTGACCTACAAGGAAAGCCTCCCACCCATGACCCAGGGAACCATCCGCATTCGCGGCGCGCGACAGCACAACCTCAAAAACATTGATCTGGATATCCGCACGGGGGAAATGACGGTGGTCACCGGCCCCAGTGGGTCCGGCAAGTCCTCGCTGGTGTTTGACACACTGTTTGCCGAAGGCCAGCGCCGTTATGTGGAAACCTTTTCGGCCTATGCACGGCAGTTCCTGGACCGCATGGACAAACCGGCGGTGGACAAGGTCGAAGGGGTGCCACCGGCGATTGCCATCGACCAGACCAATCCGGTGCGCAGTTCGCGATCCACCGTGGGCACGATGACCGAACTCAACGACCATTTAAAACTTTTGTATGCACGCGCGGCGCAGCTATTCGACAAAAAGACCGCGCAGGCGGTGCGCCACGACACGCCGGAGTCGATTTACACGGAACTGATGGGGCGTACGGCAGCAGGTGACCCCAGGGTGGTGATGACTTTCCCGGTGGAACTGCCCGGCAATACCAGCGCCGAGGAAGTGTCGCAGTGGCTGTCGGCCAGCGGTTTCACGCGTGTGCATGCAGAACGCGAGGTGGCGACGCCCGCCGGTCCGCACAAACTGCTGGATGTGGTGGCTGACCGGTTCAGGCTGCATGCTGCTGAAAAGTCGCGTGTGGTGGAGGCCATCGAGCTGGCACTCAAACGCGGCGGCCGCCTCAATGTGTATGTTCAAGCGGCAGAGGAAGGAGGCGCCGAACAGATGTGGCGGTTTTCCACCGGCCTGCATTGCCCCGACAGCGACCTGCGCTACAGCGAGCCGACTCCTTCGCTGTTCTCCTTCAACTCGGCCATGGGCGCCTGCGACACCTGCCGCGGTTTCGGCCGCGTGATCGGTGTCGACTATGGCCTGGTGATCCCAAACGACAAGCTGACCCTCCGATCGGGCGCGATCAAGACCATGCAGACGCCTGCCTGGAAAGAAGCGCAGGACGACCTGATGCGCCATGCCGAGACGGCCGGCATCCCGCGTGACACGCCCTGGTACAAACTCACACCCGAGCAGCAGGCCTGGGTCATCAACGGCTCGCCGAACTGGAACGGGAAGTGGAACCAGCACTGGTTCGGCATCAAGCGCTTTTTTGCCTACCTGGAAAGCAAAGCCTATAAGATGCACATCCGGGTGCTGCTGTCCAAGTACCGCAGTTACACCCCCTGCGAAACCTGCGGCGGCGCACGGCTGAAGCTCGAGGCGCTGCTGTGGCGCCTGGGCTCCAAGGCGGATGCCGATGCGGCGCTGCCGCCGGCCAAACGTTTCATGCCGGTCGGTGTGGACTGGACCCGCGCTCAGCTCGAGGCCCTGCCGGGTCTGAGCCTGCACGACCTGATGCAGCTGCCGATCGACCGGCTGCGCGAATTTTTCAACGGGCTGGCCCCGACCGCACTGCAGGACGGCAGCGCGCCGGATGCCGAGTTCAAAGCGCTCAAGTCGCTGTTCGAGGAAATCCACACCCGGCTCAAATACCTCAGCGACGTTGGCATCGGTTACCTGACGCTGGACCGGCAAAGCCGAACCCTGTCGGGCGGCGAGGTGCAGCGCATCAACCTGACGACGGCGCTGGGCACCTCGCTGGTCAACACCCTGTTTGTGCTGGACGAGCCGTCGATCGGCCTGCACCCGCGCGACATGAACCGCATCACCCAGGCCATGCATCGTCTGCGCGATGCCGGCAACACGCTGGTAGTGGTCGAGCACGACCCTGCCGTGATGATGGCCGCCGACCGCATGATCGACATGGGGCCCGGTCCGGGCGAGAAGGGTGGCCAGATCGTGTTTGACGGCACGCCGGAAGACCTCAAGCACGCTGACACCCTGACGGGCGCCTACCTCGGTTCGCGCAAGCAGGTCGGCATGGGTTTCAAGCGGCCGGTCACCGACAACACGCCGCGCCTGATCCTGGAGGGTGCGCGCGACCATAACCTGAAGAACCTCACGGTGGAATTTCCGCTGCAGCGCCTGGTCTGCGTGACTGGCGTCAGCGGCTCGGGCAAATCGACCTTGATGCAGGACATCCTGGCGCCGGCACTGCTGCGCCAGTTCGGCAAGGCCACGGAAACGCCCGGCCAACACGACCGGCTGATGGGCGCCGACTACCTGACTGATGTGGTGTTTGTCGACCAGTCGCCCATCGGCAAGACCGCGCGTTCCAACCCCGCCAGCTATGTCGGCGCCTGGGACGCGGTGCGCGAACTGTTTGCGCAGGCGCCGCTGGCGCGCCAGCGCAGCTACACCGCGTCCAAGTTCAGCTTCAACAACGGCGACGGGCGCTGCCCGACTTGCGGCGGCTCGGGTTTTGAACATGTGGAGATGCAGTTCCTGAGCGACGTGTACTTGCGCTGCCCCGACTGCGACGGCAAGCGTTACCGGGCCGAGATCCTGGAAGTGACAATTGAACGCAAGGCGATTGGCGACGTACGCGCACGTCTGATGAATGTGTCCGATGTGCTGGACCTGACGGTCAGCGAAGCCTGCGCGCTGTTTGCGCAGGACCGCGAGGTGATACGCGCGCTTCAGCCGATTGTCGATGTGGGCCTGGAATACGTGAAACTGGGCCAGCCGGTGCCGACGCTTTCGGGCGGCGAGGCGCAGCGCCTCAAGCTGGCCGGCTTCCTGGCTGGCGCGTCGAAAACGGCGAGCGCCAGCCGCCAGCCGCTGGCGCTGAAAAACATCAACCGCGGCACACTGTTCCTGTTCGACGAGCCAACCACCGGCCTGCACTTCGACGACATTGCCAAACTCATGCGTGCGCTGCGCAAGCTGCTGGACGTCGGCCACTCGCTGATCATCATCGAGCACAACCTTGACGTGATCCGCTCGGCTGACTGGCTGATCGACCTCGGCCCCGAGGGCGGCGAAGCCGGCGGCCTGCTGGTGGCCCAGGGGACGCCCGAGGAAGTGCGCCAGCACCCGACCTCGCACACCGCGCTGGCACTGCGTGAGTACGAAGCGGCCATGGGCCAGGTGCATGGCGTCGAGGAAGCCCGTGCCAAGGTCTGGACGACAAAACCGGCGTTTTCCAACCTGATCCAGATCGTCAACGCCAAAGAGCACAACCTCAAGAGCCTGTCGGTCAACATTCCTCGCGGCCAGTTCAATGTGGTCACCGGCGTGTCGGGCTCCGGAAAGTCCACGCTGGCGTTCGACATTTTGTTCAACGAGGGTCAGCGGCGGTACCTGGAATCGCTCAACGCCTACGCGCGCAGCATCGTGCAGCCGGCGGGCCGGCCCGAGGTTGATGCGGTTTACGGCATTCCGCCGACGGTGGCGATCGAGCAGCGGCTCTCGCGCGGCGGGCGCAAGTCCACCGTGGGCACGACCACCGAGGTCTGGCACTTCCTGCGACTGCTCTACGTCAAGCTCGGCATCCAGCACTGCACCAAAGACGGGGCGGCGGTGATGCCGCAAAGTGCGGAAAGCATTGCCGCGCAACTGCTCAAGGCGCACCGCGGCCAGCACATCGGGCTGCTGGCGCCGCTGGTGATCAACCGCAAGGGCGTCTACACCGAACTGGCCGACTGGGCGCGGCCACGCGGCTACACCCATTTGCGCGTGGACGGCGAATTTCTGCCGACCACCGGTTTTCCGCGCATCGACCGCTTCAAGGAACACACGGTGGAGCTGCCGATTGCCGACATCCACGTGACTCCCGCCAACGAGGCCGCCTTGCGTCAGGCACTGGCCACGGCGCTGGAGCACGGCAAGGGCGTGGTGCATGTGCTGGCGCCGCTGGACGGACTGCGCGGCGCGATGGTTGCGGGTACATCGACCCGGCAGATCGGCACGCTGCAGGCTTCGTCCACCAAGCGGGCCTGCCCGGTCTGCGCCACTTCGTATCCGGAGCTGGACCCGCGCCTGTTCAGCTACAACAGCAAACACGGCTGGTGCCCGGACTGCGTTGGCACCGGCGTCAGGCTGACGAAGGAGCAACGCAAGGTCTTCGACGATTCGGTGCGTGACGATGACAACAAGGGCCGCGAGCAGAGTTTTGTCGAAGCGGATGTGGATGAGGTGCTGGACGCTGTCTGCCCGACCTGCGCCGGCTCCCGCCTGAACGCGCAGGCGCGCGCGGTGAAGTTTGCGGGGGTGGGCATTGCCGATATCGCCGCGCTGTCGGTCACGGACGTGCGCGCCTGGGTCGAAAAACTGGCACTGCTTGGCCGCGAAGCCGGCATTGCCCGCGACCTGATTCCCGAGATCAGGAGCCGGCTCGAGTTCCTGGAAGACGTGGGCCTGGGTTATCTGACGCTGGACCGCGGCGCCCCGACGCTGTCAGGTGGCGAGGCCCAGCGTATCCGGCTCGCAGCGCAGCTGGGCTCCAACCTGCAGGGCGTCTGTTATGTGCTGGACGAGCCGACCATCGGTCTGCACCCGCGCGACAACCAGATTCTGCTGCGCGCTTTAGGCAAACTCAGCGAACGTGGCAATACCCTGGTGGTGGTTGAGCATGACGAAGACACGATTCGCCGCGCCGACAATATCATCGACATCGGGCCCGGCGCCGGCAAGCGCGGCGGACAGCTCGTGGGGCAGGGCACGGCGGCGCACCTGGCGACCTTGCCCGATTCGCTGACCGGGCGTTACCTGGCCAATCCGCTGATTCACCCGCTGCAGACACGGCGCGAGACGCGCAGCGGGGCTGCACCCGCCGAGGTGTTGGCCCTGCCCGTCGCTGCCGGCGCCAAGCCGGTCGGCAAGCAGAAGGCCGCGGCGCTGAAGGCCCAGGCGCTGAAAGCCGCGGCTGCCAGCGCCAGCGCGCTGCACAATGCCGCGCCGGCGGCAGCCAGTCCTTACACTTCCTGGCTCACCGTGGTCGGGGCCGACCTGCACAACCTCAAGAATGTCTCGGTCAAGGTCCCGCTGTACCGGCTGGTGGCGGTGACCGGGGTCTCGGGTTCGGGCAAATCGACCCTGGCGCGTGATGTGCTGCTGGCCAATGTGCAGGCCGGCGTGGCGCTACGTTCGACCCGCGCGGGGCGTGAAGCGGACGATGCCGGCAAACACCCCGCCTGGACCGGCTGCGAAGCCATCGAGGGGTATGCCGCGGTGGACCGCGTGCTTGAAGTCGACCAGACGCCGATCGGCAAGACGCCGCGCTCCTGCCCGGCCACCTACATCGGTTTCTGGGACACGGTGCGCAAGCTGTTCGCCGACACGCTGGAAGCCAAGGCGCGCGGTTACGGCGCCGGGCGTTTCAGTTTCAACACCGGCGAAGGCCGCTGCCCGACCTGCGAAGGTGCTGGCGTGCGCACCATCGGCATGAGTTTTCTGCCCGACGTGAAGGTGCTCTGCGAGACCTGCCACGGCGCCCGTTTCAACCCCGAAACCCAGGCCGTGACCTGGCGCGGCAAAAACATCGGCGACGTGTTGACTATGGAGGTCGATGAAGCCGTGACGTTTTTTGCCTCCATGCCGGCCATCGCCCACCCCCTGCAACTGCTGAAAGACGTGGGCCTGGGTTACCTGACGCTGGGACAACCGTCGCCAACGCTGTCCGGTGGCGAGGCGCAGCGCATCAAGCTGGTGACCGAGTTGTCCCGGGTTCGCGACGACATCACCCGGCGCGGCCAGAAGGCGCCGCACACGCTGTACGTGCTGGACGAACCGACCGTGGGCCTGCACATGGCCGATGTCGAGAAACTGATCCATGTGTTGCACCGGCTGGTCAATGGTGGGCACAGCGTGGTGGTGATCGAACACGACCTCGATGTGATCGCCGAGGCCGACTGGGTCATCGACCTGGGCCCGGACGGCGGCAACGCTGGCGGCCAGGTGGTCGCGGCCACGACGCCGGAGCAGGTCGTCGGTCTGGGCACGGCAACCGGGAAGGCGCTGGCAGCGGTACTGGCCCGTTAGGGGGAAAGACCCGCAAAACCGTCGGGCTACAGGGCGAGGGCACGAACAAAGAATGTTGCGGCTATAAAATTACCGAACAGTAATATCTTTACTGTTCGTTCCAATTTGACGACAAACCCCATGATCCTGAACTCCCTGAACCGCCGCATGTCCTGTTTTTCGCTCTCGGCCCTGCTGCTGGCCCTCGCCATGCCGGTTGCCGCGCAGAGTGTGGCCTCGCCGACGGACGAGGCAGAAGCCGTTTTTCATCCCTGGGAGGTGCCATCGCCGCGCGGCGCTGAAACCTACTTCACCAATCTGCAGGATGGCGGCACCTATGAAGCACCATTTGTTGCGCGGTTTGGCCTGTCCATGCGCGGGCTGGTGCCTGCGGGCAAAACCGCCGGGCGTGCCGGCCACCACCATTTGCTGGTGAACCAGGACTTGCCGCTCGACTTCAAGAAACCGCTGCCTTTCACAGACCAGTACATCCACTTCGGCAAGGGGCAGATGGAAATGCCTGTCAACCTGCCACCCGGCAAATACCAGTTCCGCTTGCTGCTGGCTGACCAGGGACACATCCCGTATTTTGTGTACAGCAAGCCACTTCATCTGACCGTCAGCAAGCAGAACAAGGTTGTGACAGCGGCGGCAGTGCAGGGGCCGCCACGTGTGGAACTGCTCAGTCCGGCTGACCGTGAAACCGTCAAGGGCCCGTTCCGGGTCCAGTTCCATGCCAGCGGCTACAACGTGTCGCACGCAGCCTCCAAAGTCGCGGACACCGGGCATTTCAGGCTGACCATGGAGCGTGCCGGGCGCAAGCCGGAGGTGCTCAACTTCACCGGCGGACAGACAGAAACCTGGCTCAACCCACCCGCGGGCGACTACATCGCACGGCTGGAAATGGTCAGCAATGCGGCAGATGGCAAGGTGCTCAGCGCGGCCAGGCCATCGGCGCTGTCGGTCGCTGCGCGCTGAATCGGGATTGTTGGTGATGTAGCGCTGCTGGTGGCCGGCCCGGCTTCCAGGCGGCGGATGTTGGCCACGTCCACCGGTTGGGCGGCCCCGGACATCCGCCCCGAGAGCAGGTCGACGTCAGATGGCGAGATACTGGTGACGCAACTCGACGTTGTCGATCACCTCGCGCGCGGAGCCGTCAAAAACAATTTCCCCCATGTCCAGGATCAGGGCGCGATCCGACAGGTGCAGGGCAGCAATGGCGTTTTGTTCGACGATCACGATGGTAAAGCCCAGCGCCTTGACTTCCTCAAGGATTTTTTCGATCTCGTGCACGATGACAGGGGCCAGACCTTCGTAGGGCTCGTCGAGCAGCAGCAGTTTCACGTCGCGCGCCAGCGCGCGCGCCACGGCCAGCATTTGCTGCTCCCCGCCTGACAGCGTCACCGCTTCCTGCTTGCGACGCTCCGCCAGTCGCGGAAAATGACCGTAGATCCGCTCAAGTGACCATCCCACGGGCTTTTCGATCTGCGCCAGTTGAAGGTTTTCCTCTACCGTCAGGCCGGCGATGATGCGACGGTCCTCCGGCACCAGACCCACGCCCAGTCGCGCGGCCTGCCAGGCGCTCTTGAGGTGCAGGGGTTGTCCGGCGAGCCAGATCTCGCCACTGTTGAGTTGTGGGTCGTCGAGCCGCGCGATGGCGCGCATGGTGGATGTCTTGCCGGCGCCATTGCGGCCGAGCAGGGCGACGATTTCACCTTCGGCGATATCAAAGCTCACGCCCTGCACGACATAACTCTGGCCGTAATAGGCATGAATATTTCGGCACGAAAAATAAGCCGGGGGCGCGTTTGCCGCACGAACTGCTTCATGCCGGGACGCTAGGGTGGTTTCAATCACAGATGGGCTCCTCCGAGGTAGGCTTCCTGCACACGCGGATCGCCCTTGATGGCGGCCGGCTCGCCCTCGGCGATAACCGTGCCCTGTGCCATCACGCTGATACGGCTGGCCAGTGAGAACACGACATGCATGTCGTGCTCGATGATGATTTTCGTGACACGGCCGGCGCCGATGCGATGCAGAAGATCGATTGTGTTGTTGGTGTCGGCGCGTGACATGCCGGCGGTGGGTTCGTCGAGCAGCAACAACTTGGGATCCTGCACCAGGCACATGGCAAGTTCAAGTCGGCGTTTGTCGCCCCGCGACAGCGTGCTGGCAATCGTATGCCGCTGGGAGACCAGGCCCACCTCATGGAGCAGATGCTCGGCGCGCTCGCGCACCGCATGGTGGCTGTCCGTGCGCGACCAGGCGTTCACGGCAAAAGCGCCATCGCGCCGCGCAAACGTCGGGATCAGCACATTCTCGATCAGACTCAGGTCGCCAAATATTTCGGGGGTCTGGAACACGCGGACCACACCCGCCTGGTTGATCTCGTGCGGCTTCAGCCCGATCAGCGAACGTCCGTCGAAAGCCACAGATCCGGTGTCGGGCGTCAGCCGCCCCACCAGACAATTGAGGAGGGTGGACTTGCCGGCACCGTTCGGACCGATGATGGCATGCACGCTGCCTTCCTCTACGGCGAGGTTGACGTCGTTGAGGGCCTTCAGCCCCGAGAAATTCTTGCTGACGCCTTGAATGTGAAGTATGGCCATGGGGTTGAGTTTCAGTCAGCGGTCGCACCGGCAACGCCGGTGGCGGGAACGATGGCCGGGGATGGCCCACCGGGTGGATGGGAGGGCGCCGGGGCCGCATTGGGGGCGGTTCCGGTTTTCGAGGCACCTGGGCCCTGCGGGCGGCGTCGTGTGACCAGCGCGGTCAGGCGGCTGATGCCCTCGATCACGCCACCGGGCAGGAAAATGACCAGAACCATGAACACCAGCCCCAGGGTCAGGTTCCAGCCGCTGCCGACGAACAGGCCGACGATGCTGACCACCACGTTCTCCAGCCCATCGGGTAAAAAGCCGAAGAAGCCATGCAGCGTCTGGGCACTGAACGACGAGAAGATGTTCTCCAGGTACTTGATGATGACCGTGCCGATCACGGGCCCGAGCAAGGTGCCTGCGCCTCCCAGGATAGTCATCAGCACAACCTCACCCGATGCCGTCCATTGCATGCGTTCGGCGCCGGCCAGCGGATCGGTCACTGCGAGCAGGGCCCCGGCCAGCCCGGCGAACAGTCCGGAGATCACGAACGCGGCAAGTGCATACGGGCGTGTGTTGACCCCCGTGTACTTGAGGCGATTCTGGTTTGACTTGACCGCCTTGAGCATGAGTCCGAACGGCGAGCGTGTGATACGCATCGAGATATAGAAACCGATGATCAGCAGTACCGCGCAGAAGTAAAAGCCCGTATAGCCCGCCATGTGAATGCCAAACAGCTCCGGGGTCGGAATGCCGGACCCCGCAGAGCCGAACATGTGGTCAAGAATGCGTGGATCCTGGCGCTCGACTTTCAGCCCGGTTTCGCCGTTGGTGATCGGTGTCAGGACGGAATAGGCCAGGCTGTAGGCCATTTGCGCAAACGCCAGGGTGAGAATGGAAAAGTAGATGCCCGAGCGGCGCAAACAAAGGTAACCGATGACAAGAGCGAACACACCTGCCGTCAAAACGGACAGGGCGATCGCCGGCAGAACGTTCATGCTCAGCAGCTTGAACGACCAGACCGCGGTGTACGAGCCGACGCCCAGAAACGCCGCATGCCCGAACGAGAGATAACCGGTCAGCCCGAACAGCAGGTTGAAACCGATGGCGAAGATGCCATAAATGGCAAAGCGCTGTAACAGGTCGGGGTAACCCGCCCCCAGCGGTGCCAGCCACCAGGGCATGGCAAGCACGGCGGCGCTGAATGCGAGGAACAGAAAAAGGTCTTTGCGGGCGGTGGTTTTTATCATGGCTCAGTCTTCCATCACGCCTTTGAGACCAAACAGGCCCCGCGGACGCACTAGCAGGATGATGACGGCGACCAGGTAGATGATGATCTGGTCGATGCCCGGCAGGAGACTCGTGACTTCGTTCATCGACGCAAGCGACTGCAGGACTCCGAGCAGGAAGCCGGCTGCCACAGCCCCGGGGAGCGAGCCCATGCCGCCGACAACCACAACGACGAATGAAAGCACCAGAAATTCCATGCCCATGTGGTAGTCGGGCGGAAGGATGGGTGTGTACATGGCGCCGGCGAGGCCTGCGACCACTACCGCGAGGCCAAACACGACGGTGAAACGGCGCCCGATATCGATGCCGAACAGGCCGACGGTCTCGCGGTCCTGCATGCCGGCACGCACCACCATGCCGAAGGTCGTAAACCGCAGGAACGCAAACACCAGGCCGATGATCAGGCTCGCGAACAGGAAATAAACCAGCCGCCACCACGGATAACTGATGCTGTCGCTGAAGCCGAAATAAAGGCCGATATTCGCCGTGCCGGAGACAATCTCGGGCGCCGATGTCGGGATCGGATTGGCGCCGAAATATGCCTTGATCAATTCCTGCAGCACGATGGCCAACCCGAAAGTGACCAGTATCTGGTCCGCATGGGTGCGGCGATAGAAGTGGCGAATCAGGCCGCGCTCCATCACCACGCCGAGCAGGAGCATCACCGGTATGGTCAGGAGAATCGACAGTGGCACCGCATAGTCGATCATTGTCAGGCCGGTGTCTCCGAACCAGGTCTGGAGATAGGGGATTTCCTTGTAGCTATCGAAGAACGTAATGCTTTCGTCCTTCACCCGCTGGGAAATTGTCAGCAACCTGTGCATGCTGACGGCGCAAAAGCCGCCCATCATGAAGAGGGCGCCGTGTGCGAAGTTGACGACACCCAGGGTGCCGAAAATCAGGGTCAAGCCGAGCGCAATCAGCGCGTAGGCGCCGCCCTTGTCCAGGCCATTCAACAGTTGGAGGATGATTGCATCCATGGGTGTAATTTCTGGAACCGGTGGGGTGAATTGATGAAATCTGCGCAGACCGGCCCCTGCGCCTCCGAGGCCGGTCTGCGCTACAGGGGTGTGCTGGTGCGCCGACTCAGCTTGTCACTTCGTACGGGCCGAGCGCGCCGCCGAGTATCGACGGTGCATATTCCACCTGTTTCCGCGGCACGACCTGCACGATCTCCATCAGGTCAAACTTGTTGTCCGGTTTTTGTTTGCCGCGCACCACCAGCACGTCCTTGAGGCATTGGTGGTCTTCGGCGCGGTATTCGGTGGCCCCGTTGCCCATGCCGTCGAATTTGAAACCCTCGAGTTTTTTGATGACTTCGGGCGGATAAAAAGTACCGGCCATCTCGCATGCGTTGGCATACAGCAGCGCTTGGACGTAACAGGTGTGTGCGGCCTGCGACGGAGGAGAGCCATATTCGTCGCCGAACGATTTGACAAATGCCTTGGTTCCGGCATCGGGGAGTTTCCAGTCCCAGTTCGCGGTGCCGAGGATGCCTTTCACGGCATCACCCGCACCCTGCGCCATCAGCTCGGAAAACAGTGGCACGACGATTTCGAACTTCTTGCCGTTGACGGTTTTGTTGCGCAGTCCGAACTGCACCGCCTGGGTCAACGAGTTGACCATGTCCTTGCCGTAGTGGTTCAGGATCAGCACGTCGGCGCCCGAATTGAGCACGGGAGTGATGTACTGCGAGAAGTCGGCTGCGCCCAGCGGTGTACGCACGGCAGCCACGGTCTTCCAGCCCAGTGCCTCGGTGGATTCCTTCATGGACTCTTCCTGGGTCCAGCCCCAGGTGTAGTCGGCCGTCAGGTGGTAGGCCTTGCGGTCCTTTCCCATTTCCTTGCCAAGCACCGGCCCGAGTGCGGCGCCCGACATCTTCGCGTTGAAGAAGTGGCGAAAACCGTAGCGCCGGCGATCCTTGCCGGTGGTGTCGTTCGAGTGAGTCAGGCCGTCCATGTAGATCACGCCCATCTCCTGCCCCAGGGACTGCAGCGCCACGGCGACCGCCGATGACGAGCAGCCAGAGAACATGATCACGCCGTCTTTTTCAATCATCCGCTTGGCCGTGGCGCGCGCCGCATCGGCTTTGGTCTGGGTGTCGCCTGTGACATACACGACCTTCCTGCCGAGCACACCGTTGCCCTTGAGACTCGTCGGCTTCATGGTCTTGAGCATGCCGCCATCGCCCTCGCCGTTCAGGTGTTTGACCGCAAGCTTGAAGGCCTTCAACTCGTCAGCGCCCTCGTCAGCATAGGGGCCGGTTTGCGGCACTGTCCAGCCGAAGGTCACGGTTTTGGAGTTACCCGGGTCGTTGCGGAATTTGTTGGCGGCCCAGGCCTTGGGGATAAACAGGGAGGGGGCGGCCACGCCGGCGCTGAGTGCGGCAATGCGCTTGAGGGCGGTACGTCGTAAATCGTTGGTCATGCTTGATGTCTCCGTCGGTTGGGTTGAACGATCCGATTACCGGAGGTCGCAAAGCGGCCAGAGGTGATCTGGCGCAAGCGTAAGCATTGGTTGTCAATCAAACAATAAGTAATTGACAACAAAGAGAAATCTTGTAAATAATTAATTTTCTAATGAGTCAGTCTGTAAAGAATTCACCTTGCAGTGCAGCAAAGCGAGGGTTTGTAGGGAGACACCGTGGCACTTCTGCTGGCTGGTTCGAGAATCCGCGAACGGCGTAAATCGAAGGGCATGACGCAGGCCGGTCTGGCCGCTCAGCTCGGTATCTCCGCGTCTTACCTGAACCTGATCGAAGCCAACCGGCGCAACATCGGGGGCGCCCTGCTGAAACGGGTTTCAGATGCGCTGGGCGTGCCGATCGATGCGTTTGACGGTGCGGCACAACGCCGGCTGGTGGATGACGTGGCATTGATCGCTTCTGACCCGGTCGTGGCGCCACTGGCCCTGGCGCCTTCATCTGCCGCCGCGCTCGTATCGTCACCCTATTCCGGCTGGGCGCGCGCGCTGGTCAGCCTGCACCGCGCGTATCTGGATCGTGACGAAGCCGTCAGCGCGCTGTCCGACCGCCTGAATCAGGACCCGGTGCTGGGCGAAGCGGTTCACAACATGCTGACCCACATCACGGCCATTCGCTCGGCCTCCGAGATTCTCGAAAGCGACAGGGGGCTGGACGATGCACAGCGGCAACGCTTCGTGGAAATCATCGCCAGCGACAGCCGCCGGCTGTCCGATGTGTCCTGGGCGCTCGCTGGCCTGTTCACCAAATCGCAGCCCATGCATTGGCCGATCACACCGGGCGAACAGATCGATGACTTTCTGGCCGAAAACGACAATTATTTTCCGGCGCTCGAAGAGGCCGCTGTGGCATTGCGGGATGCTGTTGGCCTGCACGGCGGCGATATCGGGTCGGCACTGCTTGACTATCTGGCGCGCGTGCATGGCGTCACGCTGCGCGTTGCCATGCCCGGTGCCGGCGCGCCGGCACAGACGTCCTCGCCCTATGACCCGGTCTCGCGCACCCTGACCCTGTCAGAACGGGCCGCGGAATCGACCCGGCGTTTCAGGCTGGCGCAGCTGTGCGCCGAGCTGGACGCCGGCGACGCCATCAGTGCCCAAATTGAAGCATCGGCCTGCCTTGCATCGGCGGAGGCCAGGTTGGGCAGTGCGCGCGTACTGGCTTCATACATCGCGGGCGCGATGCTGATGCCTTATGGGGATTTCCGTGCCGCCGCCGTCGCGTTGCGTTACGACATCGACCGTCTCGGAGACATGTTCCGTACCAGTTTCGAGCAGGTCTGCCACCGCCTGGTGACCTTGCGCCGGCCCGGTGTCGAAGGTGTCCGATTCGGTTTCATGCGCTGCGACCCCGCCGGGCGTATCCGCAAACGACTGGTGCTGCCGCAATGGCCGCAGCCCCGTCATGGTCCGGCCTGTCCGCTGTGGGCGGTCTACGAAGCTTTTCGGACGCCCCGCACCACCGTTCGCCAGCTTGCCGAGTTTCCGCGCGGCGACCGCTATCTGCTGATCGCCCGCGCGGTCGAGAAGCAGCAGGCTGTATACGCCATGCCGCCCCACTTCATGTCCGTGATGCTGGTGTGCCACGCGCTGTTTGCCGACCAGATGGTGTACGGCGAAGGGCTCGACATGTCTGCCGGCGCCCCGGCTGTGCCAGTGGGTCCGGCGTGCCGGGTCTGCGTGCGCCAGAACTGCAGCTACCGGCAGGAGGACGCCATCGTCGGCTTGCCTAACCAATCCCTGCCCATAGGGTAAGTTCGCTGCCGCGTGCGGGTGTGCAAGGCTAGACTGCCTGCAGCGCTCGCTGGATCAAAGCAGCCGCCGCCGCAGACCACCTTGTGCATGGTGTGGTGGCGAAGACGACCAAGGAAACATATGGCTGGGCGGATACTGATCGTGGAAGATGAAGCCAACATCGTGGAATCGGTGAGCTTTATCCTGCGCCGCGAAGGGCACCAGGTCTCCAGCGTGGGCGACGGCGAAACCGCGTTGGCACGCCTGCGCAGTTCCAGTCCGCCAGCGCTCGTGATCCTGGATGTCATGTTGCCGCGGCGCAATGGCTTCGAAGTGCTCAAGGCGGTCAAGTCCGACGCCCGCCTCAGCGCGATCCGGGTCATCATGCTGACCGCCACGGCCCAGGCGCATGACCGAGCCCGCGCCGAGGAGGCCGGCGCCGACGCCTACATCACCAAACCGTTTTCCAACCGCGACCTGGTCGAGCAGGTCAAACGCCTGTGCGGCACCTGAGCCATGGACGGCACGCCCTCGCATAGAGCACAAAGCGCGGCGGTGCTGTTGCCGGCATTGGGGCTCTTTCTTCTGTTCCCGCCGTTCATCACCCTGTTCACGGGGCCACTGCGCCCTTTCGGTATTCCATTGATCGTGGTGTATATCTTTGGCGTGTGGCTCGCCATTGTGCTGGTGACGGTCTTGCTGGTGCGCCGTCTGGAACCACCCACCGCGCCGGCTGCACCAGACGAGGACGCCACAGACCAAGCCTGATGCTTTCCGCGAACCTTCCCCTCGTTGTTGCGCTTGTCTATGTCACCTTTCTTTTCGGTGTGGCATTCATCAGCGACCGGCGCGCGCGGCGGGGCCAGCTGGGGTGGCTGCGTTCGCCGGTTACCTACACGCTCTCGATTTCGATTTACTGCACCTCCTGGACGTTTTACGGCGCTGTCGGGTCCGCCGCGCGCAACGGTCTCGAATACCTGACGATTTACCTGGGGCCGACGCTGGTTTTTGCAGGGTGGTGGTTCTTCCTGCGCAAGCTGGTGCGCATCGGGCAGATTCACCGGATCACCTCGATCGCGGACATGATCTCCTCGCGCTACGGCAAAAGTCCCGCCATCGCCGCGCTCGTGACGCTGATTGCAGCGGCGGCCACCACGCCTTACATCGCGCTTCAACTCAAGGCCCTGACCACCAGCTTCCAGATATTCAGCCGCACCGGCCCGGACGCGCTGAGCGGCATTCCGATCGGTCAGCCCAACTTCCAGCTCGCGTTCTGGATCGCGGCGGGCATGGCGGCCTTCACCATCCTGTTTGGGACGCGCAACATTGATGCCAACGAACGCCATCACGGCGTGGTGGCCGCGATCGCCGTGGAAGCCGTCGTGAAGCTGGTGGCGTTGCTGGGCGTTGGCCTGTTTGTGGTGTTCGGCATTGCAGACGGGCCGCGTGAAATTTTTGACCGCATGCCGCAAGACCTGCTGCGCACCAGCGAGGTCTTCGGGCCGCGCTGGATCACGCTGATTTTTCTGGCCGGTGCGGCAGTCATCTGCCTGCCGCGGCAGTTCCAGATGACCGTGGTGGAGATCGGCGACGAGCGCCATCTGCAGACGGCTGCCTGGCTGTTCCCCCTGTATCTCATGCTGATCAGCCTGTTCGTGATACCCATCACCATCGCGGGGCTCAGCTACCTGCCCCAGGGCGCAAACCCCGACATGTTCGTGTTGACACTGCCGATGTGGGCCGGCCAGGGCAATGTCGCGCTGCTGGCTTTTCTCGGCGGCTTTTCGTCGGCCACCTCGATGGTGATCGTGGGGTGTATTGCACTTTCGACCATGATCTCCAACCACATTGTGCTGCCCATTGCGATGCGTTTGCCGTGGGTTTCGCTCAACGCCAGCGGGGACGTGCGGCGGTTTTTGCTTGTCACGCGGCGCACCAGTATCTGTATTGTTCTGCTTCTCGCCTTTCTTTATTTTCGCCTGTCCGGCCGGCTGGACGCGCTTGCGTCCATCGGGCTGGTCGCCTTTGCAGGCGCGGCGCAATTGCTGCCTTGTCTGGTGGGCGGGCTGTTCTGGCGCCGGGCGACGGGCCGCGGCGCTCTGGCCGGGCTGATTGCCGGCGCCGCCTTCTGGGCGTATACGCTGTTGTTGCCCGGCTTCCGGGGTGACCTGTTCCTGAGCACCGCCGATATCAACTTCGGCCTGTGGGGTTCGTCCTTGCTCCGCCCGCATGCCCTGTTCGGCCTGGAGGGCCTTGATCCGCTGGTGCATTCGGTTTTCTGGAGCATGTCCGCCAACATCCTGACATTTGTTTTTGTGTCGCTTTTCAGCGAACCCAAACCGCTGGAGCACCTGCAGGGTGCCTTGTTCGTCGATGTCTTTCATCACCGGGCGGCAGACACCTCCCGTATCGTCAGCCGCTCGGCCTCGGCCCATGATCTCAATGTGCTGGCCCAGCGGGTGATCGGGGCGGAGGAGGCGCAGCGCCTGTTCGCCGACGGCAACCGCCTGGCACAGCGGGACCCGCACGACCTGATCGCCGGTGACGCCCTGATCACCGAGCTGGAGCGCAAGCTGGCCGGCAGCGTGGGCGCAGCGAGTGCGCGTGCCATGGTGTCCCAGGTTGTGACCGGTGAGACCATCAGCCTTTCGGAATTGCTGAAGATTGCCGATGAAACACAGCGCATTCGCGACTACAGCCACCGCCTGGAGGAGCAGTCCCAACAACTGGCTGCGAGCGCGGAAGAACTGCGGTCCGCCAACCATCGGCTGACGCTGCTCGACGGGCAGAAAGACGACTTTCTGAGCAAGGTCAGTCATGAGGTTCGCACCCCCATGACTTCGATCCGCTCATTCTCCGAAATCCTGCTGGACACGCCCGACATCCCCGCGCAGGACGCCAGGCGCTACATGAACATCATCCACGCGGAGAGCATCCGCCTGACCCGCTTGCTGGACGGCATTCTTGATCTCAGCGCGCTGGAAGGCGGCGAGGATCACTGGTCGCTGGATATCGTCGATCCCCAGGTCGCTCTGGATAATGCCATGCGGGTGTGTGAGGGGCTGGCCGCCGCGGCGGGCGTGGCGCTGGTGTACGACAACCTGGCCGGTGGGGCGCTGGTGCGTGCCGACAATGACAGGCTTGGCCAGGTGTTCATCAACCTGATCGCCAACGCGATCAAGTACAACACCAACCCCCAGCCGCAGGTACGTATTTCAGCCTGCATCACTGACGGGTGTTACCAGGTGCTGGTCCAGGACAATGGCCCCGGCATCCACCCCGACGAGCGCGAGCGTATTTTCAGCAAATTTTCACGCGGCTGGCTGCATGCCCATTCAGCCGCGCACGGCGCCGGCCTTGGCCTGGCAATCAGTTGGCAGATCATGCGCCGCCTGAACGGCACACTGGTACTGGTGGACGACATGCATCCCGGAGCCTGCTTTCGTGTGCGGCTGGGTCTCTGCGCTTTGTGATGTGGCAGCGGCGCAGCCCTGCGCGATGTGAGTACTGAGCTTGATATCAATTCGATAGCAAACTGCTCATAGGGGGTAAGGGCTGGAGGCCCTGGAGCAGGCTAGTTGACCGCAAGCAGCGCCGCCGCCACTTCGGCAAAACCGGCCCCGCGTTCACCCTGGGTGATGTAGCGCGGTTTGTGGCTCAGCTCGGCTTCAAAGCGGCGGATGTTGGCCACGCCCACCGAGTGCGCGAAGGCCTCGAACATGAGCTGGTCGTTGGTCGAGTCGCCGACATACACCCAGTTCGCCATTTCCGCGTCAAGGTTGCGCCCGAACAGCTCGCGCACGATCCAGCGCGCGCCTTCGAGCTTGTTGTGCGCGCCGAACCAGCCGTTGATGTGGATGGAACTGACCGTCGCGTTCATGCCTTCGCTTTGCATGATCTGCACCGCCTGCGCGATCGCGGCCGGCGGAAGGTGCACAAACTCGCTGTGGTCGATCGCGATGTCGGTTTCGCGCCCCGGACTGTCCTGCGAGATCACCGCGCCGGGCACCTCGCGCGTCACGCGGGCCGCCACCTGCAACATGCGGGCATAGTTGATGAGCCGTGTTTCTTCGTCCTGCTGGTATCTTTTTGATAGCTGCTCGCGCCCTCCAGACGAGGGCTGCACCCTGATTTGACTTGAAAGCAGCGCCACCGCACCGTTTTCCGCAACGATGGCATCCACCGGCCAGGCGAGTGCAAAAGGTTCGCTCCAGCCCACCGGGCGGCCGGTGATGGGAATCACATGCAGGCCGGCAGCCTTCAGGTCCGCCAGCGCCCGCAGCGCATCGGGCGTGATCGCGCCTTCGGTGGTCAGGGTGTCGTCGATGTCGGTGAAAACGCCGGTGATGGCGCGGCGCTCGGCGGCCGGCCAGTTGCTCAGTTCTTGCATGGTGAAATTTTCGCACGGACCATAGCCCCCACGCTCCCCACTGCGTGTGGTCGCTGCCCCCGGGGGGGGCGCTGCGCCTTGCGGCCGGCAAAGCCGGACCGCGGCCCCTGCTTGCGAAGAGATGCCTTCGCGGTGGCCATTTACCCGCTCGTCCTGAGCTTGGGGAGAGGTGGCCCCCAGTTGGCAAGCGGCCCACGGCTTGTTTCGGTATAATTCAGGCTTCCTGAGGAGCGTTGCAACCCACGGCATGTGGTCTAGGCTCAGGATATTCATCTGCAACCACGCTCACCCGCATGTGCTTTCAAGCCGGGTGAGTTGACCAACCCACCCTCGACCTGACGCCTTGTGGCCGTGGCTATTTTGCCCAGTTGGACTCTTGATTTTGGAGATACCCCATGAACGCCGTATTGAAACCCGCCCAGACCGCTCCTGACTACGTGATTGCCGACATTTCGCTTGCCGCCTGGGGCCGCAAGGAACTGAAAATTGCCGAGACCGAAATGCCCGGCCTGATGGCGATTCGCGAGGAATTCGCGAAAGCCCAGCCGCTCAAGGGCGCGCGCATCACCGGTTCGCTGCACATGACCATCCAGACCGGCGTGCTGATCGAAACCCTGCAGGCCCTGGGCGCTGACGTGCGCTGGGCTTCCTGCAACATCTTCTCCACGCAGGACCATGCCGCTGCCGCGATTGCCGCCGCCGGCACACCGGTGTTCGCCATCAAGGGCGAAACCCTGGCCGACTACTGGGACTACACCCACCGCATCTTCGAATTCAGCGGCGCCAAAGGCACGCCTGAAGAAGGCCCGAACATGATCCTGGACGACGGCGGCGACGCCACGTTGCTGATGCACCTGGGCACCAAGGCCGAGAAAGACGCCAGCCTGATCTCCAAGCCCACCAGCGAAGAGGAAATCTGCCTGTTCAACGCGATCAAGGCCAAGCTCGCGATCGACCCGACCTGGTACAGCCGTCGCCTGCCCCACATCATCGGCGTGACGGAAGAAACCACCACCGGCGTGCTGCGGTTGAACGAGATGTCGGCCAAGGGCACGCTGGCCCTGCGCGCCATCAACGTCAATGATTCGGTGACCAAGTCCAAGTTCGACAACCTCTATGGCTGCCGCGAATCCCTGGTTGACGCGATCAAGCGTGCCACCGACGTGATGATTGCCGGCAAGGTCGCCTGCGTGGCCGGTTACGGCGACGTGGGCAAGGGCTCCGCCCAGGCCCTGCGCGCGCTGTCCGCGCAAGTCTGGGTCACCGAGATCGACCCGATCAACGCCCTGCAGGCCGCGATGGAAGGCTACAAGGTCGTGACCATGGAATACGCTGCCGACAAGGCCGACATCTTCGTGTCCGCCACCGGCAACAAGAACGTGATCACCTACGAACACATGGCGGCCATGAAGGACCAGGCCATCGTCTGCAACATCGGCCACTTCGACAACGAGATCGACGTCGCTGCGCTGGAAAAATGCACCTGGGAAGAGATCAAGCCGCAGGTCGACCACGTGATCTTCCCGGACGGCAAACGCATCATCCTGCTGGCCAAGGGCCGCCTGGTGAACCTCGGCTGCGGCACCGGCCACCCGAGCTTTGTGATGTCGTCCAGCTTTGCCAACCAGACCATTGCGCAAATCGAACTGTTCACCAAACAGGCCGACTACGAAGTGGGCAAGGTCTATGTGCTGCCGAAACACCTCGACGAAAAAGTCGCCCGTCTGCACCTGAAGAAAGTCGGCGCGATGCTGACCGAACTGAGCGACGAGCAGGCGGCCTACATCGGCGTGTCCAAGGCCGGCCCGTACAAGGCCAACACCTACCGCTACTGATTGGGCTACTGCGCGCCCGTGATCCTGTGTTGCGGGGCCCGTCTGCGAATCCTCACGTACCTGAAGTACGTTCCGGTTCGCAGCCACCCGCGCCTTGGCTGACGGGCGCTCGCTGCGCCCCTGAAGTTTCCAGGATTTAAAACCATGCGCGCTGACCTCTTTCTCGTTGACAACGGCTTTGCCGCCACCCGGTCCCAGGCCCAGCGCCTGATCGCTTCGGGCGTTCTGTGGCGCGCCGAGGAAAGCGCGCCCTGGAAAAAGGTCGCCAAAAACGGTGACGAGATTCCGGAGGGTGCCGAGCTGCAGATTCCCGACACCACCGAATCCAAATACATCTCGCGTGGCGGGCTCAAGCTCGAGGGGGCGCTCAAGAGCACCGGCCTCAGCGTGGCCGGCCTGCGTTGCCTGGACGTCGGACAATCCACCGGCGGTTTCACCGACTGCCTGTTGCAGCACGGTGCCGTGCAAGTGGTGGGTGTGGACGTGGGCCATGGCCAGTTGCACCCCAGCCTGCGCGAGGACGCCCGTGTGGTGTGTATTGAAGGTCTCAACGCCCGTTCCATGACTGCTATTGATTTGGTAGCTGGTTCCGTCCATGCGACGGGCGCTGAGGGCGAATTTGACGATGAAAACTTCGACGATGAAGAGAGGGAGCCCGTTGAGGCCAACTTTGACTTCCTGACCGGCGACCTGTCTTTCATCTCCCTCACGCTGGTGCTGCCGGCCGTGGTGCGCCTGCTGAAAGCCGGCGGCCATCTGCTGATGCTGGTCAAACCCCAGTTCGAACTGCAGCCCGGCCAGATCGGCAAGGGCGGCATTGTGCGCGACGCCGAGCATTTTGAATTTGTCGAAAAGCGTCTGCGTGATGCCTGCGCTGCGCTGGGTCTGGACGTGAAGGCCTGGCTGGCCTCGCCGATCGAAGGCGGGGACGGCAACCGTGAGTTCTTCATTCACGCTGTCAAGGGCCACAACAACATCGGTGAAGACCAGCCGCTGCCGGCGCCGCCCCCGCGCAAGGCCGTCAAACGCACACCGCGCGCCGAACTGCGCGCGCTGCATGAAGCGCATGAGGACTCGGAGGAAGCCCACGCGGGCCAGCACGGCCCGGCGCGCGGAAAACGCCGCACCAAACCCGACGAAGAATGATCAGACAGACAGACAGACAGAGACAACTGCGATGAACCTGCCCATCAGTTTTGAATTTTTTCCGCCCAAGACGCCCGAGGGTGCCGACAAGCTGCGCCTGACGCGCCAGGCGCTGTACACGCACCAGCCCGAGTTCTGCTCGGTCACCTTTGGCGCCGGTGGTTCCACCCAGGAAGGCACCTTTGGCACGGTCGGCGAAATCCTGAAGGAAGGCGTGGCGGCCGCCTGCCACTTCTCGTGTGTCGGTGCGACCAAGGCCACGGTGCGTCAGCAACTCGCCGCCCTGCAGGCCATGGGCGTCAAGCGCCTGGTGGCGCTGCGCGGCGATTTGCCCAGCGGTTACGGCATCGGTGGCGAGTTCCATTACGCCAGCGACCTGGTGGCGTTCATCCGCGACTTCACCGGCGATGCCTTTCACATCGAGGTGGCGGCCTACC
The DNA here is from genome assembly GCF_029945895.1 of Polaromonas sp. Lineage (GTDB taxonomy): Bacteria > Pseudomonadota > Gammaproteobacteria > Burkholderiales > Burkholderiaceae_C > Polaromonas. The sequence goes on along the minus strand of NZ_JAQSDL010000115.1, from coordinate 17,942 downwards.
CCGAGATTCACCCGCAGGCCAAGTCGGCCGATGCCGATTTGCAGGCCTTTGCAGCCAAGGTCCAGGCCGGCGCCAATTCGGCCATCACCCAGTATTTTTTCAATGCGGAGGCCTACTTCCGCTTTGTCGAGGACACCCGCCGGCTGGGTGTGGACGTACCCGTGGTGCCCGGCATCATGCCGATCACCAGCTCGACCCAGCTCATGCGGTTTTCCGATGCCTGCGGTGCCGAGATTCCGCGCTGGATCCGCCTGCGCCTGCAGGGCTTCGGCGACGACACCGCGTCCATCAAGAGCTTTGGTCTCGATGTGATCACCGCCCTGTGTGACCAGCTGCGCACCGCGGGTGTGCCGGGCATTCATTTTTATACGATGAACCAGGCCGCGGCGACCACAGAGATCATCCGCCGCTTGCAGCCGGTTTGAAGAAATCCCTGTTTTGGCCGGTCTGCTGAAGCTGCGCATCATCCGGCAGGCCACGGCCCTTGGCTTGCTGGCCCTGCTGGCGGCCTGCACGACTACAACGCCACCGTCACCCGGCCGCTCGGCGCCTGACCCTGTGCCGATAGCCACGCCGGCGCCCATGCCCGCCAGCCCCGAGGCCGTGGGCACGCCGACGGAGGATGCCCCACGACTGTCCCCAGGTCCCTCCAGCGATCTGTCGCGGCCGGCACTGCTCGACGGTGAGCCCGCGCGCGAGTTCGAGCGTGGCGCCGCGTCGTGGTACGGCCCGGGTTTTCATGGCCGGTTGACGGCCAGCGGCGAACGTTATGACATGAACGCCTTTACGGCCGCTCACCGCACCTTGCCGTTTGGCACCATGGTGCGGGTGCACAGCCTGGTCAATGGTCGCGAGGTGGATCTGCGCATCACCGATCGCGGCCCCTTCAGCCGCAACCGCATCATCGACGTGAGCCGCGCCGCCGCGGCGGAACTCGGCATGTTGGGCCTGGGCTTCAAGGAAGTGGTGTTGCTGGTTCCCGATTCCACACCGGCCGTGGCCGTCGCGCCGCCGCCACCGGTCAGAAAATCCCGGCGCAGCGCCAGACGCACGCCAGTGCCCAGGGTGCGCTGAACGCGGTCATCACGCTTGTCCGCGGACCCTATGTCGGACTTCGGCCAAAGAAAATGCCCGCCCCGCGTGCGCGGAAGCGGAGCCCCGCTGAAATAGTCGCTCAATGTTCGCCGGGAACGCGTTCATCCATCAAATCGGCCTCCAGCCCTTATGGGAAGAGCAAAAGCAGCTCCTGAAACCATAGCACCCGTGCCGCCTCATGAACCATGGCGAATGGCAAGAGCCGGGCATTTACATCTGGTTTCTCCGTTTCCTGTCGAAAAGGACTCGCCCCGATCGTCGTTCAGATGAAATGCCTGAAAAGGCCCTTGTTCAATCCACCTCAAAGGAAAACTGCATGACCGCCTCAAACAAGAACCCTCCCATGATGCCCGCTTCCGACCGCGAACTGGTCTTGACCCGCCTGATCGCCGCGCCGCGTGAAAAACTGTTCCAGGCCTGGACCCGGCCCGAGCTGGTGGTGCAATGGTTTGCGCCCCGGCCCTGGAGCATCTCGCGCGCCGAGATGGATGTGCGGCCCGGTGGCTCCAGCCTGGTCGTGATGCGCAGCCCCGAAGGCCAGGAGTTCCCCAGCCGCGGCATCTACCTTGACGTGGTGGAGAACGAGCGCCTCGTGTTCACCGACGCCTACACCGATGCCTGGACGCCATCGGAGAAGCCCTTCATGACAGGGGTACTGACTTTTGAAAACGAAGGCGGAAAAACCCGCTACACCGCCCGCGTACTGCACTGGAGCGTTGCCGACCGCGAGGCGCACGAAAAAATGGGCTTCCACCAGGGCTGGGGCCAGTGTGCCGACCAGCTTGCCGAACTGGTGGGCGCGCCCAAGCCCTTGCCGTGAAAATGCCTGCTGTTGTCATGCGTCACCGGAGGAAACATGAAACTTCGCCAACTGGTTCTGCTGCCCATCGTCCTGACGGTGCTGCCCCTCGCCTTGATGGCGCAGGAAAAGGTGAGCGGGCCAAAAGAGCGTGGCAACCATTTCAACGATCCCTTTCTGCAGGTGACGTCTGCCATGCCCGGCTGCCCGGTGCCCGAAGGCCCGATGTTCACGCCGGACCAGGTGCGGGCAGAGGCGCATGTGCGCGCCCAGCATGGCAACAGCTGCTTCCGCTCGGGCCGCTGCCGGCTGCCCAACTCCTACCTCTACGACCGGGAGATCATTCCCCGCATGGTCAGCTACCTGCAGAAGGACGGGCGCTTCAACAACACCAGCGTCTGGGTGCTCGGGGAGCGGCGGCTGGTGACGCTGATGGGTTGCGTGCAGACGCAGGAACAGGCCAGAGCCATGGAGCAGTCCGCCCTGCTGGTCGATGACGTGATGGGGGTGATCAATTATTTGAGCGTGGGCATCTCGGCCAAGCCTCCATACAGCACCGCGCCCGTGGCGCCCGGGCCGGCCAGGTGAGTGCGGGCCATGAGCACCGCAAAAAACCTTGGCGCGCTGGTGCGGTGAAAAGCGTTCGATCTGTTTTTTCAGGGGCGGTGCTTCCCTGAGCCTGAGGGTTGATCAAGGGAAAGACGCTTCCCAAGGAGGGGCGCACGAGAGGGTGCTTGCCGCAAGCGTGGCCGCGCCTGTCGCGCCTGTCGCGCCGGGAGAGCCGTTGCGGTCCTGATCTGCTATGTTATTGATAGCTGCCTGCGCCCGCTGTTAAAGGGCGCAAGGCACTTTTTGCGTGAAAATTTCGCCCTGCTCATGACTTGCGCAGAGGGCTGACGGCGATGCCAATACCTGGTCGCCAGCAGAAAAATCCTTAACTTACTAGAATTTCAGTAATTTCTGAAAATTCAACAGGCCGCTTCCATGAACCTTGCTCCCCTGACCCAGCGTTTTGTCCTTCACTTCGGCGAAATGGGCAGCCGCTGGGGCATCAACCGCACCGTGGGGCAGATTTATGCCTTGCTGTATGTCTCGCCGCGCGCGCTCAATGCCGACGACATTGGCGAGGCGCTGGCGTTTTCGCGCTCCAACGTCAGCATGGGGCTCAAGGAACTGCAGTCGTGGAACCTGGTGCGGCTGCAGCACCTGCCCAATGACAGGCGCGAGTATTTCCAGGCGCCCGAAGACGTGTGGGCCATTTTCCGCACGCTGGCCGAGGAGCGGCGCAAGCGCGAGATTGACCCCACGCTGTCCATGCTGCGCGACGCGCTGATGGAGCAGCCTTCGGCCAGTGACGACATTCACGCCCAGGCGCGCATGAAGCAGATGCACGATTTGATCGAGCTCATGACCGGCTGGCTGGCCGACGTGCAGAAGATGGATTCGGCCACGCTGGTCAGCCTGATGAAGATGGGCGCCAAAGTGCAGAAGCTGCTGGAGGTCAAGGACAAGGTCACCAGCACGGTGAAGGCCGGCTTGACAGGCCGCGCCGCAGCGCCCAAGCTGGTCGCACCGCCGGCCGCTGTGACTGAAGAAAACAACCGGAGCTGATGATGGACGGACTCGACGCATTCCTGCTGGCGCGCATTCAATTTGCGGCCAACATCACCTTTCACATCCTGTTCCCGACGATCAGCATCTCGCTGGCCTGGGTGCTGCTGTTTTTCAAGCTGCGCTTCGTCAAGACCGGCCAGCAGCACTGGATGGATGCCTACCAGTTCTGGGTGAAGATTTTTGCGCTGACCTTTGCGCTGGGCGTGGTCAGCGGCATCACCATGAGTTTCCAGTTCGGCACCAACTGGCCCGGCTACATGGAAAAGGTCGGCAACATCGCCGGGCCTCTGCTCGCCTACGAAGTGCTGACGGCTTTCTTCCTGGAGGCGACCATGCTGGGCGTGATGCTGTTCGGTCGCGAACGTGTGAGCGAAACCCTGCACACCGTAGCCACGCTGCTGGTGGCCGGCGGCACCACACTCTCGGCGTTCTGGATCCTGGCGCTGAACTCCTGGATGCAGACCCCGGCCGGCTTTGAAATGATCAATGGCCAGGCGCATGTGACCAGCTGGTTCGAGGTGATCTTCAACCCCTCGTTTCCCTACCGCCTGGTGCACATGCTGCTGGCCTCCGGCCTGACGGTGGCGTTTCTGGTGGCCGGCATTTCGGCCTACCGCTGGCTGCGAAATGACCGCGGCGCCGAGGTCATGGCCAGCCTGAAAACCGGCGTCTACCTGGCCGCCTTCCTGATTCCGCTGCAGATCGTCGCCGGCGACTTCCACGGGCTGAACACGCTGGAACACCAGCCGGCCAAACTGGCGGCCATGGAAGGCATCTGGAAAACCGAAAAGGGCGTACCGGCGGTCCTGTTTGCCTTGCCCGACGAAAAGGCGAAGGAGAACCGCTACGAAATCGCCATCCCGAAACTGGCCTCGCTGTACCTGACGCATTCGCTCGATGGCGAGGTCAAGGGCCTGGACCAGTTTGAAGGCAAACACCCGCCGGTGGCGCCGGTGTTCTGGGCCTTCCGCATCATGGTGGGCATGGGGCTGTTGATGCTGGCCGTGAGCTGGGCCGCTACCTGGCAACTTGCACCGTGGAAGAAGGGGACGGAGCGCAACCTGCGGCCCTGGCATGCGAAGCTGCTGGTGGCCATGACTTTTGCCGGCTGGGTGGCGCTGATCGCCGGCTGGTACGTGACCGAAATTGGCCGCCAGCCCTGGCTGGTGACCGGTGTGTTGACGGCGGCCGACGCCGCGTCCAAAGTGCCGGCACCGCGCATTGCCCTTACCCTGTCCCTCTACCTCACGCTGTATGCGGCGCTGATCGTGGCCTACATCTCGGTGGTGTTTTATCTCGCGCGCCACAGGAAACATGCGGACAAGCCGTTTGGCACCGGCCTGGAAGACACGCCCAACCCCGTGACCTACCCACAACAGGAAGGAGCTCCCCGTGCTTGAACTTGCACCCGACCTGACGCAGGCCGCGGGCTGGATGCCCATTGTTTTCCTGGTGGTCATGGGCCTGGCGATGCTGGCCTATGTGATCCTGGACGGTTACGACCTGGGCGTAGGCGTGTTGATGCGCCGCGCCAGCGACGACGACAAGGACACCATGATTGCCAGCATCGGCCCCTTCTGGGACGCCAATGAAACCTGGCTGGTGCTGGGCGTCGGCATCTTGCTCACCGTGTTCCCGCTGGCGCACGGTGTCATTCTGGGGGCGCTGTATCTGCCGGTGGCCTTCATGCTGATCGGGCTGACCTTGCGCGGTGTGGCCTTTGACTTTCGCGTGAAGGCACGCGCCGCGCACAAGCCGCTGTGGAACCGCCTGTTCTACACCGGCTCGCTGCTGGCCAGCTGGGCCCAGGGCTACATGCTGGGCTCGCTGATCACCGGTTTTGCCGACACCTGGTGGACCCTGGTGTTCAATGCCGTGATTGGTGCGGCGTTGGTGGCCGCCTACTGCCTGCTGGGCGCCGGCTGGCTCATCATCAAGTCAGAAGGCGCGCTGCAGCTGCAGGCGGTGCGCTGGGCGCGTGCCAGCCTGCTGTTCACCATGGCCGGGGTGGCCGCCATCTCGATCGCCACGCCGCTGGTCAGCCAGCGCATTTTCGAAAAGTGGTTTTCGTTTCCGAACATCGTGCTGCTGCTGCCGATTCCGGTGGCCACGGCCGTGCTGTTTGCCGTCATCTGGCGCAGCCTGCAGCGCCTGCCGGTGCGGCTGGGCCAGGGCAACGAATACGGGGCCTGGGTACCGTTTGGTGCCACCGTCGGAATCTTTCTGCTGGCGTTTTACGGGCTGGCCTACAGCCTGTTTCCGTGGCTGGTCATCGACCGCATCACCATCTGGCAGGCGGCGACGGCGCCCGAAGCCATGGGGGTCATTCTGGTGGGTGCGTTGGTCGTGTTGCCCATGATCGTCGGCTACACGGTGTTTGCCTACCGCGTCTTCTGGGGGAAAAGCACGGCGCTGAAGTATTGATTGAACAGCGGCCGAAGCAGCGATAAAATCGCCGAACTTTGTTGCGCCGCCACCCATTCCCATGAGATTGCATAGCAAATACAACGCGACCCTGCATTCAGCCGGCGGTCTGACCGACGAGCAGCGCCAGACAGCCGAACAGAAATTTCTGGAAGTACTGGAGCACGCGCTGGGCGGCGCATCCGCCGTGCGTGGCGCGTACGTGGAATGGACGGCGGTGCGTTCGATGCGGGCCGAAAATCCTGGGGGGTGCCGATCCAGCGAAGAACTCCAGGCGATTGCCCGCTGGGAGCAGGCTGCCGAACACGCCACGCGCGCTGTTTTCCGGCAGATGCAGATCGCCGCGCAGAATGCGTTTTTCGAGCTGGAAGTCTGGAATTCACGCACGCACTGACGGCATCCCTGGGATTTCCTGTCAAGCAGGGGCCGCGGATCTGGCTCTGCCAGTCCGCAGGCGCAGCGCCCCCCTCGGGGCTGGAGCCTGCGGCTCCAAACCTGCCCGTGCAGGTTTGAACAGGCGACAGAAGCGAAGCCTCTGGCAAGCGGCGGCCTGCAAGGTGCAGAGAGCTACACGCAGTGAGCGAACGTGGGGGCCCTAGTCACCTTTCGTCATAGCTGACGGTCACGTGTTCGCTCAAGGGCCGCGCCTGGCAACTCAGCACAAAACCTTTTTGTACTTCCCAGTCTTCCAGCGTGAAGTTTTTCTCCATGGCGACCTGGCCTTCGAGCACCTTGGCGCGGCAGGTGCAGCAGACGCCGCCCTTGCAGCTGTAAGGCAGGTCCAGGCCGGCGGCCAGTGCCACGTCCAGCACGCGTTCATGCGCAAACATGCGCAGCTCGTGCGCCTTGCCGTCAAGCTGTACTGACAGACGGATGGTGCCGAGGGAGTCCTCGTTCTTCAAGCCTTTTTGACCTTCAGCCCCCGTCCCTTCTGCGCCAACAGCTCCTGATTTCATAGCGTTGGGGGGTGGTGCCGAACTGGTGAAACGTTCGGCGTGGATGCGTTCCTTCGGCACACCGGCCGCCAGCAGGGCCTGCAGGCAGCCTTCAATCATGGCTTCCGGGCCGCAGACAAAGGTTTCGTCAATGCTGGCTGGCGGGATCAGGGTGGCCAGCAGTTCGCTGACCTTGGCCGCGTCCAGCCGGCCGTTGAACAACGGAACATCCTGCGACTGGCGCGAGAGCAGGTGCACCAGGCTCAGGCGGGACGGATGACGGTCCTTGAGGTCCTGCAGTGCTTCATTGAACAGAATGCTGCCGGTGCGCTGGTTGCAGTACACCAGCGTGAAGCTGGACGCCGGCTCGCCGGCCAGCGTGCTGGCGATGATGGACAGCAGCGGCGTGATGCCCGAGCCGGCCGCCCAGCCGACGCGGTGCACCGCACCGCTCAGGCGCGGCGTGAAGCGGCCGTCCGGCGGCATCACCTCCAGGGTGTCGCCGGGTTGCAGCTGCGTGGCCCAGTTGGAAAAGACGCCGCCCTGGACCGGCTTGATGCCCACCTCGATGTCGTTTTCTGCGGCCAGGCGCTGCGTGCTGCTGCAGATGGAGTAGCTGCGGCGCACCGGCTCGCCGTCTATCGTGGCCTTGAGTGTGAGGAATTGGCCCGGCGTGAAGCCATACAGGCTTCGCAGTTCGGGCGGAATCGCAAAACTGATGGCCACAGCGCCGGCCGCTTCGGGGGTGACACGTTTGATGACGAGCGAATGGAAGTGGGGAACGGACATGGGGTGAGTCTCAGTAACAGGAACCGCCGCGTGGCGCAGGGAGCGATCGTGGGGCTTTTTCCCTTTTCAAGCAGGGGCTGCGGGTCTGGCTTTGCCAGCCCGCAGGCGCAGCGGCCCCCTCGGGGGGAAGCGCAGCACACGAAGTGACAGGCGTGGGGGCCATTCAATAACTTTTGAAGTAGTCGAAGGGTTCCAGACAGTCCAGGCACTTGTACAACGCCTTGCAGGCGGTGGCGCCGAAGTGCGAAGTCTCGGTGGTGTTGACCGAGCCG
>NZ_JAQSDL010000115.1:0-9914 GCF_029945895.1 Polaromonas sp. | reverse complement strand
CGCCTTGCAGGCGGTGGCGCCGAAGTGCGAAGTCTCGGTGGTGTTGACCGAGCCGCACTGAGGACAGGCCACCGCGTCAGCCGCCTGATGCCGGGGCGCAAAGCGGATGACCTTGTCGCTGCCGGGCGGTGTGGTGTGCGGCGGCGCAATGCCATAGTTGCGCAGCTTGGTTTTGGCGGCCGCGGTCATCCAGTCGGTGGTCCAGGCGGGTGCGAGCTGCGTGGTGATGCGCGCGTTGAGCTGGTGCTGCGCCAGCGCGGCGCGAATGTCGTCCTCGATCTGCCCCATGGCCGGGCAGCCGCTGTAGGTCGGCGTGATGATGATTTCCAACCCGCCTTCGACATGGCGCACGTCGCGCAGAATGCCCAGCTCGCGGATGGACACCACCGGAATTTCCGGGTCGGGCACGGCTTCGAGCACGTCCCAGACCTGCTGCAGGGTGCTCACCACCATCTTCCCGCTTGCGGGAGGTGTTTCATAACAGCTCCCCGGAGCTCGTGGTGGGTGCGAAGCGCTCACCATAGAGCGTGGGGGTGAGCGCGCGCCAGGCTTTGCATTTCGGCCAGCAACGGAGCCAGGTGGTCGCTGTGCTGGCCGTTCTTGCCTTGCGGCAGCCCGGCTTGAAGCGTGGGGCGCTGCAGTCCGGCCTCCTGCAGGGCGTCGTTGACCAGTTCGTCCCAGTCGCTTTTCAGTGCGGCAGCGTCGATGGCATGGCCTTTTGAATCTGCTACTGTTTCAATAGCTGACGGCGCCCAGTACTCCTGGGTGTAGGGCATTAAATGCTTCAAGGCGGCCTGGGTGCGGGCGTGGGACTCGGGGGTGCCATCGCCCAGCCGCACCAGCCAGTCGCGCGAATGGCGAAAGTGGTAGCGCACTTCCTTGAACGATTTGCCGGCAATGGCCGCCAGCTGCGCGTCTTCGGACTTCTGCAAGGCCTCCCACAGCAACAACATCAGCGCGCTGTAGAGAAAATTACGGACGATGGTGGTGGCGTAGTCGCGCTCCGAGGTGCTGGTCGCATGCGGCAGTTCCAGCAGGGTGTAGTTGCGGAAGCCGGTGGCATCGCGGAAATAGGCCAGCGAATCTTCCGTCGCGCCGTCGCCCGAAACCACAGCGGCGTGCTGGTACAACATCCTTGCCTGCCCGATCAGGTCTAGGCTCATGTTGGCCAGGGCGATGTCTTCCTCCAGCACCGGACCGTTGCCGCACCACTCGGCGTTGCGCTGGCCGAGCACCAGCGCGTTGTCGGCCAGGTGCAGCAGGTAGCCCAGCGGGGCTGTTCTGACGGGGGCTTCAACGGTGTTCACATGTGGCCCACTTCGTCAGGGATTTCGTAGAAGGTCGGGTGCCGGTAAATCTTGTCGGCCATGGGTTCAAAAAACGCGGCCTTGTCGTCGGGTTCGCTGGCGGTGATCGTGTTGGACGGCACCACCCAGATGCTCACGCCCTCCTGGCGCCGCGTGTAGACGTCGCGCGCCATCTGCAGCGCTTGCTGCGCATCGGCGGCGTGCAGGCTGCCGCAGTGTTTGTGTTCCAGGCCCTGCTTGGACCGGACAAACACTTCCCACAAAGGCCACTCATTTTGCGCGGTCGTCATGCCGCCTCCTTCAATTGGCGGGCGCGCTGTTTGGCGGCATGCGCCTGCGCCGCATCGCGCACCCACTGGCCGTCCTCATGCGCCTTCACGCGGTTGGCCAGGCGTTCCTTGTTGCAGGGGCCGTTGCCGTTGACGACTTCCCAGAACTCGTCCCAGTCGATGGCGCCGTAGTCGTGCTGGCCGCGCTCCTCGTTCCATTTCAAATCGGGGTCGGGCAGGGTCACGCCCAGCACCGCGGCCTGCGGCACCGTGGCGTCGACAAATTTCTGCCGCAGGTCGTCGTTGGAAATGCGCTTGATGCCCCAGCGCATGCCTTGCGCGGTGTTGGCGCTGGCCGCATCGGGTGGGCCGAACATGGCCAGCACCGGCCACCACCAGCGGTTCACCGCGTCCTGCACCATGGCGCGCTGCTCGGCTGTGCCCTGCATCTGCACCATCAGGCTCTCAAAGCCCTGGCGCTGGTGAAAACTTTCTTCCTTGCAGATGCGGATCATGGCGCGTGCATACGGGCCGTAGGAGCAGCGGCAGATCGGCACCTGGTTCATGATGGCCGCGCCGTCGACCAGCCAGCCGATCACGCCGACGTCGGCCCACTGCAGCGTCGGGTAGTTGAAGATGGAGCTGTACTTGGCCTTGCCGGTGTGCAGTGCATCGAGCAATGCATCGCGGCCCACGCCCAGGGTTTCCGCGGCGGAATACAGGTAGAGGCCGTGGCCGCCTTCGTCCTGCACCTTGGCCAGCAGGATCGCCTTGCGCTTGAGCGAGGGGGCGCGCGAGATCCAGTTGCCTTCGGGTTGCATGCCGATGATCTCGCTGTGCGCGTGCTGGCTGATCTGGCGCACCAGGGTGCGCCGGTAGGCCTCGGGCATCCAGTCCTGCGGCTCGATTTTCTGGTCGGCATCGATTTTTTCGTCGAAGCGGGTCTGCAAGGCGTCGGGGGCTGCCGGCACCGATGCCAGGGCCGGGGCCGACGTGTCGGGTACGTCGAGTGATTGTGTGTACATGTCTTGTCTCCTGTCACCCGGTCTGCAGGGCGGGTCAACCGGAGTATAGCCAATTAACCGACCGATCGGTCGGTTAATTGTTGACTCCGCCGCAGGGTGCTTTCAGCTCGCCCGGGCGAGGTCCGCGAGCAGGGCGTCGGCCGAGGCATAACGGTCGTCGGGGTTTTTCGCCATCAGTTTGTTGACGATGGGCTGCAGGGCCGCGTGCGCCGCGGGCAGCACCGGCGTGTCCGCATGCAGGTGCCTGGCCAGCAGCAGTTCCAGCGACTCCGCGATGAACGGGCGCCGGCCAGCCAGCATCTCGAACAGCATGACACCCAGGCTGTACAGGTCAGAGCGGGCCGTCACGGTTTTTCCGCTGACCTGCTCGGGGCTCATGTAGTAGGGCGTGCCGACCACATCGCCATGCAGGGTCTGTGTCAGGCCCGGGCTTTCGGCCTGCAGCATGGATTTGGCGATGCCAAAATCGGCCAGCGCCACCGAGCCGTCGCTGCGCAGCATGACGTTTTCGGGCTTGATGTCACGGTGCACGATGCCGTGGCTGTGGATGGCCGCCAGGGCCAGGGCCAGTTGTTGCACCACCGAAAGTGCCCGCTCGCGGGTCATGTCAGGACCGAACAGACCGCGCAAGTCACCGCGCTCGAAATACTCCATCGCGATGTAGGCGTGTTCGTCGCTGAAGCCCTGGTCGTGGATGCGGATCACATGCGGATGCTTGATCTGGCTCAGCAGCGCGTACTCCTGGATAAACCGGACCAGATGCTCCGACGCTTCCTTGCCGCGTGAATCCAGCACCTTGAGCACGATGGGCAGGCCGTCGGCCTCGCGTTCGGCCAGGTACACCTCGGTCATGCCACCGGCGCCGATTTTCCGGGTGACGCGGTAGCCCTTCAGGCGCACGGGCTCGGTGTCAGGCTCAAAACGCTGCTCTTTCAGTGCGGCCAGCTTGGCCTGCAGGGCATCCTTGACGGCCCGCGCGGTGATCTCGGAGTTGGTTCTGACCGCCGCGCTGATCTCCTCGGCACGCTCGGTCAGGCTGGCCATGCCGTGGAGCCTGTCGTCCATCCCGGTCACCAGCCCGGTGATCTCCACCACATCCAGCGTCAGGTGTTTGCCGGTCAGGGTCAGGGTGTCCTGCGCGCCGGTCTGGATGCCGGGGCCGGCGCCGGCGAGTACGGCGCCGCTGGCCAGCACCGTCCAGCCGCGCTCGCGGGTGACGGCCTCCAGGTGCGCGGCGAGGCTGACGCTGTCGCCCACCGGCATCAGGTCGTGGCTGCCTGGCGGCCCCATGCGGCACAAAGTGGTCTCGCCGCTGTGCAACCCGATGCCGATGGCAAACGGGGGCAGACCCCGGTCCGGGAAACGCTGCGCGAGCCAGTCGCGGAACTCGTGGGCCGCCAGCGCCATGGCCAGCGCTGCGGAAACGGCGCGGCGCTGCCCCGACAGCGGCGAGTCGCCCGGCGTGTTGGCAAAAACCGCCATCAGGCCATCACCGACAAACTTGAGATGTCGCCCACCGTTCTTGAGCACTGGCTGGCAACTGCGCTCGAAGTAGCCGGTCAGCAATTGCGAGACCTCACCGGCGTCGAGTTTTTCGGCCAGCGACGTGAAGTGGCGGATCGTCGACACCAGCACCGTGGCGTCAAGCACCTGCCCGCTCTCGCTGCCCGCCGGGATCTCCACCGGGAAGGCTTCGGGCCGGGTGCCGCCAATGTCGCTGCCGAAAGCCGTGCGCAGGCGCGCCTCGAGCGCCGCCAGGCTGGACGCGATGCGCGTGTCGACCAGGTTTTTTTTGCGCAGTTGCGCGCTGACGGCTTCGAGCAGCTCGGTGCGTGTGAAAGGCTTGGACAGGTAATCGTCGGCGCCTCCGGTCATGCCGCGGCGCATGCTGCCGCGGTCGTCCAGCGCGGTCAGCAGCATGAACGGGGTGGTCGCCAGCGCCGGGTCGGCCCGCACCGCAGCCAGCAGCTCGAAGCCGTCCATGCCGGCCATGTTGATGTCCGAAATGATCAGGTCAGGCGTGCGGGCCCTGGCGTGTGCGAGGCCGGCCTGACCATCGGCCGCCGCCACCGCCTCGAACCCCTCCAGCGTCAGCAGGCGTGCGATGTTGCTGCGTATCGCGTCGTCGTCCTCCACAACCAGGATCACATGCATGCGCAGGCCCTCCTCTGGCGTCAGTTTCCGCTCAGCCGCCGTGGTCCAGCGTGAAGCCGGCGTTGCGGTCCTGCCCCAGGCGCGCCACCAGCTGTGGCAGGGCGGCCTGCAGGTCGGTCTTGAGCGTGTGCGGCGGGTTGATCACAAACATGCCGCTGGCCGGCAGGCCGGGGCGTTTGACGTCGCCGGCCTCATCGGTGGTCAGCTTGCTGGACTTGACCGTGAGCGTGGCGTTGAGCCAGGGACGGCCCGCCTTGGTCGCCAGCGTCTTGAGTTTGCGCGGCAGGTCATGGGCTTCGGGGCGCGGAATGATGGGATACCAGACCACGTAAGTGCCGGTGGCAAAACGCTTGACGGCATCGCCCATGCAGGCCGCGACGCGGGCATAGTCGCTCTTGATCTCGTAGCTCGGGTCGCACAGCACCATGGCGCGGCGCGCCGGCGGCGGCAAAAAGGTTTTCAGCACCTCAAAGCCGTCTTCACAGGCCACCGTGACCTGACGGCCCACGCCCAGCTGCGCAATGTTGCCGGTGAGCGACTTGAAATCGGTCGGATGCAGTTCAAACAGCTTGAGCTTGTCGCGGCCGCTGAGGAACTGCTGCTCAATGAAGGGCGAACCGGGGTAAATCTTCAGGTGCGCCGGATCGCCGCTGGTGGCGAACTGCGGGTTCAAGCCGCGCAGCAGGTCCACATAGTCCTGCAGCGCAGGGGCCAGGGCCTCTTCGGCCGGCGCTTTCGCAGCACCGGGGGTTTTTGAAGTTGCTACCTTTTTAGTAGCTGCTGGCGCTGATGTCGTAAGGGCTGCGGGCGCTTTTGATGCATTGATCAGGCGGAAGATGCCTTCCTGGGCTTCACCGCTGGTTTCGGTGTAGTCGCCATCGAGCCGGTACAGGCCGGCACCGGCGTGCGTGTCAATCACGGTCAGCGCCGTGTCTTTCTGGGTCAAATACTTCATCAACGCAATCAGCGTGGTGTGCTTGAGCACATCGGCATGGTTGCCGGCATGGAAGGCGTGGCGATAACTGAACATGTCGCTATGTTAACGGGCGCCGACCGGCGGGCCTTTTCCGGGGTGCGCCGGGCCGCCAGGCCGGATGCTTGCAATCTGCAACACATTACCGGCGAACGTCCCGTTGCGGCCGCCCGGGCGCCTTGACGGCAGCAGGGCGTCCATGCCTAATGACAGCCCCACCTTGCCACAGCCCGCTCCCGTTCATGACCGCCCCGTCAAGTCCGACCCCCGTTTCATTGATCACCCATCTCGATGCCTTGCCGGTGGGTACGCGCCTGGCCGAGTTTGAAGTGCGGGGGCTGCTGGGTGCCGGCGGGTTTGGCATGGTCTACCAGGCGTTTGACCACTCGCTGCGGCGGCCGGTGGCCCTCAAGGAATTCATGCCGGGCACGCTGGCCTGTCGCGGCGCGGAGGGCGCAGTGGTGGTTCGTGACCCGGCCGACCAGGCGGCCTTCCAGGCCGGTCTGCAGTCGTTTGTGGCCGAGGCCCGGCTGCTGGCGCAGTTCGACCATCCCTCGCTGGTCAAGGTTTTCCGGTACTGGGAAGCCAACCAGACGGCCTACATGGTGATGCCTCTTTACCGCGGCATCACGCTGCAGGCGGCGCGCAGCCAGATGCACAGCCCGCCGACCGAGGCCTGGCTGCGCAAGGTCCTGTGGGCGGTGCTGGGGGCACTCAAGACCCTGCACCAGGGCCGCACGGTGCACCGCGACGTCTCCCCCGACAACATCTTCCTGCAGGACATCGGTCCGCCCGTGCTGCTGGACCTGGGTGCCGCGCGCCATGCCATGGGCGGCAAGACGCAGGACCTGACCGATGCCTTCAAGCTGAGTTACGCGCCGCTGGAGCAGCAGGCCGGCGCGCCCGACATGCGCCAGGGGCCGTGGACCGACCTGTATGCGCTCGCTGCGGTGGTGCATGGCCTGCTTTGCAACAAGCCGCCGCTGCCGGCCACGTTCCGGGTGGTGCGCGACCGCCTGCCGCCTTTTGCCCGCGTGGCACGCACGGTGCAGGAGCAGTTTGGCCTCGGTTATTCGCAGCCGTTTGTGCAGGCGATCGGTCAGGCGCTGGCGATCGACGCCAAGGACAGGCCGCAAAGCGTGGCGGCCCTGGTGCAGCTCATGGGGCTGGAAACGCCCAATGGCATGTCCCGTTTCGACTGGCGTGCCGAACTGGGTCCGATCTGGGCGGCGCCGGGCCTGTCCGGCCCCCGGCCGGCGGCGCGGGTGCAGCCGTTGCCCCCGCAGCCTTCGGGCGCGGCGCCCCCCACCGATCCGACACAGCCATTGGCGGCACTGCCCCGGCGGCGGGATGTGACTGCCCCGCAATCGCCTGTTGCAGCCGCGGCACCAGCTGCCGCCGTGGTTGCTCCAGTCCGGTCCGGCCGCTCGTGGCGTGTGGGTGCGGGCGTGGTGGCAGTGGCCGTTGTTGCCCTGTTGCTGGGACTGATGCTGGGACGGGGCGTGCGCGCACCCGGGACCGAGACCCGGCTCGCGCAGGCCCCGGCCGACGCCATGCCCGTGCAACCGGTGGCGAGCGGGCTTTCGACGCTTGCCGCGCCGGTTGTGGCGGCCATGGCACCGGAGCTGCCGGTTGCGGCCGCTGTCAGGGTACCGTTGCCTGGGGAGCAGCGTCCAAGGCCCGCCGCCCGGCGTGCCGCGCCGAAAACAACAGCGACGCGGTCCGATGCTGCGAACCCGCCGCCAGCGCTGCCTCCGCCTGTGCCTGCCATGGCAAGCGAACGGGGGGAGGTGCCGCAGCTGGTGAAGCCCGCCGACCCGCTCGCGCTGTGTGCCGACAGCAACTTTGTGGCGCGACCGATGTGTATTTTTCGTCAGTGCCAGAAACCGGAGATGGCCGCGCTCCCGCTGTGTGTTGAAAACAACGCCCGGCTGCAGAACAGCCGGCGGGTCGACGGGTTTTAGCCAAAAAATGCCCGGGAACGGCCACAAACGGCCGTTAAAGGGAGAGCTCCTGCGGGGGAGTGCCGGGATATCCCCCATGAGGGTCGGGATTTTGTATAATGGAAGGCTTCGCAGCGATCGGCTGGCCCCGCGGCGAGGCTTGAACCCCACCTAAGAGGTTTCCATCAGAGAAACACCGACCGTGGAAAAGGGCTGCTCAAACCAACTTTTGAAAAGTAAACCCATGACAACTTTCAGCGCAAAACCCGCTGACGTGGTGCATGAGTGGTTTGTGATTGACGCGACCGACAAGGTCCTCGGACGAGTAGCCAGCGAAGTTGCTCTCCGTTTGCGCGGCAAACACAAGGCCATTTATACGCCTCACGTCGATACCGGTGACTTCATCGTCATCATCAACGCAGCCCAGCTTCGAGTCACCGGCGCCAAGTCGACTGACAAGATCTACTATCGCCATTCGGGTTACCCCGGCGGCATCTCGGCGACGAATTTCCGCGACATGCAAACCAAGTTCCCGGGCCGCGCCCTGGAAAAAGCCGTCAAGGGCATGCTGCCCAAAGGCCCGCTCGGTTACGCCATGATCAAAAAACTCAAGGTGTACGGTGGTGCAGAGCATCCGCATACCGCCCAACAGCCTAAAGTGCTGGAAATTTAAGGAGCCTTGAGATGATTGGTGAATGGAACAATGGCACCGGCCGTCGCAAATCAAGCGTCGCCCGTGTGTTCATCAAAAAAGGCACTGGCAAGATCACGGTCAACGACCGTGACATCCAGAGCTTCTTCGGTCGTGAAACATCGATCATGATCTGCAAACAGCCACTGCACCTGACCAACCATGTCGAAACCTTCGACATCATGGTCAACGTGCATGGCGGCGGCGAGTCCGGCCAGGCCGGTGCGATCCGCCACGGCATCACCCGCGCACTGATCGACTATGACACCACCCTCAAGCCGGCGCTGAGCCAGGCCGGGTTTGTCACCCGCGATGCACGTGAAGTCGAGCGTAAGAAAGTCGGCTTCCGTTCGGCACGTCGCCGCAAGCAGTTCAGCAAGCGTTAATCTGCTTTTGCTGCCTCCGAAAAGCCGCCTGGTTTGCGCCTGGCGGCTTTTTTCATGGCCATGCAGCAAGAGCCCTCCGGGACTGCCGATACAAATCCTTGCCGCTGCCGGCCGGGCAGCACTCAGCGCAGGCCGCATCTGAGTGCACAATGCACTCCCTGGAAGACAACCCAAGGTCGCTTTTGAAATTCCGCCTGTTTCGCCGCCGCCTGACCATCAGCTCCCCGCGCATGGCCATTCGAACCTCCTTGCCCTGGCCGCTGCGCTGGGCGCTGGGCGCGATGATGCTGGGGTTTTCTGCAGCCATCGCGCTGTGGACCTTCGAGCTCGGCGTCAGCATCGCGGGGCTGGACAAGGATGCCAAGCTCGAACTGTCCCGGCTGCGGGAAGAGGTCGCAGCACTGCGTGCGGAGCGCGACAAATCGCAGTCGGTCGCCAACATTTCCGGCAGCCTGTTGACCGCTGAAAAGGCCGCGCAGGAAAAGATGGCGACCCAGATCCGTCAACTCGAAGTGGACAACCGGCTGCTGCGCGATGACCTCGGTTTTTTTGAAAAGCTCCTGCCTGCCGGCGGTGCCGAAAGCGCCGCCATTCGCGGCCTGCAAGCCGAAGCCCTGACGGACATGCAGCTCAAGTGGCAGGTGCTGGTGATCCAGCCGGTCAAGGACGCGCCGGTGTTCAACGGCAAGCTGGAACTGACTTTTACCGGCACCCTGGCTGGCAAGCCGTGGACAACAGGCTTGCCGGGTGGCGCCCAGCTCCTGCAGTTCAAGCAGTACCGCCGCATCGAAGGGGTGCTCGACCTGCCCCCCCTGGCCGTGGTAAAAACGGTGACCGCCAAGGTCGTCGAAGGCACGGCCGTCCGCTCCGTCCAGACCATCAAGCTCTGACCCCGGTTCATCACTCAGGATTTCACAGGATTTGTCCATGTTTGGAAAAAAATCGCAGCCCCCGATCAAAAGCCTGATCGCGCAAGGCAGTTGTATAGAGGGCAACCTGAAGTTTACCGACGGCCTGCGCATCGATGGCGAGGTGTTTGGTGACATCCGTGCCAACGAGGGCAGTCCCAGCATTCTGGTGATCAGCGAGTCCGCCTGTGTCACCGGGGCCATCCATGCCGACCACGTCATCATCAACGGCCGCGTCATGGGGCCGGTGCATGCGGC
>NZ_JAQSDL010000114.1 GCF_029945895.1 Polaromonas sp. | reverse complement strand
GGTTGCTTTGTGGGAAGCCATGATTTGTTCAGCGGTCAACATATTTAAATCTCCAATAGTGGGTTAAGAATTCAATTAGTTGCGCTGCTGGACAATCTGCTGTTGGGGCTTGTCTTGTCAATTGCTGCACTGCAACATAACTGAAGTATAGGGACTGGATGCACGATTGCAAGCGATTTATGCTGCAGTGCACCATTCTAGAGATCAAGCTCTAGCGCCCACGCCCTGCAGGGGGCGCGGGGGGGCTCAGGGGGCGCAGGGGTAACGGCCGGGGGGCGTTGTCCGGTGGAGGAGTGCCGCCCGCCGGACTCAGTAGCGCAGCTGCCCCTCGTTGTCGATGATGGCCATCTCCACGTAGGTGGACCCGTTGTGTGACTGCGGCGAGTACTTCGCCACAAAACGGCCGAAGCTTATTTCGCCGGCCCCTTCCATGGCCTTGATGAACGAGTCTGTACTCAGTTGCCGGCCGGCCCTGCGCAGCCCCTCGACCAGCAGCTTGGCGTGCACAAACCCCTCGAACTGCGAGGCCGAAGGGCGCGCGTCCGGCGATTTCTCGCGCAGGAGCTTCAGGTATTCGGCCACGACCGGGATGGTCGCGTTGCGCAGCGACGGCATGATCTGGGTCAGGATGATCCCCCGGGCATCCTGCTTCAGCTCGCGGTTGATCACGTCCACACTCGCGACTGAAAAACCATAGAAGCTCGGTTTGGCGGAAGTCTGCAGGACGGCCTTGACGTAATTGGGGAAGGTGGCTCCCGCGGTGGCAACGATGACCGCCTGGGGCTTGGCCTGCTCTGTGGCCGCGGCGGCGGCCTTGAAGTCGGGTTTGGCGGGGTCACCCTTGATTTCAGCTACGAAGCTGATGTTTTCCGCGCTCGCGGCCAGGCGCAACTCGGCTTGCAGCGTTTTGCCGAGGCCGTCTTCCTGGTAAAACACGGCGATGCGCGAGATGCCGGTTTGCTTGAGCTGGGAAATAATGCGACGCGCTTCATTGGCGTAGCTCGCGCGCACATGAAAAAGGTAGGGGTTGACCTTTTCCCTGAACGCGGACGCACCCGTCACCGGCCCGAAGGCAATGGTCCGGGTTTCCTGCAGCATCGGCAGGATCGCGCCCGTCTGCGCTGTGCCTGTGCTGTTGTAGATCATGAACACGCCGTCTTCCTCGATCAGCTTGCGGGTGTTGTCCACCGCGCGTTTGACGTCGAAGCCATCATCCAGCGTGACGTAGCTGATCTTGCGGCCGTGCACGCCGCCGCCCGCATTCACCGCGTCGAAGTACAGGCGTGAACCCACGCCGTATTCCTTGGTCTGGGCCCCCAATGGCCCGCTGAGCACGGCCGACGCGCCCAGTCGTATTTCGGTGGGCGTCACGCCCTTGTCGCCTGCAATCGCCTGGGCGCCTGCAAGCACCATCAATGCCATGAGTGTGGAACGAAACATGTGGGTCTCCCTTTAAAACTGTGACCGTGTTGTTTCAGGCTGGTGAAGTTTTCCCGAAACTCTTTTGCCGCTGAAGCCCGTGCCCAATCCGTCGCCATGGGCAAGACCTGAGGCCAGGCCCTTTGGCAACATGTCGCGGAACATCTCCGTGATCAGCAGCAACTTCTCGCCCGCGCGGGCTTCCCCCTGGTCGCTTGCCAGGGCTTTCATGAGTTCGCTGCGCAGGTCCCACATGCGCTGCGTGTCACCTGCATGCCTGATGCGGGTTTTCAGCCCCAGGGATTTGCCGTCACCGCTTTCATCCAGAGCCGCGAGCATGGCTTCGCGTATCTGCTCCATCCTGGTCTCCGTGACAGGGATGGGTCGCCAGCGACCCCGAAGGCCTTGCAGGCGGACCGCCAGGCTGGATGCAAACCAGGACATTTTTTGCTCCTCGATGTGGTTGAGTGGGAGGTCTTCCGGAAAATGCACCGTCGAAGTGGTAGTTTTGTGTAACTTTTGTATAACTATGGTTATGAACTGTAGTTATTTTGTATAACCAATTCAAGTGCTGAAAACGCCTTTTGGCCTAGGAGTTACCCTTGGCGTTCCGGAAATTTCTGATGTTTTTCTGACCCTCATGCAAGCTTTCTACGCTGATCACTTTGTCCTGCCCTTGCCGCCCGGACACCGTTTTCCGATGGCCAAATACCAGCGCCTGCGCGACCGGTTGTCCGGCGAGTTGCCGCAGGTGCGTTTGGGCGTGGCGCCTCGTGCCAGCGATGGCGAACTGGCGCTGGCACACACGCCGGCCTACATCCAGGCCGTGGTCGAGGGCACGCTGGACGCGGCGCTCATGCGCGAGATCGGCTTTCCCTGGAGCACGGACATGGTCGAGCGCTCACGCCGCTCGGTGGGCGCCACGGTGGCGGCGGCACGTGCGGCCCTGGGGTTGCAGGGCAGTGCCGAAGGCGTGGCCGCCAACCTGGCCGGCGGCACCCACCACGCGTCGGCAGGCAAGGGCGGAGGCTTTTGTGTATTCAACGATGCGGCCGTCGCGGCCCGCCAGATGCAGATGGAGTGGGCACGCAACCACTACACGCCGCTGCGGGTGGCCATCATCGACCTGGACGTGCACCAGGGCAACGGGACGGCCAGCATTTTCAGCGCTGACGACAGCGTGTTCACCCTGTCACTGCATGGGCAAAAGAATTTCCCCTTCCGCAAGGAGGCCAGCGACCTGGATGTGGACCTGCCGGACGGCTGCACCGATGCGCCTTACCTGCAGGCGCTGGAGCATGCGCTCGACGAGCTGGAGCGACGCTTCGCGCCGGGCCTGGTGATCTACCTGGCAGGCGCCGATCCGTTTGAAGGGGACCGGCTGGGGCGGCTCAAGCTCAGTTATGACGGCCTGGAGGCCAGGGACCGACGCGTGTTTGACTGGGCCTGGCAGCGCCGCATTCCGCTGGCTTTCGCCATGGCCGGCGGTTACGGCGTCAACATCGACGAGACGGTGCAGGTGCAGATGAATACCTTCCGTGTGGCGCTGGCGTACTGGAAACGCTGGCAGACGGCCCCCACGGTCGTTCGCTCCGCGTAACTCCCGAGGCCTTGCAGGCCGCGGCTCGCGAGACGCTTCGCCTCTGTCGCCTGTCCAAACCTGCTCAAGCAGGTTTGGAACCGCAGGCTCCAGCCCCTCGGGGCCGCTGCGCCTGCGGTCCGGCAAAGCCGGTCCCGCGGCCCCGGCTGATTTCAAGAGCGCTGCCAGCCCGCGCTTGTCACTTGCGTGCTGACCCTGGAAATTGCTGGCTGGCAAAATAGTCCTCCATGACTTCCACGACACGCCCCCAGGCTGAACCCCGCAGCGCCTACAAGGTCTTCCGTCCGATCGGCACGCGCTGGTCCGACAACGATGTGTACGGCCATGTCAACAACGTGGTGTATTACAGCTGGTTCGACACCGCGGTCAACGGCTACCTGATCGAGAGCGGCGCCATTGACATTCACGCGGGCCCTGTCATTGGGCTGGTCATCGAGACGCAGTGCAACTACTTTGCGCCTCTGTCCTTTCCCGACCCGGTGCTCGCAGGCATCCGCGTGGCGCATGTCGGCTCGTCCAGCGTGCGCTACGAGGTCGGGCTGTTCCCTGACCGGGACGGTGCAGCCTTGAGCGCCGCCAGGGGCCATTTCATCCACGTCTACGTGGACCGGCACACCCGTCGGCCCGTGCCCTTGCCGCCCCAACTTTTGACCACCCTGGAGACCCTGAAGTGACCGAACCCCTCAATGCCGTGGATGAAGCCATCCACAGCCGCATGTCCGTGCGCGCCTTCCTGCCCAAAGCCGTGCCCCGCGAAACCCTGGAACAGTTGCTGGCGATCGCCAGCCGCGCTCCCTCGGGCACCAATACCCAGCCGTGGAAGGTGTATGTGCTGCAGGGTGACAGCCGTGACAGTCTGGTAGGCAAGGTCTGCGCCGCGCATGACGCCATCCGCGCCAGCGCCGAGCTGGCCGCGCAGTACAAGGAGGAATACGACTACTACCCGGAAAAATGGGTTTCGCCTTACATCGACCGGCGCCGCGAAAACGGCTGGGGCCTGTACGGTTTGCTCGGCATAGGCAAGGGTGACAAGGACAAGATGCATGCCCAGCACCAGCGCAACTACCGGTTTTTTGACGCACCCGTCGGCCTGATGTTCACGCTGGACCGCGTCATGGGCCGTGGCAGCCTGGTGGACTACGGCATGTTCATGCAGAACATCATGGTGGCTGCGCGCGGCCACGGCCTGCATACCTGTCCGCAGGCGGCCTGGAACGGCTTTGCCAAAATCATCCTGCCGCACATCGGCGCCGGCGACGACGAAATGCTGGTCTGCGGCATGGCCCTGGGTTATGCGGACGAGTCCGCGCTGGTCAATACCTTCCGCACGCCGCGCGTTGGCGTGCAGGCCTTCACGACCTGGCTGGAGTGAATAGCCCCCACGGTCTCGCACTGCGTGTCGCTCCCTGCCCCCCGAGGGGGCTGCTGCGCCTGCGGGCCGGCAAAGCCGGACCCGCGGCCCCTGCTTGTATTGGAAGCGGCCCACGCCAGCGGTCTTGGCCCGCTCTCGGTGGGCCACTTGCGGGTAAAGTCAGGGGTTCGCGCAAAAGCGCCTCTTCCACATTTTTTGAAAGACCGATCATGGCACTCACCACCACCCCTTCCGGCCTGCAGTACGAAGACACCGTACTGGGCACAGGCGCGATCGCCAAGGCCGGCCAGAACGTCAAAGTGCATTACACCGGCTGGCTCTACAACGATGGCGTGCAGGGCGCCAAGTTCGACTCCAGCAAGGATCGCGGCCAGCCTTTCGAGTTTTCGCTCGGCGCCGGCCAGGTCATCAAGGGTTGGGATGAAGGCGTGCAGGGCATGTCGGTGGGCGGCACGCGCCGTCTCGTCATTCCGGCCGCACTCGGTTACGGTGCACGCGGCGCGGGCGGCGTGATTCCGCCGAACGCCACGCTCCTGTTCGAAGTCGATTTCCTGGGCTGAGGCTTTCTGCTCCGCGTGTGATGGGCGCTTCCGGAAATTCGGTTTTTCGGGATGAAGTGCAAGGCGCACGGAGCGCAGCAACCGGAACGTACTTGGGTACGTGAGGATTGCGAGCACCGCGCAACGCCGCAATTCGCCCGAAAAATGAATTTACGGAAATGCCCATGATCATCACCAGCCTGCTTGACACCGATCTCTACAAGTTCACCATGATGCAGGTGGTGCTGCACCAGTTCCCCGGTTCGCAGGTTGAGTACCGTTTCAAGTGCCGCAACGCCGGCGCGCCCGGCGTGAGCGACCTGGCGCCTTATGTCAGTGAAATCCGCGAGGAAATCCGCGCCCTGTGCAGCCTGCATTTTCAGGATGCCGAGCTCGCTTACCTGCGCGGCATGCGTTTCATCAAGAGCGATTTCATCGATTTCCTGGGGCTGTTTCACCTCAACGAAAAATACGTCAGCGTCAAGGCCTTGCCCACGGGCGAAATCGAGGTCGTGATCGAAGGGCCATGGCTGCACACCATCCTCTTCGAGATCCCGGTGCTGGCCATCATCAACGAGGTGTATTTCCGCAACACGCAAAAGCTCGCCGATGTGATGGAGGGACGCAAGCGGCTCGACGCCAAGATCGGGCTGTTGAAGGGTGAAGGCCTGGCCACCCTGAAGATCGCCGACTACGGCACGCGTCGCCGCTTTGGCCAGGCCTGGCACGAGGAAGTGCTGCGCACCCTGATTGCACGCCTGGGCGTCGGCAGTGCCGGACAGTTTGCCGGGACCAGCAATGTGCTGTTCGCCATGAAGCTGGGCCTGACGCCGCTGGGCACCATGGCGCACGAATACCTGCAGGCCTGCCAGGCCCTGGGGCCGCGCCTGCGTGACAGCCAGGTGTTCGGCTTCGAATCGTGGGCCAAGGAGTACCGCGGCGACCTGGGCATTGCGCTCAGCGATGTGTATGGCATGAGCGCCTTTCTGCGCGATTTCGACCTCTATTTCTGCAAACTGTTCGACGGCGCGCGCCACGACAGTGGTGACCCGTTTGCCTGGGGCGAGCGCCTGATCGAGCACTACCGCAAGAACCGGGTCGATCCCCGGACGAAGACGCTGATTTTCAGCGATGCCCTCACGGTGCCCCGCACCATCGAGCTTTACCAGCAGTTCCGGGACCGTTGCCAGCTTGCCTTCGGCATAGGCACCAATCTGACCAATGATCTGGGCTACGAACCGCTGCAGATCGTCATCAAGATGGTGCGCTGCAACGGCCAGCCGGTGGCCAAACTCTCCGACACACCGTCCAAAAACATGTGTGATGACGAGAAATACCTGGCTTACCTGCGTCAGGTTTTTGACATTGCCTGAGAGGGACAATGGGTGGTGGTGTGCCGCCTTGCGGCATCATGAAAATACAGGAGACCTCATGAAAAAATTGCGCTGGATCGCGCTTGCGGCCTTGTTGTCCTTTCTTCCTGGCTGGGCCGTGGCGGCGGACTTTGACGGCAGCCAGCTGTCGCCGCTCTGGGGCATTCCGTTTGCGGGCCTGCTGCTGTCGATCGCCCTGATGCCGCTGCTGCTTCCGATGTTCTGGCACCACCATTTCGGCAAGGTGTCGGCGGCCTGGACGCTGGCTTTTTTCCTGCCGTTTGCCGTGCTTTTCGGCCCGGCACTGGCGGGCACCAGCCTCGTGCATGCGCTGGTTGCCGAATACATCCCCTTCATCATCCTGCTGACGGCGCTGTTCACGGTGGCCGGCGGTATTTTCATTCGCGGCAACCTGCATGGCAGCCCCGGACTGAACGCCGGCTTGCTGCTGATCGGCGCCGTGCTCGCGAGTTTCATGGGAACCACTGGCGCTTCCATGCTGATGATCCGCCCGCTGATCCGCGCCAATGACAACCGCACCCACTCTGCCCATATCGTTGTGTTTTTCATCTTCATCGTCTCGAATGCCGGCGGCTCGTTGACCCCGCTGGGCGATCCGCCGCTGTTCCTCGGCTTCCTCAAGGGCGTGGACTTCTTCTGGACAGTCAAGCACATTTTCCCGGAAACGCTGTTTCTGATAGGCAGCCTGCTGGTGATCTTTTACCTGCTGGACAGCTGGTATTACCGCAGGGAGGGCGTGCAACCGGTGGACCCGACGCCCGATACCGGCCGGCTGGGTTTTGACGGCGCCTTCAATTTTGCGTTGCTGGCCGGCGTCGCTGCCCTGGTGCTGCTCAGCGGCTTCTGGAAGTCGGCAGTGGTGTTTGATATTTTCGGCACCGAGGTCGGCCTGCCTGGCCTGGTGCGCGATGCCGGCCTGATTGCAATCACGCTGCTGTCGCTGAAAATGACGGCCGACAAGGTGCACGAGGACAACCAGTTTTCCTGGGGGCCCATGGCCGAGGTGGCCAAGCTGTTTGCCGGCATTTTCCTGACCATCAT
>NZ_JAQSDL010000113.1 GCF_029945895.1 Polaromonas sp. | reverse complement strand
GCGTCGAGTTCATCGAGGACGACGAGCTGGTCGAGATCACGCCCAAGTCGGTCCGCCTGCGCAAGCGTTACCTCAAAGAGAGCGAGCGCAAGCGCTCCGGCCGCTAAAAAATCAAAAGGCGGTGCGGGCACCTGGGTGCCTGCCCGCCTTTTTTCTTTTTTTGGACACCATGAAACTGACGCACAGTCGCGCCGTACTCCTGATGATCGCGATCACGCTGATGTGGTCGATCGCCGGCGTGGTGACGCGCCATCTTGAATCCGCGCGAAGTTTCGAAGTGACCTTCTGGCGCAGTTTTTTCACGCTGCTGTCGCTGCTGGTCATCCTGCCGCTGTTCCAGGGGCGCGTGGTGTTCTCCAGAATCCGCCATGCGGGCCGCTTCCTGTGGCTGTCGGGGGTCTGCTGGAGCATCATGTTCACCGCCTTCATGCTGGCGCTGACCATGACCAGCGTGGCCAATGTGCTGGTCACCATGGCGGTGGGGCCGTTCATCACGGCCCTGGTCGCTCGGGTCTTCATCGGCCACCGCATTCCGCCCCGGACCTGGGTGGCCATTGCCGTCGCGGGTGTGGGCATTGCCTGGATGCACGGCAGCCAGGTGAGTCTGGGTGCCGGTGCGGGGCAGCTCGCCGGCACGCTGGTGGCCTTGCTGGTGCCCATGGCTGCGGCCGTGAACTGGACCGTGGTGCAGCGCAGCCAGGCGCATGGCGAAAAAATCGACCTGGTGCCGGCCGTGCTGGTGGGCGCTGCGATTTCATCGCTGCTCACGCTGCCGCTGGCGTTTCCGTTTGTCGCGACGCCGCATGACATCGGCCTGCTGGCCCTGCTGGGCCTGGTCCAGTTGGCGATCCCCTGCGTGCTGTCGGTGGTTTGTGCCCGGGTGCTGAAAGCGCCCGAGATGGCCTTGCTGGCGCTGCTGGAGATCATTTTCGGCATTCTGCTGGCCTGGGCCGGCGCGGGCGAGGTGCCTGCTGCCAGCGTGCTGACCGGCGGCCTGCTGGTTATCGGGGCGCTGGTTGCCAATGAATTGATGGGATGGAGACAGAGAGCATGAACCAGACAACAACACATACACCGACCCACAGCGACATCCTGACCGAGGTGCGCGGGGGTGTCGGCTTCATCACGTTGAACCGGCCCAAGGCGCTCAATGCGCTCTCGCTGTCCATGGTGCGCGACCTGACGGCGGCGCTGACAGCATGGCAGGGTGATGCGGCCGTGGTGGCTGTGGCCATTCGCGGGACCAACAAGGCGGGGCGACCCGGCACGCCGGAGAGCCTGTTCGGCGGATTTTGCGCCGGCGGCGACATCCGCTTTTTTCACCAGGCCGCGCTGGCCGGTGATTCGGACCTGGACGCTTTTTTCACCGAGGAATACCGCCTCAACCACCTGATCCACAACTATCCCAAGCCCTACATTGCCTTCATGGACGGTGTGGTGATGGGCGGCGGCATGGGAATCAGTGTCGGTGCCAGGGTCCGTATCGTGACCGAACACACCAAGATGGCCATGCCGGAAACCAACATCGGGCTGTTTCCCGATGTCGGCGGTGGCTACTTCCTGAGCCGCTGTCCGGGCAGTGTGGGGGAGTACCTGGCGTTGACCGGGGTGGTGATTGGTGCGGGCGAGGCGCTCGCTTACGGCCTGGCCGACATCGAGCGGCCCGCTGCCAGTCTGCCGGGTCTGTGGCAGCAGCTGGGGGATCAGGCCTTTTCCGATGTTTCCGCGGCCGAGCAATGGATTGCTACCAATTTTGTAGCTGGTGGCGCCCGTCCTGAAAGGGCTGAGAGCAGATTTGATGCTTGTTTTTCGCTGGCCCGGGTGAAACACATCGTCGACGCCCTGGAAGCCGCGAAGGACGACGACTGGGCGCAAAAGACCGCTGTCGTGCTGCGCAAACGTTCACCGTTGATGCTGCATGTGACCCTGGAGCAGATTCGCCGCGCCCGCAGCATGAGCCTGGCGGACGATTTGCGCATGGAGCGCGACATGGTGCACCACTGCTTCCACCTCCGCCCCGGCGCGGCCAGCGAGACGGTCGAGGGTATACGTGCGCTGGCGGTTGACAAGGACTACACGCCGAAGTGGAACCCGGCCCACATTGAAGATGTCAAGCCGCAGATGGTGCAGGCGTTTTTCGCCAGTCCCTGGGCGGCCGAAGCGCATCCCCTGCGCGACCTCCAGTGAAGCAGCCCTAAAGCTGCTGGTAGACCAGCTCGGCCAGCCGCATCAGTTCCTCACGCGCGACCGGGCCGCTCATGGCATATCCAAAGCCCTGGTCGGTCCAGTAAAACGCCGGCACTGGGCCGTCGCTGCTGTAACGGAAAGCGGTCTCCGCGCTGACCGGCTTGCCTGCCGCAGGGCTGCCCTCAAGCGCCCCCAGGTACAGGGTCACGCGCACGCCCGCAGCGTTCTGGAACATGAACTGCGCGCGGGCACCGTCATCTCCGGGTAACAACCTGCCACCCACCAGCTCATAGCCCTGGCTGGACAGCAGGGGCACCTTGACCGGTTTACCCAGGCGTCTGGACAGCCATTGCACCAGGTGGTCCTGCTGGGCCGCGCCGACTTCCACCGGGTGCCGCACTTCCGGCGCAAACACCGCATGGGCCAGCGTGGCCTGGTGCGCAAAAGCCTGGCTGGCGCGTGCTGCATGGCCTGCGGCATAAGAGGCCTTGCTACCGAGCTGACCGTGCGCCGTCCAGCCGACGGCAAAGGCCAGCAGCACGCCAGCGGCCATGCCGCCCCAGCGCCACCACGGGTCCAGCGCCTGCCGCTCGCGGGTGCTGCGTTGCACGGTCGCCAGCAAGGTTTCGGGAATGGGCTCGTCCAGCAGCTTCTGGTGCAGGCCGCGCAGCGCCTCACGCTGGTCCTGCCAGGCTTTCAAGGTTTCACCCACCAGGGGATCGTCCGCAACGCGTGCCATGGCGGCTGCCCGCTGTCCGGCTGTCAGTTGCCCATCGACCAGCGCATTGAGCTCGTCGTGGGGCAGGGGAGGTGTTCTTGAAGCGTCCATGGTGTGGGCTTGTTAGGGGAGTCGCCGCAAGGCCGAAACGTTCCCGGGGCTGTCTGTGGCCGCCTGAAACTGCGCCGGTTTGTCCATCAGCTCACGCAGGCGGGTGCGTGCCCGCGACAGGCGCGACATGACGGTGCCCAGCGGCACGCCCACCACGCGGGCGACCTGCTCGTAACTCATGTCTTCCAGGCTGACGAGCAGCAGCACGGCACGCTGGTCTTCGGGCAGCCGGAGCAGGCAACGCTGCAGGTCCAGAGCCTGGTCCTGCCTTCCATCGGGTGCTGCCAGCGTGTTGGCCAGTTCATCCACGTCAAGCGCAGGGCCCGCCTGCAGTTGCCGCGCCGCACTGCGCCGCTGGTTCATGAACAGGTTGTGCATCAGGGTGAACAGCCAGGCCCGCAGATCGGACCCGGCCGTCCAGAGACGCCATTTGCTGCAGGCGCGTTCCAGTGTGTCCTGCACCAGGTCGTCGGCGGCCCAGGCATCGCCGGTCAGCGCGCGGGCGTAGCGCCGCAGCCCGGGAATCTGTGCAATCAACTCGGAACGATCCATGGATGGCGTTCAACCCGGCCTGCAAATTCAGGGCTTGACGATGTGCCAGACGTTCTGCACGCCGTCACCGGTCTTGTCGCCGGCCTTGGTGTCCTTGACCCAGTAGTACAGCGGCTTGCCTTTCATGGCCCACTGTTTTTTGCCGTCGTCGCGCGTGATGATCGTGTAGTCGCCCGAGGCCTTGTCCGTGTCGGCGGCCAGCAGCGGCGGCCAGTTGGTGGCGCAAGGGCCATTGCAGACGGACTTGCCACTGCCCGTGACATCGCGGTCAAAGGTGTACAGCGTCATGCCGTTCGGGCCGACCAGCACGCCATCGGCGACTTTGGCGGGCGGGGGGCTGGTCACGGAGGCGCAGCCGCCGAGAAGGGCAGCGGTGAGGACGGCGATGGTCAGGAATTTCATGGTGAGCTCCGGTAGGTGGGTTGGGCAGAGCAGCTCTGCCACCCCACAAACACCTTTGAGCGCCAGTTTATTCCCGGCCCTGCAGAATATTTCTGAAAGACAGGGAAGTCAGCGGCTGCGCGACTTCATCGCGCGCTCGACCTCGCGCTTGCCTTCGCGGTCCTTGATGGTGTCGCGCTTGTCATGTTCGCCCTTGCCCTTGGCCAGGCCCACCTCACATTTGACCTTGCCGGCCTTCCAGTGCAGGTTCAGCGGCACCAGCGTGAAGCCCTTTTGCTCGATCTTGCCGATCAGGCGCCGGATTTCGTCCTTGTGCATCAGCAGCTTCTTGGTGCGCACCGAGTCGGGCCGGACATGGGTGGACGCGGTCCCGAGCGGGTTGATCTGGCAGCCGATCAGGAACAGTTCGCCGTTGCGGATCACCACGTAACCGTCGGTCAGCTGCACCTTGCCCTCGCGCAGCGACTTGACCTCCCAGCCTTCGAGCACCATGCCGGCCTCGAAGCGTTCTTCAATGTGGTAATTGAACGTGGCCTTCTTGTTGTCGGCAATACGCACGGCAGCGGCGGCAGCCTTGGGTGTCAGGTTGATGGCGGGCTTGCCCGTGGACTTTCCGGATGACGCGGCGGCCGGTTTTTTGGTGGATGCTTCTTTGGTGGCCATGGGTAAGAGGTAAGGGCGGCATCGGCTAATACAATCGAGCGCAGCCCATGATTGTATGAAAACCGTTCACAAGTCCGTTTTGATCTGGTACAGCGCAGCCGAAATGTTCGCCTTGGTCACCGATGTCGCCAGCTATCCGCAGTTCTTGCCCTGGTGCGACCAGGCCAAGGTGGCGGAAGAAGACGCGCAGGGCATGACAGCCAAGGTCGGTATCGCGTTTGCGGGTATCCACCAGAGTTTCACCACCCGCAACACCCATGTGCCTGACCGCCAGGTCTCTCTCAAGCTGGTGGACGGCCCTTTTTCAAAGCTGGACGGCGATTGGGACTTCACACCCCTGGGTGACGGCAGCCAACGCGCCTGCAAGGTTGATCTGACCCTGCGCTACGATTTCGACAACGCGGCGCTCGCAGCGCTGGTGGGCCCGGTGTTTGAAAAGATCGCCGGCAGCCTGGTGGATGCCTTTGTCAAGAGGGCCACCCAGGTTTATGGCGAGGCCGCGGCCTGAACGTCATGGTGCTGCTGGATATTTCGCTGCTGTATTCGCCCGGACCGCGGGAAGTGCGCGAGTGGCATTTGACGCTTCCGACCGGCAGCACCGTGGCGCAGGCCATTGCAGCCAGCGGCCTGTTGGCCGAGTTTCCGGAGCTGGCGGCAGGCCGGCTTGGGGTCGGTATCTGGGGCCGGAAAACCACTTTGCGCCACGAATTGCACCAGCAGGACCGGCTGGAGATCTACCGCCCGCTGCGGGTGGACCCGAAGATTGCGCGGCGCGAACGTTTCAGCAAGCAGGGCGTGAAGAAATCGGGGCTGTTTGCCAAAAAAAGGGCAGGGGCCAAGGCCGGGTACTGAAAGAGACCGGCTCGCTACCTACTTGCAGTCGCTGTCCATGATCGCCTGCAGGCGCTTGCTTTCGGCGGCACGTCCGCTGTCGTCCATGAACTCGCGCTCACCCTTGGCGTTGAGCGTGGATAACCTGTCTCCCGAATTGACGGAAGCCAAGCCCTTTTTGACCCTTTCACAGCTGTCGGCTCTGGCTTTAGCCACTTTTTCCTCTTCCGTCTTTTTCTTGGCAGCCTCCTCTTCCTCCAGTTTTTTCTTTTTGGCCTGCAATTCTGCATCCTTGCCGGAAATCTTCGGGGGAGTTGCTTTCGCAGGTGTCCCCGCGACTGCAGCCAGCGGGGCACCCTCGGCAGGCTCGGTGGCTGTTACTGACGCCTTGGCGCCACGCCGGCCGCCGGGCTGCTTGAGGATGTCCTTGTCCTGGATGTCAGAGGGGGGCGGACGGTCACTGAACACCTTGCGGCCGTCCTTGCCAATCCACTGCCACTGGGCGGCGGCCGACAGGGCAAAAGTCCAGCCGGCAATCAGCAGAACAAGGTGTTTGGGAGTGATTTTCAGTTCCATGGGATCAGTGTACTGGTTGCGCTCCTGCATGCGAGGATGGACGCCGCCTGGCGTGGCCTTTTTGTAACGCGGCAGGGAAGACTTTCGGCGCTAGGGTTTGTACCGACCGGCGCGGGTACAATCGTGTTTTTGGAGCCATCCCTATGCGCCTACTCGGCAAAGCGCTCACCTTCGACGACGTATTGTTGGTGCCAGCGTTCTCCCAGGTCCTGCCCAAGGACACCTCGCTTTCCACCCAGTTCTCAAGAAACATCCGCCTGAACCTGCCCCTGGTTTCGGCTGCGATGGACACGGTCACCGAAGCCCGGCTGGCCATTGCCATTGCGCAGGAGGGTGGAATCGGCATTGTTCACAAGAACCTGACGCCCAAGGAACAGGCCGCCCATGTGGCCAAGGTCAAGCGTTATGAGTCTGGCGTCGTGCGTGACCCGGTGGTCATCACGCCCGAACACACCGTGCTGCAGATACTGGAGCTGTCCGAACAACTCGGCATCTCGGGCTTTCCGGTCTGCGACGGCGGCAAGGTGGTGGGTATCGTGACCAGCCGCGACCTGCGCTTTGAGACCCGCTACGACGTCAAGGCGCACCAGATCATGACGCCGAGCGAGAAGCTGATCACGGTCAAGGAAGGCACGTCTGCCGCCGAAGCCAAGGCCCTGCTCAACAAGTACAAGCTTGAACGCCTGCTGGTGGTCAACGACGACTTTGAACTCAAGGGCCTGATCACCGTCAAGGACATCACCAAACAGACCAATTTCCCCAATGCCGCACGCGATGCCTCGGGCCGCCTGCGCGTGGGTGCGGCCGTGGGTGTCGGCGAAGGCACCGAAGAGCGCGTGGAGGCGCTGGTGCGGGCCGGGGTCGATGCCATCGTGGTCGACACCGCCCACGGCCACAGCCACGGCGTGATCGAGCGCGTGCGCTGGGTCAAGAAGAACTATCCGCAGGTCGATGTGATCGGCGGCAACATTGCCACCGGCGCTGCGGCGCTGGCCCTGGTGGAAGCGGGCGCCGATGCGGTCAAGGTCGGTATTGGTCCCGGCTCCATTTGCACCACCCGCATCGTTGCGGGTGTGGGTGTGCCGCAGATCATGGCGATTGACAGCGTGGCGATGGCGCTGCGCGGTACCGGCGTGCCGCTGATTGCCGACGGCGGCATCCGTTACAGCGGCGACATCGCCAAGGCGATTGCCGCCGGCGCAGGCACTGTGATGATGGGCGGCATGTTTGCCGGCACCGAGGAAGCCCCCGGCGAAGTGATTCTGTTCCAGGGCCGCAGCTACAAGAGCTACCGCGGCATGGGCAGCATTGGCGCGATGCAGCAGGGCAGTGCCGACCGCTATTTCCAGGAAGCCACCACCGGCAACCCGAACGCCGACAAGCTGGTGCCCGAGGGCA
>NZ_JAQSDL010000112.1 GCF_029945895.1 Polaromonas sp. | reverse complement strand
CGATTGTCTGAGGCGAAGCCGAGTTCGAGCGAGACCCCGCTTTTGTCGAGCACCGGAGGTTGCCCGTAGCGAAGCGAAGGGACCCAGACCATCGGGTCGCCTTTCTTTTGGGTACTTTTCTTTGGCGACGCAAAGAAAAGTACCTCGCCCGCCGGGGCGAGACCCGGCTTGCAGGCAAACCACGAGCAGCGGGGGCAAAGACGGCTTCAACCAGCCCAGCCCAGACAAGTGGAGTTAGTCTCCAGCCCGGGTTCGCTGATAGCCCAGCAGCGCTCAACATAAGGCCAGCGCCTCCAGACATTGCCGTTTGTGCACCTCGCCACTGGACGGCTTGATCTCCAGCCCCGGCAATCGCAGGCCGTAGCGCAGGCCCAGCCTGTCGGCCTGCAGCACCCAGGCGCACAGGCGCGATAGCCGAGCTTCTGTGCCGAGCGAGCCGGCCTGCAAAAAGTCCAGCCAGAGTTCGTGCCGCTGGGCCTGCTGGGTGTCGCGCACCACCAGGCCGTTGCCCTGGTCGTCGGCTTTGGCGGCTTTTTTCCACATGACGAGTTTGAGCGGGTCGCCGCGGCGGTAGCCGCGTACGCCGTCGAACTCGCCGGCGCTTTGCCAGCGTGCCGAGGCGTCGGCCCCGCCCGAGCGCGGCTCGCCAGGGGGCAGGGGAGGCGGGCGCAACTCCGGCGCCGGGTAGACCAGCATCTGCGCTGCGGGGCGCCAGATGGTCCAGACGCGAAAGGTGCCGAGCGGGAACCGGGTTTCGGCGGTCAGCGTGGGCAGGCGGTGCAGGCCGCGGCGTTGCGGGGTGAAGGCGACCTGCACCGTGGCGCTGTTCTGCGCCGGCACATCGGTCCAGGCCCAGTGCGGCTGCCCGGTCGCGCCCGGTGCGGCCAGCACGCTGATGCCGATGCCATGCCGCACGGAGCGGCGGCTGTTCGTGAGTTTGACGTCAAAAACGGCTGCAGTGCCCGCGAAATGGGCGGGGGGTGCTATCAAATTCATGGCAAGACCGCGCAGGGTGCCGTGGCACACATGCATGCCGGTCAGGGCGCTGCCGGCCAGCAAAAAGGTCAGCAGGTAGCCCAGGTTGAGCTGGTAGTTGATGGAGGCGACCAGCAACACCAGCAGCGTGAGCGCCAGCATGAGACCGGGGCGCGTCGGCAGGATGTAGACATTGCGCTGGGTCAGCACCACGCTGTCGGTCAGCGGAAGGCGGCTTTGCCACCATTGCTGGAAACGCCCGCGCAGGAATGTGGCCCCCACGCTGGTCGCTGCGCGTACTGCGCTGCCCCCCGAGGGGGCTAATTTCCCTTGGGGCGGCCCGGCGGGAAATTGCTGTGCCACGTTGATCGCATTTTCTCTTCCTGCCGGAGGCTTCATGGCAAGGGCACGGCCTCGATCATGGCGCGCACCTGCTCGACCGAGCCGCGCCCGGCGTCGCTGACCGGGATCAACCGGTGCGCCACGGTTTGCGGCAGCACGGCCACGATGTCATCCGGCGCCACGTAGTCGCGCCCGCTCAGGAAAGCCTGCGCGCGTGCAGCGCGGACCAGGGCGATGCCGGCGCGCGGGCTCAGGCCCTGTAAAAACCAGCGGCCCGACCGGGTGGCCGCAATCAGGTCCTGCAGGTAATTGAGCAGGGGTTCCGCCGCATACACCTGCTGGACCTGCTGCTGCAGGTCCAGCAGGTCATGCGGCATGAGCACGGTGGTCAGCTTGTCGACCATGTCGCGGCGGTCGCTGCCGCCCAGCAGTTCGCGTTCGGCGGCGCGGTCCGGGTAACCGAGCGAGATGCGCATGTGGAAACGGTCCAGCTGCGACTCGGGCAGGGCGTAGGTGCCCAGCTGGTCGTGCGGGTTCTGGGTGGCAATCACAAAAAACGGCACCGGCAGCGGCCGGGTTTCGCCCTCCACCGTCACCTGCTTTTCTTCCATGGCCTCGAGCAGTGCACTTTGCGTGCGCGGGCTGGCGCGGTTGATCTCGTCAGCCAGCAGCACCTGGGCAAAAATCGGTCCGGGGTGGAACACGAAACTTTCCTTCTGGCGCTCGTAAATCGATACGCCGGTCAGGTCGCTGGGCATCAGGTCGGCGGTGAACTGTACGCGTGAAAACTGAAGTCCGAACGAACGCGACAGCGCATGCGCCAGCGTGGTTTTGCCGACGCCCGGCACGTCTTCGATCAGCAGATGCCCGCCGGCCAGGAGGCAGGCGACGCAGTCCTGCACCTGGGCCGGCTTGCCCACAATGACCGTGTTAAGCTGATTCAAAAGCGTTTGAATTTTTTGTTTCGCGTTCATGTCATCAACCTTACCGCAAAATTTCTCCTATGAGCGCCACCGGCTATTTCACCCATAAAGACTGCTGGAAACACGAGATGGGTGCCGGGCACCCGGAATGTCCGGAGCGGCTCGACGCGATTGAAGACCGGCTGCTGATCACCGGCGTCGGTGATGCGCTGGACCGGCGCGACGCACCACTCGCCTCCACCAGCGACCTGGAGCTGGCGCATGGCCGCATGCTGATTGCCTCGCTGCGCGGCCTGAGCGACCAGCTCGCCGAAGAGATTCTCGCGGGTGGTCCGACCCACGCGCAGATCGACCCCGACACCTCGATGAACGTGCACACCTGGACGGCGGCCCTGCGCGCGGCCGGCGCCACCCTGGCGGCCACCGATGCGGTGATGGCGGGCGAGGTTGAAAACGCCTTTTGCGCGGTGCGGCCGCCCGGCCACCATGCCTGCCACGACAAGGCCATGGGCTTCTGTTATTTCAACAACATTGCGGTGGCGGCCAAATACGCGCTGGAGCGGCACGGCCTCAAACGCGTGGCGATTGTCGATTTCGACGTGCACCACGGCAACGGCACGGAAGACATCATTCGCGGCGACGACCGCATCCTGATGGTGAGTTTTTTCCAGCACCCGTATTACCCGTATACCGGCGCCGAAACGCAGGCCACCAACATGGTGAACCTGCCGGTGCCGGCCTACACCAAGGGCATGGACATCCGCGAGCTGATCGAGATGATGTGGATTCCACGCCTGGAGGCTTTCAAGCCGGAGATGATTTTCATCAGCGCCGGTTTTGACGCGCACCGCGAGGACGACCTGGGCCAGCTGGGGCTGACGGAACAGGACTACGCCTGGATCACCATGCGCCTGAAGGACGTGGCCAAGCGCCACGCCAGGGGCCGCATCGTCTCCTCGCTCGAAGGCGGCTACAACCTGGGTGCACTGGCACGCAGCGTGGAGGCGCATATCCGCGTGCTTGCCGATCTATAGACCTCTGGATTCTTGCCATGAATGATTCTTCGGCCCCCGTGCTGCATACCCGCGACGAGCGCGGAGTGAACTGGCTGACGCTGAACCGTCCGGATGCTTTCAATACCCTGAGCGAAGAGATGCTGGCGGCCCTGCAGGGCGCGCTGGATGCCGTTGGCGCCGACCCTGCTGCACGCATCGTGGTGCTGGCTGCCGAAGGCAAGGCTTTTTGCGCCGGACACAACCTCAAGGAAATGCGCGCGCAGCCCGAACTGGCCTACTACCAGAAGCTGTTTGCGCAATGCACCCGCATGATGCTCACGATCCAGACCCTGCCGGTACCGGTGCTCGCGCGGGTGCAGGGGGTGGCCACGGCTGCCGGTTGCCAGCTGGTGGCGCAATGCGATCTGGCGGTGGCCAGCAGCGAGGCGACCTTTGGTGTCAACGGCATTGATGTGGGCCTGTTCTGTGCCACACCCAGCGTGCCGCTGGTGCGCAACATTCCCGCCAAGCAGGCCATGGAAATGTTGCTCACCGGCGGCTTCATCCCTGCCGAAGAAGCGCGCGTACGCGGCCTGGTCAACCGCGTGGTGGCGCCGCAGGCGCTGGATGCTGAAATAGAGCAGATGCTGCAGGCCATCCTGGCGAAACCGCGCGAGGCCATTGCCATGGGCAAGGCCCTGTTTTACCAGCAGCGCGAAACCGGCATCGCGGCCGCTTACCAGCTCGCCGGCCAGACCATGGCCTGCAACATGGTTCACCCGGTGGCGCAGGAGGGCGTGCAGGCCTTCATCGACAAAAGGAAGCCCCAATGGCCGGCCCTGTGAGCTCCCGGGCGACGACGTCCGCCCGAATCGACACGCTTGACGAATGGTTTGCCGCGATGGCCCAACCCAGTGCACTGACCGAACTGGCGGCGCTCATCGCCTGTGTACTGCTGGCCTGGCTGCTGGTGCGGGTGGCCAGCCGCGCGCGCGTCGTGGCGGACGGCACCTCCATCCTGTTTGGCCGGCGCGTGATCGACGGTGTGTTGTTTCCCCTGCTGCTGCTGTTTTTTGCCTACGCGGCCCAGACGTTGCTGGCGCGGTTGTTTCCCGTGGCCGTGTTCAAGGTGGCGGTTCCGGTGCTGTTGTCGCTGGCGGTGATTCGCCTGGGTGTCAAGGTGCTGCAGGTGGCCTTCAAGGACGCCCCGTTTGTGCGGGCCCTGGAACGCACCATTTCGTGGCTGGCCTGGCTGGCGATGGTGCTCTGGGTCAGCGGCCTGCTTCCGGTGATTCTTGAAGAGCTCGACGACATCAAGTGGAAGGTCGGCAACTCGACCCTGTCAGTGCGCACCATGCTCGAGGGTGCGGTGACGGCCGGGGTGGTGCTGCTGATCACGCTGTGGATCTCCGCGGCGATTGAAACGCGATTGCTGCGTTCTGCCACCGGCAATGAGTTGTCGCTGCGCAAGGCGATCAGCAACGCCACCCGCGCGGTGCTGATGTTTGTGGGCCTGCTGATGGCGTTGTCGGCGGTAGGCATTGACCTGACGGCGCTGTCGGTGCTGGGCGGGGCGATCGGCGTGGGCATAGGCTTCGGCCTGCAGAAACTGGCTGCCAACTACGTCAGCGGCTTTGTGATGCTGGCCGAGCGCAGCGTGCGCATCGGTGACAACGTGCGGGTTGACAACTTCGAGGGCCGCATCACCGACATCAACGCGCGTTACACCGTGGTGCGGTCGCTGGGCGGCCGCGAGTCCATCGTACCCAACGAAATGTTCATCAGCAACCGCATTGAAAACCTCTCCCTGGCCGATTCGCGCGTGCTGCAGTCGACCGTGGTGTCGGTGGGCTACGACAGCGACGTCGAACTGGTGATGCGTTTGCTGACCGAGGCGGCGCTCGCGCAGGATCGCGTGCTGCGCGACCCGGGCCCGGGTGTCAACCTGACCAACTTCGGGGCCGACGGCCTGGAGTTCACGCTGAACTACTGGATGACCGACCCCGAAAACGGCCAGCAGAACCTGCGCTCGCGCATCAACCTCGCCATCCTGCAGTCGCTGCGCGACAACGGCATCGAGATTCCTTACCCGCAGCGGGTGATTCACACCCGGCCCCAGGCGGGGCAAGAGGTCAAGGTTTCCTGAGGCCTCCCGTGCCGCGCCCGTTCCGGCGCGGCGACTGCCTTCACTTCATGAAAGAGGGCAGCCAGAGGCTGAGCCCCGGGAAGGCCAGCAGGATGCCCAGCGCCACCACCTGCATGACCACAAAAGGCCAGACGCCGCGGAAGATGGCGCCCAGACCGACCTTGGGCAACAGGGTGTTGAGCACAAACAGGTTCATGCCCACGGGCGGCGAGATCAGGCCGATCTGGATCACCATCACGATCAGCACACCGAACCAGACCGGATCGAAACCGAGCGACACCACAATCGGGAAAAACAGCGGAATCGTCAGCAGCACCATGGTGAGCTCTTCCATCACGGTGCCCAGCAGAACGTAGATCATCATCATCGCCGCGACGATCATCACCGGAGACAGGCCCAGGTGGGTGATCCACTCCTTGAGGTCATTGGGCATGGAGGTGAAGTTCACGAAGTTGGCAAAAATGGTTGCCGCGATCAGCAGGGTGAACAGCATGGCTGTGGTGCGCGCCGACTCCACCAGCACCTCCAGCGTGGCTTTCACCGTCAGCCGGCGCCGTGCCAGTGCAAACAGGAAGGAACCCGCCGCGCCTATGCCTGCGCCCTCGGTGGCGGTGAACACGCCGCCGTAAATGCCGCCCAACACCAGCACCACCAGCAGCAACACGCCCCAGATGCCGCGCAAGGCCTTCCAGCGTTCGGACCAGCTCGATTTTTCAGCGGCCGGCGCATGCTCCGGATCCATGAAGGTCATGAAAACCACGGCCACCATCAGCAGCAGGGCGATCAGGATGCCCGGGATCACGCCGGCCGCAAAGAGCTTGCCAATGTTGGTTTCGGTCACGATGCCGTAGATGACCATGATGGTCGAGGGTGGAATCATGATGCCCAGCGTGCCACCTGCAGCAATCACGCCGGTCGAGAGCGAGTCGCTGTAGCCCAGCCGTTTCATCGACGGGTAGGCGACCTTGCTCATGGTGGCGGCGGTGGCAATCGACGAGCCGCAAATGGCGCCAAAGCCGGCGCAGGCCGCGATGGTGGCATGCGCCAGGCCGCCGCGCAGGTGGCCGATGAAGGCGTAGGCAGCATGAAACAGCTCATGGGCCAGCCCGGCGCGGGCGACAAAATTTCCCATCAGGATGAACAGCGGGATCACCGACAGCGTGTAGGCAAAACCGGTTTCATGGACGACTTGCGCCGTGCTGGCCAGAGCCGGGTGCCAGCCGCGTGTCAGGCCCATGCCGACGATGCCGACCAGGCCCATGGCAAAAGCCAGCGGCAGGCGCAACAGGGCCAGCACGAAAATGGCGCCAAAACCAAGCAGGGCTTCGGTCACAGCGTGACTCCTTCACCCGTGTCGGTATCGGAGGCGGGGCGCAAAGCCATCCCCAGGTGAATCAGCCCGGCCAGCGCGCACAACACCGCCATGCCGTAAATGAAGGGCGCTTTCAGGATCAGCAGCTGTGCCGTGGTCTCGCCGGTTTCCAGGTACTGGCCGCCGGTTTGCCACATCAGCCAGCCCAGTGCCAGCAGGACCACGCCGCAGATCAGCTGCATCAGGATGCGTTGCACCTTGCGGACAGCCTCGGGCAGGTAGTGGTCCAGGGAGTCGAACACCACATGTTCGCCGCGCAGCGAAACCAGCGGCAGTGCTGCAAAAATCACCACCACCATCAGCAGCTCGGTGAGTTCCAGGGAGCCGGTGATGGAGTTGGAGAGAAGCTTGCGCCCCCCCACGTCAAAAAAAGTCAGCGCCATGATGGCGAACAGGGCAAGGGCAGCCAGCAGGCCGCAGACCCTCTCGATCAACTTGTTCAATCTATGTGCCTCGATCCATGAAAAAAAGCGCGGCCCTCATTGTCCATGAGGCCGCGCCGGGGCTGGCGTCTGGGCGTCAGCGGGTTATTTTTCCTGGCGGGCGATTTCCGCGCGGAACTCAGCCAGCACCTTGGCCGCGTCCTTCAGGCCCTTGGCTTCAGCGTCCTTGACCCACTTCTGTTCCAGCGGGGCCGTCCTGGTCTTGACGTCGGCAACAAAGGCTGCATCGGCCTTGACGACCTGCACGTTGTTGGCCTGCATCAGGCCCATGGCGCGGCGATCCACGCGGTCCCAGCCGCGGCCGTAAATGCGCGCAGCCACTTCGCCGGAGATGGCGTCCACCGCCTTCTTCTGGTCGGCGGGGAGCTTGTCGTATTTGGCCTGGTTCATCATGAACACAAAGCTGGTGTTGTAAAGGCCACCGGGAAAGGTGGTGGCATGTTTGATGAGCTTGTCGATCTTGAACGACTCGGTGGACTCGGCCGGGAACAAGGTCCCGTCCATGACGCCGCCGGAGAGCAGCTCGTACGAGTCGGGCGCCGGCTTGAGCGTGACATTCATGCCCAGCGTCTTGGCGATCTCGTTGACCATGCCGCCGCCGACGCGCCACTTCAGGCCGCCGAGCTCGGCCACGTTGGTCACGGGACGTTTGGTGTTGAACACAATCCCGGGGCCGTGGGTGAAGAAGGACAGGACCTTCACGCCCTGGTGTTCCGCCTGGAACTCGGGGTGTTTCATGGCGACCTTGTTGAAGGCCACGGAAATCGGCTCGGAGGTGTTGCCCAGGAAGGGGAACTCGGCCATCTGGGTGTAGAGAAAGCGTCCCGGGGTGTAGCCGTGCACGGTGTAGGACAAGTCGGCCAGGCCATTCTTGACAGCGTCCATGGTGCCAGGCGCTGCAGTGACGCCCCGCGGCAGGATGTTGCATTTCATCTTTCCGGCGGTGTTTTTCTCCAGCAGGTCGCACCATTCCTTCTGGGCCATGCTCAGGGTGTGGGTGGGCGGCAGCCAGCTGGAGACGGTCAGCACGGTCTGGGCAGAGGCAAGGCCGCTGCAGACGGTGAGCAGGGCGGCGGCAATCGGTTTGATGTTCATAAACACTCCGGGTGGTCAGCAGGCTGACCGGATGACTTTGTTGAGGGCTGACTCAGTGGCGGGGGTTGCCCTGATTCATTCGGAACAGCCACTTTAAGTCACTGATGGGCGCCAGTCTGTCCATGCTTACCCCAATTAACCGACCAAACGGTCTGTTAATTTGGCGCTCAAATGTCGCCCGGGCAACAGTGCTTTGGGTCGGTGGCTCTAATTCGGCCGGCAGGGGTCCTTATAATGAAATAGAACGATCGTTCTTTTTTGTTCTTTGCTGTCAATACGCCTCGCTGCCGAAAGCCTGTGCTTCAGGCAACCCGGCAGCCGCAGCATAGAATCAGGTGCTTTACGTACACGTCAATTCAATCAACTCTGGAGTCCTGCATGAAGGTCTTGGTACCCGTCAAACGCGTTGTGGATTACAACGTCAAAGTCCGCGTCAAATCCGATGGCACCGGTGTCGATATCGCCAACGTCAAGATGAGCATGAACCCGTTTGACGAGATCGCCGTCGAAGAGGCCACCCGGCTGAAGGAAAAGGGTGTGGTGACCGAGGTGATTGCGGTGAGCTGCGGCGTGGCGCAATGCCAGGAAACCCTGCGCACGGCCATGGCCATTGGCGCCGACCGCGCCATCCTGGTGGAAACCGCCGAAGAGCTGCAGCCGCTGGCGGTTGCCAAGCTGCTCAAGGCCCTGGTGGACAAGGAGCAGCCGCAACTGGTGATCCTGGGCAAGCAGGCAATTGACGACGACTGCAACCAGACCGGCCAGATGCTGGCCGCCCTGCTGGGCTGGCCCCAGGCGACGTTTGCCTCCAAGGTCGACGTGGCCGACGGCAAGGCCGTGGTCATGCGCGAAGTCGACGGCGGCATGGAAACCCTGTCCTTGAGCCTGCCGGCCATCATCACGACCGACCTGCGCCTGAACGAGCCGCGCTACGTGACCTTGCCCAACATCATGAAGGCGAAGAAAAAGCAGCTCGACAACGTCAAGCCTGAAGACCTCGGAGTCGACGTCAAGCCGCGTATCAAGACGCTCAAGGTCAGCGAGCCGCCAAAACGCAGCGCCGGCATCAAGGTGCCCGATGTCGCCACGCTGGTGGACAAGCTGCGCAACGAAGCCAAAGTCATTTGATTCGCCCCGGACGAGGGGCCCCGCGCAGCGGGGATCGAACGGTCGGCGAATCAAATTGGAAGCGCCGGTACAACGTAGACATAAACAGTTTTCCAGGAGTCACACCATGACCGCACTTGTCATCGCAGAACACGACAACGCCAGCATCCGCCCCGCCACCCTCAACACCGTCACCGCTGCCTCCCAGTGCGGCGGCGAGGTGCATGTGCTGGTGGCCGGCCTGAACGCTGGCGCAGCCGCTCAAGCCGCCAGCCAGATTGCCGGCGTGGCCAAAGTCATCCACGTGGATGGCGCCCACTTCGAACACGGCCTGGCCGAAAACATGGCCGCCCAGGTCATCGCGCTGGCCGGCAGCTATTCGCACATCCTGTTCCCCGCCACGGCTTCGGGCAAGAACATCGCACCGCGTGTCGCGGCCCTGCTGGACGTCGGCCAGAT
This sequence comes from Polaromonas sp., assembly GCF_029945895.1. Classification (GTDB taxonomy): domain Bacteria; phylum Pseudomonadota; class Gammaproteobacteria; order Burkholderiales; family Burkholderiaceae_C; genus Polaromonas. The sequence continues at coordinate 99,174 of NZ_JAQSDL010000112.1, read as the reverse complement.
CTCCGACATCACCAAGGTCGATGCGGTCGATACCTTCGAGCGCCCGATCTACGCCGGCAACGCGATTGCCATCGTGCAGAGCCTGGACGCCACCAAAGTGATTACCGTGCGCACCACGGGTTTTGATGCGGCAGCAGCCAGCGGCGGCTCTGCCGCTGTGGAAATCGTGACCGGTGTGGCCGACAGCGGCAAGTCGACTTTTGTCGGTAGCGAAATCGCCAAGAGCGACCGCCCTGAACTGACCGCCGCCAAGATCATCGTCAGCGGTGGACGCGCGCTGGGCAGTGCCGAAAAATTCAACGAAGTCATGACCCCGCTGGCCGACAAGCTCGGTGCGGCGCTCGGTGCTTCGCGTGCTGCGGTCGATGCCGGTTATGCACCCAACGACTGGCAGGTCGGCCAGACCGGCAAGATTGTGGCGCCCCAGCTGTACATCGCCGCCGGCATCAGTGGCGCGATCCAGCATCTGGCCGGCATGAAGGACAGCAAGGTCATCGTGGCGATCAACAAGGATGCCGAGGCGCCGATTTTCAGCGTGGCCGACTACGGCCTGGAGGCCGACCTGTTCACGGCGGTCCCCGAACTGGTCGCCGCCCTTTAATCCGGGTGGATGAACAGGGCATCGCTGGCGATGCCCTTTTTTTGCGCCGGATAACCGGACTATGGATTGACATCTGGACACTGGAGACACGACATGAGCTACAAAGCCCCCCTCAAGGACATGCTGTTTGACATCAAACACCTGGCCAACATCGATGCAGTGGCGCAGATTCCGGGCTTTGAGGAGGCCGGTTTTGAGACGGCGCAAGCGGTGCTGGAAGAATGCGCCAAGTTCAACGAGGGCGTGTTGTCTCCGCTGAACTGGGAGGGCGACAAGAACCCCTCGAGCTGGAAAGACGGCGTGGTCACCACAACGCCCGGCTTCAAGGAGGCCTACAAACAGTACGCCGAAGGTGGCTGGCAGGGTCTGCAACACCCGCTGGACTTTGGCGGCCAGGGCCTGCCCAAGACGATAGGCGCAGCTTGCGGCGAAATGCTCAACTCGGCCAACATGAGTTTTGCGTTGTGCCCGCTGCTGTCGGACGGCGCGATTGAAGCGCTGCTGACGGCCGGCTCGGACGAGCTCAAAGCCATTTACCTCGAAAAGCTGGTCAGCGGGAAGTGGACCGGCACCATGAACCTGACCGAGCCTCAGGCCGGTTCCGACCTGGCGATGGTGCGCAGCCGTGCCGAGCCGCAGCCTGACGGCACCTACAAGGTGTTCGGCACCAAGATCTACATCACCTACGGTGAACATGACATGGCCGAGAACATCGTGCACCTGGTGCTGGCGCGTGTGACCGGCGCGCCCGAAGGCGTCAAGGGCATCAGCCTGTTTGTGGTGCCCAAGTTTTTGGTGGGCAAGGACGGGGCGCTGGGCGCACGCAATGACGTGCACTGCGTGAGCATTGAACACAAACTCGGCATCAAGGCCAGCCCGACGGCGGTGCTGCAGTACGGCGACCACGGCGGCGCCGTCGGCTACATCGTCGGCCAGGAAAACCGCGGCCTCGAGTACATGTTCATCATGATGAACTCGGCGCGTTATGCGGTGGGCATGCAGGGCATTGCGATTGCCGAGCGCGCTTACCAGAAGGCCGTGGCCTTTGCGAAGGACCGCGTGCAGAGCCGTCCGGTCGATGGTTCCATCAATGCCAGCGCACCCATCATCCACCACCCCGACGTCAAGCGCATGCTGATGACCATGCGCGCCTACACCGAAGGCTGCCGTGCCATGGCCTCGGTGGCCGCGGCCGCCTATGACGCGTCGCATCACCACCCCGACGCCGACGTGCGCAAGCAGAACCAGGCCTTCTACGAATACATGGTGCCGCTGGTCAAGGGTTACAGCACCGAGATGAGCCTGGAGGTCACCTCGCTGGGCGTGCAGGTGCACGGCGGCATGGGTTTCATCGAGGAAACCGGTGCGGCGCAGTATTACCGCGACGCCAAGATCCTGACGATTTACGAAGGCACGACCGCCATCCAGGCCAACGACCTGGTCGGGCGCAAGACCGCGCGCGACGGTGGCCAGACCGCCAAGGGGATTGCCAGCCAGATTGAAAAGACCGAGGCTGCGCTGCTCAAGCAGGGCGGCGCTGCGGCGAAGGCCGTGGCCAAACGCCTGACGGCTGCACGCAAAGCTTTTGTCGATGTCGTGGAATTTGTGGCCGGCAACACCAAGGCCTCACCCAACGCCGTGTTCGCCGGCAGCGTGCCTTACCTGATGCTGGCCGGCAACGTGGTCGCCGGCTGGCAGATGGCGCGTTCGCTGCTGGTGGCCGAAGAACATCTGGCTCGCGGCGAAGACACCGCCTTCATGCAGGCCAAGATCACCACCGCGGTGTTCTACGCTGACCATCTGCTGAGCAAGGCGCCCGGCATGCGCGACAGCATTGTCGAAGGGGCCGACAGCGTGACCGCGTTGGCGCTGGAGGCTTTTTGAACCGACCTTGACCGGCCCTTGGTTTGCTATCTATTTGATAGCTGTTGTCGCCCGATTGACAAGGGCCAGGCTCACTTTTCGCTCAGAATCTCACAAGAACCATCACCGGAGACACCATGTCCAGACTTCCCGCCCCGCTGAACGCGCTGCCCCTGCCCATCATCGGCTCGCCGCTGTTCATCATCAGCAATCCCAAGCTGGTGATTGCCCAGTGTATTGCCGGGGTGGTCGGTGCCATGCCCTCGCTCAACGCGCGTCCGGCGTCGCAGCTCGACGAGTGGCTGGCCGAGATCACCGAGACGCTGGCCGCCTACAACAAGGCCAACCCGGACAAGCCTGCCGCGCCGTTTGCGATCAACCAGATCGTGCACAAGTCCAACGACCGGCTCGAACACGACATGGAAATGTGCGTGAAATACAAGGTGCCCATCTACATCACTTCGCTGGGCGCACGCGAGGACATCAACGCCGCCGCGCACAGCTACGGCGGCGTGGTGCTGCACGACATCATCAACAACAAGTTCGCGCGCAAGGCGATTGAAAAGGGCGCCGATGGCCTGGTGGCGGTGGCTGCCGGCGCCGGCGGCCATGCCGGTGTCAAAAGCCCGTTTGCGCTGATCCAGGAAATCCGCCAGTGGTTTGATGGCCCGGTTGCGCTGTCTGGCGCGATCTCCACCGGCGGCGCGGTGCTGGCAGCGCAGGCCATGGGTGCCGACTTTGCCTACATCGGCTCGGCCTTCATTGCCACCGAAGAGGCGCGCGCCTCGGACGCCTACAAGCAAGCCATCGTGGACAGCAATTCCGATGACATCGTCTACAGCAACCTGTTCACCGGCGTGCACGGCAACTACCTGGCTCCGTCGATTCGCGCGGCCGGCATGGACCCCGACAATCTGCCCGAAAGCGACCCGAGCAAGATGAACTTCGGCGGCGACAAGTCCAAGGCCTGGAAAGACATCTGGGGCTGCGGCCAGGGCATTGGCGCGATCAGCAAGGTCCAGAGCACGGCCGACTTTGTTGCGCAGCTCAAGCGCGAGTACCAGGAAGCGCGCCAAAGGGTCTGCGCTTAAGCTGCCTGCCCCATGAAGCCGCCAGTCGCTGTCCTGCCGCCGTCCGCGCAGCGCCTGCCCGGCATTGATGCCCTGAAGGCGCTGGGCTGCGTGCTGATCGTCTGGCACCACCTGGCGTTCTACGGGCCCATGAGCGATGTGGTCTACACGGCAGCGCCGGCGCTGATGGACTGGCTTTACGACGACGCGCGCATGGCCGTCCAGGTGTTTCTGGTGGTGGGTGGTTTTCTGGCCGCCAGCGTGCTGGCGCCCCAGGGGCTGGCGGTGTTCCGGCAACCCGGTCGCCTGATCCTGCGCCGCTACCAGCGGCTGGCGCTCCCCCTTCTTGTGGCCCTGGCCATCACCACGCTGGTTGCGGCGGCAGTGCGGCCGTGGCTGGCGCATCCTTCGGTGCCCGACAGCCCCACCGCCTGGCAGGTGCTGGCTCATGTGTTCCTGTTGCAGGACATCGTGGGGCAGGAAGCGCTGTCGGCAGGTATCTGGTACGCGGCGATTGATTTCCAGCTGTTCGTGATCAGCGTGCTGCTGTTCGCGCTGGTGGACCACGGCCACAGACGCTGGCCCGGCGTGCCGGCGCAGGCCGGGGTGCTGTTGGTGGTGCTGCTCGCCGCCGCGTCGCTGGGGATGTTCAACCGGCACGCGGCGCTGGACATCTCGGGGCTGTACTTCTTTGGCGCTTACGCCCTGGGCATGCTGGCCTGGTGGGCATCGCGCAGCGCCCGGCCGGTGCGCTGGCTGCTGGCCCTGGGGCTGCTGGGTGTGGTGGCGCTGGTGCTCGACTTCAGGGGCCGGTTGCTGGTGGCGCTGGTGGTGGCGCTGATCCTGGCGGCCCTGGAGCGCCGCCGGGCGTCAGGGCGCTGGCTGGACGCGCCGTGGCTGCTGCAGCTCGGTCAGATGTCCTACTCGGTGTTCCTGATTCACTTTGCCGTGCTCTTGGGCGTCAATGCCGTGGTCAGCCATTTCTGGCCCACGCAGCTGGCGGCCAATGCGCTGGGCATGCTGGTGGCCTTCGCCTTGTCGCTGCTGGCGGGCAAGGCGCTGTACCTGGGCGTGGAGTCGCGGCGCCGGCCGGCGCGTGTGCCGCCCGGAGTGGGTCTCAGCACCCCCTGAAGCCCGTATTTATCCGGTTAAAAGTGCTTTTCCCCAATAGGGACGGGCGCAAGACGCTATTGAATATATAGCGTTTCAGGGGCCGACGGGTGGGAACTGCTAGGCGACAGAAGAGTGGCTATACTGTAATTTTGTACAGTATTCTCCAGACCTTCCCCATGACCGAAGTCGCCATTCCCGTGCATGCCATCAAGGGCCGCGGCACCGCCACGCGCCTGGCTCACCGGTTCGAGAAAGACGCGCGGCCCACGCACAGCTACCTCAACCTCTCGCCGGGCCTGGACTTTGAAACAAAAATCATCGCCAAGCGCAACATAGCCGCCATGCTGCGCGCCGACCTCGGCAAACGCAGCTATGTGCCCAAGCTGATCAACATCGGCTCGGCCACCGATTGTTACCAGCCGGTCGAGCGCGAGCTGCGCCTGACCCGCGGCCTGATCGAGCTGATGCAGGAACTGGGGCATCCGCTGGCGCTGGTCACCAAGTCCAGCGGCGTCGAGCGTGACCTGGACCTGCTGGCGCCCATGGCGGCCCGACATCTGGCCGCGGTCTACGTGACCATCACCACGCTGGACGGCGAACTCGCCCGCAAGCTCGAGCCGCGCGCGGCGGCGCCGCACCGGCGCCTGCGCACCATCCGGACGCTGGCCGACGCGGGCGTTCCCGTGGGGGTGAGTGTGGCGCCGCAGATTCCGTTTGTGAACGACGACATGGAGCAGGTGCTGCAGGCCGCCTTTGAGGCCGGTGCGCGCACCGCGTTTTACACCGTGGTGCGACTGCCCTGGGAAGTGGCGCCGCTGTTCAAGCAGTGGCTGGAACTGCATTACCCGCAACGTGCGGGCCGCATCATGGCGCGTATCCAGGAGATGCGCGGCGGCAAGGACTACGACAGCGACTTTGCCTCACGCATGAAAGGCAGCGGCCTGTGGGCCGACCTGATCAAACAGCGGTTTGAAAAAGCCTGCCACCGGCTGGGCCTGAACCGGCAGCGCACCGAGCTGGACTTCAGCCAGTTCAGGCCGCCGGTACGGCCCTCTGCGCAGGGCAGCCTCTTTTAGCTGTTCACTGTGAAAGCTGCCGCGCGTGGTGGCTCAGGTGGTCCGACATGAAGGTGGCAACAAAGTAATAACCGTGGTCGTAGCCCGTATGACGGCGCAACTGCAGGGCCTGGCCGGCGTGGACGCAGGCCGCTTCAAAAAGGTGAGGGTTCAGTTGCTCGGCCAAAAATTTGTCGGCCAGACCCTGGTCGATCAGGATGCCGCCGGGGTAGGGCGCGGCGTCCAGCTTGCTCATCAGGGCGGTGGCATCATGCGCCGCCCAGGCTGATTCGTCGGCGCCGAGGTAGCCGGTGAAGGCCTTGCGCCCCCAGGGGCACTGGCTGGGCGCACAGATGGGTGCAAAAGCCGAGACCGACTTGAACAGGCCGGGGTGACGCAGCGCCAGCGTCAGCGCGCCGTGCCCGCCCATCGAATGGCCGAAGATGCCGATGCGGTCTGCGTTGAGGGGCAGGGTGCCGGTCAGCAGCGGCAGCAGTTCGCCGGTGATATAGCTTTCCATCCGGTAGTGCTGCGACCATGGGGCCTGCGTGGCATCAAGGTAAAAGCCGGCCCCGACGCCAAAGTCCCAGCTCTCGGCGTCGCCGGGAAGCTTGGCGCCGCGCGGGCTGGTGTCGGGTGTGATCAGCGCCAGGCCGAGGCTGGCGGCCAGTCGCTGTGCGCCGGCTTTGACCATGAAGGTTTCCTCGTTGCAGGTCAGTCCCGCCAGGTAGATCAGCGCGGGCACGCTGCCGCCGGCGGCGTCTATCGCGGCCTGCGGCGGGAGGAAGACCGAAAATTTCATCGGCAGGCCGATGGTGGGGGAGGCGTGCTGGTAAAAGCGCTGCACACCACCGAAGCAGGCGTGTTCACTGAGGAGTTCGGGGGACGTGGTCATGGGGCAAGGCTTTGTTGAACCAGTTCAAGCACGGCGTTGGCAAACAGCTGCGGCTTTTCCTGTGGCAGGTTGTGGCCGGCGCCGGGCACGATGCGGTGCGACCGTGGCCCGGTGAAGCGGTGCGCGTGTTGGGCGGCGGTGGCCGGCGGGCGCACACCGTCGTCGCTGCCGTCGAAGGTGATGCTGGGCACCGTGATGGGCGTCTGCGCCGCCAGGCGCCGCTCGATGTCGGCCAGCGCCGGGTCACCGGCCACCAGGCCGAAGCGGTGGCGGTAGGAGTGGATCACCACCTCGACAAAGTCCGGGTTGTCGAAAGCGGCGGCGCTGCGCTCGAAGGTGGCGTCATCAAAGCCCCAGGTCGGCGACCACAGTTTCCAGAGCAGGCGGCAGAAGGCGCGCCGGTCGGCCGCCAGGCCCGCGCGGCCGCGTTCGCTGTGAAAGTAATACTGGTACCAGAGGCTGTGCTCGTTGTCCGGCGTGTCCGGCACCATGGCTTTGGCGATGTTCTGGATGTTGTAGCTGTTCAGCGACACCAGGCCGGCGCAGCGTTCGGGCCAGAGGGCCGCCACCACGCAGGCCGCGCGGCCGCCCCAGTCGTAACCCGCGAGCACGGCGCGTGGCACGGCCAGTGCGTCCAAAAGTGCCAGCAGATCGGCGCCCAGCGCGGCCTGCTCGCCCGATCGCGGCGTGGCGTCGCTGAGGAAACGCGTGGCGCCATAGCCGCGCAGGGAAGGCACATACACCCGGCAGCCTTGCGCCGCCAGCTGGGGCGCCACCTCGGCGTAGGCGTGCATGTCGTAGGGAAAGCCGTGCATCAGGAAGACGGGTGGGCCCTCCGCCGGCCCGGTCTCGTACAGGGCCACGTCCAGCACACCGGCTGTGACCTGGCGCAGGGGCTGGAGCGTATTCATGATGGCCGTGGCGTCGGTGTCAGTAGAGCACCACGCCGCGGATCGACTCGCCGCTTTTCATCAGCTCGAAGCCCTTGTTGATGTCTTCAAGCGGCATGGTGTGGGTGATCAGATCGTCGATGTTGATCTTGCCGTCCATGTACCAGTCCACAATTTTCGGCACGTCGGTGCGGCCGCGCGCGCCGCCGAAGGCCGAGCCTTCCCACTTGCGGCCGGTGACCAGCTGGAAGGGGCGCGTGCTGATCTCGGCGCCAGCCTCGGCCACGCCGATGATGATGCTGCGGCCCCAGCCCTTGTGCGTGCACTCGAGCGCCTGGCGCATCACGGTGGTGTTGCCTATGCATTCGAAGCTGTAGTCGGCACCGCCGTCGGTCAATTGCACGATGGCGTCGACCACGTTGTCCACTTCCTTGGGGTTGATGAAATGGGTCATGCCGAACTTGCGCGCCATGGCCTGGCGGGCAGGGTTGATGTCCACGCCGATGATCTTGTCGGCGCCCACCATCTTCGCGCCCTGGATCACGTTCAGGCCGATGCCGCCCAGGCCGAACACGACCACATTGGCGCCGGCCTCGACCTTGGCGGTGAACAGCACCGCGCCAATGCCGGTGGTCACGCCGCAGCCGATGTAGCAGACCTTGTCAAACGGCGCATCGTCACGGATCTTCGCCAGCGAGATTTCCGGCGCCACCGTGTAGTTGCTGAAGGTGCTGGTGCCCATGTAGTGGAAGATCGGCTGGCCGTCCAGGCTGAAGCGGCTGGTGGCGTCGGGCATCAGGCCCTTGCCCTGGGTGCCGCGTATCAGCTGGCACAGATTCGTTTTGCGTGACAGGCAGAACTTGCAATGGCGGCATTCCGGCGTGTACAGCGGAATGACGTGGTCGCCCTTTTTGAGGGTGGTCACGCCGGGGCCGACGTCGACGACGATGCCCGCGCCTTCATGGCCGAGGATGGCCGGGAAGATGCCTTCCGGGTCGGCGCCCGACAACGTGTAGTAGTCGGTGTGGCAGATGCCGGTGGCCTTGATCTCGACCAGCACCTCGCCGAACTTCGGGCCCTCGAGGTCGACGGTTTCGATGGTCAGGGGCTGGCCTGCTTTCCAGGCGACGGCTGCTTTGGTTTTCATGAGAGGGCTTGTGCGGAAGTGATGAAGACAAAGCACTATAAGCCAGCTCTTCATCAGTCGTCGCCCCGCGACCCCATGACCCGCAACACGGGGTGTTTCACTTTGAGAATGATTGCGCGCAGCTTTGCCCGGAACAGAATTATCAATAAAAAGTGCCTCCAGCCCTTGCTGGATAGGTGCACTAAGCTATTGATTTAATAGCAAACAAAAGGATGTGGCGTGAGGGAACCGGCAGACGATCTACTTATCGTTCAGCCCAAACTGTTCAAACGAACCCGGCCGGCCCTATGCGCCGGTCCGGGATGCCGCACAGTTAGCAAAAATCGCGACCGGGTCGCTTGACATGTCCGACGACCAGCGCAATTGGCTGCTGTTCATGGTACGCCCGCTTGCGGCCTGAGCCACCGAGCCGGCAGGGGAGTTCGCTAAACTTGTTCCCTCACTCCATCAGCAGGACACCACCATGAGCATTCGGGTCGGCATTGTCGGGATCAGCGGTTTTGGCGGCGGAGAGGCGATGCGCCTGGTCGCGAGCCACCCGTCTTTCGAGCTAATCTACGCCGCGGGCGAGGGCAGCGCCGGCAGCCGGTTGGTAGACCGCTTTCCCGGTGTGCCGCCCAAGCTGGCCGAGCTGGTGATCGAGAAGTGGGACCCTGCGAGCCTGCCGAAGCTCGACGTGCTGTTCGCGTCGCTGCCCACGGGCGCCTCGGCCGAAGCGCTGGCGCGCGTCCCCAAGGACGTGAAGATCGTTGATATCGGCGGTGACCACCGCTACGTCGAGGGTTGGGTGTACGGCCTGGCCGACGTCTGGCCAGCCCAGATCGAGGGTCAGACCCGCGTAGCCAACCCCGGCTGCTTCCCTGCGGCGACGCTGAACGCGCTGGCGCCGCTGCTGGTTAACCAGCTGATCGAGCCTGGCAACATCGTGATCGACGTCAAGACCGGCATCTCCGGTGCCGGCCGGGGCGGCGCCGACAGCAAGTTCGGCTACGCCGAGAGCAACGAGAACCTGGTGCCCTACGGTCTGCTCAAGCATGTCCACATGCCGGAGATTGCCAAGACGATCGAGCGGCTGAGTGGCGGCAGCTCGGCCGGGCTGGTGTTCACGCCACACCTGGTACCGATGACCCGCGGCGTACTCGCCACCATTTACTGCCGCGGCCACGCCACCACGGACCAGTGCCTGGACGCGGCCCGGCGTTTCTACGCCGAGCGGGCGTTCGTCCGCGTGACCGACAAGCCACCGCAGACCAAATGGGCTACAGGCTCGAACCTCGCGTTCGTCAGTTATGCGGCCGATCCAGAGCGCAACTTGGTGATCGCGATGGGCGTGGTCGACAATCTGGGAAAGGGAGCGGCCGGTCAGGCGGTGCAGAATGCGAACCTGATCTGTGGCCTACCAGAAACCGCAGGGCTGGACGGCGTGCCTGTTTGGCCGTGAGATCTTCTGCGAGGTCGTGTTGTCCGTCGTTTGTCATGCACGTGATGGTCGGGCGCCGTCGATTCAACTCAAGATGCCGCGCATGGACGCCGACGCGGACCAAGTGACGAAAGACGGGCAAAAAAATGCCGGACTGAATCCGGCATGGGGAGATCACACTCGAGCCAATGTCAGGCGCCGAAGAAGCCCTTGAGCTTGTCGGTCCAGCTTTCTTCGGTCGGCGAGTGTTTGGCGCCGCCTTTTTTCAGGGACTCGTCGAGCTCCTTGAACAGCTTGCGCTGGTGCTCGGTCAGCTTGACCGGCGTTTCCACCGTGATGTGGCAATACAGGTCGCCGGGGTAGCTGGAGCGCACGCCCTTGATGCCCTTGCCGCGCAGGCGGAACTGCTTGCCGGTCTGCGTGCCTTCGGGGATGTCGATGGCGGCCTTGCCGGCCAGCGTCGGCACCTCGATCTCGCCGCCCAGCGCGGCTGCGGGCATGCCAATGGGCACGACGCAATGCAGGTCGTCGCCGTCGCGCTCGAAGATGTCGTGTTTCTTCAGGCGGATCTCGATGTAGAGGTCACCCGGCGGGCCGCCGTTGGTGCCCGGCTCGCCGTTGCCGGTGGAGCGGATGCGCATGCCGTCGTCGATGCCGGCCGGAATCTTGACTTCCAGGGTTTTCGTGCTTTTGGTCTTGCCCACGCCATGGCAGGCGACGCAGGGCTCGGGGATCAGTTTGCCCGTGCCCTTGCACTGCGGACAGGTCTGCTGCACGCTGAAGAAGCCCTGGCGCATCTGCACCACGCCGTGGCCGTGGCAGGTGGTGCAGGTGACCACCTTGGTGCCGGGTTTGGCGCCGGTGCCGTGGCAGGTGCTGCAGTCGTCCCAGCTCGGGATGCGGATCTGCGCGTCCTTGCCGGTGGACGCTTCCTCCAGCGTGACTTCCATTGCGTAGCTGAGGTCGCCGCCGCGGTAGACCTGGCGGCCCCCGCGCTGCCCGCCGCGGCCTTGCTGGCCGCCGAACACATCACCAAAAATGTCGCCAAAGGCTTCGGCAAAGCCGCCAAAACCTTCTGCACCAGGGCCGCCGCCGCGGTTCGGGTCCACGCCGGCATGGCCGTACTGGTCGTAGGCGGCACGTTTTTGCGCATCGGAAAGCATCTCGTAGGCTTCCTTGGCTTCCTTGAATTTTTCCTCGGAGGCCTTGCTGGCGCTGCCCTGGTTGCGGTCAGGGTGGTGCTTCATCGCCAGCTTGCGATAGGCTTTCTTGATGTCTTCATCGCTGGCGTTTTTCGGAACACCCAGCGTGTCGTAGTAGTCTTTTTTGATGGCCATGGGAATTGCGTGTTCAGTGGAAAGGATTCCTGTGCCCCGGATGCGGCAAAGCGGAATGCGGGGAAAACCCCCGATTCCGCTTCGCTGCCCGGAGGCGATGCATCAAAAAGGGGATCAGCCCTTCTTGACTTCCTTGACTTCGGCGTCCACCACATTGTCGTCGGCGGCCGGTTTGGCGGCGGCTTCTTCGCCGCCAGCTGCGCCGCCGGCCTGGGCCGCCTGCGATGCCTGCATGTCGGCGTACATTTTTTCACCAAGCTTCTGGCTGGCTTCCATCAGGGCGGCATTCTTCGCGTCGATGGCGTCCTTGCTCTCGCCCTTGAGCGCCTCTTCCATGTCCTTGATGGCGGCCTCGATCTTTTCCTTCTCGCCGGCGTCGAGCTTGTCGCCGTACTCGGTCAGCGATTTTTTCACGCTGTGCACCATGGCTTCGGCGTTGTTCTTGGCCTGCACAAACTCGACCCGCTCCTTGTCTTCGGCCGCGTGGAGTTCAGCGTCCTTGACCATCTGCTGGATTTCGGATTCCGACAGGCCCGAGTTGGCCTTGATGGTGATCTTGTTTTCCTTGCCGGTGCCCTTGTCCTTGGCGCCCACATGCAGGATGCCGTTGGCGTCGATGTCGAAGGACACTTCGATCTGCGGCGTGCCGCGTGCGGCAGGCGGAATGCCCTCGAGGTTGAACTCGCCCAGCGCCTTGTTGCCCGAAGCGATTTCACGCTCGCCCTGGAACACCTTGATCGTCACGGCCGGCTGGTTGTCCTCGGCGGTCGAGAAGGTCTGCGCAAACTTGGTCGGGATGGTCGTGTTTTTCTTGATCATCTTGGTCATCACGCCGCCCATGGTCTCGATGCCCAGGGACAGCGGGGTGACGTCGAGCAGCAGCACGTCGGAGCGGTCGCCCGACAGCACCTGGCCCTGGATCGCGGCACCGACGGCCACGGCCTCGTCGGGGTTCACGTCCTTGCGTGGCTCCTTGCCGAAGAATTCCTTGACCTTCTCCTGCACCTTGGGCATGCGGGTCTGGCCGCCGACCAGGATCACGTCATGGATGTCGCCGCTGGCGACGCCAGCGTCCTTGACCGCGACGCGGCTGGGGGCGATGGTGCGCTCGACCAGCTCTTCGACCAGCTGCTCCAGCTTGGAGCGGGTCATCTTGATGTTCAGGTGTTTCGGACCCGAGGCATCGGCCGTGATGTAGGGCAGGTTGATGTCGGTCTGCGCGCTGGACGACAGCTCGATCTTGGCTTTTTCGGCGGCTTCCTTCAGGCGCTGCAGGGCCAGCACGTCGTTCTTGAGGTTGACGCCGGATTCCTTCTTGAACTCGTCGATGATGAAGTCGATGATGCGCTGGTCAAAGTCTTCGCCGCCCAGGAAGGTGTCACCGTTGGTGGACAGCACTTCAAACTGCTTTTCACCGTCGACATCGGCAATCTCGATGATGGAGATGTCGAAGGTGCCGCCGCCCAGGTCATAGACCGAGATCTTGCGGTCGCCTTTTTCCTGCTTGTCCATGCCGAAGGCCAGCGCCGCGGCGGTGGGTTCGTTGATGATGCGCTTGACGTCCAGGCCGGCAATGCGGCCGGCGTCTTTGGTGGCCTGGCGCTGCGCGTCGTTGAAGTAGGCAGGCACCGTGATCACGGCTTCGGTGACCGGTTCGCCGAGGTAGTCTTCGGCGGTTTTTTTCATCTTGCGCAGGATGTCGGCGCTGACCTGCTGCGGGGACATCTTCTTGCCGTGCACCTCGACCCAGGCGTCGCCGTTGTCGGCGGCCACGATCTTGTAGGGCATCAGGTCGATGTCCTTCTGCACTTCTTTTTCGGCGAACTTGCGGCCGATCAGGCGCTTGACCGCGTACAGGGTGTTCTTGGGGTTGGTCACGGCCTGGCGTTTGGCCGAGGCACCGACCAGCACTTCACCGTTTTCGAGGTAAGCCACGACCGACGGCGTGGTGCGCGCGCCTTCCGAGTTTTCGATGACGCGGGGAACATTGCCCTCCATCACAGCCACGCAGCTGTTGGTGGTGCCCAGATCGATACCGATGATTCTGCCCATGATTTACTCCTAGATTTTCTTGCTTAAGTTGGTGAAGACGGGGAGGCCGAAGATTTCAGCCGCTGGTCACACGACCATGTTGATGACTTGTGGATAACTTTCGACGTTTCAAGTGCGACATCGCAAATCAATGCATTTATTTGGGCGCCGCCACGGTGACCAGCGCGGGTCGCAACACGCGGTCTGCGATCAGGTAGCCTTTTTGCAGCACGCTGACCACGGTGTTGGCTTCCTGCTCGGCCGGCACCATGCTGATGGCCTGGTGCTGGTGCGGATCGAAGCGGGTCCCGGCAGCGGGGTTGATCTCGATCACCTTGTTGCGCTCGAGCGCGCTTTTGAGCTGCTTGAGCGTGGCTTCGGTGCCTTCGCGAATCTGGGCAGCGGTGGCGTCCTGCTGCTGCAGGCCTGCTTCCAGGCTGTCGGTGACCGGCAGCAGGCTTTCGGCAAAACTCTCGACGGCGAACTTGCGCGCCTTGGCGATTTCGTCGTCGGCGCGGCGGCGGGCGTTTTCAGCCTCGGCCTTGGCACGCAGAAAGTTGTCGGCCAGTTCGGTGTTTTTGGCCTGCAGCACGGCCAGCTCGGCCTGGGCCGCGCCCAGTTCATCGGCCTCGTTGGCCGCCTGCGCGGCTTCCAGCTCTTCCGGGCTGGGCGCGCCGCTGAGGTCTTGGTTTTGTTCGGGTTGTTTGTTGTCGGACATGGTCGAAGGCGTTTGTTCAGAAGGACAAAGGATCAGCTTGGGGCAGTAAAGCCCTTTTCAAGACAAGGAATTGCAGTTGGGCGTTGCGCGGTTGCGCGGGCTCCGGGTTCGCCGGTGCTACCAAATAGATAGCTGGCTGCGCAGGCTGTAAAAGGGCTGCAGCCCGATTTTATGCCTAAAGTATGGCGCTGAAAGGGCCCGCCCCAAATAAAAAGACAGGCGCAGGGCCTGTCTTTGCGGGGATGCCAGCGCCTTATTTCTTCTTGACGGCCGCGACCTTGGTCTGGCTGGCCGACCACTTGGCGGCAAAGGCCTGCACGTCGTTCAGGCGTTTGAGCAGGTCGGCACCCAGGGCGGTGACGATGTAGCCGTCGTTGCCGTGACCCATCAGGCCGGCGGCGCGCAGTTCCTTGATACGGGTGTTCAGGGTGTTCGGGGTGATGCTGCCCACGCTGTCCTGCAGCAGCCGGAAAGTCTGCGGATGACCGTCTTTGAGCGCCCACAACACCCGCAGGGCGTAACGCGATTCAAGCAGTTCAAACAGCTGTCCGACGGCGGCATTTTCTTTGGCACTCATGGGGGGCATCTCCTGGTCACGTTTTTGTGAGAATTGATAGACAAGCGCGGGCTTGGAAGGCGAATATAGCGCAAATTCCGGACTGCTACTAGTTTTATAGCTGCCTGCGCCCGCAGGGTGTAGCTTCACGGCCAAAAGGGCTTGAAAATCCGGAACGAATGCGTTAGGGGTGTGGCTGGCCCCGCCCTACAGGTAGATCTTCTGCAGCAGCCGCAGCAGGGTTTTGGTCTCGCTGGCCGAGAGCCGGGAGGCGACTTCGGCTTCCAGCGCCGCCGCGGTGCGTTCGGCGTCGCGCATGAGCTTGCTGCCGCTGGCGGTGAGGTGCAGACCCATCGCCCGCCCGTCCCGCGGGTGCGGTCTGCGCTCGATCAGCGCGCGTTTTTCCAGGCTGTTGACCATGGCCACCAGGTTGGGCGGCAGGATGCCCAGCGCGGTACAGAGCTGGCGCGAGGTGATGCCGGGGTTGTGCGTGACCAGTGACAGCACTGAAAAATCCACCACCCGCAGGTCATACGGGGCCATGCGCTCCATGAACACCTCGATGACCGACAGCGCCGCGCGCCTGGCGTTGTAGCCGATCAGGCTTTGCAGGTAGCTGGTGTCGACCTGGTCCACCGCGGCCGTGGCGGCCGGGTCGGGAGGTTTGGGAAGATCGCGAGCGCTCATGGGGTTCAGTTCAGCACGGGGACAGGTTTGCATTGTCCTTCAATTGTTTTGACACGCATGTCGAATTCGGGCAACACGCGCAGGTGCAGCGCGGCGCTGGCCTGGCGCCAGCGCGGGGCGTCGTCCGCGACCTTATCGATGCGGCTCCACGCCCAGGCCAGCAGGGCGAGGGCGACCGCGCGCAGGTAATCGTCGGCGGCTTCGTAAGGCAGCACCGGGTCGGTCTGGCTGGCCGTGGCCAGCAGGCCTGTGAGGTTGCGCAGGTCGGCAAAGCGGCGCAACACGTCGGCATCGCGCGGCTGGCCGGCGTCCAGTCCGGTCTGCAGGTCCTGCAGCAGCGCGGCCATGCCGGCGCCGCCGTCGGCCAGCACCTTGCGCACCAGCAGGTCGATGGCCTGGATCTCGTTGGTGCCTTCGTAAATCATGGGCACACGCGCGTCACGCACGATTTGCTCGATGCCCCACTCGCGCACGTAGCCGTGGCCACCGAAAACCTGCAGGCATTCGCTGGCGCCATAAAAGGCCTGGTGGGTGAAGGCGGCCTTGAGCACCGGCGTGACGAGGCTGCACCAGCGTTGCGCGCTGTCCTGCCGGGTGGTGTCGGGATGGTGTTTGGCGATGTCCAGTTCCATCGCCGTGCGGTAGGCCAGCACGCGGCCGCCGTCTATCCAGGCACGCTGGGTGTCCAGGATGCGGCGCATGGCCGGATGGCCGCTGATGGCATCGGCGGCCTGCGTGTTGTCACGCGGGCCGGGCACACGCATCTGCCGGCGTTCCCCGGCATAGGCATCGGCCTTTTGCCACGCGGCCTCGAGCAGGCCGATCCCCTGCAGGGCAACATGCAGGCGCGCCGCATTCATCATCACGAACATCGCCGCCAGGCCTCGGCCCGGCTCGCCAACGATCCAGCCGGTGGCCTCGTCAAAACGCATCACGCAGGTCGGGCTGCCGTGCAGGCCCATTTTTTCCTCGATGCGATCGCAATGAACCGTGTTGCGCTGGCCGTCCGGCAAGACCTTGGGCGCCAGAAACAGTGACAGGCCTTTGGGGCCGGGCGGTGCATCGGGCAGACGTGCGAGCACGAGGTGAACAATGTTGTCCGTCAGGTCGTGTTCGCCGCCGGAGATGAAAATCTTGGTGCCACTGAGGCGGTAGCTGCCGTCGGCCTGGGCCACGGCCCGGGTCCTTGCCAGGCCCAGGTCGCTGCCCGCGTGTGGCTCGGTCAGGCACATGGTGGCCAGCCATTCGCCGGTCGCCACTTTCTCAAGGTAGCTCGCCTTCAGGGCGTCGCTGGCATGGTGGCGTATGCATTCATAAGCGCCGTGCAGCAGGCCGGGTGCCATGGTCCAGCCATGGTTGGCGGCGCTGAGCATCTCGTACAGAATCGCTTCCAGCACCGTGGGCAGGCCCTGGCCGCCGTCCTCCGTCGCGCAGGCCAGCGCCGGCCATCCGCCTTGCCAGAAGGTGGCATAGGCAGCCTTGAAACCGGGCGGGGTAGTGACCAGCCCCTGGTTCCACGTGCAGCCGATCTCGTCGCCGGTGCGTTGCAGCGGCGCGATCTGTCCGGCCACGAATTTGCCGGCTTCACTGATGACCTGCTGCAGGAGGTCGGCATCCGCATCAGCAAAAGGCGCGAGCGCCTGCAATTGCGCCGGGGCGTCCAGCACCTCGTGCAGGATGAACCGGATGTCGTCGAGGCGGGGCTGGTAGTCCATGGCCTCAGGCGGTGGCTGCAGGTTTGCGGGACGCGCCCAGGTAGGTGTCCACCACGCGCGGGTCCTTGGCGAGGTCGGCGGCCGGGCCGCTCAGGCCGATCTCGCCCATTTCCAGTACATAAGCATGGTCGGCCGCCTCCAGGGCTGCGCGCGCGTTCTGCTCGACCAGCAGGGTGGTCACGCCGGTCTGGCGCAAGGCCTCGATGGTGCGGAAGATCTCCCGCACGATCAGTGGCGCCAGGCCCAGGCTGGGTTCGTCGAGCATCAGCAAGGTCGGGCGCGACATCAGGGCCCGGCCCAGGGCCAGCATCTGCCGCTCGCCGCCCGACAGCGTGCCGGCTTCCTGGGCGCGGCGCTCCTTCAGGCGCGGAAACAGCTCGAACACGACCTCCATCTGGTCGCGCCAGGCCTTGTTGCGCAGGCGCACCTGGCGAAAGGCACCGAGCACGAGGTTATCTTCGACCGACATGCTGCCGAACAGCTCGCGTTTTTCGGGCACCAGGGCGATGCCCAGCATGACGCGTTCCTCGAGCGGCAAGCCGATGATGGAGCGGCCGGCGTAGTCGATGCTGCCGGTGGCCGGCAACACACCCATGAGCGCGTTGAGCAGGGTGGACTTGCCAGCGCCGTTGGGACCGATGACGGTGATGATGCTGCCGGCTTCGGCCTGCAGGTCGATGCCGCGCAGGACTTCGGCCTTGCCGTAGCCGGCGTGGAGGTTCTTGACGGTGAGAAGGGGGGGGGTCATGCGGGTCAATGTTCCGTGCCGAGGTAGGCGGCGCGTACCGCCGGGCTGGCCTGGATTTCTTCAGGGGTGCCTTCGATCAGGCGGGTACCGAACTCCATGACCACGATGCGGTCGGTGACCTGCATCACCAGGTCCATGTCGTGTTCGACCAGCAGAATGCTCATGCCCTCGGCCTTGAGCTGGCGCAGCACGTCGATCAGCGCCTGCTTTTCCAGGTAACGCAAACCGGCGGCGGGTTCGTCGAGCAGCAGCAGGGCCGGGTCGTTGCACAGCGCGCGCGCAATCTCCAGCAGGCGCTGCTGGCCCATGGCCAGGTTGCCGGCCAGTTCATGCAGGTGGTTGCCCATGCCGACGCGGCGCAGCTGCTGCTCGGCTTCGCGAAGCAGACGCTGCTCTTCCGCGCGGTCCAGCCGCAGCATGGCCGACGGCGCGCCCTTGCTGCCGCGCAGGTGCGCGCCCAGCGCCACGTTTTCAAGCACCGTCATGTCGGCAATCATCTTGACGTGCTGGAAGGTGCGCGAAATGCCGCGCTTGGCGATCTCGCGCGAGGGCAGGCTGCTGATGGTTTCGCCGCGGAAGGTCACGCTGCCGCGGGTCAGGCTCAGCACACCGGTGAGCAGGTTGAAGGTGGTGGACTTGCCCGCGCCGTTGGGACCAATCAGGCCGACGATCTGGCCCGAGGCCACCGAGAAGTTGATGTCGTTGACCGCCACCAGGCCGCCGAACTCCTTGCGGATATTGGTGGCCTGCAGCACGATCTCGCCGGCGGCCGGCTTGGCACGGTGCGGCAGCGGCACGGCATCCTGCCAGTCCACCTTGCGCGGGGCCTTGGGCAGCTTGCGGTCCACAAAGGCCCAGACGCCGTCTGGCGCGTACTTGAGCGTGAGGACCAGCAGCACGCCGAACACGATGGTTTCGTAGCTGCCGCTGGTGCCTATCAGCATGGGCAGCAGCACCTGCAGCTGGTCGGCCAGGAGTTTGGTGATCGCCACGCCGGTGATGGCGCCCCACACATGGCCGGCGCCGCCGAGCACGGCCATGAACAGGTACTCAATGCCCACATGCACGCCGAACGGCGAAGGGTTGACCGACCGCTGGAAGTGCGCAAACAGCCAGCCGGACACCGAGGCAAACAGCGCGGCAATCAGGAAGATGCCGATCTTGAAGCGCAGCGTGTCGATGCCCATGGACTCGGCCATCTGCGAGCCGGTCTTGAGCGAACGGATGGCGCGGCCCACGCGCGAATCGAGCAGGTGAATCAGGGCCAGCGTGCCCAGCAGCACCAGCGACCAGGTCAGCAGCAGGTAAACCCGCCCCTGGCCCAGCTCCCAGCCGAACAGTGACAGGCCCGTGACACCGAGAATGCCGTCGTATTTTCCCAGCGCGTCCAGGTTGCCCATGGTGTAGTACAGCGACAGGCCCCAGGCCAGCGTGGCCAGCGGCAGGTAGTGGCCCGACATGCGCAGCGTGATCCAGCCCAGCACCACGGCGCAGGCCGCAGTCAGGCCCAGGCCGACCAGCAGCGTGACCCAGGGCGACAGACCGGCGTTCACCGTCAGGTAGGCGCTGGTGTAGGCACCGATGCCCACAAAGGCCGCCTGCCCGAAGGAGGTCAGGCCACCGACACCGGTCAGCAGGATCAGGCCCAGCACGGTCAGGCTGGAAATGCCGATGTAGTTGAGCTGGGTGATCCAGAACTCGGGCACGGGCAGGATGCAGACCAGCACCAGCGCAGCGATCAGGAGCCACGGCCCCAGTTTGCGAATGGTCATGTCAGTGCCCGCCCGGCCGCCCGAAGGGCACTGAGCGCCCCCTCAGGGGGCAGTGAACGAAGTGAGCGTGAGGGAGTTTCATGCTAGTGCTCCTCGTCCGAGTGCCCGCCCTTGAGCGAGCGCCAGAGCAGCACCGGCAGGATCAGCGTGAAGACGATGACTTCCTTGAAGGCGCTGGCCCAGAAGGAGCCGAAGGCTTCGATGATGCCGACGGCCAGCGCGCCTATCGCTGCGCCCGGGTAGCTGGCCAGGCCGCCGATGACGGCCGCCACAAATCCCTTGAGGCCGATAAGAAAGCCCGAGTCGTAAAACACGGTGGTGGTGGGGCCAATCAACAGGCCCGACAGCGCGCCTATCAGCGCCGCCATGGCCAGGGTCAGCTGGCCCGCGGTTTGCGAGGAGATGCCCATGAGTCGCGCGCCCAGCCGGTTCACTGCGGTCGCACGCAGGGCCTTGCCATACAGCGTGCGCTCAAAAAACAGCCACAACATCACGATCAGCGCGATGGACGCCAGCGCAATGATCACCGCCTGGCCGGACAGGTTGACCGCCCCCAGGCTGAAGCGTGCGTCCCAGAAGGGCGGGTTGCGAAAGCCCTCGGCGCCGAAGAAAAGCAGGCCCAGGCCGGTCAGCGCAAAATGCACGCCCACCGACACAATCAGGAGCACCAGAGAGCTGGCGTCGGCCAGCGACTGGTAGGCCAGGCGGTAGACCAGCGGCCCGAAACAGGTGACGATGCAGACCGAGAGCAGTGCCTGCACCAGCAGCGAAAACTGCTGCGGTGCGGCCCAGAGCGTGACCAGCGACACCACGACAGGGGCGACCAGCACCTTGAGACCGGCCAGCAGCGCGGTACCGGCAAGCCGGTAACGCTTCCAGGTTTGCCAGGCCTCGGCCAGCGCGGCCAGGCCGGCCAGCAGCATCAGCAGCCAGATCGTGCCCGGCACCTTGCCGGTCTGCAAAATGGCCAGCGTCAGCGCGCCATAGGTGACGAACTCGCCCTGCGGAATGAAGATGACGCGGGTCACCGCAAACACCAGCACGGTGGCCAGTCCCAGCAGCGCGTAAATTGCGCCATTGGTCAGACCATCGACCAGCAGGATGCTGGCAATTGAAAAATCCATAACTACCTTCAGGAAACCCGTGAAAACGATAGGCGCAGCGGAGGGTGGCTGGAGGCCGACCCGCCCGCTGGCATCCGCAATGTTGCCTGCTTATTTAGGCTGCAGCTTCCAGTCGCCGTTGACAATCTGCATGATCACGCCGGTGTCGTCGGTGTAGCCGGCGTGGTTGGTGGCCGTGTAGTTGACTGTCCCGTGGAACAGTGCAATGGGGCCGGCGTTTTCCAGCGCGGCCTTGAGCGCACCGCGGAATTCCTTGGTGCCGGGTTTGGCGGTCTTGAGCGCCACCGGAATGATTTTCTGCAGCACCACCGAAGCGTCGTAAGCGTGGCCCGCAAACGGGTTGCGGCTGTTCGGGCCGTAAATTTTTTCCCAGGCGGTCACGTGGGCCATGGCGACTTTTTTGCTTGGGTGATTGGCGGGCAGTTGTTCGGCCACGACGCCGGGGCCGGCGACCACAAAGGCGCCTTCGACGTCCTTGCCGCCGACACGCATCAGGTCGCGCGAGGCTGCGCCGTGCGTCTGGTAAATCTTGCCCTTGTAGCCACGCTCGATCAGCGCCTTGTGCGGCATGGCGGCGCCGCTGCCCGAAGCGACGATCAGGATGGCGTCCGGGTTGCCGGTCGTGACCTTGAGCGCCTGGCCGGTGACGCTGGTGTCGGTACGGGCAAAACGCTCTTCAGACACGAACTTGATGTTGGTGCCGGCCATTTTGACCTTCATGTCGCGCAGGAACAGCTCGCCATAGGCATCGGCGTAACCAATGAAGCCGACCGTCTTGACGCCGGTTTTTTTCATGTGTTCAACGATGGTATGCGACATCACCAGCGTGGACTGCGGCATGTTGTAGGACCAGGGCGCCTTGCCGGTGGACACGTCGATGGGGGCAAAGGTCAGGTGCATGGTGCCGGTTTCCGCGGCGACGGCGGCAACCGCATTGGCCGGCGGCGTGGCGGCCGAGCCCATCAGGATGTCGACCTTGTCGTCCGTCACGAAGCGGCGGGCGTTTTTGGTGGCGTTGGTGGGGTCGGTGGCATCGTCAAGAATGATGACGTTGAGTTTTTCACCGCCTATGCTGGTAGGCCACAGGGCAATGGCGTTCTTGATCGGAATGCCCAGTGCCGAGGTCGGTCCGGTCAGGGGCAGGCTGACGCCAATGTTGATGTCTGCCAGGGCGGCGCCTGCCGCCGAACCAGCCAGGGCGAGGGCGAGTACGGATTTGGTGAAAGTCATGCTAGGTCTCCTGTTGTAAAAATGGACACAAAAAACGAGGTGAGAACAAGGTCGGCAGGGTCGGGCAGGGCGTGTTCCGGCCATGCCTGTTTCAGCGCGGCGCCATGCGCAGGGCGCCGTCGAGCCGGATCACTTCGCCGTTGAGGTGGCTGTTGGTGACGATATGGCATGCCAGCTGCGCGAACTCTTCGGGTTTTCCCAGGCGCGGCGGAAACGGGATCGAGGCGGCGAGCGACTGTTGCACCGGCTCGGGCAACTGCTTCATCAGTGGTGTGGCGAACAGGCCGGGTGCGATGGTGCAGACACGGATGCCGTGTTGCGCCAGGTCGCGCGCCATCGGCAGGGTCATGCCGACCAGGCCGCCCTTGGACGCGCTGTAAGCCTGCTGGCCGACCTGGCCGTCAAAAGCCGCGACCGAGGCGGTGAACATCATGACGCCGCGTTCGCCGTCTTCCAGCGGGTCCAGTTTCACGCATTCGGCGGCAAACAGCCGGCTCATGTTGTAGCTGCCGATCAGGTTGACGTTGATGACTTTCGCAAAGTCTTCCAGCGGCGCGGCCTGGCCGTCCTTGCCGACCACACGCTTGGCCGAGCCGATGCCGGCGATGTTCATCAGGATGCGCGCCGGGCCATGCGTCGCCGCGGCCCGGGCCAGGGCAGCGACCACGCTGTCGGTGCTGGTGATGTCGCAGGTGCAAGCCACGCCGCCGATATCGGCTGCCACCTTCTCGGCCAGCGCGACATTGACATCGAGCACCGCGACTTTCGCACCCAGCCGCGCCAATTCGCGCGCGGTTGCCTCACCCAAGCCCGAGGCGCCGCCGGTGACCAATGCTGCGTGTCCCTGGATATTCATTTCTTCGTTCCCTTCTGGGGCTTGATGATGAAAGCAAGCGAATCGTCATGCAGCGCGTTGACCAGAGCATCGCGGTGTTTGAGCACGGCGCGCTGGTTGATGGAGCCCTTGTCCGTCACTTCACCCTTGTCGATGGACGGCGGATCGGTCAGCAAATGGGCGCGCGCGATGCGGCTGGCGCTGCCCGTGGCTGTTGCAGCCAGGTCGTCGAGCAGCTTCTGGAAACGCGCCTGGACCGGGGCGCTTTGCAGCACCTCTTTCAGGCTGGCTTCGGGACCGAGTCCGCTGAGGGCGCGGCAGGCGGCCGTCGGGAAAATCAGTGCACCGACTTCCTTGAGGTTGATGCCGGTCAGCACCGCATCCTGCACGTACGGTGCGCCGGCGGCAATGATTTTTGCGCGCAGCGGCCCGACGCTGACGAAGGTGCCGGTGCCGAGCTTGAAGTCTTCGGCAATGCGCCCATCGAACTTCAGGCCCTTGTGAATATTGCCCTTGTCTATCCATGCGACCGCGTCGCCGGTGCAGAAAAAACCCTCGTCGTCCAGCGACTCCAGCGTGGCTTCGGGCGCGCGCCAGTAACCTGGCGTGATGTTGGGGCCGCGGTAACGCACTTCAATTTTGCCGTCCACCGGCACCAGCTTGAGTTCCAGGCCGGGTGTCGGTACACCCAGGTCACCGGCGCGCACGTCGGGGCTGGTGACAAAGATACCGAAAGGCCCGGATTCGGTCATGCCGAGTCCGGTGCCCATCACGATGCGTTCACCAACCTCGGCCTCCTGGGTCTGGTGCAGGCTGTCCCAGACCGGCTGGGCCAGCGCAGCACCAGCGTAGAAAAACATCCGCACGCGTGACAGCAGGTTTTTGCGCAATACGGCGTCGGTTTTCATTGCGCCGGCAATCGCCTCGAAGCCGGTGGGCACGTTGAAGTACACCGTGGGTGCGATCTCGCGCAGGTTGCGCAGGGTCTCGCTCATCAGCGCGGGCGTCGGTTTGCCGTCGTCGATGTAGAGTGTGCCGCCGTTGTAGATGGTCATGCCGACGTTGTGGTTCCCGCCGAAGGTGTGGTTCCACGGCAGCCAGTCGATCAGCACCAGCGGCTCTTCGGCCAGCACCGGCATGGACTGGCGCATCTGCTGCTGGTTGGCGCACCACATCCGCTGCGTGTTGATCACTGCCTTGGGCAGCTTGGTCGAGCCCGAGGTGAACAGGAACTTGACGATGGTGTCCGGTTTTGTGGCCTGCATGGCCGCATCCACGGCAGGCGTCGCCTGTGTTGATAAAAGTTGATCAAATGTGGTGCTGGCCCTTGTCGTCAAAGGGCCATCAGCTATTGAATTGATAGCGATCTCGACATCCGGACCGACGGTGGCGGCAATCGCCTTGCCGTAGCGTCCGGCATCGCTGGCAAACACCATGCCGGGCGTCAGCGTGGACAGCACGTGGCGCAGCTTGTCGTAGTCCTGGCTCACGGTGGAGTAAGCGGGCGATACGGGGCAGTAGGGTACGCCAACGTACATGCAACCCAACGCCAGCAGTGCGTGCTCGAGGTCGTTCTCGCTGAGGATGGCGACCGGGCGCTCGGCATCCAGGCCGCGGTCCAGCAAAGCCTGGCCGATGCTGCGGGCGCTGGCCAACGCCTGGGCGTAGCTGATGTGGCGCCACTCGCCTGAGCTGCCATTGGCATTTTTGGCGCGCCGCGCCATGAAAGTGCGGTCCGGCGCAACCTGCGCCCAGTGCAGCAGACGATCGGTCATGCGTGCGGCGTAGTCGCCAATTGGCTGGTCGGCCTTCAGGTATTGCGTGGCCCCGTCATCGCCGCGCAGCTCGACGCGCGTGACGCCAAAGACCAGCGGGCGGTAACGGGCAGGGGAAAGGACGGTCTCGCTCATTTTTGTATGTGCCAATTTCGATGCTGTCAGGATCAGTCTTTGCTGACCTTGTTGGCCTTGCCCTCGAGGAAGGCCTTGACCCGTTCCTTGGCTTCCGGCGCGCTCTGCGCAATCGCGGCCATCAGGGATTCGGTGAAGAAGCCCTGGTCGGCGGGTTGCTCGGCGATGCGGGGCAGGGCGTGCATCAGCGCGTAGTTGGTCAGCGGTGCATTGGTGGCCACCCGCTGCGCCAACTCCATCGCCTTGTCGAAGGCCTGACCCTCGGGCACCAGGTATTGCGCAAAACCGGCGCGTTCACCGTCCTGGGCGTTGTAGACACGGCCGGTCAGCATCATGTCGGTCATGCGGGCGACGCCCACCAGCTTGGGGATGCGCACAGAGCCGCCACCGCCGACAAAAATGCCGCGCGAGCCTTCCGGCAACGCGTAAAAAGCGGAGGCGTCGGCCACGCGTATGTGGCAGGCGCTGGCCAGTTCCAGCCCGCCGCCGACCACCGCACCGTGCAGCGCGGCAATCACCGGCACCGGGCCGAACTGGACCCGTTCCAGCGCCGCATGCCACATGCGGGAGTGATGCATACCCTGGCCGGCGTCGCGTTCCTGCAGTTCGCCCAGGTCCAGGCCGGCGCAGAAATGGGCGCCTTCTCCGTGGATCACGGCGGCGCGCACGGTCACCGGCAGGCTGTCAAACATGTCGCGCAGCGCCAGAATCAACCCGTCGTTGAGGGCGTTGCGTTTGGCGGGGCGGCTCAGGCGGATCACGGCGATCTCCTGGTGGTCGCCGCGGATTTCAAGCTGGAGGTCGGTAGGGGATTTTTTGGTGCTCATGGGAGGTTTGCAAGTTGCATCGATTATTGTTATAAACAATAACCAATTCAATTGACTTTGCCGCCTCTTTTCTCGGTATTAACCCGCATGCGGTGTGCAACAAGTCGAACCATCAGGAGACAGCATGGACTACGAAAACCTCATTGCCATTGACATCCACACCCACGCCGAGGTCAGTTGCTGGAACCCGTTCGACAACTATGGCGAGGAATACGACCGCGCCGCCGACAAGTACTTCAAGAACAGCCGCCGGCCGACGATTGAGGAAACCGTGGCTTATTACCGCGAACGCAAGATCGGGCTGATCATGTTCACGGTGGATGCCGAGACGCAGATGGGCCGGCGCCGCATTCCCAACGAGGAGATTGCCGAAGCCGCAAAGAAAAACAGCGACATGATGATGGCGTTTGCCAGCATTGATCCGCACAAGGGGAAAATGGGTGCGCGAGAGGCACGCCGGCTGATCGAGGAACATGGCATCAAAGGCTTCAAGTTCCACCCCACCGTGCAGGGCTACCACCCTTACGACAGGATGGCCTGGCCGATTTACGAAGTCATCAACGAGTACAAGATGCCGGCCATCTTTCACACCGGGCACAGCGGCATCGGCAGCGGCATGCGCTGCGGCGGCGGCCTGCGGCTGGAATACAGCAACCCGATGCACCTCGACGACGTGGCGATTGATTTCCCCGACATGCAGATCGTCATGGCGCACCCGAGCTTTCCCTGGCAAGACGAGGCGCTCAGCGTGGCGACGCACAAGCCCAACGTCTGGATTGACCTGTCGGGCTGGAGTCCGAAATATTTCCCGAAGCAACTGGTGCAATACGCCAACACATTGCTCAAGGACCGCATCCTGTTCGGCAGCGACTACCCCTTGATCACACCGGACCGCTGGATGAAGGATTTTGAAGACGCCGGCTTCAAGCCGGAAGTGATGCCCGGCATCCTGAAAGGCAACGCGATGCGTCTGCTGGGCCTGGGACAAGCTGCCGCCGCATGAGCCGCCGGGCCGTTCCCAGGGCGAATAGCCAAGCCTGCCAGGCGGAGCGCATGCAATGAGCACAACCACCTTCCGGGGACTGGCCGACATCGAGGCGCTGGAGCGCACGCCCTACGCGCAGGCCATCCCGGCGCGTACCCCCTACGGCCTGATCGCCCAGGCGGCGCAGCGTTTTGCCGGCCGTGATGCGTTTCGCTACCTGCCCAGCGGCGACCTGCAGCAGCCGGCCACGATCGTCAGCTACGCCGAATTGCTGGCGCAAATCCACCGGGCGGCCAACCTGTTTCGCGCCATGGGCGTCGGGCCTGACGATGCCGTGGCCATTCTGGCGCCGAACATTCCCGAGACGCAATTCGCACTCTGGGGCGCGCAACTGGCGGGCAAGGCCTGCCCGATCAATTACCTGCTGCAGCCCGAGCACATAGCTGCCCTGCTCGAGGCCTCCGGTGCCAAGGTGATGGTTGCGCTCGGTCCCAATAACGAGCTCCCGCTCTGGCCCACGGTAGAGAACGTACTGGCGATCCGGCGTCTGCCGGTGCTGCAGATCCGCGTCGGCAGCAACGCGGCGCCGGGTGTGCCGGTGTTCCAGGACCGGTTGGCGCAGGCCGGTCACGTGCTGGCGTTTGATCCCCACCTCACGCCGGAGCGCATCGCCGCCTGCTTCCATACCGGCGGCACAACCGGCTCGCCCAAACTGGCGCAGCACACCCACGGTAACGAGGCGCACACCGGCTGGTTTGCCCATCAGTTTTACGGCTTCGACGAACACACGGTGGAGCTCAACGGTTTTCCGCTGTTTCATGTCGCCGGCGCCTTTGTGTACGGCCTGTCCATGCTCGCCATAGGCGCGACTCAGGTGCTGCCCACGCTGAGCGGCATGCGCAACCCCGCCTTCACCAGAAACTACTGGAAATTTTGCGAGCGCGAACGCGTGACCGCACTGGCCTGCGTGCCGACCCTTCTCGCGACGCTGTCCAACCTGCCGGTCGATGCAGACATTTCGTCGATCAAGGTTGCCTACACCGGTGGCTCGCCGCTGCCCACGGAACTGGCGGCGCAGTTCGAGCGCAAGCCAGGGATTGCCGTTCGCAACATTCTTGGCATGACCGAGTGCGCGGGCCTGGTGTCCATCGAGCCGCTGGCGGCGCCGCGTGTGCCCGGCTCGACCGGCCTGCGCCTGCCTTACACCGAGGTGCGCGCTGTGCCTTGGCAGGGCGGCGTGGCGCAACTGGGCGAAACCTGTGCGGTCGGTGAAACCGGCGTCATCGTGCTGCGCGGCCCGCATGTGAGCCCGGGTTACACCGAGGCTGCGCGCAACACTGGCCTGTTCGAAGGGCCTTGGCTGGTCTCCGGCGATCTTGGCCACCTTGATGCCCAGGGCTACATCCACCTGACTGGCCGCGCCAAGGACGTGATCATCCGCGGCTCGCACAACATCGACCCCGGCCTCGTCGAAGACGCCTTCCTGGCCCACCCGGCGGTGGCCCTGTGCGCCGTGGTCAGCGAGCCCGACGCCTACGCCGGCGAGTTGCCCGTGGCCTTTGTCACGCTCAAACCCGGCATGTTTTGCGACGCGGCCACGCTGCTGGCCGAGGTGGTGCCCCATGTGTACGAGCGGCCTGCGGCGCCCAAACGCGTGACCATCATCGAGGTGATGCCGGTCACGGCGATCGGCAAGATCTACAAGCCGGCGCTGCGCCTGCGTGCCATCGAAGTCAAGCTGGCCGAGATGCTGGTGGACATAGCCGGCGCCACTGTGCGGGGCGAGGAGCGCGGCGGCAGCCTGGCGGCCGTGGTGGCCATCGCGTCCGCGCGTGACGACGCGCTGGAACGCCGGCTGCGCGAGCGCCTGGCCGCGATTGCGGTTCCGGTGAAATTTGTTTTTTCTGAAGCCTGATTACCAGCCGCCGCTGTCCAGCCACTGTTCCACCTGCCCCAGGTTTTCCACACCCCAGAACGGCTCGCCGTCCACCACCACGGTGGGCGAGCCGAAAATGCCGGCTTTCAGCGAGGCTTCGACCGCGCTGCGCAGCAACTGTCTGGCTTCCTCGCTGTCGATGCCTGCGCGCAAGCCCTGTGCATCGAGGCCCGCAGGCAGGCGGATGGCCGCCACCGCCTCCGCGGTGGAAAGATCCCGGCCTTCTGCCCAGTAGGCGTGGTAGATCGCGTGGGCCAGCGGCGCGGCGAGGGCCGGGTGGTGCTGCTTGACCCAGTAGAAGGCACGTCCCGCGGCGCGCGGGTCCATCACCACATCGTCCAGATCACGTTTCACCTCCAGGCCGTGGCGGCGCATGTAGCGTTTCGCGTCGCGGCGGATGTAGTCACCCTTGAGGGGCGTGTCGAGCAGCGATTTCAATCCCATCACCTTCAGCACTGAAACGCCCAGCAGCATGGCGTGCCATTCGACGCTG
Source organism: Polaromonas sp. (assembly GCF_029945895.1). Lineage (GTDB taxonomy): Bacteria > Pseudomonadota > Gammaproteobacteria > Burkholderiales > Burkholderiaceae_C > Polaromonas. The sequence goes on along the minus strand of NZ_JAQSDL010000112.1, from coordinate 70,216 downwards.
CGGCCATGCTGCGCCGCCAGCGGCTCAATGCGCAGTGACGCGAAGTAGCCGAAAGGCGAGATGAAGTCGAAGTAGAAATGCAGCGGTGCGGCCGTGGTCTCGGGTGAGGGCGAGAGGTTCATGGCCCCAAGCGTAGCCGAAAGACCTGCTGTCAGGATTTGATGGACACGGTGGCGCCGCTGCCGGACGACGCCATCATGGCCGCAATCAGCCGGTGCACCTGCAAGGCCGAACGCCCGGTGACGGCCGGCTCCACGGAGGTCCGTAGGGCGGCCACAAAATCCTGCAGCACGGCGCGGTGGGCCAGGTGGTCGAAGGCCATCATGTTCGCGCCGGAACCCGACGCCTGCCGCTTTCCGGCATGGAATGTCCGGCCGTCCAGCAGTTCGGCGTGAAACTCCCCGGCTTCCAGCGTTGCCGAGCCCCCGGTGAAATTGAGGGTTATCCGTTCCGGGAACCCCGGGTAGGCTGCGGTGGTCGCGTCTATGCTGCCGATGGCGCCGTTCGGGTAGTGCAGCACGGCGGCCACGGTGTCTTCACATTCCATGTGGTGCAGGGCGCTGGTGCTGGCCATGGCGCTCACCCTTTCCGGCATGCCGGTCAGGCACAGCAGCAAGTCCAGCGTGTGGATGGCCTGGGTCATCAGCACGCCGCCGCCGTCGCGCGCCAGGGTACCGCGGCCGGGTTCGTCGTAATAACTCTGTGGTCGCCACCAGCGCACGCTGGCCGACGCGCTGACCAGGCTTCCCAGCGTGCCGCTGGCAACCAGCTGCACCAGCGCGAGGGCGGCCTCGCGCATCCTGTGCTGCAGCATCACGGCCAGCTTCACGCCGTCACGCTCGCACACCTCCACCAGCTCTTGTGCCTTGTCCAGGCTGACTTCCAGTGGTTTTTCCACCAGCACATGTTTACCGGCACCCGCAACACGCCGCACGATGTCAAGGTGGGTGTTGGGTGGTGTCAGCACCAGCACCACCTGCACCGTCGGGTCTTCCAGCAGGTCTTCCAGTCGCGTGCTGGTCCGGGTGTCCGCCGGAAGTTCCAGCGCGGCCAGGCGCCCCGCGTCGCGGCCTATGACCCAGGCCAGCGCCAGCTTGTCCTGAAGGTCCTGCAGGCTTTGGAAGTGGGGTGCACAGCCCTGGCCTGCGCCCACCACACCCACACGCATTCTGGACGCGCCGCTGTTACTCAAGCTTGATGCCAGCGGCCTTGATGACCTGCGCCCACTTCTCGACTTCGGCCTTCTGGAAGGCGGCCACCTGATCGGGTGTCATGCTGGAAGGCTGCATGCCCAGGCCTTTGAGACGGTCCTGCATTTCAGGGGTCTGCAGGATCTTCATGATTTCCGTGTGCAGCCGGTCAATGATGGGTTTGGGTACGCCGGCGGGCACAAAAATGCCCTGCCAGGACACCACCTCGAAGCCGGGTACGCCCGATTCGGCAATGGTTGGCACATTGGGCAGCGACTCCAGGCGTTTGGCCGAACTCACGGCGATGGCGCGTACCTTGCCGCTCTGGATGTGCGGGCCGGCCACCACCGTGGTGTCGAACATCATGTCGACCTGGCCGCCGATCACATCCTGGATGGCCGGGCCGCTGCCCTTGTACGGCACATGGACGAACTGCGTGCCCGACTTGAAGCCCAGCAATTCCAGCGTCATGTGCTGTGAGGTGCCGTTGCCGGCCGATGCTGATGAAATGGTTTTTGGTTTGGCTTTCGCTGCAGCCAACACATCCTGGAGGGTCTTGTAGGGGCTGTCCGCCTTGACGATCAGCACCACCGGATTCGAGCCGATCAGCACCACGGGTGAAAAGGACTTGATCGGGTCGTAGCCGAGTTTGGGGTACAGGCTCACATTGATGGCGTGCGAGCTGATGGTGCCGCCCAGCATGGTGTAGCCATCGGCCGGTGCGCGCGCGGCAACTTCCGAACCGACACTGCCGCCGGCACCACCCTTGTTCTCGATCACGATGGTGGTGCCTAGCGCTGTGCCCAGCTTCTGGCCGATCAGTCGCCCGAGGATGTCGGTCGTGCCACCTGCCGGGAAGGGCACGATGTAGTTGATGGGTTTGGACGGCCATTTATCCTGAGCCCAGGCGGCGGCCGAGCCGAAAAGGGGGAGAAGTGCGGCCGAGGCCAGCGTGGTTTGAAGCAATGAACGGCGTTTCATGTTTGTCTCCTTTTTGTGGTGATGAAAATCAGGCGCGGGATGCAGCGGGAAACTACCGGACCATGCAGGGCATCCTGGCGTTGAAGGTCCAGTTCGGCACCAGGTACTGCATGGCGAGGGCGTCGTCGCGCGCGCCCAGGCCGTGCTGCAGGTAAAGCTGGTGGGCTTTGCCAACCTCTGCCATGTCGAGCTCCACGCCCAGGCCGGGGACTTGGGGAACAGTCACGCTGCCGTCCACGATCTGCAGGGGCTGTTTCGTCAGGCGCTGGCCGTCCTGCCAGATCCAGTGGGTGTCGATCGCGGTGACCTTGCCGGGTGCCGCTGCCGCGACGTGGGTGAACATGGCCAGCGACACGTCGAAATGGTTGTTTGAATGCGAGCCCCAGGTCAGGCCCCAGGTCTGGCACATCTGCGCCACCCGCACCGAGCCCTGCATGGTCCAGAAGTGCGGGTCGGTCAGCGGAATGTCGACCGCCTGCAAGGTGACGGCGTGCGCGAGTTCGCGCCAGTCGGTCGCGATCATGTTGGTCGCTGTTTTCAGGCCGGTGGCACGGCGAAACTCCGCCATCACTTCACGGCCGGAGAAGACACCTTCGGCGCCGCAGGGGTCTTCGGCATAGGCCAGTTCCCGCTGCCGGTCGCGGCACAAACGCACCGCGTCCTTCAGCAGCCAGCCGCCGTTCGGGTCCAGCGTGATGCGCGCGTCGGGAAAACGCTCCGACAGCGCGATGATGGCCTCGATTTCTTCCTCGCCGCGCAGCACGCCGCCCTTGAGCTTGAAGTCCTTGAAGCCATAACGCTGGTGCGCCGCTTCGGCCAGCCGCACCACGGCCCGGGCATCCATCGCGGGTTCATGGCGCAGCCGCAGCCAGTCGTCGTCTGCGTCCGGCTCGCTCCGGTAGGCTAGCTTGGTTTGCCGGCGGTCGGCAATGTAAAACAGGTAACCCAGCATGGCGACCGACTCGCGTTGCTGGCCTTCGCCCAGCAGGGCGGCGACCGGCACACCGAGAAACTGGCCCAGCAGGTCGAGCAGGGCGCTTTCCACGGCGGTCACGGCGTGGATGGCGACGCGCAGGTCAAAGGTCTGGTTGCCGCGGCCGCCGCTGTCGCGCCCGGCAAATTGCGTGCGCAGGGTGCTCAGGATCTGGTTCCAGTGGCCCAGGGACTGGCCTTCGACCAGGGCACGGGCGTCCTCCAGCGTGCTGCGGATTTTCTCGCCACCCGGCACTTCGCCCACACCCGTGCGGCCCGAGCTGTCGGTCAGCAGCAGCAGGTTACGCGTGAAAAACGGGCCATGCGCGCCACTCAGGTTGAGCAACATGCTGTCATGACCGGCGACCGGAATGACTTGCAGGCGGATGATCTGCGGCGTTTGCGAAGCTGCCGGGGAGGGAGAGCGGGCGTCAGGCATAGAGGCAGGAAATAAGACAACAAATCGGTTTAAAGATCAGTCATCGTACAACATGGGAATCTTCTTCCCCTCGGGGAATTCCCTGATCCGGCCGCAACCAGCCGGTCCGCTCAGCGCGGGGTCAACTCGTCGCCGGAGGGTCTACCGGCTCGACGGCCTGGCCCTTGCGCAACCGCTCCCGGCTGTTGGAGAGGTGGGTGCGCATGGCCGCCCGGGCGGCTTCGGCATCCTGGCTGCGAATGGCGTTGTAAATGCTTTCATGCTCACCGTTGACGCGCTGCAAATAACTCAGGCGGCCTTCGGGTGCGCTTTGCGGCGTGTTAACACGGGTGCGCGGAATGATCATGGTGCCCAGGTAGGTCATGAGGTCCGCAAAGTGGCGGTTGCCGGTGGCGCGGGCCACCTCCATGTGAAACTGGAAGTCCGGCGGGACGGCATCGGAGTCCGCGTGGATCGAGTCCTGGAAAGCCCGCAGGGCCGTGGCCATGGCCTCGAGGTTTTCCGTGCTTCTCCTCTGGGCGGCGAGGCCGGCGGCCTCGGTTTCCAGGCTGATGCGCAACTCCAGCACCGAAATGACATCAGCCACCGTGGCGAAGTCGGCCGCGGCAATCCTGAAGTTGCCGGCGTCACGGTTCTCGATCACAAAGGTGCCGATGCCGTGGCGTGTTTCCACCAGGCCGGAGGCCTGCAGTTTGGAAATTGACTCGCGCACCACCGTCCGGCTCACATCGAAGCGGGCCATGATTTCGGCCTCGGTGGGCAGCTTGTCGCCGGGCAGGAGCTGCCCGGCACGGATGCTGGCCGCCAGGCTTTCAACAATTTCGGTGACCAGGCCGCGAGGGCGGCGCACACGCGGTGCGTCGTCTAGGGGGGTGGCCGTTACGTTCGATTCCATCGGGTTTGCTCGGGTAGGGGTTTGCCTTGATCTGACCAGAAAACACTTGACAGGGGATGCTGCCTCATTAAAAATTCTTAGTCATCAGACAACGTATAACTGATATCTTATTGAATTGAAGCTACTTTAGCAAACCTGATGCAAAAGTCCAGCGTTTGCCACCCTCCCATTTTCAACCAGAGACAAGCATGACCATCCGGGTTCACGAAAAACTGTTGCTGACCGGCGCCGCGGGTGGCTTGGGCCAGGCCCTGCGTGGCCGCCTGAAGGCCAACTGCAGCGTGCTGCGCCTGTCGGACCGGGTGGATTTCGGCGCAGCCGGCGCGGGGGAAGAAGTGGCGCTGGCCGATCTGGCCGACGCCGCAGCCGTCGACACCATGGTCCAGGGTGTGCAGGCCATCGTGCACCTGGGTGGCGTGTCGGTCGAGGGGCCGTTCGGTCCCATCCTGCAGGCCAACATTCTGGGCCTGTACAACCTGTATGAAGCAGCGCGCAAACACGGTGTCCAACGCGTGGTGTTTGCCAGCTCCAACCACGTCACCGGTTTTTACCGCCAGAGCGAAACCATCAATGCCGATGCGCCTGCGCGTCCCGACGGCTTGTATGGTGTCAGCAAGGCTTTTGGCGAAGACCTGTCGCGGTTTTACTTTGACCGCTACGGCATTGAAACGGCCTGTGTGCGCATCGGCTCCTCCTTTCCCGAGCCGAAAGACCGACGCATGCTGGCCACCTGGCTCAGTTTTGACGATCTGCACCGCCTGATCACCGCCTGCCTGACCACGCCGGTGCTGGGGCACAGCATCGTGTTCGGCATGTCCGACAACGCGGTCACCTGGTGGGACAACAGCCGCGCCCGCCACATCGGTTTTGCGCCGCAGGACAGCTCGGACATCTTTCGCGAGGCGGTGTACGCCCGCACCCCGGCGCCCGACCTCAGCGACCCGGCGGTGCAATTCCAGGGGGGTGGCTTTGTCAAAGCCGGCCCGTTTGCCGATTGATGCCATGAGCACCGGCGCCGAGCTTCTGGTGGACTGCCGCAATGCAACCGGCGAGAGCCCGGTCTGGCACGTTGCAGCACAGGCGCTGTACTGGGTGGATATCCCGGCGCGCCAGCTCTGCCGCTGGCAGGCCGCGACCGGCCAGGTCACGACCTGGCTGGCACCTGAAATGCTGGCCTGCATCGCCTCCTGCGGCCCCGCCGCGCATTGGGTGGCGGGCCTGGAAACCGGGGTGTTCGAATTGCGTCTGCATGAGGACGGCCGGCTGGAGGCCAAACGCCTGGCGGAGGTCCACCATGAACAGGACGGCATGCGTTTCAACGATGGCCGCTGTGACCGGCAGGGCCGCTTTGTGGCTGGCACCATGGTGCGCGATATGTCGTTGGGCGCCCGTACCGGCTGCGTCTACAGCTATGAAAATGAGAGCGGGCTGAAAGAACGCCTGAGCGGCTTGATCACGCCCAACGGCCTGGCCTTCAGCCCCGATGGCCGCACCATGTACCTCTCGGACTCCCATCCCTCGGTGCAGATGATCTGGGCCTTCGACTACGACACCGCGACGGGAACGCCCTCGCGGCGCCGGCCCTTTGTCGACATGAACCCCTTACCGGGCCGGCCCGACGGCGCCGCTGTTGATGAAGACGGTTGCTACTGGATTTGCGGCAACGATGCCGGGCTGGTCCACCGCTTCACACCCGAAGGCAAGCTGGACCGCTCGCTGGCTGTGCCCGTCAGGAAGCCCGCCATGTGCGCCTTCGGCGGCGCCGGGCTGGACACCCTGTTCGTCACATCGATACGCCCGCACGGCGTGGACCTGTCCGACCAGCCGCTGGCCGGTGGCCTGTTCGCCCTGCGCCCCGGCGCGCGGGGTCTGGCCGAGCCGCTGTTTTCCCCTGTTCCCCTCCGTCATTCATAACCATTCCTACAAGGAGACAACCATGACTTTCCGCAGACAACTGATCGCCTCGGCCGCCCTGGCCGCTGCCACCTTCGCTTTGCCGCTGGCGGCGCAGGCACAAACCATCCTCAAGGCCGCCGACGTACACCCGCCGGGCTACCCGACGGTGGTCGCCACCGAAAGCCTGGGCAAGAAGCTTGAAGCCGCCACCAAGGGCAAGTTCAAGATGCAGATGTACCCCGGCAGCGTGCTGGGCGACGAAAAAACCATGATCGAGCAGACCCAGATCGGCGCCATCAACATTCTGCGCACCTCGCTGGGCCCTGTGGGTGCCGTGGTGCCCGACGTCAATGTCTTCAACATGCCGTTTGTGTTCCGCAACGAAGCCCACATGCGCGCCGTGATTGACGGCCCCATCGGCCAGGAAATTCTCGACAAGGTGTCCAACGGCCCGACCCGCATGGTGGCGCTGGCCTGGATGGACGGTGGCTCGCGCCACCTGTACACCAAGAAGCCGGTCAAGACCCCGGCCGACCTCAAGGGCGTGAAAGTCCGCATGATGGGCAACCCGCTGTTTGTCGACACCATGAACGCCATGGGCGGCAACGGCATTTCCATGGGGTATGGCGAGGTCTTCAGCGCCCTGCAGACCGGCGTGATCGACGGTGCCGAGAACAACCCGCCCAGCCTGTTCACCTCCAACCACTACACCACCGGCACCAAGTACTACGCCCAGACCAACCACCTGATCATTCCCGAAATGCTGGTGATGTCCAGGGTGACCTGGGACAAGCTGAGCAAGGAAGAGCAGGCGCTGGTCAAGAAGTTCGGCCGCGAAGCCCAATTCGAGCAGCGCGCATTGTGGGACAAGAGCGTCGCCGACTACACGGTCAAGCTCAAGGCCGCCGGTGTGCAGTTCACCGAGGTGGACCAGAAGCTGTTTTTTGACGCCACCGCACCGGTGCGTGCCAAGTACGGCGCCCCGTACGCCGACCTGATGAAGCGCATCGCTGACGTCAAGTAAGGGGCAGGAAGAAAGAAGCAGGAGGCAGGACGCGGTGCGAACCGGTCCTGCTTCCCCCGGCGCTGCCGCGGCAGCGTCATGAACAAGGCGCGCAAGCCGGTCCACCCAAGGGCCAGCCGGCGGGCATGAGACAACCAACATGATCAACACCCTTCAACGCGCCATCGACGGGCTGTACCTGGCCTGCATCTGGGTCGCCGGCCTGTCCATCGTGGCCATGAGCCTCATCATTCCGGTGGGCGTGTTTGCCCGTTATGTGCTCGGTTATGGCGCGCAGTGGCCCGAGCCGATTGCCATCTTGCTGATGGTGGTGTTCACCTTCATCGGTGCGGCCGCCGGCTACCGGGCCGGCGCCCACATTGCCGTCGGCATGGTCACCGACCGCCTGCCACCGCCGCTGCAGAAGGTTTTTTCGGTGGTGGTCGATCTGTTGATGATCGTCGCCAGCCTCTTCATGATCATCTGGGGCTTCAAGCTCTCGATGGAAACCATGAGCCAGTCCCTGGCGGCGATCCCGGCGATTCCCGTCGGCCTGACCTACGCACCGCTGCCGCTCGGCGGCCTGTGCACGCTGGTTTTTGTGCTCGAGAAGCTGTTTCTCGGCGCCCAGCACGGGCGCGCCGTGGTGCGCTTTGACCACCAGGTGGATGACTCTGCGGCGGAGGCCTGACCATGGATGCGCTCGTTTTACTCGGAAGTTTCATCGTGCTGATCCTGATCGGCATGCCGGTCGCCTATTCGCTGGGTCTGGCCGCGCTGATCGGCGCCGTATGGATAGAGCTGCCGCTGGACGCGGTCATGATCCAGATCGCCAGCGGCGTCAACAAGTTCTCGCTGCTGGCCATCCCGTTCTTCGTGCTGGCCGGCGCCATCATGGCCGAGGGCGGCATGTCGCGCCGCCTCGTGGCCTTTGCCAGCGTGCTGGTGGGATTTGTGCGGGGCGGGCTGTCGCTGGTCAACATCCTGGCGTCCACCTTTTTTGGGGCCATCTCCGGCTCGTCGGTCGCCGACACGGCGTCCATCGGCTCGGTGATGATTCCCGAGATGGTCCGAAAGGGGTATCCGCGCGACTTCTCGACCGCGCTGACCGTCAGCGGCTCCATCCAGGCCACGTTGATTCCGCCCAGCCACAACGCGGTGATTTACTCCATGGCCGCCGGCGGCTCCATCTCCGTGGCCGCGCTGTTCATGGCCGGTGTGTTGCCGGGCCTGTTGCTGGGCCTGACGCTGGCGACCTACTGCCTCTACATCGCACGCAAGCGCAATTTTCCGAAGGGGCACGCCATTCCTCTGAAGCAGGCGCTACGCATCTGCGCCGACGCCCTGTGGGGCCTGATGACCATGGTCATCATCCTGGGCGGCATTCTTTCTGGCGTGTTCACGGCCACCGAGTCGGCCTCTATCGCGGTGCTCTGGGCTTTTTTTGTGACCATGTTCATCTACCGCGACTACAAGTGGAACGACCTGCCCAGGCTGATGCACCGCACCGTGAAAACGGTGTCCATCGTGATGATCCTGATCGGTTTCGCGGCGGCCTTCGGCTACATCATGACGCTGATGCAGATTCCGCTGAAGGTCACCGCCTTGCTGACCTCGATGACCGACAACCGTTACCTGATCCTGCTGGCCATCAACTTCATGTTGCTGGTGCTGGGCACGCTGATGGACATGGCGGCGCTGATCCTGATCCTCACGCCCATCCTGCTGCCGGTGGTGACGGCTGTCGGCGTGGACCCGGTGCACTTCGGCATGATCATGATCGTCAACCTCGGCATCGGTCTGATCACGCCGCCGGTGGGCACCGTGCTGTTTGTCGGCAGCGCCGTGGGCAAGCTGCCCATCGAAAAAGTCGTGCGTGCGCTGATGCCGTTTTTTGCGCTGCTGGTGGTGGTGCTGGGCATCGTGACCTACGTGCCCGCGCTGTCGCTGTGGCTTCCGCGTCTGGTCGGCGTCTGAAGTGAGCAACATGGCTGCACCCGACGCGCCCCTCTACATCCGCATGCACGCGGACGACAACGTGGCCATCGTCGCCAACGACGGTGGTCTGGCCCCGGGCGCCACCTTTGCCGGCGGCCTGGTGCTGCGCGAAAAGGTGCCGCAAGGCCACAAGGTTGCGCTGGTCGATATGCCGCAGGGCAGTGCGGTGCTGCGTTACAACGTGCCCATCGGTTATGCACTGAAAGACATTCCCGCCGGCAGCTGGGTGCACGAGCGCCTGCTCGAGATGCCGGCCGCGCGCGGCCTCGAAGGGCTGCCGATCGCCACGGTCAAACCCCCGGCGCTGGCGCCGCTCGAAGGCTACACCTTCGAGGGTTACCGCAATGCCGACGGTTCGGTCGGCACGCGCAATATCCTGGCCATCACCACCACGGTGCAGTGTGTGGCCGGCGTGGTGGAGTTCGCCGTCCAGCGCATCAAGGCCGAGCTGCTGCCCAAGTTCCCCCATGTTGATGATGTGGTCGGCCTGGAGCATACCTATGGCTGCGGCGTCGCCATCGACGCGCCCGACGCCATCATCCCCATCCGCACGCTGCGCAACATCAGCCTGAACCCCAACTTCGGCGGCGAGGTGATGGTGGTCAGCCTGGGCTGCGAGAAGCTGCAGCCCGAGCGCCTGCTGCCGCCCGGCACCATACAGATCGTTGATGAACGCAATGTGGCCGATGTGGGCGTCAACGCCGAAGCGCCACTCGATGTAGTCTGCCTGCAGTCCGAGAACCATGTGGGCTTCATGTCCATGATTGACTCCATCATGCAGGCGGCCGTGCTGCACCTGGAAAAGCTCAATGCGCGCCGCCGCGAGACCGTGCCCGCCAGCGAGCTGGTGGTGGGTGTGCAGTGCGGCGGCAGCGATGCGTTTTCCGGCGTGACGGCCAACCCGGCCGTCGGCTTCTGCACCGACCTGCTGGTGCGCGCCGGTGCCACGGTGATGTTTTCCGAAACCACCGAGGTGCGCGATGGCATTGATCAATTGACTTCACGCGCCAGCACACCCGAGGTGGCGCAAGCCATGATCCGCGAGATGGCCTGGTACGACGCCTACCTGCAAAAGGGCCAGGTGGACCGCAGCGCCAACACCACGCCCGGCAACAAGAAGGGCGGGCTGTCCAACATCGTCGAAAAAGCCATGGGCTCCATCGTCAAGTCCGGCAGTGCGCCCATCAGCGGCGTGCTGGCGCCCGGCGAAAAGCTCAAACAAAAGGGCTTGATCTACGCGGCCACGCCGGCCAGTGACTTCATCTGCGGCACGCTGCAGCTCGCCGCCGGCATGAACCTGCATGTCTTCACCACCGGTCGCGGCACCCCTTACGGCCTGGCCGAATGCCCGGTGATCAAGGTTGCCACCCGCAGCGACCTGGCCAGACGCTGGCACGACCTGATGGACATCAACGCCGGCCGCATTGCCGATGGCCAGGCCAGTATCCCGGACGTGGGCTGGGAGCTGTTTCACCTGATGCTCGAAGTCGCCAGCGGCCGCAAGAAAACCTGGGCCGAACACTGGAAGCTGCACAACGCGCTGGTGCTGTTCAACCCCGCCCCCATAACCTGACGCTTCACAAGGCCCCCCATGACCCACGCCACCCCTTACCAGTCTTTCCCCAACAGTTTCAAGCGCGATTTGCTGGCCGGCAAAAAGCTGATCGGCTGCTGGTCCTCGCTGTCCAACGCCATCACCACCGAGGTGCTGGGTGTGGCCGGCTTCGACTGGATTCTGCTCGACGGCGAACATTCGCCCAACGATGTGGCCACCTTCATCCCGCAGCTGATGGCGCTGAAAGACAGCCCCAGCGCGCCCGTGGTGCGGCCGTCCTCCAACAACGAAGTCGAGATCAAACGCCTGCTCGACGCCGGCTTCTACAACTTCCTCGTGCCCTTTGTAGAAAGTGTGGACGAGGCGAAACGCGCGGTGTCGGCCACGCGCTACCCGCCCCAGGGCATACGCGGCGTGTCGGTGTCCCAACGCAGCAACCGCTACGGCACCGTGCCGGACTACTTCAAGTCGATCAACGATCACATCTGCGTGATGGTGCAAATCGAAAGCCGCGCCGGTGTGGCGGCGGCGCGCGACATTGCGGCGCTCGACGGCGTGGACTGCATTTTTGTAGGCCCCTCGGACCTGGCCGCCGGCCTGGGCCACCTGGGCAACGCCGGTCACCCCGAGGTGCAGGCTGCCATTGCCGCGGTGTTTGCCGATGCGAAAGCCTGCGGCAAACCGACCGGCATTCTCGCGCCGGTGGAGGCCGACGCTCGCCGCTACATGGCCATGGGCGCCACGTTTGTGGCCGTCGGCAGCGATCTGGGCGTGTTCCGCGGCGCCACACAGGCCCTGCACGACAAGTACCGCGATTAGTTTTTCTGGCTCTCATCCCGGACTCGATCCGGAATCCATGCATCCGCCTTCTGAACCGCGGCTCATGGACCGCAGATATTTTTTAACGAACAACGGGAGTATTTGAAATGAGCAAGCTGGGTTTTATCGGCCTCGGCATCATGGGCGCCCCCATGGCCGCACACCTGATCAAGGCGGGCCACGAGGTCTTCCTCACCACCCGCAGCAAGGTGCCCGCCGATCTGCTGACCGGCCAGGCCGTGGCCTGTGCCTCGGCGCAAGAAGTCGCCGAGAAGGCCGACATCATTTTCATGATGCTGCCCGACACGCCGGATGTGCAGAAAGTGCTGTTCGGCGACAAGGGCGTGGCCGCCGGCCTGAAGGGCAAAGGCAAAGGCAAAACCGTGGTGGACATGAGCTCGATCTCGCCGATGGACACCAAGGAATTTGCGACAAAGATCAACGCCTTGGGTGCTGACTACCTCGACGCACCGGTCTCCGGCGGAGAAGTCGGCGCCAAGGCTGCCAGCCTGACCATCATGGTCGGCGGCCCCGATACCGCGTTCGAGCGCGTCAAGCCACTGTTCGAGCTGATGGGAAAAAACATCACGCTGGTCGGCGGCAATGGCGACGGACAGACCTGCAAGGTGGCCAACCAGATCATCGTCGCGCTCAACATCGCCGCCGTCGGCGAAGCCCTGCTGTTTGCCAGCAAGGCCGGCGCCGACCCGGCCAAGGTGCGCCAGGCGTTGATGGGCGGTTTTGCCGCCTCGCGCATTCTGGAAGTGCACGGCGAACGCATGATCAAGCGCACCTTCAACCCGGGTTTTCGCATCGGCCTGCACCAGAAGGACCTGGGCCTGGCCCTGGCCGGTGCGCGCACGCTTGGTGTGGCGCTGCCGCAAACCGCCAGCGCCGCACAACTGATGCAGGTCTGCAGCGCCAACGGCATGCAGGACCTGGACCATTCGGCCCTGGTGCGCGCACTGGAGCTGATGGCCAACCACGAAGTCGCCAAGGCATAACGCCAAATCACAAACCGCTATTTTTCAGCAACCGATATTCAGGAGACACACCATGACCCTCAATCGCCGCAAAGTGCTCGCATCATCCGTGGCCCTGGGCCTGGCCGCTTCCGGCGTGCAGGCGCAAACCGCCGCCTGGCCGTCCAAGCCGATCCGCCTGATCGTGCCGTACCCACCGGGCGGCTCGTCAGACATCATTGGCCGCTCCATCAGCCAGGCGCTGTCAGAAGCGCTGAAGCAGCCCGTGATTGTTGAAAACCGCGCTGGCGCTAACGGCAACCTCGGCGCCGACCTGGTCGCCAAGTCCGCGCCCGACGGCTATACCCTGCTGCTGTGCGACACCGGCGCGCTGGCCATCAGCCCCTCGGTCTATACAAAACTGCAGTTCGACCCGAGCAAGGACCTGCGCGGCGTGACCATGCTGGCCTATTCGCCGCACTTGCTGGTGGTGCACCCCTCGGTGCCTGCCAGCAACCTCAAGGAACTGGTGGCGCTGTCGCAAACGAAGCAGCTCAACTTCGCCGTCACGGCCATGGGCAGCGCGCCACACCTGGCCGGCGTGGCTGTTGAGCGCGCCAGCAACGCCAAGTGGCAGTACATCCCCTACAAGGGCGGTTCGCAGGCCATCAATGACACGGTTGCCGGCCAGACCCAGGTGCTGATGAACGGCATGCTGGCCACGCTGCCGTTTGTGCAGAGCGGCCAGCTCAAGATCCTCGGCGTCTCCAAGGCCACGCGCATGCCGCTGATCGGCAACGTGCCCACGCTGCAAGAGCAGGGCATTGCCGGCTTCGAGTCCGGTACCTGGCAGGGTGTGCTGGTCGCTGCCGGCACGCCGCAGCCCATCGTCAACCGCCTGAACACCGAGCTGATCAAAATCATCCGCAGCCCCGAGATCCGCGCCAGGCTGAGCGGGCAGGGCGCCGAGGTGGCCACCATGTCGCCGGCCGAGCAGGACGCCTTCTTCAACCAGGAGCGCAAGCGCTGGGCCGCCGTGGTGGCCGCCGCGAACATCAAGCTGGACTGATTGGCGCTCGCAGAACTATCATTTTGATAGCTGCTTGCGCCTGTAGAACATGGGCTGGAGGCCGATCTGGCTCTATAAATCGGCGGACTCCCCTGTAAAACGCAAAAAGGCCCCACTGGGCTTTTTTATATTTTCAGCCTCTCCTCAGCCTCTCCTCAGGCTTTCCCGGCCTGCGCCGCCAGGTGCTCCACCAGCAGCAACGCGGCCGGCGACACGTTGGCGCGGTGGCAGACGATGAAGCGCCGCCGGGCCCAGGGCTCGTTCAGCGCGAGGATGCGCACGCCGTAGGGCTGCGCGTAAATCTCGGCCACCTCGCGTGGCACCACGCAGATGGCCAGGCGCGCGCGCACCACGCGCAGGGCGGCCTCGAAGTTGGCCACCACCACGCGGTGTATCAGGCTGCGGCCTTGCTCGGCCGCGGCGCGCTGCAGCATCACGTGCACCGCGCTGGCCACGGGCAGGCTCACGTGTTCGTAGTCCAGCGTGTCGGCAAAGCGCACCTGTTTGCGTTTGGCCAGCGGATGGCCCGCAGGCACGACCACGGCCAGGTGGTCGCTTCGGTAGTGGCGCGCTGTCAGCGTGCCCACATCGGCGGCGTCCCAGCAAACGCCGACCGAGGCCGTGCCGTCACTCACGCCGCGCACGATGTCGGGGCTCACGCGTTCTTCCATGTCCACCTGGATGTTGCGGTGGTCGGGGTGCTGCAAAAAGGCCGCCACATCGTCGGCCAGCGATTCGGCCAGTGCCGAAGCCGAAGCCAGGATGCGCACCTGACCGCGCACCCCGGCGGCGTAGGCGGCCATGTCGCGCTCGATGCGCCCGGCGCTGGCGAGCATGGCGCGCGCGTGTTCAAGCAATGTTTCGCCAGCCGGCGTGGGCGTCATGCCGTGGCGCTTGCGCTGCAGCAGCGGGGTGCCCACGGTGTCTTCGAGCTGGGCCAGACGCTTGCTGATGGCCGAGCCCGCAATGTTGGCCCGCTCACCCGCACGCGCAATGTTGCCGGTCTCGCAGACCAGGACGAACAGCCGCAGCGTGGTGAGATCAAGGTCGCGCATGGGATGGCATTGTTGACAAGATGTTCCGGATTGGAATTATATGTATTCCAAATATGAGTTGCCGGCTTGTTCTGGAAAATCTAGACTGGCGGCTGACCCGCACCCTTGAGGAGACATGCATTGACCGAATTCACGCCAGCGCCAGCGGGCCTGCCCCGCCACGCGACCATCCGCGAGGTCGGCCTGCGCGACGGCCTGCAAAGCATCGCCCACGTGATGCCCACCGAACAAAAGCTGCAATGGATACAGGGCGCCTACGACGCCGGCCAGCGCGAGATTGAAGTCGGCTCGTTCGTGCCCGCGCGCTTGCTGCCGCAACTGGCAGACACCGCCGAACTGCTGGCCTTTGCCAAAACGCTGCCGGGTCTGGTGGCCTCGGTGCTCGTGCCCAACCTCAAGGGCGCGCAGCGCGCCATGGAGTGCGAGGCCGAGCTCATGCTGCTGCCACTGTCGGCCAGCCATGCCCACAGCCTGGCCAACCTGCGCAAGACGCCCGACGAAGTGGTGGCCGACATTGCCCGCATCGTGGACGCACGCGAGGCCACGGGCTCGCGCACCGTGATCGAGGTGGGCATCAGCACGGCCTTTGGCTGCACGCTGCAGGGCCGCGTGGAGCCCGCTGAGGTGCTGCGCCTGGTGCGCGCCGTGCTCGACGCCGGTGCAGACCGCGTGGGCCTGGCCGACACCGTGGGGTATGCCGATCCGGCCATGGTGCAGGCGTTGTTTGCACTGATCTTGCCGGTGGCTGGCGACAAACTCAACTGCGGCCACTTTCACGACACACGCGGCCTGGGTCTGGCCAATGTGTATGCCGCGCTGCAGATGGGCGTGACACGTTTTGACGCCTGCCTGGCCGGCATAGGCGGTTGCCCGCACGCGCCCGGCGCCAGCGGCAACGTCAGCACCGAAGACCTGGCCTACATGCTGGCCAGCATGGACATCGCCACCGGGCTGGACTTTGACAAGCTCATTGCCTTGCGCAGCAAGCTCGCCGGCTGGCTCAGCACGGAAACACTGCACGGCACCCTGTGGCGCGCCGGTCTGCCCAAAACCATGAAGCCCGCGAACGCGCCTTCCCCGACCATGACTGCGGTGGCTTGACCTCCAGGACACGGATCCCGGATCACGTCCGGCATGACAGACTCAACCCCAACCGGACTTCTGATGACAAGCCCTGACCCCACCATACCGCAACCTCTCACCGGCCTGCGCGTCATCGAGTTCACCCACATGGTCATGGGCCCGACCTGCGGCATGGTGCTGGCCGACATGGGCGCCGAGGTCATCAAGATCGAGCCTATTGACGGCGACCGCACGCGGCGCCTGCTGGGCGCAGGCTCGGGTTTTTTCCCCATGTTCAACCGCAACAAGAAAAGCATGGGCATTGATTTGCACACCGAGGCCGGCGCCGCGCTAGCGCGCAAGCTGTGCGCCACGGCCGACGTGGTGGCCGAGAACTTCAAGCCCGGCACCATGGCCAAGTACGGGCTGGACTACGCCGCGCTGAGCCAGGTCAATCCGCGCGTGATTTACGTTAGCCACAAGGGTTTTCTGCCCGGGCCCTACGACCACCGCACCGCACTCGACGAGGTGGTGCAGATGATGGGCGGCCTGGCCTACATGACGGGCCGGCCCGGCGACCCGCTGCGCGCCGGCACCAGCGTCAACGACATCATGGGCGGGCTGTTCGGCGCCATCGGTGCGCTGGGCGCATTGATCCAGCGCGGCATCACCGGCAAAGGCATGGAGGTGCAGTCCGCGCTGTATGAAAACAATGTCTTCCTGATGGGCCAGCACATGCTGCAGTTCGCCATGACCGGCAAGCCCGCCGCGCCGCTGCCGGCACGCGACAATCCCTGGGCGGTGTACGACGTGTTCACCGTCAAGGACGGCGAGCAGATCTTCCTGGCCGCGGTCAGCGACGCGCAGTGGGTCAAGTTCTGCGACGTGCTCGGTTTTGCCGACCTGAAGGCCGAGCCCGAGCTGGCCACCAACAACCTGCGCGTGGTGCAGCGGCCCCGGCTGCTGCTGACCCTGCGAGAACGCCTTGCGCAGCGCAGCGCCGCCGAGCTGTCTGCCATCATGGAAAAAGCCGGCCTGCCGTTTGCGCCCATCCGCAAACCCGAAGACCTGCTGGACGACGAGCACCTGCTGGCCACCGGCGGGCTGGCCGATGTGCGCCTGCCCGACGGCCCCAGGGCTGGTGAGACCGTCAAGACCACGTTGTTCCCCATCACAATGGGCGGCGGGCGCCTGGGTGTGCGCCTGCACCCGCCGCGACTGGGCGAACACACCGACGAACTGCTGACTAGCCTGGGCTGCGGCCCAGACGACATCGTGCAATTGCGCAAATCGCAGACCGTGGCCTGACAAGCCAATTTTTTATAACCACCGGAGACAAAAAACATGACCCCTCGCCACACTTCTTCCCTGCGACTGACTCGCCGCACCCTGGTTGCGGCCGTGGCCGCGCTTGGCCTGGCTGGCCCTGCGCTGGCCGCAGACTTCACCATGCGCATCAGCCACCAGTTCCCGCCCACGCACCATACGGCTTTGAACCTGGAGCAATTCGCCAAGGACGTGAAGCAGGCCACCAACGGCCGTGTCGAAGTTCAGATCTTCGGCGCCGCGCAGCTTTTCAAGCCCAACCAGAATCACCCCGCCGTCGCCAGCGGCAAGATTGAGGCGGCGGCCATGCTGAGCTTCCAGTGGGGCGGCACCATCCCCGAGATGAGCGTCACCATCATTCCCTACCTGATGACCTCGGTGGCCAAGCAGAAGGCTTTCATCGGCTCCGAGGCATCCAGGCTGCTCGACGCCAAGATGGAAGCCAAAGGCGTGAAAAACATCGCGTGGATCGTGGACACCAACGACGGCATCTTCACCTCCAACAGCAAGCCGCTGGTTACTCCTGCGGACTTTTCGGGCCTGAAGATTCGCGGGCTGAACAAGCTGTTCGACAGCGGCCTGGCCGCCATGGGCGCCGGACCGTCAGCCATGCCCGGCTCCGAGGTTTACCAGGCATTGCAGACCGGCGTGCTCGATGCGGGGTTCACCGGCGTCAAGGCCGCGCACAGCCGCAAGTTCTACGAAGTGCAGAAATTCGGCGTGGCCTCCAACATCATCCTGGCCTATGACAACCTGGTGGTGAACCCGGCCTGGTGGAACGGCCTGCCGCCCGATGTGCGTGCGGCTGTGCAGAAGTCCGCCGACAAGGCCGTGCAGCGGTCCATCCTCACCACTGACGGCGTGCCTGCGGCAGACGTCAAGGTGCTCAATGACAATGGCATGAAAACCGTGGCCCTGACCAAGGCGCAGGAAAAAGTCATGGCCGATGCCATGCAGCCAGCCGTCAAGAAAGAGTTCCTCGCCGCCACCGCGCCCGACGGCGTCAAGCTGCTGGAACTGATAGACCGGCTTTGAACCGCGGACTGCATACCTGATGCAACGCAATACCTCCGCCGCTCCGCAAGGGGCGGCGCTGCGCGGGCTGAGCCGCGTGGTGTCGGTGCTGTGCGGCGCCGCCATGGCGCTGGCCGCCATCGCGCTGCTGGTGTCGCTTGCCCTGATCGGCTGGGCGGTGATCATGCGCTACGTCTTCAACGCGGCGCCGATCTGGGTTGATGACCTGGTCGGGTTCAATCTCGTGGCCATCGTCATGCTGGCCGCAGCGCAGACCCTGCGCAGCGGCGAGCACATCGGTGTGGACCTGCTGGTCGAACGCCTGTCACCCGCCGCGCGCCTTTGGGCGCAAGGCTGGGCCGGGCTGGCGACCATGGTGATCGCCGGCGTGCTGATCGTCAACGGCGCTGGCACGGCCATGCTGGCGCACAAGCTCGGCCTGCTGACCGAGGGCTCGCTCGAGTGGCCCACCTGGATACTGATGCTGCTGATGCCCGTGGGCGGCGCGCTGCTGGCGCTGGCGGCGCTGGAGGTCTTCTGGCGCGCGCTTGCCGGCGTGCCGGCAGAGTCGGCTGACCACGCCACCGGCGGGGAGGCCCCATGACCATTGCGCTGATCTTCCTTGGCCTGTTGCTGCTGCTGTTCACCGGCCTGCCCATTTTTGCCGGGCTGGCGCTGTTCGGCGGGGGCCTGTTGCTGGCCACCCAGGGCGAGTTGGGTTCGGTCACCGAAGTCATCTTCGGCGAGATCAACCGCTACCTGCTGGTGGCCATTCCGCTGTTTGCCTTCATGGCGCAGATCATGATCCGCGGGCGCATCGTTGACGACCTGTACAACACCGCCTACACGCTGACGCGGCACCTGCCCGGCGGCCTGGGCATCGCGACCATCCTGGCCTGCACGATTTTTGCGGCCATCTCGGGCTCCAGCGTGGCCACGGCGCTGACGATTGGTGCGGTGGCGATTCCGCAGATGATCCGTTACGGCTACGAGCCCAAGGCCGCCTATGGCCTGGTGGCTGCCGGTGGCACGCTGGGCATCCTGATCCCGCCGTCCGGCCCCATGGTGCTTTACGGCGTGACCACCGACACCTCCATCGGCGGGCTGTTCATGGCCGGCATCCTGCCGGGCCTGCTGATGGCCGGCGTGTTTGTGGCCTGGAGCATGGTCAGCACGGCGGTCACGCACCGGCACATCAAACGCGAGAAGCGGGCCACGCTGCCCGAGGCGCTGGTTGCCATCCGCAAGTCACTGTGGGCCTTGTCGCTGCCGGTGTTTGTGCTGGGCGGCATGTACGCGGGCCTGTTCACCGCCACCGAAGCGGCGGCGGCTGGCGCCTGGCTGGCGCTGTTTGTGGCGGTGGTCATCTACCGCACCGTCGGCTGGCGCGGCATCTGGGAGTCTGCACTGGACGCCTGCCGCGTCTCGGCCATGCTGTTCATGATTCTTGCCGGCGCCGCGGTGTTTGGCCATGTGCTGACCAAGCTGCGCATTCCCCAGCAGGTGGTGCAGACCGTCATTGCGGCCGACATCGGCGTGACCGGCTTCCTGATCGTGATGATGGCGCTGATCTTTGTGCTCGGCATGTTCCTTGAGTCGATCTCCATCATCCTGATCACCACGCCGGTCATCATGCCGGTGATGCTGCAACTGCACATCAACCCGATCTGGTACGGCGTGCTGCTGGTCATCAACCTGGAGCTGGCGCAGATCACACCGCCGGTGGGCATGAACCTGTTCACCATCAAGGCCATCACCAAGTCGCCGATGGGGCCCATCGTGCGCGGTGCCGCGCCCTATGTGCTGCTGATGATTCTGGTGATGGCCATGGTGATGATCTGGCCCCAGATTGCACTCTGGCTGCCAAGCACCATGCGCGGCAACTGACACAGCGGCCGAAGGCGAGCCCGAGGCCGCTGGCGAGATGAGCCGCCGCCCGGGCCGCCCAATGCGCGATCACAGCGCGACGGACTTACTACACTTTTGATAGCTGGCAGCGCACAGCCAGCAAGGGCTGGCGGCCAATTTGACTACAAGAATTGCCAGGAACGGGGCGGGCAACTTCTGCGCACACGCCCGTCGTCAGCGCATGCGCCGGTGCCGCAGCAGCCAGTCCACCGCCTCAAACAGCGCTTCACTCAGCAGCGCCAGCAACGTAGCGGGCAGGGCGCCGGCCAGCAGCAACTGGCCGTCGTTCAGCGCCAGCCCCGTGACGATGCGCTCGCCGTACCCGCCCGCACCGATGAAGGCGGCAATCGTCGCCGTGCCAATCGCAATCGAAGTCGCGGTGCGCAGCCCGGCCAGAATCGTCGGCAGCGCCAGCGGCAGCTCGATGTGGCGCATGCGCTGGCCGGCCGTCATGCCCAGCGCCTGCCCGGCCAGCCGCAGGCCGCCCGAGACCTCGCCCAGGCCCGCCACCGTGTTGCGCATGATGGGCAGCAGCGCATAAAGCATCAGCGCAATCAGCGCCGGCACGGTGCCGATCACACCCATCAATGAGATCAGCATGGCCAGCAGCGCCAGCGAAGGCACGGTCTGCATCAGCCCGGTGGCGCCCAGCACCACGGCGCGCAGGCGTGGGTGCGGAAACACCCACACCGCCAGCGGAATGCCGATCAGCGCCGCCAGCCCAACCGAGATGAAGGTCAGCGCCAGGTGCTGGCGTGTCAGCCGCGCCAGATCCGGGCCGAAGAGTTTGGCCCAAAAGCCGCGCTTACTCGGGTCTTGTGTTGCGCTGGTTGCCACGGGTGCGCCACCCTTGGCTGCCAAATGGTCGCGGGCAATCACATCAAAGGCCACGCCCTGCAACTCGGCCCGTGCGTTCATGGCAATCATCGCGTTTTCATCAATGCTGCCGGCCACCTTCTGCAGCGCGGCCCAGGCTTTGGGAAAACGCTGCGGCACATCCAGCCGGTACAGCAGCACCGCGTCATAACGCGGAAAGTAGGCCTTGTCGTCCTTCAGCACGCGCAGGCCCAGGTGGCCGATTTTTGCGTCTGTGGTGTAGATGTCGATCACGTCCACCTGTTTTTGCGTTATCGCGTCATAAGCCAGCCCGTGGTCCAGCGCCACCGGGGCTTGCGGCGCGCCATAACGCTGCGCCAGCCCGCGCCAGCCGTCCGCGCGGCCAATGAACTCGTTCGACAGGCCCAGCTTCAACTCCGGGTGTTGGGCCAGATCACTCAATGACGTGATGCCCAGCCGCTGCGCCGTGTCTTCAAGCATGGCCAGCGCGTAACCGTCGTTAAACCCCAGCGGCACCGCCACCCCCAGGCCCAGCGGCGCCAGCGCGGTGTTCATGGCCTGCGTGCTCATGGACGCATCACCCTTGAGGATCTCCTGGCTGATGGTGCCCACGTACTCCGGGTACAGGTCGATGCTGCCCGAGCGCAGCGCCTCATAAACAATGGCGGTGTTGCCCAGGCCCTGCAGCACCGAAGGCGGCGTGGGCGTGTGCGGCGCAGCCGTCTGCGCCAGCACCTGCGCCAGGATGTAAGACTCGGTGAAACGCTTGGAGCCGATGCGCAGCGTGTCGTTGGAGGAGGGCGCGGTGAAAGCGAGGCCACTGGCAACGGCCAGCAACGCGGCAAGACAGCGGGCGGCAAAGGCGGGGAGGCGGCTTGTCATGGGCCTATTGTGTCTTCCACAGCGCAGGACTGGCAACCTCAATACCGTTCGCCCTGAGCTTGTCGAAGGGCCTGTGGCAGACTGGACCCCACCCGACCCCAACATCAGACAAACCCCATGACCATCCAGCTCTACGCCTTCGACACACCCAACGGCCGCAAGATCAGCGTCGCCCTCGAAGAAATGGGCCTGCCCTACGACGTGCATGTCATCGACATCGGCAAGGGCGAGCAGTTTGACCCGGCGTTTCTAAAGATCAGCCCCAACAACCGCATCCCCGCCATCGTGGACCCTGACGGCCCCGGTGGCCAGCCCATCAGCGTCTTCGAGTCCGGCGCCATCCTGATCTACCTGGCTGAAAAAACCGGCAAGTTTTTACCCAAAGACCCCCGCGGCCGCGTCGCCGTCATGGAGTGGCTGATGTTTCAAATGGGGGGCTTCGGCCCCATGCCGGGTCAGGCGCACCACTTTCTGGGTCTGACCAACGAGGCCGACAAACGCTACGGCGCAGAACGCTACCTGGCCGAGACCCGCCGCCTCTACGGCGTGATGGACCGCCGGCTGGCTGACCACGCCTTCTTTGCGGGGGAAGAAATATCCATAGCCGACTTAGCCATCGTCGGCTGGGCTTGGCGGCATGAGAAACACAAGGTGGATCTGGCGGAGTTTCCGCATGTGTTGCGGTGGTATCGGGCGATGATGGCTCGGCCTGCGGTGGCGCGGGGGTTTAGGGTGGCGTTGAAGTGAGCGTATTGACACCGCGCTCATGCGTGGTTCGCTATCAATAGCGTAGCTGTTCGCGCCCGTCCGGTAGGGGCTAGACGCCAATTTGTCTCATATTTCTAACGCAGAGGGCGCTAGCCCTAGAATCACAGGCAAGGGGAGGGGGCATGACACCAGAAGCGAAAGCCAGAGTCGGAATCGACGCGTTGCTACAGCAAGCGGGCTGGCACGTCTGCAATGTCGCCGATGCCAACATCCATGCTTCTGTCGGCGTAGCCATTCGCGAGTTCCCCCTCAATCCCGGTTTTGGTTTTGCCGACTACCTTCTGTATGTCAATGGCAAGGCCTGTGGCGTCATTGAAGCCAAAAAGGAAGGCGCCACCCTTTCAGGCGTTGAAGTTCAGTCCGGCCGCTACGCGCAAGGCTTGCCCAGCACCTTGCCGGCATGGCAACGACCTTTGCCCTTCCTCTGGGAATCAACGGGCATTGAAACCCACTTCACCAATGGGCTGGACCCGCGCCCGCGTGCCCGTGGCGTATTCGCCTTCTTCCGCCCGGACATGCTGGTGCAGTGGCTGGCCTATGCGCCTGTGCCAGATGCGTCCGGCATACCTGCCGCCGTCAACGAGGAGGCGGGTACCTTTCTGGCTCGCATGGCCCACATGCCGCAACTCATCACCGAATGGGGCGTAGGCGGTGCCAGCTACAACCTGTGGCCCGCGCAGATCACCGCAATCCAGAATCTTGAAAAAAGCCTGGCCGCCAACAAACCCAAGGCCCTGATCCAGATGGCCACGGGCAGCGGCAAAACCTTTACCAGCATCAGCTTTATCTACCGCCTCATCAAGTTTGCTGGTGCGCGGCGCGTGCTGTTTCTGGTGGACCGTGGCAACCTGGCCCGTCAGACGAAAAAGGAGTTTGACGCCTATGCTTCGCCATACAACAGCTACAAGTTTGGTGAGGAATACATCGTTCAGCACCTGCAGAACAACCAGCTCGACAAAAGCGCCCGTGTGGTCATCTGCACCATCCAGCGCATGTTCAGCATGCTCAAGGGCCGTGATCTGCCCGAAGAAGCCGACGAAGAAAGCACCGAGGGCGCAGAAAGCCTGTTCAAGGACCCGACGCCGCTTGGTTACAACCCGGCCATTCCCATCGAGACCTTTGACATCGTCGTCACCGACGAAGCGCACCGCAGCATCTATAACCTGTGGCGCCAGGTGCTGGAGTATTACGACGCTTATTTGATCGGCCTGACGGCCACACCCAACAAGCAAACCTTTGGCTTCTTCAACCAGAATCTGGTCATGGAGTACGGCCACACGCAGGCCGTGGCTGATGGCGTCAACGTCAATTACGACGTGTATCGCATCAAGACCGATGTGACTGAAAAAGGCTCCAGGGTTGAAAAAGGCTACTGGCTCGAAACGCTGGACAAAGCCACTCGCCGCAAAACCGCCTGGCAGCTTGACGAAGATTTTGAATACGACCCCTCAGAGCTTGACCGCGCCGTGCAAACGCCCGACCAGATACGCACTGTGGTGCGCACCCTGCGCGACAACTGGCAGACCGACCTGTTTCCCCAGCGCGAAGAGTTGCCCAAAACCCTGGTCTTCGCCAAAGACGACAACCACGCCGAGAAGATTGTTGAAATCCTGCGCGAAGAGTTTGGCCGGGGCAACGAGTTTGCACAAAAGATCACTTACAAAACCACCGGCACCAGCCCCGAGCAACTGATCAAAGACTTCCGCACGGCCTACTACCCACGCATTGCCGTCACGGTAGACATGATCGCCACCGGCACCGACATCAAGCCGGTGGAAATTGTGGTCTTCATGCGCAGCGTCAAAAGCCGCAGCTTTTTTGAACAGATGAAGGGCCGGGGTGTGCGCATCTGCAACCCGACCGACCTGCAGCAGGTCAACCCCGGCGAGCACGTCATCAAAGACCACTTCGTCATCGTCGATGCTGTGGGTGTGTGCGAACGCGACAAAACCGACAGCCGGCCCATGGACCAGAAAAAGGGCGTGCCGTTTGACAAACTGCTGCAGGCCGTGAGCCTGGGCAATGTCGAAGACGAGGTGCTTTCCAGCGTGGCCGCCAGGCTGGCCCGGCTGGACCGGGACCTGAGCGATGCCGACAAAGGCAAGATTGCCGACGCCAGCGGCGGCAAAAGCCTGCAAGATCTGGCGCGCGGTATTGTGCAGGCACTCAACATAGACGCGACACAAGACATGTCGCCCGCCGAGGCCGAAAGCAGACTGCGCGAAGCAGCAAAACCCTTCAGCAACCCGGACCTGCGCAACCTCATCCTCAAGCTGCGCCAAAAGGCTGACCAGGTCATAGACATTGTCACCAAAGACACCCTGATCTCGGCCACCTTCACCGAAGGGTCGGACCGGGCCAAAGAACTGGTGCAAAGTTTTGAGGCTTTCGTCCAGCAGCACAAAGACGAAATCACCGCTCTACAAATTTTGTACAACCGGCCGACGCGCGCGCCGCTCAAGTTTGATGACGTCAAAGCCCTGGCCGACGCCTTGCACGCTCCGCCGCACCTGATCGACGAAGGTGCGCTATGGCAAGCCTACGCCGCCATCCGCAAAGACAAAGTCAAAGGCGCCAGCCAGCGCCGCCTGCTGACCGACCTGGTCAGCCTGGTGCGTTTTGCCATGCAACAGGACAATGAACTGGTGCCTTACCCCGAGCGCGTGCAGGCCAACTTCAAGGCCTGGCTGGCCCAACACAGCCAAAGCACCCAGACACGTCATTCCGGCGAAGGCCGGAATTCAGGTATTCCCTTCACCCCCGAGCAAATTCACTGGCTAGAAATGATCCGCGACCACATCGCCGCCAACCTTGGCATAGAAATAGACGACTTCGAATACGCCCCCTTCAACACCGAAGGCGGCCTGGGCAAAGTGCACCAGCTTTTTGGCGCGGAACTGCCCAAGGTGATTGAGGAATTGAATCGGGAGTTGGCGGCATGAGTCAGTACTCTTTGGTGCCATTGCGCGACCTAATTCTGGAGTCACAAAACGGACTATCGAAACGCAGTGGCACGGACGGTGTGAACACGCCTGTATTGCGGCTTGCAGACATCACGGCAGGCAAGATCGATCAGTCAGACCCTAGAGAAATTCGCCTCACGGCCAAGGAGCTTGCCAAGTACGCGCTCCAGCATGAGGACCTTGTCTGCATCCGGGTAAACGGGAGCAAGGCTCTCGTCGGCCGCGTTATTCAATTCCGAGCCAATCGCGCTTGGGCGTACTGCGATCACTTCATTCGCTTGCGACCGAACCAAGCCATTGTTGACTATCGCTATCTTGCTCATTACTTCAACTCACAGACGGTAAGACGTCACATTGAATTGAATATGGTGTCCAGCGCAGGTCAGAACACCGTCAGTCAAGGCACGATGTTGGATATTTCCGTGCCCTGTCCAGGGTTAGAGACGCAGCGTGAAGTCGTCGCCGAACTCGAAAAACAGTTCTCCCGCCTCGACGAAGCCGTCGCCAACCTCCAGCGCGTCAAAGCGAACCTCAAACGCTACAAAGCCTCCGTCCTCAAAGCCGCCGTCGAAGGCCGCCTCGTAGAAACCGAAGCCAGCCTAGCCCACCGCGAAGGCCGCACCTTCGAAACCGGCGAACAGCTTTTGGAGCGGACTCTTGCGGAGCGGCGAACGAAGTGGGTGGGTAGGGGAAAATTCAAAGCAGCAACTCAATCAACAGAGGTGCAAGGGTTCGTAGTTCCCGCAGGTTGGGTAATTGCAAGTTCTGAGCAGGTTTGCGCAAGTGTCCGAGATGGCACACATAACACGCCCGACTATGTATCCGATGGCGTACCGCTCGTCACCTCGAAAAATTTAGAAGAGTACGGAATTGATTTTGAGAACGTCAAGTTCATTTCCGAGAGCGATCACGACGAAATATCGAAGCGATCAGGCGTTGGAGTTGGTGATGTGTTGTTCGCGATGATTGGAACCGTTGGCAACCCGTGCGAAGTTCAGACCTCAAAGCGGTTCAGTATCAAGAATGTCGGGCTGTTCAAAGCAAATCAAGAATTTCTAAATTCCACGTACTTTTGCTACTGGCTTCTTTCGTCGCCCTTGAACAAGTGGTTGGATCCACGCCTAAAAGGAACAACCCAAAAATTTGCCCCACTTGGTTTGTTGCGCGAGTTGCCAGTCCTTCTGCCGCCGCTCGCAGAGCAAATCCGCATCGTCGCCGAAGTCGACCGTCACCTGTCCATCGTCCGCGAAGTCGAGGCCGAGGTCGACACCAACCTCAAACGCGCGCAGGCGCTGCGACAGGCTACGCTTTCAAAGGCTTTTTCATCATGATGATTGCCATAGATGGGAGCTCCAAACTCGTCTACGAGGGGCAAGGGCATTATGGGTATGGTTTGTGGCCTTCCCCTGTGCTCTCGCTAGCAACACCGATTCGGGAAGAAGCTGATTTCGACGAACTACCTCCCGATGCAGACCTATATTCAGCGAAATTGCTATTTCGCGAGGATTCGTTTGATCCAGTAACGCGGGTTAGACGAGGTCGTTTCTACGTCAATCCTGGCACCCAACCACAGTCGTGGAAAGTTACACCTCATTCTTTTCTCCCTTCACAAGCCCTCTCGCCAATGAGCCTGCATGGTTTTGATGGGCGGTCGGCGTTAAACATGTTCGGCGAGGGATTTGAGAAGGCGCTGATTGCGCTTGGCAGTAGGCAGGCGTTCACACTTTGGCGTGTGATAAGTGTTGAACGCATCGTTACGGGAGAGGATCTGTTTACGCTTCGCGCCAGATCGGCTCTTGGCGTTTTGCCGGAATTGGACCAATCTGCAATTCCAGAGCATGCGCGTCACAAAGTAAATGAGACTGTGGGGAAGTTGATTGAAGCTGCTTATCGCGCTGGCCCGGAGTCAGTCGTTGATCGTGCGCGGGATGTTGCACAGTGGTGTATTGGGGCTTGGCTGTCCACCAATGAGGGCGACCCAAGCTTGCGGTTGATAGATCTTTGGGAGCTATCTGGAAGGATTCCCGAGAAGGACTTCGCTGTAATCCGCAATACAGGCCGTTCTTTGGCCCGGTTGCACGCACGAAATAAGCCAAATGTTCAAGAAGAAAAAAGCACCCGTCCGGTGACCGAGGATGATGCCGAGTATTCAATTGCTGCGGTAGGGCTGGTGCTGAGGGAGCTCGGTTGGTCTAACTAGTACGAAGAGGCGGAGAAAAATGTCACCTTTGCTAAGCGAAGTCGATCCTAAAGTTCATCGTAGAGTTATGGACCTCGTACGAGAGGCGGGCGTGAACGTTTCAGACTGGACAAATTTTCGGAGTGGCTCGAAGCCTGAACGCGCTGCCAGTAATCCCAAGTATTGTTATGAATGGGCCTTTGTCGAACCCGGAAAAGTCGTCGTGCTGAATCTTTGGTTTGATGCGATGACCGAGCAAAACGGTAACTTGCTTCAGACGATTAATCCTCGGCGTTTTGGCTTGGCTATGGGAAGAGCTGGAAAAAAAACCTGGGAGCGTCGCGCCTCGCGTATGGATCTTTGTATTCAACAGGCCGCTCGAACCAAGATCCCGATTCGCGTAATTGTTTGCCAAGGCGACATGCGGAGTGCGGAAGACCCAGATTCAGAACCATCCCACGTCTATCGAAGGGCGTTGGATCTGGTGCCTTGGGCTATTACTTCGTATGACCAATCGACAGGTGATTGTGTGGTGACGCGGGGTGCTGAGCCCGATCGCTTTACCGATCAGTTCGACGTTCAACCGAATGAGGGCTTTCCCGAGCAACGAGATGCCAGCGGAAAAGTTTATGTGCGTAGCCTGGACGTTCGAAAAGCAGTGTTGCGTCGCGCTAGTGGTAAATGTGAATTTTGTGATGTACCGGGGTTTGTTAAATATGATGGCCGGATATTTTTAGAGACACATCACGTAGTACCGCTTTCTGAAAAAGGTATGGACCTTGTTACCAACGTTATTGCTCTTTGCCCCAATCACCATCGCGAAGCACACTACAGCAACCGCCGTGTGCCACTGCGAGTACAACTCCAGAGTAAGGTGGTTGAAGCCAACCTCCGGGTCATGAGAGACGTAGCAGTTCCTTCCAGCGAGCAGGACTTAATTGAATAGCGGGCTTTACCTGGCCCGATCAAGCAACGGTTCCTAAGCAATCTTGGGCCGAGTTGCGCAAATGAATCACTTCTGTTGTCCATTATTGATGCCCGTCCATTAATCGTGGACAATACGAATAAATGGACAAAGTGCCTACACAACCGGAAACCACTCTGCTGAACGCTGCCCTGGAAGCCGCGCTCGGCTTGGGGCTGGACGCGCAACTGGAACATGCCCAGCTCAAGCGGGGTGCGGCCCACGCAGATGCCGTGGTGCGCATTGGCCGCGGTGGCAAGGGCCAGAAGTACGTAGCAGAAATACGCCGCCTGCTACGGCCTGCAAATCTGGGGGCGACGCTGCACCAGCTGGACCGGCAAGCAGAGGCGCATGCCCTGCCTGGGCTGGTGGTGGCCGACTACATCAACCCGGACATGGCAGAGACTTTGCGCAAGCAGGGGCGTGAGTTTTTGGACACCGCCGGCAATGCTTATATTCAGCAGCCCCATGTGTTGGTGTGGGCAACAGGCCGCAAGCCGGTGCTGAGGGCCGTGACGCCGCAGGTGGGGCGGGCCTTTCAGCCCACGGGCTTGCAGGTGTTGTTTGCGCTGCTGTGCCACCCGGAGTGGGTCAATTTGCCTTACCGCGAGCTGGCCGCCCGGGCCGGCGTGGCCCACGGCACGGTGGGTTGGGTCATGCCCGATCTGCAGCGCCAGGGCTTTGTGGCGGACCTGGATGGCAAGCGCGGCACGCGCCGGCTGTTTGACGGCGAGCGATTGCTGGCGCTGTGGGCTGATGCCTATGCACGCCAGTTGCGGCCACGCACCTTGCTAGGCCGCTACTACGTGCCTGCGCTGGAGGGCTGGCAGGAATGGCCCCTCGACAAGAGCGGTGCCCAGTGGGGCGGCGAGCCCGCTGGCGCGCTGCTGACCAACTACCTGACACCGGGTGAGCTGACGATGTATGCCGACAAGCTGCCAGGCCAACTGGCCGCACGTTACCGCTTTGCCAAAGAGGCGGACGTGGGCCACAAGGCCGTGGTGGAGGTGCGCCACCGGTTTTGGCACTTTCCTGAAGACGCAGTGGCCGGGCCTTGCGTGCCGCCGGTGCTGGTGTATGCCGACCTGCTGGCCACGGGCGATGCACGTTGCATGGAAACGGCCAAACGCTTGTATGAAAGCCATGTTGCACGACTTGTCCGCCAGGTTTGATCTGTTGCCGCTGGCACAGGTGGTGCGCCCGCTGCAGGCAGTGGCGGCGCCGTTGGGGGCCGGGTTTTTTCTGATGGGGGCCGCCGCGCGTGACGTGATGTTGCTGCATGTGTACGGCATAGACACCAGGCGCAAGACCGACGACATTGACTTTGGCGTGATGGTGCGCGACTGGGGCACGTTTGAGGCTTTGCGCCAGGCCCTCATTGACGGCGGCGAGTTTGAGGCCGTTTCGAACGACGCCACACACAAGCTGCGCCACACAACATCAAAGCACCCACTGGACATCGTGCCCTTTGGCGGCGTGGAGCGGCCGGACCGCACCCTGGCCTGGCCGCCTGATGAGCACACCGTGTTTGACTGCTTTGGCATGCGCGAGGCCATGCAAGCCAGCCACCAGGTCCTGTTGCCTGATGAGGCATCGGTCAACGTGGCGAGCATCCCCGCACTGGCATTGCTCAAGATCACGGCCTGGCACGACCGCAAGCAAAAGTTTCCGGGGCGTGACGCACCGGACTTGATGCTGTACCTGCGGCACTACCTGGACTGCGATAAGTATGACCACGCGGCCGCCCAACATGCCGATTTGTTTGAAGCCGAAGATTTTGACCATGAAGAAGTGAGCGCACGACTGCTGGGCCGTGACTTGCTTGAACTGATTGACGCGCCTGCTACCCGGCGCATCGTCGCGATACTGCAGCCTGAAACAGACGAGCAAGGCCCGCTCTTGCTGGCCCATCAGTCAAATATGGCGCTGGAGCGCGCACGCAGAATCATCCATGCGCTGTGTACTGAGCTGTTGCAAAAAACCTGATTTTGAAAACCCCTACCGAATGAACACCACCACCAACGGACTCGTCCAGAAACTCTGGAACTACTGCAATGTGTTGCGCGACGACGGCATGAGTTATGGCGACTATGTAGAGCAGCTCACGTATTTGCTGTTCCTCAAGATGGCCGACGAACGCGCGCAGCCGCCGCACAACCAGGTCAGCATTGTTCCAGGCGCGTATTCGTGGCCGTCGCTGCTGGCCAAGGATGGCGACGAGTTGTTTGACCACTACCGCCACGTGCTGGAGGCGCTGGGTCAGCAAAAGGGCACGCTGGGCCTGATCTTCGGCAAGGCGCAAAACAAGTTTCAGGACCCGGCCAAGCTGCGCCGCGTGATTGTTGATTTGATTGACGCCGAGACATGGACGATTCTGGGCGCCGACGTGAAAGGCGATGCGTATGAAGGCTTGCTTGAGAAGAACGCGCAAGACACCAAGAGCGGCGCCGGCCAGTACTTCACGCCGCGCGCGCTGATTCAGGCCATGGTGGACTGTATGGCCCCGCAGCCCGGTGAATCCATCTGCGACCCGGCTTGTGGCACAGGCGGCTTTCTGTTCACTGCGCACAACTACATCACCCAGCACAACAAGAACCTGACGCGCGACCAGCTCAAGCACCTGAAGGAAAAAGCCTTCACCGGCTATGAACTGGTGCAGGCCACCGCGCGGGTGTGCGCCATGAACATGATGTTGCATGGCATCGGGTCTGAAAAGTCGGTGCCCGTGATCGTCGGTGACGCGCTGGGTTCTGATCCGGGCGAACGATATGAGGTGGTGCTGGCCAACCCGCCGTTCGGCAAAAAGAGCAGCACCGTCATCGTGGGTGAAGATGGCCGCACCAGCACCGAGAAGGACACCATCGAGCGTGACGACTTCTGGGCCACTACCAGCAACAAGCAACTTAATTTTGTGCAGCACATCAAGACGCTGCTTAAAACCAATGGCCGCGCGGCAGTGGTGCTGCCTGACAACGTGCTGTTTGAAGGCGGGGCCGGCGAAACTATCCGCCGCAAGCTGCTGCATGAGTGCGATGTGCATACGCTGCTGCGTTTGCCAACCGGCCTGTTTTACGCGCAAGGCGTCAAGGCCAATGTGCTGTTTCTGGAGAAAAAATCCGCCAACGAAAAACCGTGGACCAAAAAGCTGTGGATATATGACCTGCGCACCAATAAGCATTTCACACTGAAGACCAGCCCGCTCAGGCGGCAAGATCTCGACGAGTTTGTGGACCTGTACAACGTCGCCAACCGCAACAAGCGCAAACCAACGTGGACGGCCGAGAACCCGGACGGTCGCTGGCGCATGTACACCTACGAAGAGCTGACAGCGCGCGACAAGGCCAGCCTTGACATCTTCTGGCTGAAGGATGATTCCCTCGCCGACAGCGACAACCTGCCTGCACCGGCAGTTATTGCCCAAGAGATTGTGGAAGATCTGCAAGCGGCATTGGAGCAATTCAAACTGATTGCCGCTGACCTTGGTGCTGATATCGAGGAGTCGGCTTAAGGTTTGCTCGTCGTGGGTTAAGCGGGCCCGTCGGCTAACGGAACCGCCTAGACGTGCCACGTATTGAAAGGAAGCCGCCATGGCCAAACTCGTCTTCGGAATGAACCAATCGCTCGACGGCTACATTGACCACACGGCGTTTGCGCCGGGCCCTGCGCTGTTTCGGCACTTCATCCAAGAGGTTCAGGGCCAGGCGGGCTGTGTGTACGGCCGCATCATGTATGAGGTCATGCGTTACTGGGACGACGAGCATCCTGAATGGGATGCCGATGAATGCGCCTTTGCGGCGGCGTGGCGCAAGCAGCACAAGTGGGTGGTCTCGCGCACCCTGAAGTCGGTCGGGCCCAACGCCACGCTGGTGGGTGATGATCTTGAGGGCGCGATCCGCCAGATCAAGGCTGAGCGCGAGGGCGAGATCGAAGTGGCCGGCCCTGCGCTGGCGCACAGCCTGACGGAACTGGGCCTGATTGATGAGTACCGCATCTACCTGCACCCGGTGGTGGTGGGCCAGGGCAAGCCGTATTTCGCCGGGCCCCGGCCGCCGCTGCGCCTTGTGGGCAGCGACCGGATGGGCGAGGATGTGATCCGCCTGACCTATGTGCCCGCGTGATTGTGCGGCAGTCGTAGACACCGTGAATAACGGAGCAACACCATGAGCAAAACCCCAGCCAAGCCGAAAGAAGGCGAATCTCCCTCACAGTTGATCGACGCAAAAATCAACAGCCTGGACGACTGGCGCGGCAAGACGCTGGCCCATGTTCGCGCACTCATCCAGCAGGCAGAGCCGGCGGTGGTCGAAGAGTGGAAGTGGAGCCTGCCGGTCTGGTCGCTGGGCGGCATCATTTGCACCGGCGAGACCTACAAGGCCAAGGTGAAGCTGACCTTTCCCAAGGGCGCGTCGCTCAAGGACCCGGCCGGGCTGTTCAATGCCAGCCTGGACGGCAACACCCGCCGCGCCATCGATCTGGGGGAGGGTGATGGCATCGACGAGGCAGCCTTCAAGACGTTGATACGCGCTGCGGTGGCGTTGAACAAGTCGCCCGCCCGGTAGGCGGACGCGGCGCCGCACCAGTGGCGGCCTCCCCACGGGCTGTCAGTTCAGTGCCTTGTCAAAAAACGCAGGAAGCTCACGCTGCAGCTGGCCCAGAAACGCGCCCCGGTCAAAGCCCGGCGGGTTGGCGCCGATGTCGCCGTCTTCAGAGGGAATGGGCATGGTGGGCGTGTCCTGAAACGCAAAGTGCCAGGCATTGGGCACGCGGTGCATGTCCACACCGGGCACGTTCGCGGCCACCCATTCGGCATGAAAGCGCGGCACCAGGAAACGGTCCAGCTGCGCCTCATACACCGCCACCGGGATGCGGATTTGCTTCAGTGAAGCGGCAGTGAACAAGGCCCCCATGGGCGCCAGGGCCACCACGGCGCGCACGCGGGTGTCGGTCAAGGGCGGAATGGCCGGCGCTGCGGCGCCGTTGCTCGTTCCCGGTGCGCGCTCTTTGCCGGTGCTGCAGAAAATCGGGTCCTCGGCGCGCTCGGTGTTGCAATGCGCGTCGAAGCGCGACGGCTCGGCCCGCCCGCCCGCCAGGGCCAGCACGGTGTAGCCGCCGGCCGAATGCCCCACGGCGCCCACGCGCGGCCCCTTGGCGTCGCTGGCGATGCGGTCCTTCCATAACGGGTCATTAAGCAAGGCGTCGATCACGCGCGAAACCTGCCGCGGCCGCTCGGTGGCATAACGCTCCAGGCTGCCCTGGCGCAAGGAGCGGTCCTGCCAGTTGTCGCCGGGGTGGCGCAAGGCGGCCACCAGGTAGCCCTGCTGCGCCAGCGCCTCGGCCAGGCTGCTGTGCGCGAGTTCACTGCCGCCGGTGCCGTGGCTCAGGACGATCAGGCCCTTGACTTTGGCCTCGGGTGCGGCCTGCATGGCCACGTTCACATTAAACGGGCCCATGGCGATGGTGCGGGCGGGCCCCTGCGTGGGGTAATACAGGGCCGCCACGATGGGCGCGGCATCTGCCGTGGTGGCTGGAAAGGTGATCTGGCGCCAGCCGGCTTGCGCCGCCATGGCTTGGGCCGCCGTCAGCAGCAGGCCGCAGAAAACGAGAGAGGGTCGGTGGGGTGAGAGTGGCATGGTGAGCTCCGTGGGTGTTGACTGGGTTGAAACTGGACGCGATGGTAGGAGCGCCCGGGCCGGCGCTGGGGCGGATTGCGACGGAACGGCCGGGCCGCGGCGCGAGATGCTGTTTCAGGCGGATGAAAAGGGGCGCGTCCGGCCCATCCAGAACCAGCAAACCAGCAAAAAAAGCCAACCGGCCGATGGGTTTTGCCGCAGACGTTGCGGCAAAACCTGTGGAACGCTCTTGTTTTGATAGCTGCTGGCGCCCGTGCTGATTGGACTGCAGCCGTTTTTTGCATGGGTGGTTGGCATAGGCACGGCCAATGGAAGGCATGGAACAGGCCTGCAGGGGTTGATGCGCATAACATGCGCTTGAACCTTGCCGAGAAGACTCAGCCCTGCCCATGGGCCCGGAAATACCAAGACATGAACAACGACATTCCCTCCCTGACCCAGTCCCTGCGCGACTTTGCCCAGGCGCGCGACTGGGCGCAGTTTCACTCGCCAAAGAACCTGGCGTCGGCCCTGTCGGTGGAGGCGGCGGAGCTGCTGGAGCACTTCCAGTGGCTGACCGAAGAACAAAGCCGCACCCTGGCCGCACCCAAAAAGGCCGAGGTGGCCGCCGAGGCAGCCGATGTGTTGCTGTACCTGCTGCAGCTTTGCGACAAGCTGCAGATTGACTTGCTGGAAGCGGCGCGGCTGAAGCTGGTCGTCAATGCCGGCAAGTACCCGGTGGACCGGGCGCGCGGCTCCAGCCAAAAACACACGGAGATCACCGACCCGAATCAGGGCGGCTGACGTCAGTAAATAGCTCTTTATTTGATAGTTGCCTGCGCAATACCAGTAAGGGCTGGCGGCCAATTTGATTCAATAAAACCATGCAAACCCTCCCCCTCCGGCTGAACCCCGGCCAGGACTTGCGCACCGCCATCGAAGCGGCGGTGCGCGGCGCCAACTGCCGCGCGGCCTTTGTGCTGTCCGGCATCGGCAGCCTGTCCAGCGCGGGCCTGCGTTTTGCGGGCGCTAAGCAGCCGCAGCGCCTGACGGGCGACATGGAAATCCTGAGCCTGTCGGGCACGGTGGCGTTCAACGGCACGGGGCAGGGCGCACGCAGCAGTTCGCACATACACATGGCGCTGTCCACCGCCACCGGCGACGTGGTGGGCGGCCATGTGGCGCCGGGCTGCACGGTGCGCACCACGGCGGAGGTCTTGCTGGCACTGCTGCCGGAGTGGGAATTTTCACGTGCGCCGGATGCGGCGACGGGCTACGACGAGCTTCAGATCACACCAGCTGGGCGCCAGGCCGGCGACGAGGACGGGCTCAGAACAGCCTGACCCACCACAGGCGCAAACGCATGCCCAGCTCGGTGGTATAGCCGGCGCTGGCGCTGCGCAGCTGGCCTTGCCCGTCGATCACCACAAAAGAGGGCACCGACTGAAAGCCGAAGGCACGCGTCAGTTCGCCCCGCGTATCGACGGCGGTTTGCCAGGGCAACTGGCGCTGTTGCTGCACCTGCATCACCTTGGCGGCCGGGCCGGACTGCATGGCCACCGTGAGCACCGGCCAGTCCTGCGCCAGCCGGGTGACGCTGCTTTCTTCGGCGCGGCAAATGGGGCACCACTCGGCCCAGAAGTGCAGGGCCACCGGCTGGCCGGGGTGGGCCTGGCGCCACTGGGCCAGCGTGGTGCGGGTCGTCGTGCCGTCGGGCTGCAGCATGCTGATGGCCAGATCGGGCGCCGGCCCGGCTGGCACATGCCGCGTTTGCCAGGCCTGCACCGCCACCACGATCGCCACCAGCAGGGTGAGTTGAACCAGGTGGCTTTTCCAGTGCTTGCGCAGGTGCGCGGCGAAGCGGGGGAGCAGGGTGTTGGGCATGAGGCGTGAGTATCGTCCAGGCCCTGCTGGGCCGTGCCGCCGCTGCGGGAAGCCCCGGCCGCGGCAAGGTGGGGCGCTGGCGGGGCCGCGGGCGTGCGCGCGGCACGTGGTTTGCTATTAAATAAATAGCTGTTTGTGCCCGTGGTTATTGGGCTGGAGCCCGATTTCAATCGTTGATTTCGTGTTGCGTGTGGCTTTTCCTGGTTTTCATGCTGTGAGAACGTGTATTTCAATATGCATATTGCAGACAACTATGATTTTGTTGTTGAATTTTAAAATAATTCATGGCATATTCTGTATGCATATTGAATACATGGATTACCAATGAGTTCATCCGGAATCAAATCCCGCCTTGGCCATGCGCAGTGGTCGCTGAAGCCGCAAGACCTGGCCATGGCGTTCAAGCTGGTGTGTCTGGCAGGGCAAAAGCTGCCCTACACAGCACTGGCGCAAGCCATGCACATGTCGCAGTTTGAAGCCCACGCCTGCATGGCGCGGCTCAGTGGAGCGCGCCTGTTGGCTGAGGTTAATGACGTCCCCACGCTGGTGCTGGCGGCTTTCAGGCCCATGGTGTTGCAGGGGGCGCCTTACTTTTTCCCGGCGGTAAGGGGCGAGATCACCATGGGTTTTCCTACGGCCTATGGTGTGGAGCCGCTCAAGTCCAAAGTGCTGTTTGCTGATGAGACGCCGCCCGTGTGGCCCCATGCTGACGGCCCGGTGCGCGGCAGTGCGCTGCTGCCTCTGTACCCCAAGTTGCCCCTGGCCGCCGCGCAGGACCCGGCTTTGTACGAGTTGCTGGCCTTGTTTGACGCGCTGCGCATAGGTCAGGCGCGTGAACGTGAAATGGCCCGCAAGCTGCTGGAAGAAAGGTTGAGCTGATGGCCGCATTCAACAACCCCAATCTGGCTATTCTGGAGCTCGTGGCGCAGGCCTTGGGTCCGGTATGTGAAAGCGTGATCTTTGTGGGCGGTTGCGCTACGGGTATGTTGCTGACGCAGGAGCGGCCCGACCGCATCCGCATCACCGAAGACGTTGACATCGTTGCGCAAGCGCTGACGGCGCATGACTACCACGCCATTGAGAAGCAAGTCCGCGCTCAGGGCTTCAGCAACGACATGCGGCCCCATGCACCCATTTGCCGGTGGGTTTATAAAAATGTCACGCTTGACTTGATGCCCACGGTCAAGGACATCCTGGGCTTTGCCAACCGATGGTATCCATTGGCCCTGCAGACTGCAGAAATGGTCACATTGCCCAGCGGCATAAGCATCCGGCTCATTAGCGCCCCGGTTTTCATTGGCACCAAGTTGGAGGCATTCAAAGACCGGGGCAAAGACGCCGATGGCAGGCCAGACTTTCTGGGTAGCCATGATCTTGAAGACATCATCACCGTGGCAGACCGGCGGCCCGAACTGCTGGGCGAGTGCCGTGCCGCAGCGCCTGAACTGCGCGCCTACCTGGCGGCAGAATTCACAGCGCTGTTTGCCAATCCCGAGTTCGAACAAGCCCTGTCAGGCCATTTGCCGGGCGACACTTTCAGCCAGCAGCGCGCCAGACCGCTCGCAAATACATTGCGCGAACTGTCAACGCTTTCAGCATGAAATACATGGAGGTCACAGACCTGAATCCAGGGGGTAAGGGGTGCGTCTGCTCATTGTTTGATAGCTGCTTGCGACTGTATTTATTGGGCTATGGACCGATCTGACATAAAAAAAGCCGCCGGCGACTGCCAGCGGCTTTTTTGCTCAGGCAACCATCTGAGGGCCGATCAGACCGAACCCCACACCTCCTGCGCCGTCTCGATCACCAGGCGCAGCTTGGCGCGCTGGGCTTCCACCGCGATGTCGTTGCCGTGCACGGTGCTGCTGAAACCACACTGCGGTGACAGGGCGAGTTGTTCCAGCGGGGCGTATTTGGCGGCTTCCTCGATGCGGCGTTTCAGGTCGTCTTTGCTTTCCATCGTGCCGAACTTGGTGGTCACCAGGCCCAGCACCACGGTTTTGCCTTTGGGCAGGAAGCGCAGGGGCTTGAAGTCGCCGGAGCGGTCGTCGTCGTACTCCATGAAGTAGGCGTCGAGGTTCATTTCCTTGAGCAGCGCCTCGGCCACAGGCTCGTAGTTGCCGGCGGCGGCGTGGGTGCTCTTGAAGTTGCCGCGGCACAGGTGCATGGCCAGCAGCATGCCTTCGGGCTTTTGCGCCACCACCTTGTTGATGAAGGCGGCGTAGCGGTGCGGCAGCTCGTCAGGGTCGTCGCCGCGCTGGCGGGCGGCTTCGCGCATCTTGGTGTCGCACAGGTAGGCGAGGTTGGTGTCGTCCATCTGCACATAGGTGCAGCCGGCGGCGGCCAGGCTGCGCAGCTCGTCGCCGTAGGCCTTGGCCACGTCGTCGTAAAACTGCGGGTCGAGCTCGGGGTAGGCTTCGCGGCTGATGCCGGCGCGGCCGCCGCGGAAGTGCAGCATGGTGGGCGAGGGAATGGTCACCTTGGGCGTGTGGCCCGCGCTCACCTGGCTCTTGAGGTACTGGAAGTCGGCGAGCTGGATGTCTTTGACGTGGCGCACCTTGTCCACCACTTTCATCACTGGCGGTGCCAGCTCTTCCGTGCCATCAGGGCGCTTGACGGTGAAGGGAATGCCCACCTCCACGCCGCCGATCTGCGCCAGAAAGTCGGTGTGGAAATAGGTGCGGCGGAACTCGCCGTCGGTGATGCTTTTCAGGCCCACGTCTTCCTGGAATTTGACGATCTCGGTGATGGCCTTGTCTTCCACCTTGCGCAGCTGCTCGGGCGTGATCTCGCCCCTGGCCTTTTGCTCACGCGCTTCGAGCAGGAATTTGGGGCGCAGAAAACTGCCAACGTGGTCGTAACGGGCGGGGAGCTGGGTCATGTCTCTTTTTCCTTATGGGTCGATGAAATCAGGCAGGGGAACGCGAATGTGAATGGTGAATGTTGAATGGTGAATGCAAATGCAAATAGTAGGGCAAGCAGGGCAAAGCTGTCGATGGCCGGTCTACAGGTCCAGCACCAGGGTTCTGCTTTTGGAGCGTGAGCAGCAGGGCGTGAACTGGTCGTTCTTCGCCTTCTCCTCGTCGGTGAAATACATGT
Source organism: Polaromonas sp. (assembly GCF_029945895.1). Lineage (GTDB taxonomy): Bacteria > Pseudomonadota > Gammaproteobacteria > Burkholderiales > Burkholderiaceae_C > Polaromonas. The sequence continues at coordinate 30,887 of NZ_JAQSDL010000112.1, read as the reverse complement.
CGCGGTGGTCGGGCTCGCCTTCGAGCACACGCGTGATGCAGGTGCCGCAGACGCCCTGCTCGCAGGAGGTGAGGATCTCGATGCCGTGGTCCTTCAGCACCTGGATGATGTTCTGCTCCGCGCCCACCGTGTAGCTTTGGCCGGTGCTGGCGATCTTCACCTCGAAGCCGGTGTCGCCCGTGGTGTCCTGCGGCGCGGCGCCGAAATACTCGAGGTGGATCTGCTCGTTGCGCCAGCCGCTGGCTTTGGCCGCGCCGACCACATGGTCGATGAAACCGGCGGGGCCGCAGACGTACAGCTGGTGATCGGGTGCGGCGCCGGCCAGTGCGGCCGGCAGGTCCAGCTTCTGTTCGGCCGGGCCGGCGTCAAAGTGAAAACGCACCTTGTCGGCAAAGGCCGAGGCGCCGATTTCCTGGCGAAAGGCCGTGCGTTCGGCCGAGCGGGTGCAGTAGTGCAGGGTGAAGTCCGCATGAATGGCCGCCAGCCGCTGCGCCATGCACAGCAGCGGCGTCACGCCGATGCCGCCGGCCAGCAGCAAGGTGCGCGGCGCGTGCTGCAGCGGAAAGTGGTTTTTCGGCGGGCTGATGCGAATCATGTCGCCCTCGTTCACGGCGTCATGCATGGCGATGGAGCCGCCGCGCGATGCCGGGTCGCGCAGCACGGCGATGCGGTAGCGGTGCTGCTCCACGGCATCGTTGCACAGCGAGTACTGGCGCGTCAGCCCGCCGGGAAGCTGCACATCGACATGCGAGCCCGCGCTGAAGGCCGGCAGCGGTGCACCGTCGGTGCGGGCCAGCTCGAAGCTGGCAATACCCTCGGCCTCCATGGTTTTGCGGATGACCCTGACTTCAAGACTGTCCATGGTCAGGCCGCCTGCGCTAGGGGCTGTGCCTGGGCCGGCGCCTGTTCCTGCGCAAGGAGGCGGTCGATGATGCGGCGCGACTGCACGCCGCCGGCGTCGATGTTGAGCATCAGCAGCTTGCGCTTTGGGAACAGCGTGAGGTTGCGCTGCTGCGCTTCCAGCACGGCGGTGTCTTCGGCAAAGACTTTGGCCTGGCCCTCGCGGATCTGCGCGGTGAGCGCCTTGTCCTTCGGGTTGAAGTTGCGTGCCATGCCCCAGAAGTACCACATCGAGGTTTCGGTTTCCGGCGTGATGAAGTCCACCACGATGCTGCTGACCTTGTCTTTCGGGTCGGCGTGGTAGCCGCCCTTGCCGGCGTGGGCGACGCCGACTTCGATCAGCACGTGGCTGGGCGGCGTGAAGCGGCAGACCTGCCAGCGGTCCACCGGCACGTCGTCGGCCAGGTTGTTGCCGCGCAGGTTGGCGCGCCAGAAGGGCGGCGGCATGACGTTTTCCATGAAGCGGCTGGTCACCACGCTGTCGCCCTCGGTTTTGGTGCTGACCGGGGTTTCGTCGATTTCCTTCTGGCCGATGCTGGTGGTGTGCACGTAGGTCTCGTGCGTCAGGTCCATCAGGTTGTCGATCATCAGGCGGTAGTCGCAGGCGATGTGGTACAGGCCGCCGCCGTAGGCCCACTCGGGGTTGTCGGCCCAGTCGAGCTGGGGAATCTTGCTGTCGTCGGCCAGTTTTTCGTCACCGGTCCAGACCCAGATGAAGCCGTGGCGCTCCACCACCGGGAAGCTGCGGTTGCGCGGAAAGCCCTGCATGCGCTGGCCGGGCATGGAGGCCACCTTGCCGTCGCACTCCATCACCAGGCCGTGGTAGCCGCAGACCAGCTTGCCTTCGCAGACCGTGCCCAGCGACAGGGCCGCGCCGCGGTGCGGGCAGAAATCATCGAGTGCGACGACCTTGCCTTCGGGGCCGCGGTAGAAAACAATCTTTTCGCCGCAGATCTGCCGGCCCAGCGGCTTGTCGTCGATTTCGGTGGGAGTGCAGGCAACATACCAGGTGTTTTTGGGAAACATGACGCTTGTCCGTAAGGGGAGGGGTGTGGGTGGGCTGGTTTCTTTGGCGATGCAGGCCGCCTGGAACGGCGGGCGGCTCAAGCGGCGATTATGCAAAAAAATGAGTTTTATGTATACATGCAGTTGGAAATTTATCAAAATTGACGTTCAATACCCAGTAAATCAGTCAAAACAGGTATCTGCTGTATACATTGAGGAGTCCAGATGAACGAGAAAACACTTTCCCCGGCCACCGCTGAGACGCAGGAGCCGGGCGCCTCCCAGACCGTCAAGGCGCAGCTGCGGCTGCGCGAAATGATTCTGGCCGGCGAGCTGCCTGGCGGCGCGCGTATTGCCGAACTGGCCATTGTTGAAAGGCTCGGGGTGTCGCGCACGCCGATTCGCGCGGCGCTGATGCGGCTGGAGCAGGAGGGCCTGCTGGAGGCGCTGGTCAATGGCGGTTATGCGGTCCGCACGTTTTCTGAGCGTGATGTGTCCGAGGCGATTGAACTGCGCGGCACGCTCGAAGGGCTGTCAGCCCGGCTGGCGGCCGAACGCGGGGTGGCCGCCGCGCTGCTGGCTCATGCGCGCGACTGTCTCGGTCAGATCGACGCCGTGCTGAGCCAGCCCGCGCTCGACGACGAGGCCTTTCTGCGTTACGTCACGCTGAACCAGCGTTTTCACAACCTGCTCAGCGACATGGCCGGCAGCACGGTGATCACCCGTGAACTCGAACGTGTCGTGAGCCTGCCGTTTGCCTCACCTTCGGGCTTTGTCGTGTCGCAGGCCAACTCGCCGCAGGCGCGCGACATGCTGATCGTGGCGCAGGACCAGCACCGCCAGGTGCTCGACGCCATCGAGCGGCGCGAAGGCGCACGTGCCGAAGCCATCATGCGCGAGCACTCGCGTATTGCCCAGCGCAACCTGCTCGAAGCCATGCAAAGCCAGGACCTGGAGCGCATGCCCGGCGTGCGCCTGATCCGCAAACGCGGCTGAACGCTGCAAGCCGCCGGGGGTTGATATGCATATTTGCTATAGCTGCAAGGCTGAAATCCATCTTGCGCATCTGCCCGTGCAGGGGGATAGTCCCCGGTGACCCGTTGAACGCCCCCTTTTTTGAACCCTCTGGAGAGACCATGCAAAAACGAATCTTTCTCGGCACCATCGCCCTGGCTGTCGCCACACTGGCCGCAGGCAGCGCCGTCGCGCAGACCAACACCTTCAAGGTCGGCCTGATTCTTCCCATGACCGGTCCTTTCGCCTCGACCGGGCGCCAGATTGAAGCGGCGGCCAGGCTTTACATGGCCCAAAACGGCGACAACGTGGCCGGCAAGAAAATCGAGCTGATCATCAAGGACGACACCGGCACGCCCGACGTGACCAAGCGCCTGGCGCAGGAGATGATCGTCAACGACAAGGTCAACGTGCTGGCCGGCTTCGGCCTGACGCCGCTGGCCTTTGCCACCGCCCCGCTGGCTACGCAGTCCAAGACACCGATGGTGGTGATGGCGGCGGCCACGTCCAGCATCACGCAGGCTTCGCCCTACATCGTGCGCACAAGCTTCACCTTGCCGCAGGTCACCATCGGCATTGCCGACTGGGCGCCGAAAAACGGCATCAAGAAGGTGGTGAGCCTGGTGTCCGACTACGGCCCCGGTATCGACGCCGAGCGCACCTTCAAGGACCGCTTCACCTTCAACGGCGGCACCGTGGTCGAGGCCGTGCGGGTGCCGCTGCGCAACCCCGACTTCGCGCCTTTCCTGCAGAAAGTGCGCGACGCCAAGCCCGACGCCGTGTTTGCCTTTGTGCCGTCTGGCGCCGGCTCTGCGCTGATGAAGCAGTTCGCCGAACGCGGCCTGGACAAGGCCGGCATCAAGCTGATCGCCACCGGGGACGTGACCGATGACGACATCCTGAACGACATGGGTGATGTTGCCGTCGGCGTGGTGACCTCGCACCACTACTCTGCGGCGCATAAGTCGGCGCTGAACCAGAAGTTTGTCGATGCCTTCAGCAAGGCCAACAAGGGCCTGCGCCCCAACTTCATGGCCGTCGGCGGTTACGACGGCATGCGCGTGATCTACGACGCCCTGAAAACCACCAAGGGCAACGGCGGCGGCGAGGCCCTGCTCGGTGCGATGAAGGGCCAGGTCTTCGAGAGCCCGCGCGGCCCGGTGTTCATCGATGCGCAGACCCGCGACATCGTGCAGAACGTCTACATCCGCAAGGTCGAAAAAGTCGGCGGCCAGCTCTACAACGTCGAGTTCGAAACCATCAAGGACGTGAAAGACCCCGGCAAAACAAAGTAGTTGCACACCCCCATCCAGGCTCACTGCGTGTAGCCTGTTCCCCTTGCAGGGGGGCAACGCCTGCGGCCCGGCCCTTCGGCAGGCTCAGGGCAGGCCGAGGCCGGTTCCGCGGCGTCCTGGAATGGCTCCTTCAAGCAGCTTCTGACTATCTGGCCAAAACATGTTGACCATTCTTTTTGACGGCATTGCCTACGGCATGCTGCTGTTTGTGCTCGCGGTCGGCCTGGCGGTCACCATGGGCCTGATGAATTTCATCAACCTCGCGCATGGCGCGTTTGCCATGGTTGGCGGCTACATCACGGTGCTGCTGATGCAGCGCCTGGGCGTGCCTTTCCTGCTGTGCCTGCCACTGGCTTTCCTGGGCGCGGCGCTGCTGGGCGGGGTGCTGGAGCGCACGCTGTACCGGCCCATGTACGCCAGGCCGCACCTGGACCAGGTGCTGTTTTCCATCGGCCTGACCTTCATGGCCGTGGCCAGCATGGACTACTTCATGGGCTCGACCCAGCAGATCATCCAGTTGCCTGACTGGCTGCGCGGCCGCACCGAGATCGGCAGCGGCGCCTGGGTGCTGGGCATGGGGCACTACCGCCTGTTCATCATTGCCGTGTGTGCGGCGCTGACGATTGCGCTGCAGTACGTGCTGGCCCGCACACGTTTCGGCAGTCGCCTGCGCGCCTCGGTCGATGACCAGCGCGTGGCGGCCGGCCTGGGCATCAATGTCAATGTGGTGTTTCTCTCCACTTTTGCCGTCGGCTCCGGCCTGGCCGGCCTGGGCGGCGCGCTGGGCGCCGAAGTGCTGGGGCTGGACCCGACCTTTCCGCTGAAATTCATGATTTACTTCCTGATCGTTGTCGCCGTCGGCGGCACCTCGTCCATCACCGGGCCGCTGCTGGCGGCGCTGCTGCTGGGCATTGCCGACGTGGCGGGCAAATACTACGTGCCCAAGCTCGGCGCCTTCATCGTCTACAGCCTGATGATCGTCATCCTGATCTGGCGCCCGCAAGGCCTGTTCGTGCGCAAGGGGGGCAAATGATGAACAACGCCACGCAAAAATCCCTGCTTTACAGCGCGCGCCTCAAGCCCTGGGAGCCGGTGCTGTGGCTGCTGGCCTTTGCCTCGCCGCTGCTGCTGTCCAGCCACGCGCTGATCATCAATGAAATCGCCATCGTGGCGCTGTTCGCGATTTCGCTGGACCTGATCCTGGGTTACACCGGCATCGTCTCGCTGGGCCATGCGGCATTTTTCGGCATGGGCGCCTATGCGGCGGCATTGTTCGCCAAACACGTGATGCCCGATCCGCTGGTCGGCCTGGCCTTTGCCATCGGCATCTCGACCCTGCTGGGCGCGATCTGCAGCCTGACCATCATGCGTGGCAGCGACCTGACGCGGCTGATGGTCACGCTGGGCATGGGCCTGATCCTTATGGAGCTGGCCAACCGGCTCGACTGGCTCACCGGCGGCGCCGACGGCCTGCAGGGCGTGGTCATGGGGCCGCTGCTCGGCACCTTCGAGTTCGACCTGTCCGGCCGCACCGCGGCGTATTACTCGCTGTGTATTGGCCTGGTGTTTTTTGTGCTGGCCCGGCGCCTGGTGCATTCACCGTTCGGCGCCACGCTGATGGCGATTCGCGACAACCGCCTGCGCGCCATGGCCATCGGCATTCCCGTGCATTCGCGGCTGGCGCTGGTCTACACGGTGTCGGCCGGTGTGGCCGGGGCGGCCGGTGCCTTGCTGGCGCAGACCACCGGTTTTGCCTCGCTGGACGTGTTCGACTTTCACCGTTCCGCCGATGTGATGCTGGTGCTGGTGGTCGGCGGTGTCGGCTGGCTGTACGGCGGCATTGTCGGCGCGGTGGTGTTCAAGCTGATGCAGGACACGCTCTCGAGCATCACGCCGCAGTACTGGACCTTCTGGATCGGCCTGTTCCTGGTGGTGCTGGTGCTGGTCGGGCGCGAGCGCCTGCTGCGGCCCTGGACCTGGTTCAGGAAGCGGGGCGGCGCATGACACAGACCGTGCTTCAGGCCAGCGGCCTGGTGATGCGTTTTGGCGGCATCACCGCCACCAACAACGTCACGCTGAACCTGCAACAAGGCGCGCGCCACGCGCTGATCGGCCCGAACGGCGCCGGCAAGACGACGCTGATCAATCTGCTGACGGGCATGCTGCAACCGACCGAAGGGCGCATTACCCTGCTTGGCGAAGACATCACGCAACTGGCGCCGCACCAGCGTGTGAAGCGCGGCATGGTGCGCACCTTCCAGATCAACCAGCTGTTCGACTCCCTGAGCCCGCTGCAGACGCTGGCACTGACGGTGTCGCAACACCGGGGCCTGGGGCTGCGCTGGTGGCAGGCGTTGGGGCGCAACGCCGCGGTGAGCGAACGTTGTGCGCAGCTGCTGGAGCAGTTTCACCTGACCGAGGTGATGGACCAGCCGACCCGCGTGCTGGCCTATGGCAAACGCCGGCTGCTGGAAATTGCGATTGCGCTGGCCTGCGAGCCGCGCGTGCTGCTGCTCGACGAGCCGGTGGCCGGGGTGCCGGCCGGCGAACGCGAGGAGCTGCTGCAGACCGTGGCGGCCCTGCCGGCCGACGTGTCGGTGCTGCTGATCGAACACGACATGGACCTGGTGTTCAGCTTTGCCACCCGCATGACGGTGCTGGTCAACGGCACGGTGCTGACCGAAGGCGACCCGGACCAGATTGCCAACGATCCCGAAGTCAAGGCCGTTTATCTGGGTCATGGCGAGGATGCCAAAGGGGAGGCCCACCATGACTGAACTGCTTCGGGTTGACAAGCTCAGCGCCGGTTATGGCGAGGCGGTGGTGCTGCAGGGCGTGTCGCTGTCGCTGGACGAAGGCAAGACGCTGGCGCTGCTGGGGCGCAACGGCACCGGCAAAACCACGCTGATCAACACGCTGGCCGGCGCCACGCGGCAGCACGGCGGCAGCATCCTGCTGGCGGGCAAGGCGCTGCACAAGATGGCCCCGCATGAACGCGCGGCCGCCGGCATAGGCTGGGTGCCGCAGGAGCGCAACATCTTCAAGTCGCTGACGGTGCATGAAAACCTGACCGCGGTGGCGCGGCCGGGCCGCTGGACGCCGGCCCGGGTCTACGAGATGTTTCCGCGCCTGGGCGAACGCAAGACCAACCTGGGCACGCAGCTGTCGGGCGGCGAGCAGCAGATGCTGGCGGTCGGCCGCGCGCTGGTGCTCAACCCGCGCCTGCTGCTGCTCGATGAGCCGCTCGAAGGCCTGGCGCCCATCATTGTGGAAGAGCTGCTGCTGGCGATTCGCCGCGTGACGCGGGACGAAGGGCTGTCGGCCATCATTGTCGAGCAGCATCCGCAGGCGATCCTGAGAATCTCCGACAGCGCGGTGGTGCTGGACCGCGGCACGGTGGTGCATGCCGGCACAGCCGACGAGTTGCTCGAGCAGCCGCAGCTGCTTGAGCAGCTGCTGGGCGTGGCGCGCTGACCCTGTCTTGCTGTTCACTTGCTACTGAATTAATAGCTGCTTGCGAACGTTGCATAAGGGCTGGAGCCACTTTTGATTCATATTCCTACCGGCGCAGCCCCTGGCCGGCGCCGGCTGCACTGCCGGATGGAACAAAATGGCGCGATGCCAACGACCGCAAGCACACCATGATTTTTCAACGCCTTGCCGCCAGCCTGCTGGCCTGCCTGATGCTGGCCCTGCCGGCCGCGGCCCAGACCTTTCCAGCCAAGCCGATTCGCATCGTCGTGCCTTTCGGGGCCGGCGGCGTGGCTGACCTGACCGCGCGCACGGTGGCGCAAAAACTCGGTGAGTCGCTGGGCCAGCCGGTGGTGATCGACAACAAGCCCGGTGCCGGCGGTGTGGTGGCCGGCGAGACGGTGGCCCGGGCCGAGCCCGACGGCCACACCCTGCTGCTGATGTCCAACGGCACGGCGGTCAGTGCAGGTTTGTTCAAGTCGCTGCCGTTTGATGCGGTGCGCGACTTCGCGCCGGTCTCCACGCTCGGTTTTTTTGACATTGCCGTGGTGACGCCCGCCGATTCGAAATTCAGGACCCTGGGCGACCTGCTTGCGTTTGCGAAGACTCACCCCGGCAAACTTAACCTCGGCAGCATCAACGTCGGCAGCACGCAGAACCTGGCGGCCGAATTGTTCAAGATCAGCTCCGGGGCCGACGTGCAGATTGTTCCGTTCAACGGCACGCCGGCGGTGGTCACGGCCCTGCGCGGCGGCCAGATTGACGCGGCGGTGGAAATCCTCGGCCCCCTCCTGCCGCAGATCCGGGCCGGGGCCTTGCGTGCGCTGGCCGTCACCGGCGACAGGCGCGCCGCGGTGCTGCCCGAGGTGCCGACGGCCAAAGAAAGCGGCCTGCCCACCTTTGTGGCCTCCAGCTGGAACGCGCTGGCTGCGCCGGCAAAAACGCCGCCCAGCGTGATTGCGCGGCTGAACCGGGAGGTGGTGGCCGCCGTCAACGCGCCGGAGGTTCGCAGGAAGCTGGCCGAGCTGAACGTCGAAGCGCGCGGCAGTTCGCCCGAACAGGCCGCCGAGCTGCTGGCCGGTGAAACCAGGCGCTGGGGCGAGGTGATCCGGCGCGCCAGGATTCCGACCCAGTAACGAGGCTCATGAAACGATCGGGCCGGCAACAAGCCGGACTTGGCAACCGCAGGAGAAGCATCCGTGAAGTTTGAACATGTGGGCATGATTGGTTATGGCGAGGTCGGCAAGATTTTCACGGCCGGCCTCAAGGACAAGGTGGCGGGCGTCAGCGCCTGGGACCTCATCTTCGACGTGCCGGCCCTGCGCGACGCGCAGCGCGCCCATGCGGCGCAGGCCGGTGTGGCGGCGTGTGCATCCATGGCAGCCTTGTGCGAGCGGGCCGACCTGATCATCTCGGCAGTCACCGCGTCCAGCACGCTGGCCGTGGCGCAGGCGGCCGCCGCCCACATTCGGCCTGGCGCCGTTTTTCTGGACCTCAATTCCGCTTCCCCGGGCACCAAGCAGCAGGCCGCGGCCCTGATCGACCCCGTGGGTGGGCACTATGTCGAAGCCGGGGTGATGACCTCGGTGCCGCCCTACGGCATCCGGGTGCCGATGCTGCTGGGCGGTGCGCGTGCGGCCGAACTGGCCGGCGTGCTCGCGGCCTGGGGCATGGATGCGAAGGCCGTCAGCGACAAGCTCGGTGTGGCCAGCGCCATCAAGATGTGCCGCAGCGTGATGATCAAGGGCCTGGAGGCGCTGGTGATCGAGAGTTACACCACCGCCCGTGCCTACGGTGTGGAAGACCATGTGTTGCCGACCCTGGCCGAAACCTTTCCGAGCATTGACTGGCAGAAGCAGGGCGCCTATTTTTTCAGCCGCGTGGTGCAGCACGGCCAGCGCCGCGCCGAGGAAATGCGCGAGGCGGCCAACACCGTGCGCGAAGCCGGGCCGGGCTTCGACCCCTTCATGGCGGCGGCGATTGCCGGCAAGCAGCAGTGGGTGGCCGACCAGGCCCGGGCCGGCGTGTTTGCCGGTATCGGCAAGGACGCCCGCTGGCAGGACTATGCGGACCGGCTGCTGGCAGCGAAACCCAAGGCGTCGTCGTAGCTGATCCGGCCCTCAGGCGTAAGGCTTGATCGCCTCGACCACCACCGACTTGACCACCTCGACCGCCATTTTCTGCGTGTCGGTGCTGGCGCGGCGCGAGGAACGCGCCAGCATCAGCTCGCTCATGATGCGCGGGGAGTGGATGCTGCGCAACAGGAAGGGTGCTGGATCATCGACGTTGCTCAGCGTGTAGCTTGGCAACACGGCATGGCCCATGCCTTCCTTGACCAGGCTCAGGATGGCGTTCAGGCCGTCCACTTCCAGCGTGATCTGCGGCTTGCGGCCTATCGTGATCATTTCGCTCTCGATCAGGATGCGAAAAGCGTTGGGGCGGCTGGGCAGGATCAGGGGCAGGTCAGCCACCTCGGCGAGGCTGATGGGTTGGCGCTTGCCGGCCTTGCCTTTTTTTGCGGCGCCGGCCTTGATGCTGGTCCTCGGGGAAATCAGCACCAGCTCTTCGGTGTGCAGCGTCGTGATGTCCAGTTCGGGCGAACGCTCGGAGTTGTAGAGAACGGCCATGTCAAGGTTGCCCACACGCAGGCCCTCGTGCATGAGCACCGAAAAGCCCTCGGTCAGTGTCAGCTGGGCATGCGGCAACTGCTGGCGGAAAGCGCGGGTGAGCGGCACGGTGATCAGTTTGGACAGGCTGGGCGGCAGGCCGATGGACACGCGTCCGGCCAGGGCGCCACGCGCGGCGCCCAGTTCTTCGCGGGCCACCTCCACCTGGTGCAGGATGCCGCGCCCGTGCTTGAGCAGCAGTTTGCCGGCTTCCGTCGGAATGGCGCCGCGCCCGTTGCGGGTCAGCAGGTTCTGCCGCAGTTCCACCTCCAGCAGGCGGATCTGGCGGCTCAGCGCCGGCTGGGCAATGTCCAGCGCAATCGAGGCGCGCGTGAAGCTGCCGAGTTCGGCCACGCGCACAAAATATTCAAGCTGCTTGAGGTCCATGACGGGGAGGGTGGCGAGTTATCCCGGTGTTGTCGTGAGGTTGTCCTGAATGGATATAACAGGCGTCGATCAATGCCGGTATGTTATATCAGCTAGAAACCGCGATGCCTTGGCGGGAGGAAGAGCCGTCGTCACAATCAAGCGCATGACCCTCCACGCTCACCCACTCATTCATTCACGCTGACCGACTGCCATGACGACTGACATCAAGGGCATTTCCTCCATGGCCACCCGACTGGTGCTGGGCGATCTGGTGGCGGCTTTCGAGCAGCAGTCGGGTTGTCGCGTGGCCATCGAGTCGGTGGGCGGGGTTGATGCGGCCAGGCGCGTGCAGGCCGGCGAGGCCTTTGATGTCGTGATTCTGGCGTCTGACGCGATCGACAGGCTGATCGCCTCCGGCCAGGTGCTGGCCGGCAGCCGGGTGGACCTGGTCCGCTCGGGTGTGGCCGTGGCCGTGCGCGCCGGTGCGCCCAGGCCCGACATCTCGACGGAAGATGCGCTGCGTCAGGCCGTACGCGCCGCGCGCAGCATCAGTTACTCGAGCGGGCCCAGTGGCGTGGCGCTGGCCGGCCTGTTCGAGCGCTGGGGCATCGCCGGCGAGATCAAGAGCCGTATCGTGACACCGCCGCCCGGCATTCCGGTTGGTTCGCTGGTGGCGCGCGGCGAGGTCGAGCTGGGCTTTCAGCAACTGAGCGAGTTGATGCACCTCGAAGGCATCACCGTGCTCGGTCCCCTGCCGCCGGCGATCCAGATCATCACCACTTTTTCTGCCGGTGTTTGCAGCGGGACCGGCCAGGCCGAAACCGTGCGCGCCATGCTGGCCTTCATGAACACACCGCAGGCCGCCGAGGCCAAGCGCCGCCAGGGCATGGACCCCGCCGCCTGACAGACACTTCATTGCATCCCCCGGAGACCTTCATGAAAAAATCATTGATCATCGACTGCCACGGCCACTACACCACGGCGCCCAAGGCGCTCGAAGCGTGGCGCAACAGGCAGATCGCCGGCATTCAGGATCCGGCCCTGATGCCCAAGGTGGCTGAGCTGAAGATCAGCGACGACGAGCTGCGCGAGTCGATCGAGACCAACCAGCTGCGCCTGATGAAAGAGCGCGGCAGCGACATCACGCTGTTTTCGCCGCGCGCCAGCTTCATGGCCCACCACATCGGCGACTTCAATGTCTCGTCCACCTGGGCAGCCATCTGCAACGAACTCTGCTACCGCGTCAGCCAGCTCTTTCCTGACCACTTCGTGCCGGTGGCGATGTTGCCGCAGTCACCCGGTGTTGATCCGGCCACCTGCATCCCCGAGCTGGAGAAATGTGTCAAGGACTACGGCAACGTCGGCATCAACCTCAACCCCGATCCTTCCGGCGGGCACTGGACCAGCCCGCCGCTGACCGACAGGCTCTGGTACCCCATCTACGAAAAGATGGTCGAGTACGACCTGCCGGCCATGATCCACGTCTCGACCTCCTGCAACCCGGCCTTTCACACCACCGGCGCGCATTATCTGAACGCGGACACCACAGCCTTCATGCAATTGATCCAGGGCGATCTGTTCAAGGACTTTCCGACCTTGCGCTTTTTGATACCCCACGGCGGCGGCGCCGTGCCCTACCACTGGGGTCGCTTCCGCGGCCTGGCGCAGGAGATGAAGAAGCCGCTCCTGTCCGAGCACCTGATGAACAACGTGTTCTTCGACACCTGCGTCTACCACCAGCCAGGCATCAACCTGCTCAACACCGTGATCCCGGTGAAAAACGTGCTGTTTGCGTCGGAGATGATTGGCGCGGTGCGCGGCATCGACCCGGAAAGTGGCCACTACTACGACGACACCAAGCGCTACATCGAGGCCTCCACCATCCTGAGCGCCGACGACAAGCACCAGATTTACGAAGCCAATACGCGCCGCGTGTTCCCGCGCCTGGACGCGCTGCTCACCTCCAAAGGACTCTGACATGTTTGAACTCGGCGTTGTGTATCGCAACATCCAGCGCGCTGATCGCGCAGCCACCGACCGCATGGCCAGCCTGGGCTCGGCCACGGTGCACGAAGCCATGGGCCGTGTCGGCCTGATGAAAACCTGGATGCGCCCGATTTATCCCGGCGCCCAGATCTCGGGCACCGCGGTAACCGTGCTGCTGCAGCCCGGCGACAACTGGATGATGCATGTGGCGGCCGAGCAGATCCAGCCCGGTGACATCGTTGTGGCGGCCTGCACCACCGACAACACCGACGGTTTTTTCGGCGACCTGCTGGCCACCAGTTTCATGGCGCGCGGCGCGCGCGGCCTCATCATCGACGGTGGTTGCCGTGACGTGAAGACGCTGCAGGAGATGGGCTTTCCGGTGTGGAGCCGCGCCATCAGTTCCAGGGGCACGATCAAGGCGACGCTGGGCTCGGTCAACATCCCGGTGGTGTGTGCCGGCATGAGCGTCAACCCCGGCGATGTGATCGTCGCCGATGACGACGGTGTGGTGGTGGTACCGGCTGCGCTGGCAGCGAAGACGGCCGACGCGGCTGCGGCGCGCGAAGCCAATGAGGGCGAGAAACGCGCCAAACTCGCGTCGGGCATTCTGGGTCTGGACATGTACAACATGCGCGAACCACTGGCCAAGCTTGGCCTGAAATACATCGACTGAAGGCCAATCATGCAAAAACCTGCCACGGGTGACTTCACCAAAACGCCGGGCTGGCTCGACTGGTACGACGGCCCCGCCACACCCCGCTTCAAGCTGCCCCCCGGCGCGGTGGACGCGCACTGCCATGTGTTTGGTCCGGGCGCGCAGTTTCCCTATGCGCCCGAGCGCAAGTACACGCCGTGCGACGCCTCCAGGGACCAGCTGTTTGCCCTGCGCGACCACCTCGGCTTTGACAAGAACGTGATCGTGCAGGCCACCTGCCACGGCAGCGACAACCGCGCGTTGGTCGATGCCCTGCGGCACTCGGACAACAGGGCGCGCGGCGTGGCCACCGTCAAACGCGACGTATCCGACGCCGAGCTCCAGGACATGCATGAAGCCGGTGTGCGCGGCACACGTTTCAACTTTGTCAGGCGCCTGGCCGACTTCACGCCGCGTGAGGTGTTGCTGGAAATTGCCAACCGCATTGCGCCGCTGGGCTGGCATGTGGTGGTGTATTTCGAAGCACAGGACCTGCCCGAGCTGTACGACTTCTTCACTGCGTTGCCGACCACGGTGGTGGTGGACCACATGGGCCGGCCCGATGTGAGCAAGCCCGTGGACGGCCCCGAGTTCGAGCTGTTCGTCAAGATGATGCGCGAGCACGACAACATCTGGAGCAAGGTCAGCTGCCCCGAGCGACTGAGCGTGAGCGGCCCGCCCGCGCTGAACGGCGAGCAGAACGCCTACCGCGACGTGGTGCCCTTTGCCCGGCGCCTGGTCGAGACCTTCTCCGACCGTGTGCTGTGGGGCACCGACTGGCCGCACCCCAACCTGAAAAACCACATGCCCGACGATGGCCTGCTGGTGGACTACATTCCCCATATCGCCCCCACGCCCGCGTTGCAGCAAAAGTTGCTGGTGGACAATCCGACCCGGCTTTACTGGAGCTGACCTGCCGTCAGGCGCAACCACTGGTCAAAGAGAAACCATCATGTCACTCGAAAAACCCTACCTTGATGTCCCCGGCACCACCATTTTTGATGCCGAACAATCCCGCCTGGGCTACCACCTGAACCAGTTCTGCATGTCGCTGATGAAGGCCGCCAACCGCGAACGCTTCAAGGCCGACGAACGCGCCTACCTCGATGAGTGGCCGATGACCGAGGAGCAGAAGCAGGCGGTGCTGGCGCGTGACCTGAACCGGTGCATCAAGGCCGGCGGCAACATCTACTTCCTGGCCAAGATAGGCGCGACCGACGGCAAGAGCTTCCAGCAGATGGCAGGCAGCATGACCGGCATGACCGAAGAGGAATACCGCGACATGATGATTGGCGGTGGCCGTTCCGTTGAAGGCAACCGCGTGGTCGGTGAAGACGGAACCGCGCAGGCCCAGCACCAACCCCAAGGCAAAGCCGGCGCAACACGGAATTCATGAACATGGCCAAAATCACCGCATCCGTTTACACCTCCCACGTGCCCGCCATCGGCGCGGCCCTTGACCTGGGCAAAAGCGGCGAGCCTTACTGGCAGCCCGTGTTCAAGGGGTACGACTTCTCCAAACAGTGGCTGGCAGAGAACAAGCCCGACGTGATTTTTCTGGTCTACAACGACCACGCCACGGCGTTCAGTCTGGAGATGATTCCGACCTTCGCCATCGGCACGGCGGCCGAGTTCACGCCGGCCGACGAGGGCTGGGGCCCGCGCCCGGTGCCCAAGGTCATCGGCCACCCCGAACTGGCCGCGCACATTGCGCAGTCGGTGATCCAGCAGGACTTCGACCTCACCATCGTCAACAAGATGGACGTGGACCATGGCCTGACCGTGCCGCTGTCGCTGATGTGTGGCCAGCCGCAGGCCTGGCCCTGCCCGGTGATTCCGTTTGCCGTCAACGTGGTGCAGTACCCGGTGCCGTCCGGCCGGCGCTGTTTCGAGCTGGGCAAGGCCATCCGCAAGGCGGTGGAGAGTTTTGACAAGCCGCTGAAGGTGCAGATCTGGGGCACCGGCGGCATGAGTCACCAGCTGCAGGGCCCGCGTGCCGGCCTGATCAACAAGGAATTTGACAACGCTTTTCTCGACCAGCTGATCGCCGACCCCGAGGGTCTGGCGTCCAAGCCGCACATCGACTATGTGCGTGAAGCCGGCTCGGAGGGTATCGAGCTGGTGATGTGGCTGATCGCTCGTGGTGCCATGTCCGACGTGGCCTGCGGCCCGGCGCCCAAAGTTGCGCACCGCTTTTACCATGTGCCCGCCAGCAATACGGCGGTGGGCCATTTGATTCTGGAGAACAAATAATGCCCCCACGTTCATATTCATTCACTGCCCCCCGAGGGGGCGTTCGCCTCCTTGAGACGGCTCAGCGGAGTCTCAAATGAAAACCATCAAAGTCGCATTGGCAGGCGCCGGTGCCTTCGGCATCAAACACCTGGACGGCATCAAGAACATCGCCGGCGTGGAAGTTGTCTCGCTGATCAGCCGCGACCTCGAGAAGACCAAAGAGATCGCTGCCAAATACGGCATCGCCCACGTCAGCACCGACCTCGCCGACAGCCTGGCGCTCAAAGAGGTGGACGCGGTCATCCTGTGCACACCGACGCAGATGCACGCCGAACAGTCGATTGCCTGCATGAAGGCCGGCAAACACGTGCAGGTCGAAATTCCGCTGGCCGATACGCTCAAGGGCGCGCAAGAGGTGGTGGCCCTGCAAAAGCAGACCGGTCTGGTCGCCATGTGTGGCCACACGCGCCGCTTCAACCCCAGCCACCAGTATGTGCACAAGGAAATTGCGGCAGGGCGCTTCAACATCCAGCAGATGGATGTGCAGACCTATTTCTTCCGCCGCAGCAACATGAACGCACTGGGCCAGCCGCGCAGCTGGACCGACCACCTGCTGTGGCACCACGCGGCCCACACGGTGGATCTGTTCGCGTACCAGTGCGGCAGCCCCATCGTGAAAGCCAATGCCATCCAGGGGCCGATTCATCCGGGGCTGGGTATCGCGATGGACATGAGCATCCAGCTCAAGGCGGCCAACGGCGCCATCTGCACCCTGAGCCTGTCCTTCAACAACGATGGGCCGCTGGGCACCTTTTTCCGCTACATCGGTGACAGCGCCACCTACCTTGCGCGTTACGACGACCTCTTCAACGGCAAGGAAGAAAAAATCGATGTCAGCAAGGTCGATGTGTCCATGAACGGCATCGAGCTGCAGGACCGCGAGTTTTTTGCCGCCATCCGCGAAGGCCGCGAGCCCAATTCCAGTGTCGGCAAAGTGTTGCCGTGTTACCAGGTGCTGCACGACCTGGAACAGCAACTGAACAGCCATTGAACAGAAACTGAACAGAGACCATGGCACTTCCTGTCCGCAAGATCGGTCCCTTCGACGTCTCGGCCATTGGCCTGGGCTGCATGAACCTGAGCCACGCCTACGGCACGCCGCCGTCGGCCGAGCAGGGCGAGCGCGTCTTGCTGGCCGCGCTGGATGCCGGCGTCACGCTGTTCGATACCGCGGCGCTGTACGGCTTTGGCGCCAATGAAACCCTGATTGGCAGGGTGCTCTCAAAACACCGCAGCCGCTTCACGCTGGCCAGCAAGGGCGGCATGGCCGGCGTGCAGTTCGACGACGGTATCAAGCGCGTCATCGACGGCCGGCCCGAGACCATTCGCAAGAACTGCGAAGACAGCCTGCAGCGCCTGCAGACCGATGTGATCGACCTCTACTACCTGCACCGCTGGGACAAGCAAGTGCCGATCGAAGACAGCGTGGGCGCCATGGCGGAACTGGTACGCGCAGGCAAGGTGCGCAGCATCGGCCTGTCCGAAGTGTCGGCCAGCACGCTGCGCAAGGCCCATGCGGTGCACCCGATTGCGGCCGTGCAGACCGAGTATTCGCTGTGGACGCGCAACCCCGAGATCGCCGTGCTCGACGCCTGCCGTGAGCTGGGCGCGGCCTTTGTCGCCTTCAGCCCGGTGGCGCGCGGCTTCCTGTGTGACGCGCTGCACGATGTCGGCACCTTGCTGCCCAAGGACATCCGCAGCGCCATGCCGCGTTTTGCCCCTGACAATTACGCAGCCAACCTGAAGCTGCTGCCGCCCTACAAGGCGCTGGCGCAGGAGGCGGGCTGCACGCCGGCCCAACTCGCCCTGGCCTGGCTGCTGCACAAGGCGCCGCACATCATCCCGATTCCCGGCACCGGCAGTGTGGACCATCTGCACGACGACCTGGGCGCGCTGGAGGTGTCTCTCGATGCCGGCCTCCTGGGCAGGCTGGACGCACTGATCAACCAGCACACCGTGACCGGCAAGCGATACAGCGCGCAAAGCGCCAGTGAAGTCGACACCGAGGAATTTGCCGCCTGAGCGGACCCGGATGAACGGCTGGATTGCTATGGTATTCATAGCTGTTGGCGTACGTCTGATAAGGGCTGGAGGCCAAAAAGGCTTGTAAACACCATGAAAAAAGCCGCAACCCGTCAAAACGGGATGCGGCTTTTTTTTTGCCGGGCCTTGCGGCCTTGCGGCTCTGAGGCCCTGAACCTTACAGCGTGTCGATGAAGCTGCGCAGCTTGTCCGAACGCGACGGGTGCTTGAGCTTGCGCAAGGCCTTGGCTTCGATCTGGCGGATGCGTTCACGTGTCACGTCGAACTGCTTGCCGACTTCTTCCAGCGTGTGGTCGGTGGACATCTCGATGCCGAAACGCATGCGCAGCACTTTGGCTTCGCGCGGCGTCAGGCTGTCGAGGATGTCTTTCACGACATCGCGCAGGCCGGCCTGCATCGCAGCTTCCAGCGGTGCGGTGTTGGCGCTGTCCTCGATGAAGTCGCCGAGGTGCGAATCGTCGTCGTCGCCGATCGGTGTTTCCATCGAGATCGGCTCTTTCGCGATCTTCATGATCTTGCGGATCTTGTCCTCGGGAATCTCCATCTTCTCGGCCAGGATGCTGGCGTCGGGCTCGAAGCCGAACTCCTGCAAGTGCTGGCGCGACAGGCGGTTCATCTTGTTGATCGTTTCGATCATGTGCACCGGAATACGAATGGTGCGCGCCTGATCGGCGATGGAGCGCGTGATCGCCTGGCGAATCCACCAGGTCGCGTAGGTCGAGAATTTATAGCCGCGGCGGTATTCGAACTTGTCGACGGCCTTCATCAGACCGATGTTGCCTTCCTGGATCAGGTCCAGGAACTGCAGGCCGCGATTGGTGTACTTCTTGGCGATCGAGATCACCAGGCGCAGGTTGGCCTCGATCATCTCTTTCTTGGCGTCGCGCGAGTTGGTCTCGCCTTCGTTCATGCGCTTGTTGATGTCCTTGAGCTGGGCCAGCGGGACAACCACGCGGGCCTGCAGTTCACCGAGCTTGGTCTGCAGTTCCTGGATGGGCGGAATGTTGCGCGCCATGATGACGGACCAGGGCTTGCCGGAAGCCACCTGTTTCTCGACCCATTTGAGGTTGAGCAGGTTGGGCGGGAAGTCCTTGATGAAAACTTCCTGCGGCATGCCGCATTTCTCGACGATGATGCGGCGCAGCTCGCGCTCTTTCTTGCGCACGTCCAGCACCTGGCCGCGCAGCAGGTCGCACAGTTTTTCGATCGTCTTGGCGGTGAAACGCACCGTCATGAGCTCGTCGCTCAGGGCCTTCTGCGCCTTGGTGTAGGTGGGTGTGCCCCAGCCTTCCTTGTCGTAGGTCTTGTGGACTTTCTCGAACAGGGAGGCAATGGTGTCGAAGCGGCTCAGCGCTTCCTTTTTCAGTTCTTCGAGCTTTTTGGTCAGCGCCTTGGAACCGCCCTTGCCGTCGTCGTCGTCTTCCTCGTCGAATTCGTCAAAGTCTTCCTCGGCCACGTAGTCGTCGGCTTCGTTGGGGTTGGAAAAACCGTCGACCACGGTGGAGATGACCACCTTGCCTTCGCGGATGTCTTCACCCAGGCGCAGGATCTCGGCAATCGTGGCCGGGCTTTCGGAGATGGCTTCCATCATCTTCATCAAGCCGCCTTCGATGCGCTTGGCGATCTCGATCTCGCCTTCGCGCGTGAGCAGCTCGACCGTGCCCATTTCACGCATGTACATGCGCACCGGGTCGGTCGTGCGGCCGAACTCGCTGTCCACGGTGGACAGGGCGGCTTCAGCGGCTTCCTCGGCTTCCTCTTCGCTCGAGCCGGCCGGCGCGTTGGCGGTGATCAGCAGGGTTTCCGCATCGGGCGTCTGCTCGTACACGGCCACACCCAGGTCGTTCAGGGTAACGATGACGGCCTCAAGCGTTTCAGCGTCGATCAGCTTGTCGGGGAGGTGATCGGAGATCTCGCCGTGCGTCAGGTAGCCACGGGTCTTGCCGAGCTTGATCAGCGCCTTCAGCCGGGCCCGGCGCTTGGCCATGTCTTCTTCGGACAGCACGGTTTCGTCCAGGCCGAATTCCTTCATCAAGGCGCGTTCTTTGGCCTTGCTGATCTTCATGCGCAGCGGCTTGACCTTTTCGGTGGTTTCCACCACCGGTTCACCGACCAGATCGTCTTCGATGTCGGACATGTCCTCGTCGCCGTCACCCTTGATGGCCACCTTGGGCTTGCGGCCGCGCTTGGCGCCGCCGGCTTCCACCGCGGCAGCGGGGTTTTTCGGCGGGCGACCCGGTTTCTTTTTCACGGGCACGTCGGCGCCGACTGCGGTCGGGGTGACCTTCAGCTCGGCTTCTTTTTTGGCAGCAGGTTTGGCGGTGGAGGCAGGAGACTTGGTCGGCACAGGGGGCACTTTCTTGACAGGCTTTTCAGATTTCAGGGGCGCTTTGGGCGCTGCGGCTTTTTTGCCGGGAACTGTTCTGGAGATGGCGGTTTTTGCGGGTTTTTCAAGCTTGCTGGCAGTCTTGCTGACCGGCGGTCGGGCTGCAGGTTTGGCTGCGGCTTTGGACTTGGGCACGGCTTTGGCGGACTTGCTGGGCTTTTGAGCAGGCATGGCGAACTCCCGGTATGAAACTTCCTTCAACAGACTGGGTTCCCGGCACCGGCGGAACCGGGGCACAGGCACAAAAAATGCCCGGGCTGGGCATTCAGGGGCTTTGAGGAGCCCCCAGGCAAGTTGTTTGGGCGAACATTTGGTGTGCAGTCCTTGCGGAGAAATTGCCCTCAACCAGTGCGGTCCCGTTCTTGCGGGGGGCGGTTGCCGGAGGTGCTGCTGTCGCGCTTGCCGTAGCGGAAAATCGGATTATACCCTGTTGCCTCATTTTTGGGCAACAAAAATGAACCTGAATCAGCTATTTTTCAGCAGGCCGGACAAGGCTTCGTAACGCTGCCTGGCCGCCGGGTCGGCCAGCACCCGGGGCAGCAAATCGACCATTTCCTGCTGGCGTTTGAGCTTGAGGAGCTGGTCGAGGATGGCGCGCACCTCGTTCCAGTCGCACTCGATGCCGTCCAGGAGCTGGGCGATCTGGTCAATCGCGTGTTTTTCGTGCGGGTGCTCGCGCAGGCCCTCACGCAGCGCCGCCCAGGGCTGCGGCCCGTGTTCGTGCAGCTGGCTCTCCAGCCAGACAAACAGCGGGCCGTGCGGCGCTGGCAGCTCCGACAGCAGCACGTGTTCTTCCCCGCTGAGCTTGTCCCAGCTTTGTGGTTCGGTCAGCATCAGGCGCAGTACCCGGTCTTCCCGGCCGGCTGGCAACACCCGCCCGGCGATGCGCCGTGGCGGGCGGCTGGCGCCGGAACCGGAGCCGAAGCTGCGGGCGCTGGACCCGCCCGCCGCAGGCAGGGCGGGCAGCGAGGCGGCATACGCGCCTTCATCGTGCAGGTCGGCAAAATTGCCGGAAAACTCTTCAAAGTGCGGCGCACCGCCCGATGTTTCAGGTGTTTTAGGCCGCTGGCCCTTGCCCGGTATGCGCGAGCTGCTATTGTTTTTATAGTCCCGGGCGTTCGCAGGCTGCCAGATCTGCAGCAGTTCGCGGCTGTCGATCAGCACGCTGTCGGCAATCTCGGCCAGCAGCTGGTGCTTGAGCGTGCCGTCTGGGAGCAGGCTCCACAAGGGGCGCGCATTGCTGGCCATGTGGGCGCGGCCTTCAGCGGTGTCCAGGTCGCAGCCTTCGCCGGCGGCTTCGAGCATGAACTTGCTCAGCGGCACGGCCTTGGCGACATAGGCGGCAAACCCTTCCTGGCCGTGCTCGCGGATGTAGCTGTCGGGGTCGTGTTCCTGGGGCAGGAACAGGAACTTGACGCTGCGCACGTCGCTGGCAAAGGGCAGGGCGGCGTCCAGCGCCTTGCGCGCGGCTCGGCGGCCGGCGCTGTCGCCGTCAAAGCTGAAAACCACCGAATCAGTGAAGCGGAAGAGCTTCTGCACATGGTCGGCGGTGCAGGCGGTGCCCAGGGTGGCGACCGCGTTGGCAAAACCGAGCTGCGCCAGTGCCACCACGTCCATGTAGCCCTCGGTGACCAGCGCGTAACCGTGTTCGCGCAGGGCGGTGCGCGCCTCGAACAGGCCATAAAGCTCGCGACCCTTGCTGAACACCGGGGTTTCCGGCGAGTTCAGGTACTTGGGTTTTTCGTCGCCCAGCACACGGCCGCCGAAACCGATGCATTCGCCCTTGACGTTGCGGATCGGAAACATGATGCGGTCGCGGAAGCGGTCGTAACGCTTGGCTTCGCCCTGCGGATTTTCCTCGCCCGGCTCGCCGGTGATGACCAGGCCGCTTTCCACCAGCAGCGGGTCGTTGTAGTCGGGGAACACGCTCGCCAGGGCGCGCCAGCCTTCGGGCGCGTAACCGAGGCCGAAGGTCTTGGCAATCTCGCCCGACAGGCCGCGCCCCTTGAGGTAGTCGATGGCGCGCGGCGCGTTGCGCAGATGCTTGATGTAGGCGATGCCGGCTTTTTCCAGCACCGATGTCAGCGTGGCCTGCTGCTCGCGTTGCTGGGCGGCGCGGGCGCGCTCCTGCGGCGAGACGTCGTCTTCGGGCACTTGCAGGCCGTACTGCTGGGCCAGGTCCTTCACGGCTTCGACAAAGGTCATGCCGCCGTGGTCCATCAAAAAGCTGATGGCATTGCCGTTTTTGCCGCAACCGAAGCAGTGGTAGAACTGCTTGGACGGGCTGACGCTGAAGGAGGGCGATTTTTCGCCGTGGAAGGGGCACAGCCCCATGAAATTGGCGCCGCCCTTCTTGAGCTGCACATAACGCCCGACGATGTCCACCACGTCGGCGCGCGCCAGCAGTTCCTGGATGAATGATTGGGGAATGGCCACGGCTGTATTGTGCCTCCAGCGTCGGACGTGAGGCGGGTCAAGGGCCGGACGCCAGGCTGCGGCTACCATGGCTGTACAGTCCGCCAACCCCGAGGAGATTTTGATGCCCAGCATTTTTGACCAGGACCTGCCCCGCAGCGAGGCGAACTACGCCGCGCTGTCGCCGCTGTCATTCATCGAACGCAGCGCCGAGGTCTACCCGGACCGGCTGGCGGTGGTGCATGGCGGTCTGCGCCGCAGCTGGTCCGAGGTCTTCACACGCTGCCGGCAACTGGCCAGTGCGCTGCAGCAGCGCGGCATCGGCAAGGGCGACACGGTGGCCGTGATGCTGCCCAACACCCCGCCCATGGTGGAGGCGCATTTCGGCATTCCGGTGCTGGGTGCGGTGCTCAATGCGCTGAACACCCGTCTCGACCCCGAAACCATTGCCTTCATGCTGGACCACGGCGAGGCAAAAGTGGTCATCGTTGATTCCGAGTTCGCCGGCGTCATGAAAAAAGCGCTGGCCCTGCGCCAGTCGGGCGCGCCGCTGCTGGTCATCGACGTGGAAGACGCGCTCTACACCGGGCCGGTCGAGCGTATCGGCAGCATCGCTTACGACGAGTTTCTGGCCAGCGGAGACGCGGGTTTTGCCTGGCGCCAGCCCGACGACGAATGGGACGCGATTGCGCTGAACTACACCAGCGGTACCACCGGCAACCCCAAGGGCGTGGTTTACCACCACCGCGGCGCGGCGCTCAATGCGGTGTCCAACATCCTCGAATGGGACATGCCCAAACACGCGGTCTACCTGTGGACGCTGCCGATGTTTCACTGCAACGGCTGGTGTTTCCCGTGGACGGTGGCGGCACGCGCCGGTGTCAATGTGTGCCTGCGTCGGGTTGAGCCGCAGGCGATTTTTGACGCGATCCGCCAGCATGGCGTGACGCATTACTGCGGCGCGCCCATCGTGCACGGCCTGCTGGTCAACTCGCCGGCCAGCATGAAGCAGGGCCTGCCGCGCGGCGTCAAGGCCATGGTGGCCGGTGCGGCGCCGCCGGCGTCCATGATCGAGGGCATGGAGGCGCTCGGGTTTGACCTCACCCATGTCTACGGCCTGACCGAGGTCTACGGCCCGGCCACGGTGTGCGCGGCGCAGGACGGCTGGGAGCTGCTTGACATCGGCGAGCGCGCGCGCCTCAACGCGCGCCAGGGCGTGCGTTACCACCTGGAGCGGGATGTGCGGGTTCTCGATTCGCAGACCCTGCAGCCGGTGCCGCAAGACGGCGAGACCATGGGCGAGATCATGTTCCGCGGCAACATCGCGATGAAGGGTTACCTGAAGAACCCCAAAGCGACCGAAGAGGCTTTTGCCGGGGGCTGGTTCCACAGCGGCGACCTGGCGGTGATGTACCCCGACGGCTACATCAAGATCAAGGACCGCAGCAAGGATGTGATCATCTCGGGCGGCGAGAACATCTCCTCGATCGAGGTCGAGGACGTGCTGTACCGCCACCCCGACGTGCTGGCCGCCGCCGTGGTGGCCAAGCCCGACGAACGCTGGGGCGAAACCCCCTGCGCCTTTGTCGAGCTCAAGGCCGGGGCGACGGCGACCAAGGAGGATATCGTGGCGCACTGCAAGAAGCACCTGGCCGGCTTCAAGGTGCCGCGCGCGGTGGTGTTCGGTGAGTTGCCCAAGACGAGCACCGGCAAGATCCAGAAGTTCGAGCTGCGCAAGCTGGCCGGATCGGCGGCGGCGATTGACGTATGACCGGGCCGAACTGCTACTTTAACAATAGCAGCTTGCGCTTGTCTGGCAAGGGTTTTGGCGCTTTTTTACTGACTGACGGGCCGCTGCCATGACCCCCGGACCCCAGGCCGCCTACGTGATCCGCCACCCCGGCGCCTTTGCGCTGCGCGTGTTGCTGGGCTTTCGCGCCAACCAGGGCCTGCTGCTGGCGGGGGCGGTCGCGTATTACGCCTTGCTGTCGATTGTGCCGCTGCTGATCCTGATGGCGATTGCGCTGTCGCATGTGATCGACCAGTCGGCGCTGCTGGAGGCGCTGGGGCGCTACATCGGCTGGCTGGCGCCGGGCCAGGCTGACTTCATCGTGGGCGAGCTGGAAAACTTTCTCGCCCATCGCGAGCTGATGGGCTGGGTGCTGCTGGCCACCATGCTGTTTTTCAGCTCGCTGGCCTTTACGGTGCTGGAAAACGCGATGTCGGTGATTTTTCTGCACCGCGTGGCGATACGGCGCCGCCGTTTCCTGGTGTCCGCGTTGCTGCCTTACGTCTACATCCTGTGCCTGGGTGTGGGCCTGCTGCTGGTGACGCTTGTTTCCGGCAGCTTTCAGGCCCTGGGCGACCAGAGCCTGGAGTTTCTGGGCTACAGCTGGTCGCTCAGCGGTTTTTCGGGCGTGTTGCTCTACCTGCTGGGCCTGGCCGGCGAGATTTTTGTGCTGACCTCGGTCTACATGGTGATGCCGGTCGGCAAGCTGTCGTGGCGGCACGCGCTGATTGGCGGCATCACGGCGGCGCTGCTGTGGGAAGTGACGCGCCATCTGCTGGTCTGGTACTTTGGCACCTTGTCACAGGTTGGCCTGGTGTACGGCTCGCTGACCACGGCCATCATTGTCCTGCTGAGCCTGGAGTTGGCCGCGACGCTGCTGTTGCTGGGCGCGCAGGTGATTTCGGAGTACGAACGCATAGGCACCGGCAAGCAGGACGCACCGGCCGAGCCGATGCGGACCAGCGCGCTACCAAAAAAATAGCTGCTTGCGACCGTCAGGCAAGGGCTGTAGCCACTTTTTGTTATCAGTCGCCCATCACCACGCCTTCACGGCGCGGGTCGGCGCCGCCCAGCCACAACGGCGTGCCGTGCGCCTGGCCGCGGGTGATCGCCTGCAGGCCGCTGGTCATGGCCATCTCGCGCACTTCAGCACCGCGGGCTTTCAGCGCGTCGACGGTGGCCGGCGCAAAGCGCTTTTCCTCCAGCAGGGTCGGGCCATTGAGCGAGGCGAAGTTGGGCAGGTTGATGGCCTGCTGCGGCATCAGGCCCCAGTTCAACACGCCGTACAGCGTCTTGGCGGTGTAGTGGATGATCAGCGCGCCGCCCGGGCTGCCGCCGCTCATCACCAGCTGGCCGGTGGCCTTGTCGAACACCAGGGTGGGCGCCATCGACGAACGCGGGCGCTTGCCCGGCTGCACGCGGTTGGCCACGGGCTTGCCATCGGCATCGGTGGGCGCGAAGCTGAAGTCGGTCAGTTCGTTGTTCAGCAAAAAGCCCCTGACCATCTGGCGTGCGCCGAAGGCGTCTTCGATGGTGGTGGTCATCGCAATCGCATTGCCGAATGAATCGACGATGCTGATGTGCGAGGTACCGTATTCGGGCTGCTCGGGCATGGGGGCATAGGCCAGGCGTGTGCCGCCCGGGGTGCCGGGCTTGGCGACCTTCATGCTTTGTCCGCCGGGCTGGGTGGTGATCAGCTTGGCGCGTTCGGCCAGGTAGGCGGGGTCCAGCAGGCTCATCCAGTTGCCCGCAGGCGGCTGCACGAAGTCGGGGTCAGCCAGGTACTGCGCGCGGTCGGCAAAGGCCAGGCGCGAGGCTTCGGTGTACAGGTGCAGCCAGTCGGCAGAAGGCGTAGGCGCGGGCGTTGTCCCGTCGCCGCCCGTGCCGGTGACCAGGCCCAGCGTGGCAGCGGGCGTGTTGTTCAGGATGCCCAGGATCTGCCCGACCGCAATCGCGCCCGAGCTGGGCGGCGGCATGCCGCAGATGCGGTAGTCGCGCGCCTGCGCGCGGTAGTCGTGGCAGATCGGCTCGCGTTTTCTGGCCTGGTAGCCGGCCAGGTCGGCCAGGCTCAATTTGCCGGGGTTGGTCGGGTGGCTTTGTACCTTGCTCACGATGGCCTGGGCGACGTCGCCTTCGAGCAGGGCCCTGGAGCCACCGGCGGCGATTTTTTTCAGCACATCGGCCAGCGGCTGGTTGCGCAGGGTGCTGCCGGCGGCCAGCGGTTCGCCATTGGGCTGGTAAAAGTAAGCGGCGGCGACCGGGTCTTTTTTCAGGTGCGGCTCGGTTTTCAGCAGGGTGGCCAGCCGTGCACTGACCTTGAAGCCGCCTTCGGCCAGGGTGATGGCCGGCACAAACAGCTGCGCCCAGGGCAGCTTGCCGTATTGTTGGTGCGCCATCTCCAGCATGCGCACCGTGCCCGGCACGCCGACCGAGCGGCCGCCCACCACGCCGTCGATGAAGGCCAAGGGTTTGCCGTCGGCACCGATGAAGAGTTTTTCGTCGGCGGCAGCCGGCGCGGTTTCGCGGCCGTCAAAAGCCTCGACCTTGCCGCCGCTGGCATGCAGCAGGAACGCGCCGCCGCCTATGCCGCTCGATTGCGGCTCGACCAGCGTGAGCACCATCTGCACGGCAATCGCCGCGTCGATCGCCGAGCCGCCGGCCTTGAGCACCTGGTAGCCGGCATCGGTGGCCAGCGGGTTGGCGGCAGCGACGGCGAATTTGCTGGTTGCCCAACCGGGTTTTTCGGTGTAGCCGGAAGCGCCTTCGGGTTGTGCCGGCACGCTGTAGGCAAAGGGCGGTGCCGTGGCGCAGCCGGCCACCAGCAGGGCGGCAGACAGGGCCAGGCCAGCAAGCGGTGACGGGAAAGCGGGGCGCTTGAACGTGAACGCATGTGCGATGGTTTTCATGGCTTCTCCAGTGGGGGAAGGCGCCATGGTAAACCCAAGCCCGGTGGGGCGGAGCCGGGTCAGCTCCGGTGGGGAGGCCGATTTTGTAAGCAGCAGAAAAAAAGGCCGGTCTGCCTGGATTAACAGTCAGATCGGCCTTCAGTCCATACAGGGCGGGCGCAAAAAGCTATCAATACGATAGCATGCGGGAGAGGCTTAGCGCGGTGCCAGGCGGATCGCGCCGTCCAGACGGATCACTTCGCCATTGAGCATGTCGTTTTCAAAGATGTGCTGCGCGAGCTTGGCGTAGTCCTGCGGCGTGCCCAGGCGGCTGGGGAAAGGCACAGAGGCGGCCAGCGAGTCCTGCACTTCCTGGGGCATGCCGAACATCATGGGGGTGCCGAAGATGCCGGGCGCAATCGTCATGTTGCGGATGCCATTGCGCGCCAGGTCGCGCGCGATCGGCAAGGTCATGCCGACAATGCCGCCCTTGGAGGCGCTGTAGGCGGCCTGGCCGATCTGGCCGTCGTAGGCCGCGACGGAAGCGGTGGAGATCATCACGCCGCGCTCGCCGGTGGCTTCGGGCTCGTTTTTGCACATAGCGTCGGCGGCCAGGCGGATCATGTTGAAGCTGCCGATCAGGTTGACCGTGATGGTTTTGCTGAACACGCCCAGGTTGTGTGCGCCGTTTTTGCCGACGGTTTTTTCGGCCGGTGCAATGCCGGCGCAGTTGACCAGGCCCATGAGCTTGCCCATGGACACGGCCTTGGCGACCACCGCCTGGCCGTCGGCTTCCTGGCTCACGTCGCACGTGACGAAGGCGCCGCCGATGTCTTTGGCGATGGCTTCGCCTTTTTCAACCTGCATGTCGGCAATCACGACCTTGCCGCCCTTGGCCGCCAGCATGCGTGCCGTGCCTTCGCCGAGACCCGATGCGCCGCCGGTGACGATGAATACTTTGCCTGCGATGTCCATGAGATGTTCCTTGGGGAAATGATGAGGGGGAGGGTGTTGCGGAGTTGACGTTAACGTCAACGTCAATGGCAATTATCACGCATAACAATCGCGCATAAAAAAGCCCGGCGGGCCGGGCTTTTTCTTTCCTGAAGACGGGCCAGCTTATTTGTAGCCGACGCGGTCCAGCATCTGCTGCACCTTCACCTGGTTGGCACCGACGGTGCTGATCGGGATGGTCTCGGACTTGAAGCTGCCGCCCGACATGGCCTGCAGGGCCGGGTTGCTGACCTTCACACCCGCGACGACGGGCCACTCGTTGTTGCCGTTGGCAAAGTAGTTCTGCGCGTCGGGGCTGGCCAGGTACTCCATGAATTTCACTGCATTGGCGCTGTTCTTGGCGTTTTTGGCAACGGCCGCGCCGGCAATGTTCACATGGGTGCCCCAGGACTGCTGGTTGGGAAACACCACGCCGACCCTGTCGGCGATGGCCTTGTCTTCCGGCGCGGAAGACCGCAGGATGCGCGCGAGGTAGTAGCTGTTGGTGATCGCGATGCCGCATTCGCCGCTGGCCACGCCCTTGATCTGGTCGGTGTCGCCGCCCTTGGGTGGGCGGGCCATGTTGGCCACCATGCCCTTGAGCCATTCTTCGGCCTTGATGGCGCCCAGGTGCTCGGTCACGGCGCCGAACAGCGACAGGTTGTAGGGGTGCGAGCCCGAACGGGTGCACAGCAGGCCCTTGTTTTTCGGGTCGGCGAGTTCTTCGTAGGTGTCGACGTCGGCTTTTTTCACCTTGAGCTTGTCATAAACGATGAGGCGGGCGCGTGTCGAAAAGCCGAACCAGGTCGTGCCTTCCGGCGTGGCCTGGGCACGCAGCTGCGCCGGAATCGCCTTTTCCAGCAGGGGCGACTTGATCGGCTGGAACAGGCCTTCGCTGTCGCCTTTGGCCAGCCGCGCGGCGTCCACCAGCAAGATCACGTCGGCCGGGGAGGCTGCGCCTTCGGCCTTCAGGCGCGCGAGGATGCCGGCATCGTCGGCGTCCACGCGGTTGATCTTGATACCGGTTGTTTTGGTGAAATTGCTGTAAAGCGCCTCATCGGTCTGGTAGTGGCGGGCAGAATACAGGTTGACCACCTGTTCCTGCGCGCTGACGCCGCCTGCGCCGCCCATCAGAGTGGCAGCCACAGCCAGGGTGGCCAGAATCGGGGATTTTTTCAACATGGTGTTCGCTGTGAAGGTTGGAATGCAAGTCAGTGTAATACAAACGCGAATTATTCTCAATAGCTTTGCGATCATGAAAACTTTGGCGAGCCGGGCGGCGGTCTGGCTGCGGCGCCGGGGGGTACTGGCTGCGGTTGCCGCCGGGCTCGCCATGCTGGCGGGTTGCGCCGGCCTGCCCACAGGCCCGGCTGGTCCGGAGGCGCCGGTGAGCGGGACTGCGGCCCAGCGCCCGCTGCGTATCGGCCTGGCGCTGGGTGGCGGGGCCGCACGCGGTTTTGCCCATGTGGGCGTGATTGCGGTGCTGGAAGAGGCCGGCATCCGGCCCTCCGTGGTGGTGGGCACCTCGGCCGGCAGCCTGGTCGCAGCGCTGTATGCCAGCGGCAAAAACAGCGCACAGCTGCAGCAGACGGCCCTGGCCATGGAAGAGGTCGCGATCACCGACTGGATGCTGCCGATTTTTGGCCGCGGCATGTTTCGGGGCGAGGCCCTGAGCCGTTATGTGAACGATCTGGTGGCGGGCCGGCTGATGGAAAACATGGCCATTCCGCTGGGCATCGTGGCGACGGACCTGGGCAGCGGCCAGCCGGTACTGTTCCGGCGCGGCGACACCGGCATGGCCGTGCGCGCGTCGAGCGCCGTGCCGGCGGTGTTTGTGCCGGTCAAAATCAATGGTCGCGAGTATGTGGACGGCGGCCTGGTCTCGCCGGTGCCGGTGCGTTTTGCGCGCCAGATGGGCGCCGAGCTGGTGATCGCCGTCGATATCTCCAATCCGCCTGAAGCCAACACGGCCGACGGCACGCTGCAGATCCTGCTGCAGACCTTTGCCATCATGGGCAAAAGCATCAACCAGTACGAGTTGAAGGATGCCGATGTAGTGGTGCAGCCCTCGCAGGTGGGCCTCAAAAGCGCCGACTTCTCGGCCCGGCAAAGGGCCATCGATGCCGGTCGCGCGGCGATGCAGGCGGCGCTGCCTGCGCTGCGGGCCAGGATGGACACCTTGCGCACCGCGGCCCGGTGATGCTCTGTTTTTGATAGCTTCTTGCGCACTACCAGCAAGGGCTGGAGGCTTTTTTTGCCAAAAAAAAGCCTGATCTTGCGATCAGGCTTTGAAGGGGTCCGTGAAACTTGATTTCTGGAAGGACCCGAGGAGACAACCGGTGGGAACTTTGCTCCGACAATGACTTATCGGCAGCAAGCCCCGGAATCTGTAGGGTTTGAGTTTTTCAAACCCCGCTTGAACCAGCTGGCGGCTCGGCCAGCGAATTCAAGCCCTGTTCATTAACGCTTTTTGGAAGCGGTCTTGGTGGCGTTCACGGCAGTGTTGGTCACGGCGGTGAGGTTGGCTTCGGCCATGTCGCTGGCTTGTTTGACGGCCTTCTGGACCGACTCGAAAGCGTTGGTGGCGGCAGCCACGGCGCTTTTCATCACAGCCACAGCGGACTCGGAACCGGCCGGCGCGTTTTTGGCGGCGCTGTCAACCAGACCCATGAATTTGG
>NZ_JAQSDL010000111.1 GCF_029945895.1 Polaromonas sp. | reverse complement strand
ACGGCCGACCTGGTGCTGTGTGCGCCCGTGGTGGAACGCGAGGCCCGCGAGCAGGGCAAAACCCTGCAGGCGCACTACGCCCACCTGCTGGTGCACGGCACGCTGCACGCGCAGGGTTATGACCACGAGACGAACGAAGGCGATGCGCTGGAGATGGAGGCACTGGAAATCATGCTGCTGGACGCGCTGGGTTTCCCCAACCCCTATTGACCGGGTAAGGCCTATGATGGCGCCGGAACCCGGCGACGCGCCCGGGTTCCGGCGTACCAAAAATAATGACAAAAAGGGAGTCCCATGAAAACCATCCGCAAAGCGATGCTGGCGTCGCTGTCCCTCTCATGCCTGCTCTTCGGAGCGGCCCACGCCAACCCCCGCGCCGATGCGCTGATGAAAAGCTTCGACACCAACGGGGATGGCAAGATCTCAACCGACGAGTGGCTGGGTAACAAGCGCCGGTTCCAGAAAATCGACGCCAATGGGGACGGCTTCGTCACCCCTGAGGAACTGGCGGCGGCTTTCGACAATGCCGCCGCGGGCGCCGGACCGGCTGGCGAGGGCGGGGCAGGTGGCGCAAAGGCCAACTCGTCAGAACCCCACAAGGTGCCGCTGTTCCAGCTCAAAAACGTCAACAGCCAGGCCTTTCTGAGCGGGAAGACCCCGAAAGAGCAGATGCACGCGATCGGCATGCAGGAGAGCGGCCTGACCGCGGTCTTCCCGCAGGGCGGTGGCTGCCACCCCATTGACCACGTTTTCGGAGAAGTCTGGCAGGGCGGGCCGGACAAAAACAAGCTGCACTCGGGTGCCGACATTCCTGCCGGTTACGGAGAACCGATTCACGCCATGGCCGACGGCGTGGTGGTGGCCAAGGCTGACGGTGGTGGTGAAGGTCCGCGCAAGAACCGTGGCGTGTTGATCGTCCTTCAGCATTCCCCGCAGGACAGCGGCTTGCCGGTGTGGTCGTACACCCTGTATTCGCATTTCAGCAAGGCGCCCGAACTGGAAATCGGCCAGCGCGTTCGCATGGGCGAGTACCTGGGACCGAACGGCAGAAGCGGCGTTCCGGGCGCGAGCCGGGAGCCCCACCTGCACCTGTCGGCCTTCATCGGCGAGTCACCCCGTTATGCGGTCGCCAACGATACGGTGGTTCCGGAAGGAGGCCGCTTCATCGACCCGATCGCCCTGTTCCGCGGCCAGCTGCCGATGGACACGGCGCTGATGCGGGAATTGCCCGCAGAGCAAAAGCTGATCCCCGCCGCCTACAAGCGCAAAAGCGGCGAGATTGTTCCGGCTGGCGCCAAGCTGATCTGGCCCTTCCTGTGCAAGGGCTAGTAGGCAGCTGAATTGTCCCCGAGCGAATTACGCCGATACGCAGACTCAAACGCGTATCTGAGACAGCCTTTTCTCTTCAAACTTCAGCAAAAAACGCCTGCATCTGCTGTGCCACCCATTGCGGGCGCGTGATGGTCGGAACGTGACCAACGCCATCTGCTACCACCAGCCTCGCATGCGGGATCAGATCAAGCAGCTTTTCAGATGAGGCCAGCGGTGAGATCACGTCGCGACTGCCGTGTAGGACCAGCGTTGGAACCGTGATCGCGCCCAAGCGCGATGCCATATCCACGTGCTCCACACATTCGAGCATCTGCACAGCGGCTCCGGCGCTGGACCGCTTGACAATCAGTTTGCCCCAGGCCCGCTCGGCCTCGCACCCCGCCTCCGGGGCGCAGGCTTCGACAAAGGCATCCATGGTTGCCGCGAAATCGGCCTTGCATCCGGCGATCAGCCGGTCGCGGGTGGGCGTTCGTTCGCCCGTATAGCGCCCGCCCACGATGGCCAGGCCAGTGAAGCGCTCGGGGCAACGCAAGGCGGCCTCAAAGGCGACGAATGCACCCATCGATTCAGCCGCCAGCACGCAGGTTTCCACGTTCAAGGCATCCATCACCCGAAACAGGTCATCCACCAGCAGTTCAAACGTGATATCGGGGGTGATGCACCTTGTCCCGCCGGTACCGCGGTGGTCGTAAGTGATGGTGCGCCAGGATGAACTGAGAATTTCAAACGGCGCCACCCACAACTCGCCACTGCCCACCCAGCCGCCATGGGCCAGCAAGGTCCGGGGGCCGGCGCCGAATGATGACACCAGAATATCGGCATCTTTTGATTTCAGGTACATGGCAGGCTCCTGCAAAAGGATCAAGCCCCCCAAGCCGGTTGACCTGGTATTGACTGGCCGATCGCCTTGGTCACAGCATAGGAAACGCCAGCGCGAACTTCCAGAGGCAGCGGTCCCGGCTGCTGCCGGAATTTTCTCCCTGGGTGCTATCTGGGTCGGGACGCCAGTCCCGGCGGCGCTGGGTCAGCTCGACCCAGACCGGCGTCCCGGGCCTGCACGATCGCTTCGGCCCGGGTGGTGACACCCATCTTGTCGAACAGGCTGGTCACGTGGTTCCGGATGGTCTTGTTGGCGAGTCCCAGCGTGGCAGCAATGTGGGCGTTGTCGCGCCCACGGGCAATTTGCTCCAGCACCTGGCGCTCGCGCGGCGTCAGCCTGGACAGAACCGGCAGATCGCCCGCCACAGGGTCCGCGCGAACCGTATCGAGAAATGTGGTCACTTCGGTCTGCAGAAGCTGCCATGCAGGCTCGGTGACCTTGGGCAAATGTGAGCACGACTCCATGGGCACGAAGCGTGCACCAGGGATGAGCCCGGCAACAACCCGGCCCGACTCGAAGGGCACCACGGCATCCATTCTGGAATGCAGGACCAGGGTTGGACACGCGACCTTTTGCGCCGCGGCAGACACGTCAATCTCATAGG
This sequence comes from Polaromonas sp., assembly GCF_029945895.1. Lineage (GTDB taxonomy): Bacteria > Pseudomonadota > Gammaproteobacteria > Burkholderiales > Burkholderiaceae_C > Polaromonas. The sequence goes on along the minus strand of NZ_JAQSDL010000111.1, from coordinate 4,709 downwards.
CCGCACGCAGAATCCGGGCTGCCATGGCGGGCGTGGTGCAGGTTTTCATCTGCGCATTCATCCAGCGTATCTGTTCGGCCGTGCCGTCCGGGAAAAACCGGGACGAGAACACCTGACGGAACGCAGCGTTGTCGCTGCCCCAGCCGAATTCCATCATTTTCGCCATGGCCTTGCCCAACTCCCGTTCGGCGTCGGTGGCGTCGCGCTTGAGCAGCCCCTGGGCATAGCCGCCACAAATGATGAGTCCGGCCACTTTGTCGGGGTGCCGCGCCGCGTACTCAATGGCGGCGGCAGCGCCCTGGGACAAGCCGACGATCACCACGCGTTCCAGTCCGGCTGCTTCGACCACAGCCTCCATGTCGCCCACCCAGGCCTGCAAGGAGGTGCTGTCAATCAACCGGTCTGAAAGTCCGCAGCCGCGAAGATCATGGCCGATGAGTTCATGGCCAGTATTCAGCAAGGCGATCCACGGCCCCCACACCGGACTGGAGGCCTCTGACTCGATGTCGTTGAGCCACATGCATGATTTGACAATCGCCGGGCCATGACCGGTCCGCGAAAACGCGATCCGGGTTCCATCCCCGGCGGTGCAGAAGCGAATGGTTCGTTGTCGGGCTGCCATGGCCCGCCGATGATAGCCCGTCAGGCCTCATCGCATGCAAACCCCCGGTACCGCCAAAGTCAAGTACAAAATACGACTTCAGCCTTTACGTCACAAGCGCAGATAGCTACTGTTTTGATAGCGGATCAATGCGTAAGGGAATCGTCACCGGCCCGTCATTGACCAGGTGTACCTGCATGTCGGCGGCGAACCGCCCGGTCTCTACCTGCGAATGCGCCAATCGCGCCTGCGCCACAAAGTAATCGTAGAGCCGGCGCCCCTCATCCGGCCCGGCTGCACCGGTAAAGCTGGGGCGGTTGCCGCCTGACACATCGGCGGCCAGTGTGAACTGGCTGACGACAAGCAGGCCGCCGGCCACGTCCTGCACGCTGCGGTTCATCTTGCCAGCCTCGTCTGAAAAGATGCGCAGCTTGAGAATTTTTGCCAGCAGCCTGTCGGCCTGGGCATCGCTGTCGCCGCGCTCGGCACACAGCAGCAGCAGCAGGCCGGCGCCGATCTGGCCGATCACTTCACCGCCCACCACCACACGCGCCTGGCTGACGCGCTGAATCACGCTGATCAAATCAGGTCCTTCTTGTCGTCAAAGTGCGCTTCCACGTCCGACGGCAAGAGCTCGATGGTGGCACGCAGGCCCGGCACGGCGCTCATCAACGCCTGCTCGACACTGGCGCGAACCGCAGCAGCGCGCCCGAGTGACCAGCTGGCCGGCATGTGCATGTGCATGTCCACAAAACGGCGCTGGCCCGAACGGCGCGTGCTGATGTGGTCAAAGCGGATGGTGTGGTGCTGGAACTCGTCCAGGGTCTTGTGAATGTCGGCCAGTACCTCGGGCTCCACTGCTTCATCCATGAGCCCCTGTGACGAACGCCACATCAGGTGAAAACCTTCCCAGAGAATGTTCAGTGCCACCCCCATCGCCACCAATGCATCGAGCCAGAGCCAGCCCGTCAGCATGACGGCGCCGATGCCCACGACCACGCCCGCCGAGGTCCAGACATCGGTGACCAAGTGCCTGGCATCGGCTTCAAGCGCAATCGAACGGTGCGCCTTGGCGGAGCGGAACATGACCCAGGCCAGCAGCCCGTTCAGACCCGAGCTGACCACGGAAAGAAACAGGCCCCAGCCCACCTGCTGCAGGGGCTGTGGGTCAAATATCCGATGGCCTGCCGCCCAGATGATGGCCAGCGCCGCGGCGATGATCAGCACCCCTTCAAAGCCGGAGGAAAAATATTCGGCCTTGTGGTGGCCGTAGGGATGATCGTCGTCGGCAGGCCGCTGCGCAATTGTCACCATGGTCAGCCCGAAAATCGCGCTGGCCAGATTGACGAAAGATTCCATCGCATCGGCCAGCAAACCGACCGAGTCGGTGATGTACCAGGCCCCGGTTTTCAGCACGATGGTGACAAGCGCCACCACCACCGAAGCCATCAGCAGGCGTTGGGGTGTCAATGACTGCAGTGTGGGCAACTTCATCGGCCCATTGTCCCCGATGCGCGGCACGCTATGCAAAAATGCAGCCATGCGCAAGGCTCAACAACACCGCTGGATAGGGTTTCTGCTCTGGGGCCTGATCACGGTGCTGGGTTGCGTGACGCTGGCGCGCATGGAGCTGACACAGCAGCGGGAGGCCTTCGAGACCGACGCACGCATTGTTCACAGGCTTCTCAGCCAGCGCGTGGTGCAGCACGACGCCGTCATGGCGACACTGGCACTGCTGCAAACCGCGCCCGATGCATCGCAGCCCGAGCAGCGCCTGAGTTCGCTTTATCCCCAAATCATCTCTGTGCAACGGCGTGACAGTGGTGCCAGCTGGCCCGATGAGCGCCTGCGCGTCGCGGAAACCCTGTCGCGGGCGCTGCGCCGCCCGGCGCTGGCCGGTGTGGACTTTGCCCGCGGCCGCTACCAGCTGGTGCTGGCGTCCGAACCCGCCAGCTTTGCACTGCAGATGGACCTGCGCGCCGTGGTTCCCTGGAGTGAATGGCCGATGGCGCCGGAAACCAGCCCGGTGCGTGTGATGCTGAGGCACGAAGGCCAGGACTGGATCGTGCAGCCGGGCCGGCTGGGCCAAGGCGGCTGGCGTTTCGACTTTCACAAGCATCTGGCGGCGGACAGCCAGCCCTTCGACGTCGTGGCCCTGCGCCAGGTCGGCTGGCTCGAACTGCCCTGGGCCTGGATGCTGGTCTGGGCCGCCCTGGTGGCTGCCGTGCTGGCCGGCTGGCTCGCCTGGCTGCGCCAGCGCGCGGCCCGCCGGCGCGCAGAAGAGCTGCTGCGGCTGGGCCAGGTCGCCCGCCTGAACACCCTGGGTGAGCTGGCAGCGGGCATGGCGCACGAATTGAACCAGCCGCTGACCGCGCTGCTGGCCAGCACCCAGGCGTGCACCCGTCTGCTGGAAGAAGAACCGCCGGATCTGACGGTGGTCCGTGACGCAATGGCTCAGGCGGTCGAGCAGGCTCGCCGCGCTTCCTCGGTGGTGAGCCGCCTGCGTCGCGCCGTGGAGCGCCCCGACCTGGCCGCGCAGTTGCAGCCCGTCGGCTTGCAGCAGACCATCCAGAACGCGTTGTACCTGCTGGAGCCGGAGTTCAAACGGCGCGACGTCGCACCCACGCTGGCACTCCCCATCGCTCCGGTCACCGTGCTCGCCGAACCGGTCGCCCTGGAACAGATCATCCACAACCTGTTGATGAATGCCTTGCAGGCCCTCGAACAGGTCCCCAGCAAAGAGCGCCAATTGACGGTAGCCGTGCACGCCGAGGCCGGGCAGGGGACCATCACTGTCACCGATAGCGGGCCGGGCATGACGGACGCGGTGCTGGCGCGCATCTTCGAGCCTTTTTTCACCACGCGCGACGCCGGCCTGGGGCTGGGCCTGAGCCTGTGCGAAACGCTGGCCACCGGCATGAACGGCAGCCTCAAAGCCGGGAAGCAGGAGCCGCGCGGCGCCCAGTTCCGCCTGTCCCTGCCGCTGGCACCCGCTGCCTCCGAAGGCCAACCATGAACGTCACGGGTCCAGGCGACACCTTGTCGCCGCTGATCCACCTGATTGACGACGACGCGGCCGTGCGCACCAGCCTGACCCTGCTGATCGGTACGGTAGGTCTGCGTGTGCAGGCCTGGGCCAACCCACAGGCCTTCATGGCCGGCTTTGACCGCCAGACCATAGGCGCCATCGTTCTCGATGTGCGCATGCCCGGCATCAGCGGCCTGACGGTGCTGGACACGCTGGTGGCCCAGGGTGTGGACCAGCCCGTGATCCTGCTGACCGGGCACGGCACAGTGGACATGTGCCGCCGCGCCTTCAAGGCCGGTGCTGCCGAGTTTCTGGAAAAACCGGTGGATGACGAAGCCTTGCTGGAAGCGCTGCAAAATGCGGTGCGTCAGCATGTGAAGTCGCGTGAGCGCAGCCAGGCCGACCGGCATGCGCAGGAGCGGTATGCGCAGCTGTCCGCGCGCGAACGTGAAGTCCTGGGCCTGATCGTGGCGGGACTGACCAACAAGGAAATCGGCCGCGCGCTCAATGTTTCCCCGCGCACGGTGGAAACCCACCGTGCCAACCTGTTTGCCAAGCTGGAAGCCGATTCACTGGCCCAATTGATCAGGCACTACGCTTCGCTGGCCGAAGCCAGCCCCTGAAAACGGCCGGGATGAACCTGCTCCGTAGTTCTACGGAGCCGGTCGCGTAGGCCTACGAATGGGCAACCCGGCCTCCATTTTTTAAAGTTCTCTCACGGTTGATTGAACCGTTCCGAGCAACAACATCAATGGAGAACACCATGCGCACCATCATCCAATTTTCTGCCCTCGCCTTGTCCCTCGCCGCCGCTGCCGCTTCGGCACAAAGCGTCCGGACGGAAAAGAACATGTCCCTTGAACTGGCCAATCAGATCGCCTCGGCCACCGTTGCCGCCTGCTCGGCCAACGGGTATTCGGTGGCCGCCACGGTGGTGGACCGCGCCGGCGGCGTGCGCGCCGTGCAACGCGCGGACAATGCCGGCCCGCACACCCTGGGCGCCAGCCTGCAAAAGGCCTTCACCTCGGCATCGGCCAAAAACACCACGCTGGCCATGATGGACGGCGCGCAGAAAAACCC
>NZ_JAQSDL010000110.1 GCF_029945895.1 Polaromonas sp. | reverse complement strand
CATGGTGTTCACCGGCGCCATTTTCCGCGGCGAGCAGTTGCTGATCACCAGCGAGCTGATCTATGTGTTTGCCGACCCCGTTACACAAACCTCCCGGCCGGTGCCCGACGGCCTGCGCCGCATCCTGACCGCCTATGAAGCCGGCGAGCCCATGGTTTCGCTCAAGCTGGGCTCCTGGGCCGACCTTGGCCCCCATGCGGGTGCCGTCCGGTCCGAAGTGTTCATCGAAGAGCAGGGCATTCCGCTGGAGATGGAATGGGACGAAGCCGACCACAGCGCCGTGCATGCCGTGGCCTACAACGGCCTGGGCCAGCCAGTGGCCACAGGCCGGCTGCTGCAACACGCCCCCGGCACCGGAAAAATCGGGCGCATGGCGGTGAGCCGGGTGCTAAGGGGTACCCGCCTGGGACGCGACCTGCTGCACGCCCTGATGGCCCACGCGCGGCAACGCGGCGATACCGAGGTATTGCTGCACGCCCAGCGCAGCGCCGAGGGTTTTTACAGCCGCATGGGTTTCACGCCACGCGGCGAGCCTTTCGATGAGGTGGCGATTGCCCATATCGAGATGGTCAAGAGGCTATGAGAAGCATGCTTACCCGCAACTAAATGCCCCTGCGCGTGATCCGGACACAGAGCGACATTGCCGGATTCATGATGTGATCAGCAAGACGTTGTCACGGTAATTTGTTAAAACCCCTTTCTCATGGTCAAGAAAAAGAAGTCTCCCAGGCACCTCGCTCTACCGGCTGAAAGCGTCGCGCCTGAAGGCATTCACGGTACGACCGTGGTGACAGAGGCCGCCAACGGCACCTGGGTGGTGGCCATTCTCTGTTTCATGATGTTCCTGACACCGGCCATCGGCGCCCCCCAGGAAACACTGTTGCAAGACACCCTCAAGTCCACGGTGGTGTCGTTTTCAGCACTGGGCGCAGGCCTGCTTTTTTTTGTACAGCAGCGTGCTCGCCGCGAAAATCTGCGTTGGCATCCCTTGATGTGGCTCCCGGTGGCACTGATGCTTTATGCCCTCGGCAGCATGGTGTGGTCACATGCCTACCTTGGCGGTGTCGAGGCGATACGGTGGTTTGTTTTCAGCCTGCTTTTGTGGATTGGCCTCAATACGCTCTCCCGCGAGCGCCTGCCTGCACTTGCCTGGGCCATCCACGGCGGCGCAGTTGTCGCTTCGGTGTGGGCCGCCCTCCAGTTCTGGATCAATTTCAGCTATTTCGCGCAGGGACCAAATCCAGCCTCGACTTTCGCCAATCGCAATTTCTTTGCGGAGTATGTGGTCTGCGCTCTGCCATTTTCGTTCTGGCTTCTGGTGCAGGCCAGGAACCCAAAATTGATCCTGGGACTCACGTTTACCTCAGCGCTGAGCATCGTCGCATTGTTGATGACAGGCACGCGCTCCGCATTGGCCGCCATGTGGCTGCTTTTGTTTGTCGTCTTCCCAGTAGTTGGTTTTCTGTACCGCAGGCAGCTGTTCTTTCCAGCATGGAGTGGGTTCCAGCGTGTACTCGTGGTTGTGTTGCTACTGGTGACCGTGTTCGGTCTGGGCTCCATCCAAACCGGCAATCCGAAAATCCTGGGCGAGCTCAAGGGGCAGACCGCGCTGGAACGAGGTCTACTCCGAACGGCTTCGGCCATCGGAAAAGATGAATTCAAAACAGGGTCCTTTTCCATCCGGCTGACCATGTGGAAAGCAACGGGAAGAATGATTCAGTCCAATCCTCTGATCGGCGTGGGCGCTGGCGCATGGGAAGTCTTTGCACCGCTCTATCAAACGGCCGAATCTCAGCTCGAGACGGACTATTACGCTCACAATGAAATTCTTCAGTTGCTCGCTGAATACGGTTTGATCGGATGGTTCTTTGTCCTGGCCTTGATGGCGTATCTCGCGCTGGCAGTCTGGAGGACATTCAAGAGCCAGGATGACGCGGCGCTGGCCGAGGCACCGCTGAGGGCTACAGCTTTGTCGAGCCTCCTGGCGCTGATGATCGTGAGCAACGCCGGTTTTCCTTGGCGCCTGGCAAGCACGGGTGCCATCTTTGCAATCTGTCTGGCTTTACTCACAGCCTCGGACGCCCGTTTATACAAGAGCGGCCGGTGGATCGCCAGCGCCGTGACATGGCGTCCCGCCTATTCCCGGCAATTGGCGTTAACGACGGCGTTGCTGATGGCACTCGCTGCCTACATTTCGCATCAGGCCATGGAGTCAGAGGAGAAGATAGTCAAGGCCGTGCAGATGGCGCTTGCAATTTCCCAGTCCAGGGACCCAAACAATCCCCGGTGGGACGCCACAAAATCGGCCATGTTGAATTCGCTGGGCCAGGGGATTTCCATCAACCCGCACTACCGGAAGCTGACGCCAATGGTGGCCGACGAAATGGCGCGCTGGGGCGACTGGAAAACCGCCATTCGGATCTGGGAAACGGTCGTTCCATCGCGACCCTACGTCGTCGTCATTCTGGCAAATATTGCGCGTGGCTATGTGCAAACAGGCAATCTGGAGAGGGCAATTTATTACCTTGATCGATGCAAAAAAATCCAGCCACAAGCGCCAGCCGTGCGTTCTCTGGAAATCATCCTGCTCAGTCGGACAGGACAGGAATCAGAAGCCATAAGACTCACAAAAAAATCCCTGACTGAAGATGTCTTTGACCGGGACATTGTCAATGGGGCGTGGGTGCTGGGTCTGCGAAACGGTGACTACGAACTGGCGATCCAGGGCATGGAACTGCGCAACCGGAAATGGCCCGCTGAGCGGGTGGATGGGTTGCTCAATCTGGGCAACCTCTATGCACATCAGAAAAATGATGAAGCCAAAGCGCTGTCGTCGTACCGTGAGGCGCTTGCCGCGGCGCCGGAAGAAGACAGGAATACTGTTCGAAAAAAAATCCCAGCTTCCTTTCTTGCGAAACTGTAGCCGCCCGCATGGTCAGCGCCTGGCTCGCCTTGGCCCGGCTCAGGCGTCTCGTCGCTTGCCGAAACGAACCGAACAGGAAGCAAACCCTACAATTTTCCGCTTGGCGCAGCTGTCTGGTAAGTCTGGAAGGCATTCATGGGTCTGCTCGTCTAGCTGGACGTCCCATGTCACCTCCGCTGACCCGTCTTGTTCGGCCCGCGCCACCAGCACCGTGCTGCTGCGCGTGCCGTAAGCGTGCTCGGGAAAATCGACAAACACACTCGAGAGAGCGCGTTCCAGTGCCAACGGCACACCGGTGCGCGGCAGGTGGGCGTCGCCGGGGCGCTGCCTGTCCTGCAGGGCGGACCAGAGCCCGGCCTGCAGGTCCTCCTGTCGGTCCGCATCCAGCGCGTTGCGCAGCGCGGCTTTCAACGCCCGGGTTTTGGGCCAGGGCGTGTCCAGCGCGCCGTTGGACAGGCCATACACGCCGGGCTTGAGCGCGCACGATTGCCAGCCCCGGATCGGGCCGCCGTCGGGGTCGGTCTGGTTGCTGAGCCAGTGCCAGGCCGATGACTGGAAATCACCGAGCACCAGGTTGAAGGCGCCATAGGCCGCGCTGTCAGTCTGCGTCATGAACTCGCCGGCATCCATCTGGCCTTCAAGCCAGCGCATGACCAGCTCACCGCGGGACCGTTCGCCGGCGACGGGGTGCGGCTCGCGCACATTGGTCAGCATCGCCACCCGCCCGCCGGGACTCAGGCCCAGCCAGGTTCCGCCGGCGCGCAGGTCGCGCCCGGAGATCACTTCCTGGCCCGCCTCGGTGGTCCAGCGCGCCAGCGGCGCCGTGGGCCGGTTCAGGAATTCATCGCGGTTGGCGGCAATCACCAGCGGCCAGCGCTGCGAGGCGCCAATGGCAAAGGCGATCAGGCACATCTATCACGCCCCCACGCTCCCCGCTGTGCGTGGTTCGCTGCCCCCCGAGGGGGCCGTGCTTGCTTGGGGCGGCCCGGCGCGGCGCACATCGGCTAGATATCTTCCAGCAGCGGATAGGGCAATGGCAGCAGCGCCAGCGCGGGGCCGGTGGCACTGCCCAGGGTCAGCCGGCCGCCGTCGGCATCGGCCGCGGCGCCGGTCTGCATCGACACGATCAGATCAAAACCTGCCGCCGGGTGCGGTGCGCAGGCGGCCACCAGGCCGCAGGGTTGTCCAGCGTCGGCGGCATGAAACACCTCCTGGCCCAACTGCGGCGTGCCGTCGGTGTGCGCCACATAGGCGCGGCGTTTGAGCGTTCCGCGAAACTGGCTGCGCGCCACGATTTCCTGGCCGGGGTAACAGCCTTTCTTGAAACTCACGCCGCCGACCGACTCGTAGTTGAGCATCTGCGGCACAAAGGCTTCAAAGATCGGCTGCGTGATCATGGCGATGCCGGACTGCACGTCCAGCCAATGCCAGTGCGCCAGCGGCAACACCGCGCCGGCTGGCACCGGCGTGCCGGCCGGTGCGCACCACAAGGCCCGTGGCTGGGCGGCACCGGGATACAGAAAGACCAGGTTTGCAGCATCAACATCGAGCTTGGTCCAGACGGGAAGTGCGCCACCAGCTATGGTTTGGATAGCATCACCAGCCATTCCGAAGAGGGAGTACTCCGCGGTCGCGTCGCTCAGCTTGGCCCTGGCGCGCAGCACAAACATGGCCAGGCGCTTGAGGGTGGCCGCCAGAATGTCGCGGCTGCAGACCAGCAGGATCTCGCCTTCGCTGCGTTTGAAAACAATGAAGCTGGCCTGCATGCGGCCCTTGGCATTGCAAAACGCGGCCAGGCGCGCCTCGGACAGGCCCAGCAGCGCCACGTCCTGCGTCAGCTGGCCCTGGAGGAATTTGGCGGCCTCCTCACCGGCGACCCGGATCACGCCCAGGTGCGTCAGTTCGGCAACGCCGGACGGCTGGGGCGGCAGCTTGGGCAATGGCAGGGAAGCGGGCGGGGAATCGGAGCGGTAGGACAACATGGGCTGAATTATCATAGACCAGTCGTTTTCTGGAAGGTAACAGGGTTGTGCGTCGTTTCTTGATGAGTTTGCTCGTGTTGGCGTTTCTCGCCGGTCTGGTGGTGTTTGGTGCCGTCGGCTGGTGGCTGCACGAACCTTTGGCCTTGAAGCTGCAGCCCGGCAGCCAGGTGCTGGACCTCGAGATCGAGCCCGGCACCCCCGCCCAGCGCGTGGCCGAGGTCGTGGCCGCCAGCGGTGCCGATGTGCAGCCGGTGTTGCTGTATGCCTGGTTTCGCCTCTCGGGCCAGGCGCGCCAGATCAAGGCGGGCAGTTACGAGATCACACAGGGCACCACGCCGCGCACGCTGCTGAGCATGCTGGTGCGCGGCGAGGAAAGCCTCAAAAGCGTGACCCTGGTCGAGGGCTGGAACTTCCGCCAGGTGCGCGCCGCCCTGCAAAAAGCAGAAGCCCTCAAACCCGACACCCAGGGGCTGGACGCGCAAGCCATCATGGCCCAGCTGGGCAAGCCCGGCGTGCATCCCGAAGGCCGGTTTTTCCCCGACACCTACACCTATGCCAAGGGCTCGAGCGACCTGGCGGTCCTCAAACGTGCAGCCCGCGCGATGGACAAACGCCTGGAAGGGGCCTGGGCCCTGCGCAGCGCGGACACGCCCCTGAAGACGCCCGATGAAGCCCTGATCCTGGCCAGCATTGTTGAAAAGGAAACCGGCAAACCCTCGGACCGGCCGGAGATCGGCGGGGTGTTCAGCAACCGCCTGCGCATCGGCATGCTGCTGCAGACCGACCCGACGGTGATTTACGGCCTGGGTGAGCAGTTCGACGGCAACCTGCGCAAGCGCGATCTGCAGGCCGACACTCCCTACAACACCTACACCCGCACCGGCCTGCCGCCCACGCCGATTGCCATGCCCGGCAAGGCCGCCCTGCTGGCCGCGGTGCAGCCGGCCCAGACCAAGGCCCTGTATTTTGTGGCGCGCGGCGACGGCACCAGCCACTTCAGTAGCAGCCTGGACGAGCACAACCGCGCCGTCAACAAATACCAGCGCTGAAATATGGCCCTCACGCTTTTCACTTCGTGTAATGCGCTGCCCCCCGAGGGGGCCGCTGCGCCTGCGGCCCGGCGAAGCCGGATCCGCGGCCCCTGCTTGAAGGGGAAAGCCTGTCCGGGCGTCACCAACAATGACTAAAGACATCACCGGCCTGTTCATCAGCTTCGAAGGCATCGACGGCGCGGGCAAGTCCACGCACATCAGCGCGCTGGCCGAGGCCTTCAAGGCGCAGGGCAGGGCCGTGACCCTGAGCCGCGAACCGGGCGGCACGCCGCTGGCCGAGAAGCTGCGTGCCCTGATCCTCAACGACGTGATGGACCCGCTAACCGAAGCGCTGCTGATTTTTGCGGCGCGGCGCGACCACCTGACCACCGTGATCGCCCCGGCACTGGCGCGCGGCGATGTGGTGCTGTGCGACCGCTTCACCGACGCGACCTTTGCCTACCAGGGTGGCGGGCGCGGGTTCGACCTCGACGTGCTATCAAAACTGGAGCTGTGGGCGCAGGACGCACGGGGGCTGGGGCCTGATTTTGTTCTTGAACTCGGCCCAAAGGAAGAGGCGGCGCCGATTGTCCAGCCCGACCTGACGGTCTGGTTCGACCTGCCGCCTGAAGAAGCCGCCCGGCGCCTGACAGGCGCCCGAGAGCCGGACAGATTTGAAGCCCAGCCGGTGGCGTTTTTCCGCCGCGTGGCCCAGGGCTATGCCGACCGCATGGCCGCCGACGCCGGACGTTTTGCCCGTATCGACGCCAGCCAGACACGCGAGGCCGTGTGGCAGTCGGTGCACAGTGTGTTTACCGGCAAGGGCTGGCTCTGATGACCAGCGATTCCCCCGCACCCAGCCCGCCCTTGGCGCCCTGGCTGCAGACCCAGCTGGAAACCCTGCTGGCCCAGCGCGGCCATGCCTGGCTGCTCAGCGGCCCATCCGGCCTGGGCCAGTTCGACCTGGCGCTGGCGCTGGCGCGGGCCTGGCTGTGCGAGCAACCCACGGCGCAGGGCGCCTGCGGCGTGTGCGGCAGCTGTCATGCGGTCGAGGTCCACACCCATGCCGACCTCTGCATGCTGATGCCCGAAACCCTGTCGCTGGCACTTGGCTGGCCGCTGGATGAAAAAACCCAGGACGACCTGGACAGCAAGAAACGCAAGCCCAGCAAGGAGATCAAGGTCGACGCGGCACGCGAGGCGGTGACCTTCACCCAGTTCACGCGTTCGCGCGGCAACACCAAGGTGGTGCTGGTCTACCCGGCCGAACGCATGAACGCGATCACCGCCAACACGCTGCTCAAGACGCTGGAAGAGCCGCCCGGTGCGGTGCAGTTCATCCTCGCCACCGAGGCCGCGCACCAGCTGCTGCCCACCATCCGCAGCCGCTGCCAGGGCCACACCATGCACTGGCCGGATTTTGATCAGGCCCTGGCCTGGCTGGCAGAACGCGCCGGGCCGGAGGGCAAGGCCGGCAAACTGCCGGCCGCCGCCGACCTGCACACCCTGCTGGCCGCGGCTGGCGGCCGGCCGGCCGACGCGCTGGAACGCGCGCAGGCCGGGGCGAGCAGCGCCATCGCCCAGCACTGGCAGGCCCTTCCCAAAGCCATGGCCCGGGGCGAGGTCGGGGCGCTCAGCGACTTCGGGCCGGCCCAGGCCGTCGATGCGCTGCAAAAGCTCTGCCACGACATGCTAGTCACCCGGGCGGGCGCCGAACCGCGGTTTTTTCGCCACGCGGACTTGCCGATGCGGCCCGCCGGCAAACCCGGTGCGGCGGGCGTCGGAACCGGCCCCGGCTTTGCCGCATTGAGCGCCTGGGCCAAGGAACTGGCCGCCACGGCGCGTACCGTGGAACACCCCTACAACCCCGGGCTGATGCTCGAAGCGCTGGTCAGCCGTGCGCAGCTGGCACTCAATTCAAAATAAGCGCCGTTTCTTGCTGACAGTCTGGTGCTCAACCCGATAAACTAGGCTCATGAGTACAACGCCTCCTGCTGGTTCTCCCGGTGCTGCCGGTGCTACCGCCACCAGTTCCAGCGCGGCCCGGCCCAGTGTCATCCAGCTGGCGATTCGCGAAAAAGCCGCGCTCTACGCCGCCTATATCCCGCTGTTCACTGAAGGCGGCGTGTTCATCCCTTCGGCGCGGGACTACAAACTCGGCGACGACGTGTATGTGCTGATGACCTTGCCCGAAGACACGCAGCGCTACCCGGTGGCCGGAAAAGTGGCCTGGGTCACCCCGGCGCGGGCCTCCGGCAATCGAACCCAGGGTGTGGGCGTGCGTTTTCCCAACGACGAAAAGTCCCGCCTGCTGAAGATCAAGATCGAGGAAATCCTCGGCGCCCACCTGGCCTCCGACCGTCCGACGCAGACGATCTAGGCCCTTGCCGGCCGGTTTCGGCTAGCTACATTTTTGATAGCTGTCTGCGCCCGTCTGGCATGGGCTACAGCCATTTTTGATACTGAAAAATCCCTGCCGATGTTCACCGACTCCCATTGCCACCTGAGTTTTCCCGAACTCCAGGCCCAGTTGCCGCAGATACGCGAAGCCATGGCGCAGGCCCAGGTGGATCGTGCGCTGTGCATCTGCACCACGCTCGAAGAGTTCGGGACGGTTCACACGCTGGCCACCACCTATGACAACTTCTGGTGCAGCGTCGGCGTCCACCCCGACAACGAAGGCGTGACCGAGCCGACCCTGGACGACCTGGTGCAACGCGCTGCCTTGCCCAAGGTGGTGGCCATTGGCGAAACCGGCCTGGATTACTACCGCCTGGGCGAGCGCAGCATCGCCGACATGCACTGGCAACGTGAACGCTTTCGCACCCACATCCGCGCCGCGCGCCAGACCCAAAAACCGCTGGTCATCCACACCCGCAGTGCATCAAACGACACGCTGGCGATCCTGAAGGAAGAGGGCGAAACGGCCGACGGAGCAGGGCGGGCCGGCGGGGTGTTTCACTGCTTCACCGAAACCGCCGAGGTGGCCCGCGCCGCACTGGACCTGGGCTTCTACATCTCGTTTTCCGGCATCCTGACCTTCAAGAACGCCGCCGACCTGCGCGAAGTGGCCCGTTTTGTGCCGCTGGACCGCACCCTCATCGAGACCGACAGCCCCTACCTGGCGCCCATGCCTTACCGCGGCAAAACCAACAATCCGTCCTATGTTCCTTATGTGGCCAGGCAGGTGGCCGAGATCCGGCAGATGCCGGTCGAGGCCATTGCCGAGGCCACCAGCCGCAACTTCGAGCGGCTTTTTTCGGGCGTTCTGGCATGAAAACATACCTCATCAATCACTTTAAAAAAGTCGTCTATCTAGTTGTGGTGACTGGATTTATTTCAGTACATGCTGGTTCCTACGAAGACTTCTTCGTGGCCATCAAGCAGGACAACCCCGGCGCCATCCGGCAACTGCTGACCCGTGGTTTCGATGCCAACACCGTCGACCCCAAAGGCCAGCATGGCCTGTCCCTGGCGATCCAGGAACCATCGCCGAAAGCCGCCCGGGCCTTGCTGGACTGGCCCAAAACCAACGTCAACGCGCTCAATGCCAATGGCGAAAGCCCGCTGATGCTGGCCGCGATCAAGGGCGACGCGGAAATGGCAGCGGCCCTGATCAAGCGGGATGCCGACGTCAACAAGACCGGCTGGACACCGCTGCATTACGCCGCCAGCAAGGGGCACCTGGCCATCATGGACCTGCTGCTTGAAAATCACGCCTACATTGATGCCGAATCACCCAACGGCACCACACCGCTGATGATGGCCGCCCAATACGGCACCACACCCGCGGTCAAACTGCTGCTGGATGCCGGCGCCGATCCCTTGCTGAAAAACCAGCAAGGCCTGACAGCCATCGGTTTTGCCCAGCGCGTCAGCCGCACAGACTCAGCAGACCTCATCGCCGCAGCCGTCCGCAAGCGGCAAGCCACGGGCAAGTGGTAAACCGTTGAATCGGGGACGACGCTGAAAAAACGGCCAGACGCGGAGGGCTGAGTCTGGCGGTTTCAAGGCTGGGGCGCCTTGGCAGCGATTTCTGCTGTTCTGGCTTGCTTGGTTTATCTTCCACGATGTATATTATGTTAAATAGTAAATGGATAAGGCAGAAAGTGCTTCTTTCACCTCGGGTGAGCAACCTCTTGGGAAACTACAACTAGCGGCCCAACGCCCGGGGGTCATAGGTCCACTTGCGAAGTTTGGTGGCTTTGAGTCGGGCCGCGTCGGGATGGCGCGGATTGACCAGCACATTGAACTCTTCGGGAACCACTACGGACGGCACCAGCGCCAAGGCTGAGGAGCGGCTTGCACACCAGGCGTTGCCCCAATCGATACTGACTTTGCCTGCAGGCACAGCGTCCCAGCCCACATGCGCATCGCCCTTTACCTTCAAGGTGATCGCCCGGCTCCAGACATCGGCAGGAGCGTCGATGCGCACCAGATAGCGATTCAAAGGCAAGGATTTGCTGCCATCCAGATGAACAATGGTTTCCAGGCAAGCCAAGGCGATGCTGGTAGCGGTGTAAAGCATGGGCGTTCCAGCCGCGTTCCAGCGCCCTCCAGTGATTTCAGCGCCCTTGCCTCCCAGATCTTCAGCCACGTAAGCCGGCGCATCGGTGGCGATTCGCCACAGAGCCACGCCACTCAAGCGTAGGCGCCCGACTGCATTTGCGCCAGCAGCCTGGCCACAGCTTCCCGACCATCAGCGGTGTCCAGCAGTTCCTCGGGTTTGCGGCCGCCCAGCGCAGCCGCTGGTTGTTCGATCCATTCGCCAAACCACTTGGCCGGCTTGAACCCCGCAGGGTCCCCGGACTGCTTGACAATCGTTTCCACCTGCCCGATCAGCCTGGCCAGGCCGACCAGGCGCTCGCTTTCATCAGGCGACAGATCGGTGTTGTTGGCCATCTTGCGAGTCACCGTCGCCCGCGGCAGGCCCATGATCCGGACAAAACGCTCTTTCGTCATGTCCATCTCTTTGGAAATCACCCCCACCATACTGGACGGTGCACCTTTCTTGACCAACACGGCCCTGTCGATGGGAGGCATGACGTAGATGTCAGCGTAGCCTGTATGGCTGCTCTTTTCCAGCCGCTCCCAAGCAAAAACGCCCTTCTTCTGCCGCCCGATGAGTACGGCCCTGGACGCTGGCGACAAAAGGGTTTTGGATGTCGATGTGGCGATGGTCATGAGCAAAAATCCTCAAATGATCTTTAATTTTAGCTCATTTGAGCCTTTTTCACAACCGCCCTATCCTCCGCGGACATTTCTGCCAGGAGAGAAGCGACTTAAGGGGAAAAATCCTTGAAGTCAATTCAAGGGTTTGTCTTGCTTCACTGCATCCCAGGCAACGACCTTTGCCAGTCCGTCTGAAACCGGTCCCAATTGATGCAGGGTTTGCCCGGCGAAAACGTTCTCACGCAGGTCTTTCAGCAACTCGCCGGCACCGCCAAATGGGGTGAAGACATCGACCAGCCCGATCGGCCCGGAGATGGCCTTGGCGCGCTCGGCAGTGCGCTCGGCGGGTGCCAGCAAGCTGGAGTTGGCCCGCCTGCCCTGCCTGGACAGCGCAAAAAAAAACAATCGCGCGGGCCTCTTGCCTCTTGACTTGATCCATCTCAACGCTGGCCACCCTGGCCTTTCCTACAGTGGCATGGAAGGGTGCGAGCCCTGTGTCAAGCCTGTAAACCAACGCAGAGAAAACCATGGCCACCAGCGAACCCCCAATAACCAACCTCCCCGCCTCGGGCAACACGGCCATCTTGAAACACCTCGGCGGAAAGGCCTGACATGCGGGTCGCACTGGTCACCGGCGGCACCGCCGGCATTGGGGCCGCGACAGCGGAAGCCCTGCTCGCTGCGGGCTATCGCGTGGCCGTCAATTACGGAAGCAACCAGCCTGCTGCCGAGGCTTTCACGGCTCGCACCGGCATGGCGGCCTTTGCCTGGAACGTGGCCGACGCTGACGCCTGCATCGCGGGTGTCGCGGAGGTCGAGGCCGCCCTCGGGCCGATCGAGGTGCTTGTCAACAATGCCGGCATCACGCGCGACGTGATGCTGCACAAGATGAGCGCCCAGCAGTGGCGCGAGGTCATCGACATCAACCTGGGTGGCTGCTTCAACATGTGCCGCGCAGTGATTGAAGGCATGCGCGAACGCCGTTTTGGCCGGGTGATCAACATGAGTTCGGTCAACGGCCTGTCCGGCCAGGCCGGTCAGACCAACTATGCGGCGAGCAAGGCCGGGCTGATTGGCTTCACGAAGTCCCTCGCGCTCGAAGGCGCTTCCCGCAACATCACGGTCAATGTCATTGCTCCGGGCTACACCGACACCGCCATGGTCAGCGCCGTGCGGCCCGAGGTGATGGAGCAGATCCTGAAGACCGTACCGGTCGGCCGCCTGGCCACACCAGCGGAAATCGCCCGCGCCGTCGTTTTCCTTGCCGCCGATGAAGCCGGCTTCATCACCGGCATCACGCTGTCGGTCAATGGCGGCAAATACCTGGACTGAGCAGAATTACCGCTGGTTGCATCTTTTGACGCCCGAACAAGGGTTTTGCGCTGACTTGCCACTTTAACTTTCGCCTTCGCGCCCAAACCATGTAGGACGGAAGAGCAAGCCGCCAAACACTGTCCCTGCGGAAGGCAAACTGTCACGATGACTCAAGCACGCAAAAGATCTTTTTCCTGGCAAGCCGCCGCAGGCCTGATAGCCGCCACGGCTTTTGCCGGAAGCGCCATGGCTGGTTCGAGCGACTCGAGCGCCGCGGTGCTACAGGCCAGATACACCGCCCTTGCCCCCCAGCTGGCGCGCAATGAGTTTCAGAGGCCGCTGGTCATTGAATCCACCGAAGCCGCCAATGCCGTGAGCGGCAACGCCTACGCGGTCATCAATTACCCGTTTTCAGCCGTGACCACGGCTTTCAAAAATCCCGATAACTGGTGCGACGTGCTGATGCTGCACCTCAACACCAAGTTCTGCCGCACCACCGGCGGCAACGGCAGCCCGTCGGGGCTGGAAGTCAGCATCGGAAAGAAGGTGCCGCAGGAGGTCAAGGACGCTTACACCCTGGCCTTTGACTTCAAGCTGGACAGTGCCACGCCGGACTACATGGCGGTACAGATCAATGCAGACAAGGGCCCGCTGGGGACCAACAACTACCGCATCAACCTGCGGGTGGTGCCGCTTGCGGCCGGCAAGTCCTTCATGCACCTGCAGTATTCCTATGGTTACGGCATGGCGGGACGCATGGCCATGCAGGGTTACCTGGCCACGGTCGGCAGCGGAAAAACCGGCTTCACACGGATGGACAACCCGGCCGGTGGTGAAAAAACCCATGTGGATGGCATGCGGGGTGCGGTGGAGCGCAACACCATGCGTTACTACCTGGCCATTGACGCGTACATGGCATCGCTGTCAGCGCCACCCGCCGATCAACTTGAAAAGCGCCTGCAGCAATGGTTTGACGCCACGGAACGTTATCCACGCCAGCTGCATGAGATCGACCGCACGGCCTACCTCACCATGAAGCGCAGCGAACTGCGACGCCAGCAGGCGGCTGAATAACGCCGCCCTGGCGGGCGACGTCCGGAGGGAAAGTCGTCGGAATCCGGTTGCTTCGGCAACACAGCTGAGCAGGTTCGGGCGAGGGCAGGCGCTGCGCCCGCCCTCTTCGCTTCTCTTTACTTGCGCAACAGCTGACGCGCAGCGGCCATGTCGCGGTCATAAACCGCCTTGGCCTCACGGCGGCATGCGGTGCGTTCTGCAGCAGCCTTCGTTGCGCAGTCTTCCAGATAAAGCTTGTAGCCGCCACCTGCCTCATTGATGGCGGTGCGGTATTTCTGTTGCGGCGTGCTGTCGGCGACAGCGCCGCGCTCGAGCAACCGTTCCTCCATGGCCACAGGCTGGGCCAGTACGGCCGAACCGCAGGCGAGCAGCATTGCTGAAATAAGAAAAGTGGGGAGTTTTCTGGTCATGGTGGCATCCTTGAAATCAATGGGTTGACGGGTGGCTGGGCTGGCGTTTTATTTCCGGCCCGAACTGTTGGGTGTGTGCTGGTGATCCAGCGGCGGCTTGTCGGGCATGTTGGTCGAGTCGACCCGCGCCTTCACGCTGGCGGGGCTGTTGGCGGCTTTTTCGGACAGGGCCTGCTGGCTGCCACTGTTTGGCTGAGGCCCCTTGGGCTTGTTGTGCGCCGGCGTATGACCGGACGGGTCGGGATGGTTGCTCATGGCTGCTCTCCTGTGTTGCCCGCTGGCTGGCAGCGGTGTTGACATTGCCAGATCAGGCTAGCGCGAGAGGAGGCAATCGCCCGTCAGCGCCAAGGGTCCCTGCCTGTAGGACGGGTGGTCCGGTCTGCCGGGAACTGCCAGAAGGTGGCGGGAGCCCTGCCCGCCTGCCTCCCAGGCGGGGCTCCGCTGACCCACCGGACTCAGTCGCTCAGGGGCGGGCAGTCAATTGCCCGCGAATTTCACCACCGGGGAATTTGGCGGTGTGGATGTTGGCGTACCACTTGCCCGCCATCAGGTCGGCCACCTGCGCCGGGGTCAGCGTGGCCTGACCGGACATCGGACTGGTGATGGGGCCGGTGAAAGGCAGTGCCACACCCGCATTGGCGCCGACCGGAGCCGGACCATGAAAGTGGCCAGCAGTCGCAGGGCCACTCAGGTCAGCGTAACTCAGTTGCCAGCGCAGCAGGTTGGTGTCCTTGTTCAGCACGGCATCAACCTGGCCACTGGCGCCTGAGGCGACTGGCGGCACCTCGTTGGCGCCGCGCAATTGCGTTGTGAAGGCCATCAGGTTGGACTGCGACGGCATCATGCTGCAACCGGAAACCAGTGCCACCGCGGCTGCAGCCGCCAGGGTGGAACGAACGACGTGGCGGCGGGAAATCATCATGGTTGTCTCCAGTGAAAGGGCAAGAGTTCCATCTTAGGACTGCGCCGCATGGCGCGTTGTAGGACGCTGGCTTGATCCAAAACGACCGGCAACCGCACCGACGCACAGCCCTTTTCTTCGGAACCAAGGACGAAACAGGCTCTCAGCCCAATGGGAGCGGGCGGAAACAGCTATGTATTTCATAGCAATTCAGGGGATGCCACCGGCCGAAGCCGGGCCGCGCCGCCGTCCTACGGCAGCAACGGACAGCTGCCGACAGCACCCGGCACCCCCCGCGAATTAAGGTCAGGCACTGGTACCCACGTACAGGCACAGGAGAGTTCAACATGGCAGACAGGAGGCGATAGGCATGGCTTCAAGAGCGTTGTGGAAAGGAGCCATCAGTTTTGGCCTGGTGCACATTCCGGTGTCGCTGCATTCAGCGACCGCCGACAGCGGCGTCGACTTCGACTGGCTGGACAAACGCAGCATGGACCCGGTGGGTTACAAACGCATCAACAAGAAGACCGGCAAGGAAATCACGAAGGAAAACATCGTCCGCGGCGTGCAGTACGAGGACGGCCAGTACGTGGTGCTGAGCGACGATGAGATCACGGCCGCCTTTCCCAGAACCACCCAGACGATAGAGATCGAGAGTTTTGTCGCCAACACCGACATTCCTTTTGTCTACCTGGAACGGCCCTACTACATTGCGCCCATCAACAAGGGCAAGAAGGTTTACGCGCTGCTGCGCGACACCTTGCTCAAGACTGAAAGAGTGGGCATTGCACGCGTGGTGATACAGACCAAGCAGCACCTGGCCGTGCTGGTGCCCTCCGGTCCGGGGCTGGTTCTGAACCTGCTGCGCTGGGGCACCGGAATCCGCAGCTGGGACGAACTGGACCTTCCGCCCGAGGGCGCCAAGGCGGCCGGCCTGTCCGAGAAGGAGTTGTCCATGGCCCGGCAGCTGGTCGACGACATGACCGACACCTGGAAGCCGGAGCAGTTCAAGGATTCGTTCACCGATGCCATCATGGCCCTGGTCCAGCAGAAGGTGAAGCAGGGCAAGGTGGAAAGCGTCGAGCAGCCGGAAGCGGCCGCTGAGTCATCCGGCGGCGCGGGCGCAAAAATCATCGACCTGACCGAGCTGCTGCAACGCAGCCTGCGCCACAAAGACGGGGCGGCCGCCAAGCCCACCGCCAAACCCACCGCCAAAACGCCGGCCAAGCCCACCGGTATCGCATCAGCCCGCAAGCCGGCCGCCAAAACCGGGGCCGCGGGTCGGCGCCGCGCCGCCTGAATACGAAGACGGCCGCGCACCCATGGCTGACGCCGACCCGCTCCAGGCCTACCGCGCCAAGCGCGATTTCAACCACACGCCGGAACCGGCCGCCGGAGGCAGACGCTCTTCCGCACGCAGCTTTGTGGTCCAGAAGCATGACGCCAGCCATCTGCACTACGACTTCCGGCTGGAACTCGAAGGCACACTGAAAAGCTGGGCCGTTCCGAAAGGCCCGAGCCTGGACCCCGGGGTCAAACGCATGGCAGTGCAGGTGGAAGACCATCCGCTTTCCTACGCAGGCTTCGAAGGCACCATTCCCGACAAGCATTACGGCGCCGGCAATGTCATCGTCTGGGACCGCGGCACCTGGCGGCCTGACGGCGACCCGGGGGCAGGACTTCAAAGCGGAAAACTCAAGTTCGAGTTGCAGGGCGAAAAACTCCATGGCCGCTGGTCGCTGGTGCGCATGCACGGCAAAAGCGAAGAGCGACAGGCGCCCTGGCTGCTGATCAAGGAAAGGGACGACGCGGCACGGCCGGCCAGCGACTACGACGTGCTGCAGGCGCTGCCCGACAGCGTGATCACCGGCAACCCGCTGACACCGCGCAAAAAAACCACCGCCCAAAAAGCGCCGGCCAGGGCCGCATCCACCGGCAGCACCGGCGCCAGAAAAAAGAGCGCCGCCACACCCCGCGAGCTGCCCGGCGCGGTGAAGGACGCGCTGCCGCGCACGCTGGCCCCGGAGCTGGCAACGCTGGTCACGCAGGCGCCGACTGACAGCCAGGACTGGGTGTACGAGATCAAGTTCGACGGCTACCGCCTGCTGACACGTCTGGAGGGCCCCTCCATCCGCTGCTTCACGCGCAACGGGCATGACTGGAGCGCCAGGCTGCCGACACTGGTGAACGCCCTGTCACGGCTGGGCCTGCGCTCCGCCTGGCTGGACGGCGAAATCGTGGTGCTCGACGGCAAAGGGCTGCCTGATTTCGGCGCACTTCAGAATGCCTTTGACAGCGGCAGCACCGCGCAGATCATTTACTACGTTTTCGACCTGCCGTATTACAACGGCTACGACCTGCGCGCGATGCCGCTGGTGGAGCGGCGCAAGCTCCTGCGGACCCTGGTGCAGGCGGCCGCGCAGGATGCCATTCGTTTCAGCGAAACCTTCGATGCCGGCACGTCGGACCTGATGGCTGCCGCACGCCGCCTGGGGCTGGAGGGCGTGATCGGCAAACGTGCAGCGTCCCCCTATGTGTCGCGCCGCTCACCGAGCTGGATCAAGCTCAAGACCCAGTTGCGCCAGGAGTTCGTGATTGGTGGCTACACCGACCCCAAAGGCTCGCGCGCCGGCCTGGGCGCCCTGCTGCTGGGCGTGTATGACGACCAGGGCGCACTGCGTTACGCCGGCAATGTGGGCACCGGATTTGACGACAACACCCTGAAAAACCTGCAGGGCAAACTCGCCGCACTGGCAGCGCCCCGCCCTGCTTTTGCCGACCTGCCCGCGTCGGTCAAAGGGCACTGGGTGCAACCGGTGCTGCTGGCCGAGGTCAGTTTTGCACAATGGACCCACACCGGGCGCATCCGCCACGCCGTGTTCCAGGGCCTGCGCACCGACAAGGACGCGCGCAAGGTCAAGCGTGAATCGGCGCAACCCATCGAGGACCTCATGAAGGCGAACAAAAAACCGGCGCCATCTCCCGCCAGCGCAGCGTCCGGCAAGCGCAACACCAGCCGCCCCGCGGCGGACACCGGGACGCTGCGCGTGACACATCCCGAACGCGTCATCGATACGGAAAGCGGCCTGACCAAACTCGACCTGGTGCAGTTCTACGCGCAGGTGGCACCACTGATCCTGCCGCACCTGCGGGCCAGGCCGGTGGCGCTGGTGCGGGCCCCGGACGGTGTGCAAGGCGAACTTTTTTTCCAGAAACATGCACAGGCAACCGCCATCCCCGGCATCAAGCTGCTGAACCAGGCGCTGGATCCCGGCCATGCCCCCCTGCTGGAAATCACCAAGGCAGAGGCGCTGCTGGCCGCCGCCCAGCTCAATGTGATGGAGTTCCACACCTGGAACGCCACCACGCGGTCCATCGGGAAACCGGACCGCATGATTTTTGACCTGGACCCCGGTGAAGGGGTGTCGTGGGCGCAGATCCGTGAGGCCGCGCAACTGGTCCACGCCCTGCTGAAGGAGCTCGGCCTGCCGGCGTTTTTAAAGACCAGCGGCGGCAAGGGCCTGCATGTGGTGGTGCCTCTGAAGCCGGCCTTCGGCTGGGACACGGTAAAGGATTTCTCACAGGCCATCGCGCGGCATCTTTCCGCGGTGATTCCCGACCGGTTTGTGGCAAGAAGCGGGCCACGCAACCGTGTCGGAAAAATTTTCCCCGACTACCTGCGCAACGGTTTCGGCGCCACAACGGTGTGCGCCTGGTCGCTACGAGCCCGGCCCGGACTGGGCGTGTCGGTACCGGTCGGCTGGGAGGAGCTGGACAGCCTGAGCGGCCCGGCGCACTGGACAGCGGCCAACATTGCCGATCGCGTCGCCATCGGCAACTCGCCTTGGGACGGCTACGAGAAGGCCCGCTGCACGCTGTCGGCCGCCATGAAAGCGCTAGGCTTCAAGGCGGAAAAGTCCGTCTCATCGCCCAGAGCGGCCCGGGCGCGGGCCGGGGCCAAAACCGGGACACCCCGCAAAGTCTGAGCACCGCGGTGTAGGACCGTCTTGACAGGCTCACGCGCGCCTTCCTGACAAGGGCTCGGGTGGCGGCCGGCTACGCCGCTGGCAGGTCTCCGCGTATCTTCGTACCAGGTACCGGCGGCATGCAGCATGCGCCCCGTACGACCGGCGGTTTGGACCATTGTTGATTCTTTCAGGAGCCTGCCATGACGCACTTTTTAACGGCACTGCCTGTACTTTTTGCACTGACGCTGCTCACCGGCTGCCCGCAGTCGAAGGTGCCGGACAAACCCTCGCTGGTTCCCGAGCCCAAGGCAAGCATGAACCAACACTCACCAAAGTCGTCCCTTTGAAATCACCCACTTCCCGCCTTCCCTGCCAAGCGGCCCAACCCTGGCGCACACCTGCGGCCGGGCTGGCCTTGGCCTGCCTGGCCGTACTGATGTCCGGATGCGTGGGCCCGGCGTCCCAGCTGGAGTCACCGCCGCAAACCGTACAGCTCGACGGCGACGCCTACCGGGTCGAGCAGATCACGGCGAGCACCTGGTCAGCGCAGGCGCCGCGTCACCTGCCGGACGGGCCGCAAAAAACGGCCAACCTGGTCCGGGCCGTTGAAAAGGCCTCGAACTGCAAGGTGACCGACAGCAGCTATGGCACCGGGGGCAGCGCACTGAATGCCCAGGTGGATTGCGGCAGCAGACTGAAAAACTAGACGAATCGCGCCCCAGCCCTTATCCCTTCTGCGCAGACTGCTACTGAAATAATAGCGGTCTCGGACCTCGCACAAAGCTTTACACCTTCGCACTCGCGGGGGACGCAACTTTACGCGTCGTGCGGTACGGCGGCGCAAACATCCCTCCACACTCGTCTCAAACTCGCATCAGTAACCCAAGGAGATCTTCATGATCATCAGTCCCCCGCTCAAAAAAATCATGCTTGCCATCGTGCTGGCCGGCGCTGCTGCTGCACCTGCCCTCGCGCAAGTCAGCATCAACATCAACCTGGCACCGCCCGCGCCTCAGTACGAGGCGGTGCCGGCACTCGCACCCGCGCAGGTCTGGGCACCGGGCTACTGGGCCTGGACCGGCGAGCGCCATGTGTGGGTGCGCGGTCACGCCATCCAGAAGCGCGATGGCTACCGCTGGGCGCCAGACCGCTGGGAGCAGCGTGGCAACGCCTACTACCGCCAGCCCGGAACCTGGGTGCGTGAGACGAACTATGTGTACGTCAAGGACAAAAAGCCGAAAAAGGACAAATACGACAAGCATGATGACAAAGGCCACGGCAAGGGTCACGGAAAAGGCCACGGCCCGCATAACTGATCGTTGACCCCGCCATCACGGCAAAAAAAAGCTGGCACAGGTGCCAGCTTTTTTCATGGTTGATTCACCGTTCAGTCGGCGGTCTTCAGCGCGTCACGCAGTGCCTTGACCTGGTCATGGTTGCGCTGCACGCCCTGGGCCTGGCGCTCCACCATGCTCCTGATCGCCGGGGGAAGATTCTCCTTGAGGGCATTGCGGTAGCGGGCCTTGGCCGCGTCCTCGCCGCGCTCGCATTCATCGAGCATGGCCAGGTCGGTGTACCCGCTGAGGGTGCCGCGCACCGACACCCAGCCACGATGCATGGCACCGCTGGTGGTGCCGCCCTCCTCGGCCTCGCCACCGAGCTGGCGAATCTGCGAGGTGAGCTCGGCAGCCGCACCGCGGCATTCGTCGGCATGTCGCAGCAGCAGGGTTTTGAGGTCCTGCGCCTTCACATGTTCGGCACATTCGGTGAAGCCGAACTCGCCGTCGCGGCAGGACTCCAGCAGCTCGTTGAGCGTATCGATCACGTCGTCGTTGTCGGCCACTTCGCCGGACAGGGTCTGGCGTGACGCCAGCTGCTCGTCCACCCGTGTCCACGCGGCGCGGCTGGCCGCTTCGGCTTCGGGCCAGCTCAGGGTGGAGCGTTCTTTGTGACTGTCCCAATGGACAGACAGGTCGCTTTGCGCATCGTCAAAGGTGCCGGCGTAATTGCTGCGCCCGTACAGGCCCAGACGGTAGGCCGGCGCGTAGTCTTCGTAGTTGCGGTTGGCATCGTAGTAAGGCTCCCGGATGTACTGCTCGCGCCAGTAGGCTTCTTCAGCGGTGGGGTTGACGGCTTCGGCCACCGCCTTGCCGCCCAAGCCGCCGGCAACCGCGCCAACAACCGCTCCGGCCGCAGCGCCCACCGGTCCGCCAAATGCGCCGGCAGCGGCCCCCG
Source organism: Polaromonas sp. (assembly GCF_029945895.1). GTDB lineage: Bacteria > Pseudomonadota > Gammaproteobacteria > Burkholderiales > Burkholderiaceae_C > Polaromonas. The sequence continues at coordinate 90,956 of NZ_JAQSDL010000110.1, read as the reverse complement.
CGGCAGCGCCGCCCAGGGCAGCTCCGAGACCGGTACCGACCGGGTGGGCGCCAGGGGCGTCAGTGATCGGGTCCAGATTCAGGTTCTTGTCGTGTTCGTCAAGTGACATGGTGAAGCTCCTTCAGAGATATGGATGGCAAGGGTGATGATGGTCAGCTTGTGTGGACTGGACGGGCCCCCGGTGATGCCGGGGGTGCCCTGCTGCCAACGCAGTTTTTTCCAGTTCAGAAGTCCATCGTGGAACGCGCTCCAGCCGCTCGCGGTCAGGCAGGGACAACCCAGCCTGTAGGAGAGGACGCCGTACGCTCGCCCCCTGCATCCAGGGCCGGTTCGCATGCGCCGGCCTCGGGTTCACGCACCAGGCTCAGCCGGGAAGTTCAGGCACGCAGTTCAGTCATCCAGCTCGGGATAACGCCGGAAAATGCCTTCTTCGTTGAAGGGAATGCGGCGCGCGCTGGCGAGATAGGCGGCCACGTGCGGGTGCTGCGCCACCCGGGCATGCAGGCTGGCCACCAACGGGGCTTGCTGCAGGGCTCGCCCCGTGGCCAGCGGAAAAGCGTAGAGCAGTCCTGCCACGAGCTGGAACAGCGACAGGTCGGCGTAACTCAGGCGGCCGCCCACCAGGCAGGCGCTGCCCCGGGGGTTGCGCGCCAGCACGCTTTCGAACCAGTCAAAAAATTTCGGGATGCGCTCTTCCCGAAAGGCCTTGGCCCGCCGTGCGGCCTCTTTCTTCTGGTCTTCGTAATACAGGCCGGTGGCTATCGGATGGTGGGTGTCGTGGGCTTCCATCACCGCGTCGGCAATGGCCAGCTGCAGCTGGTGGGTCCACAGGCGCTGCACCTCATTTTTGGCAACCAGACCCAGGCGTGGGCCGAGGTAAAGCAGGATGGCCGCCGTCTGGCCGATGACGGCCTTGCCGTTCACCAGGAAGGGCGGCGCGAACGGCGGGTGCGGCACCGTCGGGCTGTCGAGGTAATGCATCATGGCCGCGACGCCCTGCCCCCGGCTTTCTGCACCGCGCGCCACGTCCACGTAGTCGGCGCCGGCCGCCTCCAGTGCGAGCCGCACAAACTCGCCGCGCCCCTGGATGGTGGGCCAGTAATGCAACTCATACGGCACGGGCATCTCCTTGTGTGAGCCAGAAAATCATGAGAAAAAGGCCTGCAGCCCTTTATCCATGAGCGAAAGCAGCTATCTAATTCATAGCAACAGACGTTTCCTCCGTCCTGGCAGCCAGTCGCCAGAGCGAGGTGACTTCCGCCGCCCGGGCCGCGTGCAGGGCGTCGCTGGCATCGGCTGCCTTCGGATGCTGCGGCTTGATGTCCACTCGCGACAACACCTGCAGCCCCGCCGCGGCGATCCACTCCAGCAGCTCGCTGCGCGAGCGCAGACCCAGGTGTTCGGCCAGATCCGACAGGATCAGCCAGCCCTCCCCGCCCGGCGCCAGATGTGTCGCCAGCCCCTGCAGGAAACCGCGCAACATGCGGCTCTCGGGGTCGTACACCGCGTGTTCGACCGGCGAGCTGGGGCGCGCCGGCACCCACGGCGGGTTGCAGACGATCAGCGGCGCGCGTCCGTCGGGAAACAGGTTGGCTTGCTGCAGCGTGACGCGCCCGGCCAGGGCTAGCCGCGCGAGGTTTTCCCGGGCGCAGGCCAGCGCGCGCGGGTCCTGATCAGTGGCGATCACCTGCTGCACCCCGCGGCGCGCCAGGATCGCCGCCAGCACACCGGTGCCAGTGCCGATGTCAAAGGCCAGGCCGTCGGCGCTTGCGGCCGGCGGCAAAGGGGTTTCGGCCACCAGGCTGAGGTACTCGCCGCGCACCGGCGCAAACACGCCGTAGTGCGGGTGAATACGTGCGCCGCCCAGCGCGGCGATCTCCACCCCCTTCTTGCGCCATTCGTGCGCGCCGATCAGGCCCAACAGTTCGCGCAACGAGCTCACGTAGCTGTCCTGCGCCGCGTCGCCCGGGCCGTAGGCTTCACTGCAGGCCTGTGCAACATCCGGCGCCCTTCGCAGGCTGCTGTGATGAGCGCCATCAAACTCGAGCACCAGCATGGCCAGCGTGCGCGCACGATGTGACTGGGCCTGGCGGTGCTGGTTGAAGGCATCCAGCGACGAGACCGCGGCCGCGTCGGCCCTGGCCTTGGTTTTCTTGATCTTTTTTGGCTTGTCGATGCGTCTGGCCAGGGCCTGCAGCAACTGCCGTGCATTCTGGAAGTCCCCGCGCCACAAAATGGCCGTGCCCTCACTGGCCAGGCGAAACGCCGCGTCGGCCGTCAGGGTGTCGTCGGCCACCTGCACCCGTCTGGGCGGCGCCGCGCCGCTTTCTGAACGCCAGCGGGCGGAACGGGTCTGACCATCCTCGACCCAATGGATGCGGGCCGGCTCGTTCATGCCTGGGCTTTCGATGCGGGGACGCAGTGGGGGGCATCTGCCCGTGCAGGCAAACGCAGGAAGAAAAGAGGCATCGGACAAACCCGGTCGGTGAACAGACCGCCATTATCCCGCGCGGTGCGGCATCCAGGTCTGTAGCACGCAGGCGTGAGGGCGCGCTTTCATGCGCCGGTATTTTCGGCTTGCGCTACTAGCGGCTGTCCTTGCCGTCGGCGCCGGTCAGCGGCGCGAGGTCGGACGAGTAGGTGCGGTCGCCGATGGTCATCTCACTGCTGCTTTGCCAGGCAGACTCGAAAGCTGCCAGTTCCTGCGCCGTGGCCCGCTCGTAACGACGCAGGTTGGAAGCCCGCACTGCGTCAGGGCTGGCGCTGTCCGGCCCGGCGGCAGCTTCCGCGCGTGGGGGCTCGAAGCCCTTGAGTTCTTCGTTGACCCGCCAGTACACCGCCGGTACGCCCAGGCCATAACGGGCGAGCGCGTTTTTCCCGATCAGGGCACCGAGCGCGGCCAGGGCCTTTTGCTGGCCCTGCTCACTCTCCATGAAATCGGTGGACAGGTCCATCATCACGACAAAGCTGTGCCCCCGCTTGTCGGCGCGTACAACCTTGAACCGATAGCTTCCACTGAGGATGCCCCGGCTTTCCATGGTGGCCTTGACCGAATCAAAAAGCATCTCCCGGCGAAACGCCATGCGTTCGTCGAGATTCATTTTGACGGGGCCGGTCTCCGGTCCCGCCCCGCCTTCCTTGTGGCCCTGCGAGGAAGAAAACAAGTTTTGGAAGAAGGACATGGCGTGCTGCGTGTTGAATGAATGGTGCCAACCCTGGTCAATTTAGCTCTGGTGTTGCCATGGAGCTTCCGGGAGAGGTTGCGCCTTGACAACGTAGTCATCGTATTCTTTTAGTTACACGCTGTCATCTTCTGATACAGGTTAATTTGATCGCATGCGGGTGTGATAAATATCAGAAAACCGGTTCAAGAGCCGCTGGGGGCGCCATTGAGTAATACTTTTTTGCTCATTCGACCTGCAAGACCGTCGGCGTTCTCCGACAAGGCTAAAAGCCCGCGCCCGATAGTTGTGGCGAGTTTCATTGCAGATACTTGCTCATCAACTTCTGGAGGAAACAATGTCTTTTGCGCTGTATATGGTCGGTTTTGCAATTTTTATGGGTGGCCTGATCTGGGGTGCATTGGAAGCCGGCATCCCGCACGTCTACATTGGCATCGGCGCTCTCGTGATCCTGGGCATAGGCATCTTCAGCGCTGTCGGCCGCACCCGCAGCAAGGATCCCTCATGAGGTGATGGCGGGCGCATTGAGTTGGCGCTCCGGCGGACTTTCCGCCCAACCACCATTCAGGCCTTTGTGTCTGCACCGGCCCCGCTGCCAGCGGGGCTTTTTTACGCCAGACGTGGCGTCAAGCGGGCGGGCGACCAGGGGGCAAGGGTAGGTGCTGTCCCACAGCTTCACACGGGGCCCTCTGATACGGAACACCCTGGCGCGGCCCAATGCTTGACCATCGCGGCGCCAGCGGTCCGCGGTCCTCTCTTGCTTTTTTCTCTCTTATCAACGCATCGGCTCTTGTTTGAAGGACACGCCATGAAACTCACCCACATCAGAACCCTGGCTGCCACCGCAGCAGCACTTTCCTGCATGAGCCCGGCATTGCTGATGGCCCAGATGGTAGACAACCCGTCCACCTACATCATGCCCAGCATCAGCGTGGTGGACCCTGATAACCGTTTCAACGGCGGCAAGAACTTCAATGCGCTGGGCCTGCGCCTGGGTAAAGCGGTTTCGCCATCGTGGGACATCCAGGGGGGCGGCACACTGGGCCGGTCGACCCAGAACGGCATCCGCTACGAACAGGCCACACTGGGCGTCGACGCCCTGTACATGTTCAACCGCAGCAACTTCCGGCCCTTCCTGCTGGCAGGGATTGGCGCGCAGCGCGACAAGCTGCCCACCGCCAGTGCCACGTCGCCTTACCTGAGCCTGGGCGCCGGCTTCCAGGTGGCACTGTCCGAGCAGTGGTTCATGCAGGCCGACCTGCGCCGCAGCCGTGCCTATGTTCGCCACAACACCTTCGGTGCCGACCATCTCACGACCAACTCGCTCAACTTTGGTCTGAGCTACTACTTCGACAAGCCAGTGCGCACACAGGTGGCTCAGTACACGCCACCACCGGCACCGGCGCCTGTCATGACCCCGCCGCCGCCTCCTCCGCCGGTCGCGCCGGCACGTTTTGAGCGTGTGACCCTCTCGGCCACCGAACTGTTTGCCTTCGACAGTGCCCAGTTGCGCATGCCGCAGACCAAACTTGACGAAATCGCCCAGGGCCTGAGTGCCGGTCAGTACAACGGCAACGTCACCGTGACCGGCTACACCGACCGCCTGGGTTCGGACGCCTACAACCTGAAGCTGTCGCAGCAACGCGCCGAAGCCGTGCGCAACTACCTGACCAGCAAGGGTGTGGCAGCCAATCGCCTGACGGCCGTCGGCAAGGGCGAGGCCAACCCGGTCGTCACCTGCAATGACCGCAAGCGTGCAGACCTGATCAATTGCCTGGCACCGAACCGCCGCGTGGAAGTCGAGGAAATCGTGATCGAGCGCCGCGTCAACTAAGACAGCAACCAACCAGAAAAAGGGTTCCGGGATTGTCCTGGAACCCTTTTTTTTGTCCGGCGGCGCCGTCAGGACGGCTTGGCGCCCAGGCCCATGGCCCGCGTGATCACTTCCTTCATGATCTCGTTGGTACCGCCGTAGATGCGCTGCACGCGCGCGTCTGCATAGGCTCGGGTGATCGGGTACTCCCACATGTAGCCGTAGCCGCCGAAAAGCTGCACACACTCGTCCATCACCTTGCACTGCAGGTCCGAACACCAGTACTTGGCCATGCTGGCCGTCGCGGTGTCGAGCTTGTCGTCGGCAAGCAATTCGGTGCATTTGTCGACAAACACGCGCGCCACCTGCACTTCGGTCTGCAGTTCGGCCAGGGTGTAACGCGTGTTCTGGTAGCTGGCGACCGGCTGGCCGAAGACCTTGCGCTCCTTCACATAGTCAACCGTCCAGCCAATCGCCGCCTGGGCCGCGGCGACCGCGCCGATCGCGATCTGCAGCCGCTCCCAGGGCAGTTGCTCCATCAGGCAGATGAAGCCGCGATTCTCCTGAGCTGTGCCACCCAGCAGGTTCTCTGCGGGCACACGCACATTGTCAAAAAACAGCTCCGAGGTGTCCTGCGCCTTCAGGCCCAGCTTCTTCAGGCGTTTGCCCACCGCAAAACCGGGCATGCCGCGCTCGACCAGCAGCAGGCTGGTGCCCTTGGCGCCGGCCGCGGGGTTGGTTTTGGCCACCACAATCACCAGGTCAGCATGCCAGCCGTTGGTGATGAAGGTCTTGCTGCCATTGAGCAGGTAGCTGCCGTCGGCCTGCTGGATGGCCGTGGACTTCACGCCCTGCAGGTCGGAGCCGGCCGCGGGCTCGCTCATGGCGATGGCGCCCACCATCTCGCCGCTCGCGAGTTTGGGCAGGTATTTTTTCTTCTGCGCTTCGGTGCCGTAATGCAGGAGGTAAGGCGCCACGATCTCGCTGTGCAGGCCGTAGCCGATGCCGCTGAACCCAGCGCTGCTGAGTTCTTCCATCTGGACCACAGAATACAGCTTGTCGGCGCCGGCGCCGCCGTATTCCTCGGGCATGGTCATGCACAGGAAGCCGTTCTCCCCGGCCTTGTTCCAGACCGCGCGATCCACATAGCCCTGCTCTTCCCACTGGGCGTGGAAAGGCGCGATTTCCCTGTCCATGAAGCGGCGGAAGCTGTCGCGAAAGGCCTCGTGGTCGCTGCTGAAAAGTGTGCGTTCGATCATGGTGTCACCTGTTGGAGGATCTGAAAAAGTAAAAGGCAGCGGAAAGGTTTATTTATGCAAAGCGTTTGCTTGGTGAAATGAATATACTCGTTCCTGCGGCTTTTCGGCACAGCAACCGGCACCGTCCCTTGCCGGCACTGCCCTCCCCCCATTCAGCAGGAGCACCCCATGAACGAAGCATTCATTTACGACGCCATCCGCACACCGCGCGGCAAAGGCAAAAAGGACGGCAGCCTGTACGAGGTCAAGCCTGTCAACCTGCTGGCCGGCGTGCTGACCGAACTGCAGCGCCGCAACGGCTTTGACACCGCGCACGTGGATGACGTGGTGATGGGCGTGGTCTCGCCGATTGGCGAGCAGGGCTCCGTCATTGCCAAAGTCGCTGCGCTGAAAGCCGGCTGGGACTTTCGCGCCTCGGGCGTGCAGATCAACCGTTTTTGCGCCTCCGGCCTGGAAGCCGTGAACATGGCCGCGCAGAAGGTGCGCTCCGGCTGGGAAGACCTGGTGGTGGCCGGTGGCGTTGAAAGCATGAGCCGCGTGCCCATCGGTTCGGACGGCGGGGCCTGGGCACAGGACCCGGAGACCAACAGCGCCACCGCCTTCGTGCCGCAGGGCATAGGCGCCGACCTGATCGCCACGATTGAAGGTTTCAGCCGCGCCGATGTGGACGCCTTTGCACTGGAAAGCCAGAAGCGCGCGACCCAGGCCCGTGCGGCCGGCTACTTCGACCGATCGGTGGTGCCAGTTAAAGACTTCCTCGACCAGACCATTCTGGCTCAGGATGAGTTCATCAAGCCCCACACCAACCTGGAAGGCCTGGCCTCGCTGCGGCCGGCTTTTGAACAGATGGGTGGTATGGGGTTCGACCAGGTCGCCCTGACACGTTACCCGCAGGTCGAACGCATCAACCATGTGCACCATGCCGGCAACTCCTCGGGCATCGTCGATGGCGCGGCGGCGGTACTGGTCGGCTCGGCAGCCGCCGGAAAAACCCATGGGCTCACGCCGCGTGCACGCATTGTCGCGGCGGCCCTCAGCGGCGCTGACCCCACCATCATGCTGACCGGCCCCATGCCGGCTGCGCGCAAGGCGCTGGCCAAGGCCGGGCTCACGATAGACCAGATCGACCTGTTTGAGGTCAACGAAGCCTTTGCCGCGGTGGTGATGCGTTTCATGAAAGAGATGAAGGTGCCGCACGACAAGGTCAACGTCAATGGCGGTGCCATCGCCATGGGCCACCCGCTGGGCGCCACCGGCGCCATGATTCTGGGCACCCTGATTGATGAGTTGCACCGGCGCAAGCTGCGTTACGGCCTGGCCACGCTGTGTGTGGGCGGCGGCATGGGCATTGCAACCATAGTGGAAAGAGTCTGATGAAAACCATCCAATACGAACTGGCCGACGGCATTGCCACCCTCACCTTCGATGAGGAAGGTTCACCGGTCAACACCATGTGCGCCCAGTGGCAAAAAGACCTGACCGAAGCCACCGCACAGGTGGTCAAGGACAAGGACGTGATTCGCGGAATCGTGTTGGCGTCCAACAAAAGCACCTTTTTTGCCGGCGCCGATCTCAAGGCCACGATGCGCCTGAAGGCATCGGACGCGGCGGCGGTGTTCCAGGAAATCGAGCAGACCAAAAAGAACTTCCGCACGCTGGAGACCCTGGGCAAGCCAGTGGTCAGCTGCCTCAACGGCACGGCGCTGGGCGGCGGCTGGGAGGTGGCGCTGGTTGGCCATTACCGCATTGCCGTCGATGACAAAAAGATCCAGTTCGGCCTGCCCGAAATCACGCTGGGGCTGATTCCCGGCGCCAGCGGCATCACCAAGATGACGCGGCTGCTGGGCCTGATGGGCGCGCAGCCCTACATTCTGGAAAGCAAGCTGTTCAACCCGCATGAAGCACTGGAGCTGGGCCTGGTGCACGAACTGGTGCCGAACGCCGCCGCGCTGCGGCCTGCGGCGCTGGCCTGGATCGCCACGCATGATGGCACCGCCGCACCGGCGCACCACCCTTGGGACGACAAGAACTACAGGATGCCTGGCGGCACACCCGCCAACCCCAAGATCGCCGCCATGCTGGCGGTGGCGCCGGCCGTGCTCAAGCAGAAGACACGCGGCCTCTACCCGGCCCCCGAATATGCACTGGCGGCCATGGTCGAGGGCGCGGAGGTCGATTTCGACACGGCGCGGCGCATCGAATCGCGTTACCTGGCCCGGCTGATCGTGAGCCCGGTGGCCAAGAACATGATCAACACCTTCTTCTTCAACATGAACGCGATCAAGTCCGGCCGCTCGCGTCCGAAAGATGTCCCGCGTTACAAGCCGCAGAAAGTAGGCCTGCTCGGCGCCGGCATGATGGGTGCGGGCATTGCCTACGCCCAGGCCAGCCGCGGCATCCCCACCGTGCTCAGGGATGTGAGCCAGGACAAGGCCGATGCGGGCAAGGCCTACAGCGCCAAACTGACGCAGGCTCGCGTGGACAAGGGCCGCATGAGCCCGCCCGACCAGGCCGCTCTGCTGGCGCGCATCAGCGCCACCGACAAGGTGGCCGACCTGGCCGGCTGCGACCTGATCATCGAAGCCGTGTTCGAGCGCCGCGACCTGAAAGCCAAGGTCACGCAGGAAGCCGAGCCCTTGCTGGCGCCCGGCGGCTTTTTTGCGTCCAACACCTCCACCCTGCCGATCAGCGGGCTGGCCACGGCGAGTGCGCACCCGGACAAGTTCATCGGCATCCACTTTTTCAGCCCGGTCGACAAGATGAAGCTGGTCGAGATCATCCGCGGCAAGCAGACCGACGATGACACCGTGGCGCGCGCTTTCGACTACGTACAGGCCCTGGGGAAGATCCCCATCGTGGTCAATGACTCGCGCGGTTTCTACACCAGCCGCACCTTTGGCACCTTTGTGATGGAAGGCGCGGCCATGCTGGGCGAAGGCATTCCTGCGGCGGCGATTGAAAACGCCGGCATTCAGTGCGGCATGCCGGTGGGCCCACTCGCCGTGCTTGATGAGACCGCGCTGTCACTGAGCGTGCACGTGCTGGACCAGACCCGCGCCGACTATGTGGCCGAGGGCAAGACCTACATCGCCACGCCGGGCGAGCTGATCGTCGAGCGCATGGTCAAGGAGTTCGACCGCAACGGCCGCGCTGCGGGCGCCGGCTTCTACGACTACCCGCAGGAGCAAGGCGCGAAGAAAACCCTCTGGCCCGAACTCAAGCCCCTGTTCGAGAAGCCCGGCGCGGCCTGGAACATCACCGAGCTCAAGGACCGGCTGCTCTACCGCCAGGCTGTGGAGACCGCGCGCTGCCTCAGCGAAAACGTGCTGACCAGCGTGCACGACGCCAACATCGGCTCCATCTTCGGCATTGGTTTTCCCGCCTGGACCGGTGGCGCGATGCAGTTCATCTACAGCATGGGCGTGGACGACTTTGTGCAGCGCGCCGGCGAGCTGGCGGCCCAGTACGGGCCGGGCTTTGCACTGACAGAAGAAGTCAAGGCCGCCATCCGCAAGCACCAGCCGGTGTATTGAGGATTTATTGCGCTGCGAGGCTGGCCAGCAGGCCGGTTTTCTGCACCTTGCCCAGCGCGGTTTTTGGCAAGGCGTCGCAAAACAACACACGTTTGGGGTGTTTGAAGCGGGCAAGCCGCCCCTCGAACAGCTGCAGCACCTGCGCCGCATCGAGTTCCGCGCCGGGCGCCTTGACCACCACGGCCACCACCACCTCGCCCCAGCGTGCGTCAGGCTGGCCCACCACCGCGGCTTCCAGGATCTGCGGGCAATCTGCCAGCAGGTTTTCAATCTCGGCGGGGTAGACGTTTTCGCCGCCCGAGATGATCATGTCTTTGGAGCGTCCCACCACCTCGTAAAACCCGGATTCATCACAACGCGCCAGGTCGCCGGTGAGGAACCAGCCATCGGCAAAAGCCGGGTTGCCGGTATCGGCCCAGTAGCCACACATCACATTGGGCGCACGCACGCAGATTTCGCCGACCTCGCCCGGGGCCACAGCCCGGCCCTGCGTGTTGACGAGTTTCACTTCCACATGCAATCCGGCCCTGCCTGCGGCACCGACATGCTGCATCGCATCGGCCCGGCGCAGGTAGATGGAGACCGGGCCGGTTTCGGTCGCGCCATACACCTGCCCAAGCGGCACACCGCGTGCGTGGATGGCCGCAATCATGGCCGCGGGAATCGTGGACGAACCCGCGGCCAGAAACCGCAGGGAAGAAAGATCGGCCGAAGCAAAATCGCCATGGTCCAGTACCGCACGCAAGGTAGCCGGCACCATCAATGACAGCGTGGGCCGCCGCCTGGCCACATCGGCTAGCCAGGCCGCCGCATCAAAACGCGCATGCAGGGTCACGGTGGCACCGGCATGCAGGGCCGGCAGGGTCTGGATGCACAGGCCGCCCACATGAAACAGGGGCAACACACTCAGCACGTGGTCGTCCTGCCTGAGCTCATGCGCATGCGCGGAGATCACGCAGTTCCAGATCAGGCCGGACTGCGTGTGCAGGGCGCCCTTGGGCCGGCCGGTGGTGCCCGAGGTATAGACCAGCAGCACGGGCGAAGCGTAACCGCCCGCGAGGACACCGGTGCCCGCACCCCTGCCATCCAGCGCCAGACCATCGGCAGGCATCAAACGGCAGCCCTGGGTCGCGGCCAGCGCGGCAGCTGCCGCAGCATGTGCGCTGTCGCTGACCAGCAGGCTCACTCCGGCGTGCCCAAGAATGGTCGCATGTTCGGGCGCGGCCAGCCGGTGGTTGAGCGGCAGCAGAATTGCCCCGACGCGGGAAAGTGCAAACAGAAGCACCAGCATGACCGGGTCGTTGAAACCCAGCCAGGCCACCCGGTCGCCCGGCTGCACACCGGCTGCCAGCAACACCCCGGTTGCGCGTTCAATGCGCTGCCACAAGGCGGGATAGGTGATGTCCTCCCCCGCCGCGTGGACAGCCACCTGCTGCGGCGAAAACTGCGCGTGCCGCTCAATGATCTGCGCGAGGTTCATGCCCAAAACTACAGCACGGCCTGTTCGTCCTGTTCACCGGCCTCGTACAGGCACTCGCGGCCGAGCCGGTCGATGCACAGCTCCGCGGTCCAGGGCAGCATCAACGAGCCGCAGCGCGAATCACGGTACATGCGCTCCAGAGGCAGGGTCTTGAGCATGGACTGGCCGCCGCAAGTGCGCACCGCCAGGCGGCAGATCTCGTTGGCGTTTTCCATGATGGTGTAGTGCGCCGCGTAAAGCCCGAGGCGTATTTCCTTGGAGGGATCAACACGGGCAGCGCGCGCATTCTGCAGAAAGATGGCGCGCGTCTGCTCCAGCCGGACCTTCATTTCTGCCACGGCGATCTGTTTGGTCGGGTACATGCGGCGCTTCACCGGCGGCGTGCCGGGCACCTCGCCGCGCAAATACTGCACCGTGAAGTCGTAGGCCGCCTGGCAGATGCCCATATAGGTCGGCGACAGGGTCGCAAACATGTGCGGCCAGCGTAGCGCGGCCTGGGCATACAGGCCTTCGGGAATCAGGCGCTCGATCTCGGGCACAAACACGTCCTTGAAGATCAGCGTGCGCGAGACGGTGCCGCGCATGCCCAGCGGGTCCCAGTCGCCGGTGACGCTGACGCCTTCCAGGTTTTTGTCGACCGCGAGGTACAGCGAATCGCGCTGCGTGGCACCGGGCTTGTCCAGCGTGCACAAAATACCGTAGTAGTCGGCCGCACCGGCCAGCGAGGCAAAAATCTTCTTGCCGTTGACGATGTAGCCGCCGTCAACCTTCCGGGCCAGGGTGCCGAAAGGCGCCTTGCCGGCGGCAGCGGCACCGCCTTCGGAAAACGGCTGCGAATAAATCTTGCCCTGCTTCACCACACGCTCGTAATGCACCTTGCGGTGCGCTTCGTGGTTGGCGCGCTGCGCGGGCGTCATGTCGAGGTCATCGGCAATGAAGCCGGTCCACATGGTCGAGCTGACATGCATGTTCAGTGTCAGCGCGGTTGCGCCGCAATGCCGGCCAATTTCGGCGGCGGTCATCACATAGGTGGCAAAGTCGGCGCCCCAGCCGCCGTGTTCTTCGGGCACGCAGATGCCAAGCAGGCCGGCTTCGCGCAGGTCGGCGTAGTTCTCGAAGGGAAACACCGCATCACGGTCGATCTGCTGCGCGCGCGGTGCGAATTTTTCGCGCCCGAGACGGGCGGCAATCGCCAGCAGTTCGGTCTGTTTGGGCGTGAGTTCGGTGTAGTCGCCGGCGATCGAAGGCGGCAGGTAGCGGGCAGCAGGAGGTGGGGAGACAGGCAGTGCAGACATGGTCGGTTCCTCGGGTCAGGTCAGGGCAAGAAGTGTTGTTTCAGAAATGTCAGGACAGCCTGGTTGAACAGCGCGGGCTGCTCCAGGTTGGCAATGTGGCCCACCTGCGGCAGGCAGGCGTAAGCGGCAGCCGGAATGCGGCCGGCCATTTTTTCCACCACGGCGGGTGGCGCGTTGAGGTCCAGCTCGCCGGCCAGGCACAGGGTGGGCACGGCGATGTCGCCCAGCGCGGCCAGCCTGTTGAAGGAGACAATGGCCGACAGCGCGGCGCGGTAACTTTCTGCGGGTACGCGGGCCATCAGCGCGGTGGCTTCGGCAATACGCGCCGGCTCCGCGTCGGGTGCGAACATGGTCGGTACCAGCTGGCCGGCCAGGCCCGCCATGCCCAGCCCCTGGTCCAGCGGCGCAAAGCGGCTCTGCAAAAACTGCTGCTGCCAGGTGCCATCGGACTTGCCGAAAGCCGGCGAGGTGCTGTAGAGAATCAGGCCGTGGACCAGCGCGGGATGCAGCGCTGCCAGTTCCTGGGCGATCATGCCGCCCATGCTGTGGCCCAGCAGCACGTTGCGTGTTGCGCCGATGTGGTCTATCAGGTTCTTGAGGGCACCTGCCAATGCGGCATTGCTGCAGGAGGCCAGCGCCGGCGACGCGCCGTAACCCGGCATGTCCCAGGCCACCGTCCTGAAACCCTGGCTCGCCAACACCGGCTGGTTGTGCGCCCAGGCCTCCTTGCCGCCACCCACGCCATGCAGCAGGAACACGGCGGTGTCGCCCTCCCCCTGCTCAAGATAAGCCGGATGTGTCATGGCTCAGGCCAGCTCGCCCGTCAAACGCCCGGCGTCCACGATCACCCGACCATCCAGGGCCACGGTGCAGCCGCGCAGCGGCAGGTCGAAGTGCCCCTGGGTGTGGCGCCCCGCCACCTCGTTGGCGCCTGTCGAGTACAGGAAGTTGCCGGCAAAGGCACGCAGCTCGGTGCCGTTGAAGTCCTTCTTGTCGTACAGGGCCATGGCGTCCCAGCGTGCCTTGGGATTCATGCCCCAGCCGACGTGCGAGACGGCATAGGCCTCGCGGTCGCCCCAGGCGGCCCAGTAGCTGCGCATCAGGTCGGCATCCACATGCTGGCCGGCAATGTCGGTCACAAAATCGTTTTCAATCGTCAGTACCACCGCCTGTTCGAGATAACGCTTGAAGGTCAGGTTGACATCGCCGGGGGCCAGCACCAGCTTGCCATTGACGCTGCCTTTCGCCGGAAAGGCCAGGCACAGGCCGCCCGGCCAGTGCGAGATGGTGCCGGGCCGGGCGGTGTAACCCCAGCCGCCGCCGGCCTGCGCACCCAGCAGAGAGATGCTCAGGTCGGTGCCTGCCTGCGAGGTCACACGCATGACCTGGGCGCCGCGCAGCAGCTTGATGCCGGCCTTGACCTTGGGCTCGAGGGCCGGATCGGGGACACAGCGCTCAAGGATTTCGGGGTGTTCGTTGGACACCATGAGCACGCGCGCGCCACCCTGCAGAATCTCCGGCAGCTCGGCCGCATGCAGCAGGCCTTCCACCGTCAGGTCCGCCACAAAGGTGCTGGCGGCGAGGGCCTGCACCACCGGGGCCAGCTGGCCGATCGCGTCCGAGGCGCCCGTCGAGCGCACCGGCACCGGTGCGGCCAGCCGGGGGGTGCTCAGCACCAGGTGAAAGGCCCGCGCGCCCAGGCGCGCCAGCGCCAGCTCGGCGAGCTGCACATTGATCGGCCGCGACTGCGTCTCGGACAGGATGGCTGCCGTGTCGCCGGCCTTCACGCCACACAGCGCAAAAGTCTCGGCGAAGCAGTTTATCCATTTGGCTTCAATTCTTTCCTGCAGCATGAAAACTCTTTCTTAAAGGCTAAAGGCGTGATCCGAGCGCGAAATACCCGCCAGCATGAAACAGCAGCGGCGCGGCCTCGGACAGCGTGAAGCGCTCGACTTCGGCAATGAACAGACAGTGGTCGCCGGCGATTTGCCGCGACACCGTGCGGCATTCGAACCAGGCGCTGGCGCCATGCAGGAGCGGCAGGCCCCAGGCGTTTTCCGCATGCGGCACCCCTTCGAACTTGTCGGCCTGGGGCGACGCAAAACGGCGCGACACCTCCACCTGGGCTTCGGCCAGCACATTGACGACAAAACGCTCCGCCGCTTCAAAGACCGGCAGGCTGGGCGAACTGCAGCGCAGCGACCAGAGGATCAGCGGTGGGTCCAGCGACAGCGCCGAGAACGAATTGACCGTGAGCCCGACAAAGGGACCGCTGCCGGCACGGCTGGTCACCACCGTGATGCCGGTGGCGAACTGACCCAGCGCGATGCGCAGGGCCCGGCTGTCCGGTGCGGCGGCGAGAACAGGGGCATCGGGACCCGGGGTAGCTTGCAGGGCAACATTCATTCGTCGCATAATATATGAATATTCATGCAATACGCAAGCGCACCAACCCGCCCTCCAACCCGACCGCCTCTTGGGCGAGGCACACCATGAGCCGCTCCCGCAAACCGGCCGGTGCGCCAGCGGCTGAGGGCCGCTTCATCGACGGCTACCTGTCCTACCTGCTCGCGCGGGCCAGCCACACCGTGTACAGCGAATTCCACGCCCAGGTCCAGGCGGCTGGTTTGAGCCAGCTGGAATGGCGGCTGCTGGCCACCTTGTCGGACGGTGACGGCCTGACGATTGGCGAACTGGCGCGCGAGATCCTGGCCCAGCAACCCACGCTGACGAAACTCGTGCAACGCATGGAAAAAGCCGGCTGGGTGCGGCGTGGCGAAGACCCGGCCGACGCACGGCGCACCCTGGTGTTCGAGACCGAACAGGGCCGCGCCACCGTGGCCGCGTTGCTGGCCCAGGCCAAGGTGCACGAAACCTCGCTGCTGCAGGGCTTCAGCGAACGTGACGTCACGGCCCTGAAAAAGATCCTGCGCACCCTGATCAGCCGCGGCGACGGGGGCTGACACCAGTTGCCGAGTCGGCGCCGATTACTTGACTTTGTCAAGTAATTGATAAATCATGGCTGTCATGACACCGAGCACCGCTTCCACATCCGTCTCCGCTGCCCACGTCAAGGCGGTTCGCCGCTTCAACCGCTTCTACACCCAGCGCATCGGCGTGCTCGACCCCTACCTGGGCAGCGAATTTTCACTGACCGAGGTGCGTGTGTTGTACGAACTGGCGCATCGCGACCAGCCCACGGCCACGGAACTGGGCCGCGACCTCGCGCTGGACGCGGGCTACCTCAGCCGCATCCTGCGCCGCTTCGAGCGCCAGGGATGGATGGCCCGCAGTCCTTCGCCCGCCGATGCCCGGCAAAGCCTGCTGCAACTCACCGAGGCCGGCCACCAGGCTTTTGCACCGCTGCAGCAACGCTCGCGCGACGAGGCGGCCGCGCTGCTGGCACCGCTGGCCAGGCCGGCGCAGCAGCAACTGACCCAGGCACTGGCCACCGTGCAGCGCCTGTTGGCGCCTGCCACTTCCCCCGCGAAACAAAACGTCGTGCTGCGCGATCCGCAAGCCGGCGACATGGGCTGGGTGGTGCAGCAGCATGGCGAGGTCTACGCCCGCGAGTACGGTTGGGACAGCAGCTTCGAAGCGCTGGTGGCGGAGATCGTCGCGGGTTATGTGCGCCAGCACCAGCCCGACTGGGAGCGCTGCTGGATCGCCGAGCTCGATGGCGAACGGGTCGGTTCGGTGTTTGTCGTCCGCAAGTCAAAAACCGTGGCGCAACTGCGCCTGCTGATCCTGACGCCGCAGGCGCGCGGCCTGGGCCTGGGCGCGCGCCTCACCGATGAGTGCCTGGCCTTTGCGCGCAGCAAGGGCTACAAAAAAATGGTGCTCTGGACCAACAGCTGCCTGGGCAGTGCCCGGGACATCTATGCCAGGCGCGGTTTCAAGCTGGTCAACAGCGAGCCCTACACCGGCTTCGGCAAAGACCTGGTGGGCGAGACCTGGGAACTGCGGCTGTGAACCACCCGCCGCCCCGGTGAAGCTCAACCTGGCTCTGCTGGCCGCTGCCGCCACCGGTGTGCAGGTCGGTGCCGCCATCGTGGCCTCGCGTTTTGTCGTTGCCGACGTCCCGCCGCTGACGCTGGCGCTGCTGCGTTACGCGATTGGTTTTGCCTGCCTGCTGCCCTTCGCCTTGAAGTCTTTTATGGCTCCAGCCCTTTATGGACGGGCGCGAGCAGCTCTTAAAAATATAGCAACCAAAGACTGGCTGGCGATGGCCGCGCTCGGCATCGGCCAGTTTGCGGTGTTGATCGCGCTGCTCAACTACGGCCTGCAGCACATCGGTGCAGGCCAGGCGGCGCTGATTTTCAGCCTGTTCCCGCTGCTGACGCTGTTGCTGTCCAGCGCGCTCGGGCGCGAACGCATTTCTACCGCGCTGCTGGCCGGCGTGTTGCTGTCCATCACCGGCGTGGCCTTGTCGCTGTGGCCCAAACTGCAGGCGCCGCACGCCGGCCACTGGTGGGGAGAGGCCGCGGTGCTGGCCAGTGCGGGCGTCGGCGCACTGTGCAGCGTGTTGTACCGCCCTTACCTGCAGCGTTACCCGACGCTGGCCGTGTCCAGTTATGCGATGCTGGTGTCGGTGCTGTTTCTCGGCCTGCTGGCCCTGGCCGAACACTGGCCGGCGCGGGTTTTGGCCCTGAGCCTGCAGAGCTGGACCGTGGTCGCCCTGATCGGTATCTCCAGCGGCGTCGGCTACTTCTGGTGGCTCTATGCGCTCAAGCACGAGTCGCCGACGCGGGTCACCGTGTTTCTCGCGCTCAATCCGCTGACGGCGGCCCTGCTTGGTGTGCTTTTTCTCGGTGAAGCCCTTTCCTCATGGGCGTTGGCAGCTATATTTTTAATAGCGTCCGGCTTGTGGCTGGCGACCCGTGGCGCAGCACCGGCCCGGCGATAATCGGAACATGAATGCATCGCCCGGCACGCAGGAAGCCATCCGCCCCCAGCCCCAGTCCCTGACCGACCTGTTTGTTTCCTTCACCCTGCTGGCGCTGCAGGGTTTCGGCGGTGTGCTGGCCGTCGTGCAGCGTGAACTGGTCGAGAAAAAACGCTGGATGACGCGCGAGGAGTTTGTCGAGGAATGGGCCGTGGCGCAAATCATGCCCGGACCCAATGTCGTCAACCTCTCGCTGATGATTGGCCACCGTTATTTCGGCCTGCGCGGCGCGCTGGTGGCCCTGGCCGGCATGCTGGCGGTGCCGCTGCTGGTGGTGTTGCTGCTGGCGCTGGTGTATGCCCAGTTCGCCGACAACCCCGGCGTGGCCGGCGCCCTGCGCGGCATGGGGGCGGTGGCGGCCGGCCTGATCGCCGCCACCGGCCTCAAACTCATGGGCGCGCTGAAAACCCACCCGCTGGGACTGCCGGTCTGCATTGGCCTGGCCGTGGCATGTTTTGCCGCCATCGCCCTGCTGCGCCTGCCGCTGGCCTATGTGCTGCTCGGACTGGGCGGGCTGGCCTGCACCCTCACCTACCGCAAGCTCGCCCCATGAGCCTGAACCTGCAATGGACGGACTGGCTCGCCATGTTTGTGCATTTCCTGTCGCTGTCCTTGCTGTCCATCGGCGGGGCCATCACCACCGCGCCCGACATGCACCGCTACCTGGTGGACCGGCAGCACTGGCTGACCGACCCGCAGTTCAATGCCTCGGTGGCGATCGCGCAGGCCGCGCCCGGCCCCAACGTGCTGTTTGTTGCGCTGATGGGCTGGCATGTGGGGCTGAACGCGGGTGGCCCGTTGCTGGGCCTGCTCGGCGTGCTGGTCACCATGCTGGGCATCATGCTGCCCAGCACCACCTTGACCTACCTGGCCGCCAGCTGGGGCCACCGCAACCGCAACCTGCGCTGGGTGCGCGCCTTCAAGCAGGGCATGGCCCCCATCGTGATTGCGCTGCTGATTGCCACCGGCTGGATCCTGGCCAGCGCCAACGTCAGCAGCCTCAAAGACTGGCCGGTGGCGCTGCTGACCGTGGTGACGGCGCTGGTGGTCTGGCGCACCCGCACGCATCTGCTGTGGCTGCTGGGTGCCGGCGCCCTGCTGGGCTGGTTTGGCTGGATTTAAATAAAAACGGGCTTGCGCCCATACGGAACATGCGCCGGCAGCTATCAAAAAGATAGCTTTTGCAACGCATTCAGCGGCGCTGGCGCAGCGCCTCGTAAAGGCAGACGCCGCTGGCCACCGACACGTTGAGGCTTTCGACCGCGCCGTGCATCGGGATGCGGACCAGTTCGTCGCAGGTCTTGCGGGTCAGCTGGCGCATGCCCTCGCCTTCGGCGCCCAGCACCAGCGCCACCGGGCCCTTGAGGTCCACGTCGTAAATGGTTTTTTCGGCATCGTCGCTGGTGCCTATGCACCAGATGTTGCGTTCCTTGAGCTCGCCCAGGGTACGCGCCAGGTTGGTCACCATGAAATAAGGCATGGTTTCGGCGGCGCCACTGGCCACCTTGGCAACGGTGGCATTGATGCCGGCCGCATGGTCCTTGGGCGCAATCACGGCGTGGGCCCCGGCACCGTCGGCCACGCGCAGGCAGGCGCCCAGGTTGTGCGGATCGGTCACGCCGTCGAGCACCAGCAGCAGCGGCGCCTCGCCCCCGGCGGCCTCAAGCTGCTCGAGCAGTTCGTCCAGTGACTTGACCTGCGGCACGGCATCAACCCGCGCCACCACGCCCTGGTGGCCGTGGCTGCCGCACATCTTGGCCAGCCGCAGCCCGTCCGACTCGATCAGCCGGATGCCGGCCTCACGGGCACGGTCGACAAACTGGCGCATGCGCGCGTCGCGCCGCGACACGTCAAAAAACACCTCGAAAACGGATTGCGGGGCGGTTTTGATGCGCACGCCGACGGCATGGAAGCCGAACAGGACTTTGGGGGAAGAAGACATCCCCGATTATCGCTGCACCACCTGTCCGCCAGACGACGGGCGGCGCCGGGAGGATGAACGGCAAGAGCGTCTGTCTAAAATAGTAACGAAATGTTTTCAGGATAGTGCCTCATGGGCTTACGTCTCAAATTCAATCGTGTGCTGATGTTCCTGGCCGGCGTGGTCGCGGCGGGCCCGCGAGCGCGCCTGCGGCTGCAGGACGGCGCCCATGAGGGGCTGGTGCACAACATGCGCCTGGTGATGGCCGCGGTGCCGTTCGTCTGTGCCTGGGAATATTGAGCATGACCCTGACGCCGGCCTCCGCCAGCCCGCTGCACGTGGCGGATCTGGACACGGCCGCGCTGCGCAGGAACGTGCTGGGCACCTTGATGTTCCTGCGCCTGGTGACCTCGTCAAAACGTCCGGTGGGCCAGCAGATGGCGCTCGGCGAACGCTTCAACGAACTGATAGGCAAGGCACTCAAGGGTGTGGCCGAATCCTCGCGCATCGTGACGGACACCGGCGACGGTGTCGCCATCTGCTTTCTGGGCGACCCCGAGGAAGCGCTGCAGTCGGCGCAGCTGCTGCGCGGGCTGCTGCTGCAGAAGTACGGCCAGTTGCTTGCACTACGTATCGGCCTGCACCTGGGGCCGGTGCGCATGGTGCTGGACGCCCACCAGCGCGTCAGCCTGGTCGGTGACGGCATCAACGTCGCCCAGCGCATCATGGACTTTGCCCAGCCCAACCAGATCGTGGTCTCGCGGGCTTTTCACGACCTCATTTCGCGCATCATGGACAACGCCGCCGGCATGTTCAGCGCGCTCGGCCCGCACCTGGACAAACACCTGCGTTCACACGAGATCCATGCCGTGCTGGACGGGCCACCCCCGCCACCACCTGCCGCGCCGGCGAGCAGCGGGTTCGAAAACACCGCCTCGTTCGCGGCCCTGGCCACGCTGACCCCCGAGGCGGTGGCTGACATCGAGGCCGAACTCGCCAGAAGCATCGGGCCGCTGGCCAAAGTTCTGGTCGGCAAGGCGCTGCCACGCACCGTCAGTGCCCAGGGCCTGCGCAAGCTGCTCGCGGTCTGCATCCCCGACCCGTCAGCGCGGCAGCTGTTCATCCAGCCGGACAGGCACTAGACCCCGCCCGAACTTGCTCCGGTATCAATAGCACTCTTCGCACACCCATCAAGGGCTGACAGCCCATTTGACCCTAAGCCGCAACGACCTGACCGGCCTCGATGGTGATGCGCCGCTCGCAGCGCGCGGCGATGCCGGGGTCGTGGGTGACGAGTACCAGCGTGGTACCCAGTTCCTGGTTGAGCTCGAACATCAGCGCCATGACTTTTTCGCCGGTGGCAAAGTCCAGGCTGCCGGTGGGCTCGTCGGCCAGCAGCACCGCCGGTTGCACCACAAAAGCCCGGGCCAGCGCCACCCGCTGCTGCTCGCCGCCCGACAGCACCTTGGGGTAGTGGCCCAGACGCTCACCCAGGCCGACCCGCTTGAGCATCTCGGTGGCCTGCGACCGCGCGTTCTTCGCGCCCGACAGTTCCAGCGGCAGCATGACGTTTTCCAGCGCAGTGAGGTTGCTCATGAGCTGAAAACTCTGGAACACAAAACCGACTTTTTGCGCGCGCAGCGCCGCGCGGTCGTCTTCGCTGAGGGCAAACAGGTCCTGGCCGGCCAGCCTTACCGTGCCCTGGGTCGGCGTGTCCAGCCCGGCAATGATGGACAGCAGCGTGCTTTTGCCGGAACCGGAAGCGCCGACAATGGCGGCAGTCTCCCTGGCGGCGAGTGCGAAGTCAATATCGCGCAAAATGGTCAGCGTGCCCGTCGAGTCGCTCACGCTCTTGAAAACATGCTCGACGGAAATAATTGAAGATGAACGGTCTCCCGCCCCCGCCGCTGAAGTGGGCGGCGCCGGAGAAACAGGAACAACAGGTTCAAACATGCCAGCCTTGTCGGATATTTCGGGAACTCTTTTTGGAACGCATCGCCCTGACTTTACCAAGCCCGGGCGGCGCGCGGCGCTGCTCGGCCTGATGCTCTGCAGTTTCATGCTGGTATTGCCGCAGAACGGGCAGGCCCAGGCTCAGGCCGCAGCCAAACCCGTGGCCGGCGCCGGCCCGACGATTCTGGTGGTCGGCGATTCGCTGAGCGCCGAATACGGCCTCAAACGCGGCAGCGGCTGGGTCAACTTGATGGCGCAGCGCCTGGCCAGCGAAAAAATTCCGGCCCGGGTGGTCAATGCCAGCATCAGCGGTGACACCACCTCTGGCGGGCGCTCGCGCCTGCCGGCCCTGCTGAGCCAGCACAAGCCCGGCGTGGTCATCATCGAGCTCGGCGGCAACGACGCCTTGCGCGGCCTGCCGCTGGACATGACCGAAGGCAACCTGCGTGCCATGACCCAGGCAGCGCAAAAAGCCGGCGCCAAGGTGTTGCTGGTGGGCATGCAGGTTCCGCCCAACTATGGGAGCGACTACGCGGCCAGGTTTTCCGGCCTGTTTGCCAAGGTCGCGAAAGAGCGCAAGGCGGCTCTCGTGCCTTTCCTGCTCAAGGGCGTGGGCGACACCGACGATGCCACCCGGCTGTTTCAGGCCGACCGCATTCACCCTAACGAGCAGGCGCATCCCCTGATGCTCGCCAATGTCTGGCCGGAACTGGGAAAACTTCTCAAGTGAGCGTCGACCGCATCACGGCCCAGGAGGCGGTGGTCCGCCTTGCCGACTTCCCAACCATCATCGACGCGCGCAGTGAAGGCGAATACGCCGAAGACCACCTGCCCGGCGCCGTCAACTGGCCCAGCCTGAACGACGAAGAGCGCAAGATCGTCGGCACGCGTTACAAGCAGATCAACCAGTTCGAGGCAAAAAAACTCGGTGCCGCGCTGGTTGCCAAAAACATTGCGGCCCACATCCAGCGCGAGGTGCTGGACAAGCCGCGCGAATGGCAGCCGCTGGTGTACTGCTGGCGCGGTGGCAAGCGCAGCGGCTCGCTGGCGCTGATCCTGGACCAGATCGGCTTCAAGGTCACGCTGGTGGACGGCGGCTACAAAGCCTTCCGGGCCGCGCTGGTGGCCGACCTGCCGCAACTCGCCGCCCGCCACAGCTACCAGGTGGTGTGCGGCACCACCGGCAGCGGCAAGACCCGGCTGCTACAGGCCCTGCAGGCCCAGGGCGCGCAGGTGCTGGACCTGGAGGCGCTGGCCAACCACCGCAGTTCGGTGCTGGGCCTGATCCCCGGCGTGCCGCAGCCCAGCCAGAAGGCCTTCGACAGCCTGATCTGGGCCGCATTGCGCAGCTTCGACCCGGCCCGCCCGGTCTACATCGAAAGCGAAAGCAAGAAGGTCGGCAACGTGGCCGTGCCCGAAGGCCTGATCGCCGCCATGCGCGCCGCCCCCTGCCTGCAGCTGGACCTGGCCGAAGACGAGCGGGTCGCACTGCTGCTTGAGGACTATGATTTTTTCGTCAGGGACATCGCGTTTTTCTGCGAACGCCTGGGCGCGCTGACCGAAGCGCGCGGCAAGGACACCGTGCAGGACTGGCAGGCGCGTGCGCGCAGCGGCGACGTGGCTTCTGTGGTGCGCGAGTTGCTGGTCAGGCACTACGACCCGGTGTACCTGCAGTCAATGCGCCGCAACTTCAGCCACTATGAAGCGGCCCGGGTCCTTGCGCCACGCGACCACACGGCCGCGGCGATGACCGAACTCGCGGCCAGCATGCTGGCCAGCTGAAACACAGGCGCCAACAAACAGGCCCCGAAGGAACAGCTGCCTGTCCCTGCGGGGCCTGGTTGGCGAATCAGCTATCAAAAAGAGAGCTGCTTGCGCTTGTGCATCAAGGGCTGGAGCCCGATTTGGCTCATGGTTTCAAAGGTCTGCGACACCTCAAGGTGCGGCATCGGCCGGTGGCGGCGTGCCGCCTGCGTCTTCGCCCTCGGGCGTGTCGTCATCGGGCAGGTCCGGTTTGCCTTCGGCCTTGCGCTTGAGCTTTTCTTCTTTCTTCTTCTTTTTGGCCAGCTCTTTCTGGCGTTTTTCGTAGGAATAATTGGGAGTTGCCACAGCGTGCTTTCTTCAGGGGAATATGCCCTAACTGTACTGCATCGCAGCCAGCGCGTTCGCCAGGTCGGCCTGCAGGTCGGCCACGGCTTCCAGCCCTACGGAAAACCGCACCAGGCCGCCTTTGTAGGGCCACGGCGTGGTCCGGATGGCGGGCACGTCGTAAGGCGCGCACAGGCTCATGGGGCCGGCCCAGCTGTAGCCGAGTTTGAACAGCTGCAGGCTGTCGCAGAAGCGGTCCACCTGAGCTTGCGGGTAGCCGACCTTGAACACGATGCTCAGCAGGCAGGCCGCCGCACTGCAGTCGCGTTGCCAGGCCGCATGCCCGGGCGAGGCGGCCAGTGCCGGGTGCAGCACGGTTTCAATCTGCGGCTGCTGCTGCAGCCAGGCCGCCAGCGTGCGCGTGGCGCTGTCCTGTGCGGCATAACGCAGGGCCATGGTGCCCAGCCCGCGCAGCACCAGTTCGGCGTCGTTGCCGGCCACGCCGTAACCGACACGCATGTGGCAGAAATGCACCAGGTGATGCAGCGCCTCGTTACGCGTGACGACCGAGCCCATCAGCACA
Organism: Polaromonas sp.; assembly: GCF_029945895.1. Taxonomy (GTDB): domain Bacteria; phylum Pseudomonadota; class Gammaproteobacteria; order Burkholderiales; family Burkholderiaceae_C; genus Polaromonas. The sequence continues at coordinate 66,904 of NZ_JAQSDL010000110.1, read as the reverse complement.
TCCGCGCCGCCACTGGGGTACTTGGTCAGGGCCTGCACGGAAATGTCGGCGCCCAGGTCAAAGGCATTGAAAGCAATGCCCGCGCCCCAGGTGTTGTCCAGCGCGGTGACGATGCCTTGCGGATGCACATCGCCATGCGCCTTGACGGCAGCCACCAGCGCCGGCAGGTCCGGAAACTCCAGCGTGATCGAGCCCGGCGCCTCCAGCCAGACCAGGCGTGTCCTGCGGCTCAGCTTCGCCGCCAGGTCCGCTGGTTGCATGGGATCGTAATAACGGAAGCTGACGCCCCAACCTGCCAGCTCATGCTGCGCAAAGGTCTTGTTGGGACCGTAGGCGTTGTCGGGAATCAGCACCTCGTCACCGGCCCTGAGCAGCGCCATGTCCACCAGCGCCACCGCCGCCAGGCCACTGGGCACCAAGGTGCAGAACTGCCCGCCTTCCAGCGTGGCAATACGTTCCTCGAGCGTGAAGGTGGTCGGCGTGCCGTGCAGGCCGTAGGTGTAGCCGGTCTTGTGTTTCCAGTCGCGCTGGCGCAAGGCTGCCACATTCGGAAAGATGACCGTCGAGGCCTTATGGATGGCCGGATTGACGGCGTCAAAGCCGGCGGGCGGCTTGTAGGGGTGGTGGATCAGTTGGGTGGAGATATCGCTCATGCAGCCATGTTAACGGTATCAAAGCGCCACGACCTATTGAAGGTGTGCCAAGTCAAACTGGGCAATCTCCGGAGGCCGGGCGATCTGGTCCTGGCGTCCCAATGTGCTGCCGTAAAGAAAGCATAGAGGCCCGACCCAACTGGACAAACCCTTTAAGCGGGTGGCGTTCATTGGTGATGAATTCTTTTTTCGCTCGCGATAGAGTTAGTTCAAGACTAATTGGATCAGTATGTGATTTGGTTGCTTACCTAACGCTTCAGGCGAACTTGGCGAAAAGCATTGCCAGCCAATGGGCATTCCTGGATTTCGGCTCCAGTAGTGGTGCAACATCGTCCATGCGGCATAGAGCTGTTCATTTCTCTCCAGCTTCCAAGTTGTCGTATCGAGGTTGCCTTCACTTTTTGCCGCTCCACTCAGCACATACACGCCCGAAGTAGGCTCACCAAGCAGCACTCTGTTGAACCTCCAGTCCTTCTTTGGCAAGGCAGTTGTAGCTGGATCGATCGAGTATGCGTAGTAGTCTTTTGTTTGTGCCCTTGTTTGGGTCAAATCTTTGTATGTACCATTCCACGCTTCAACCACTGAGAGGCGAGGTGAGTACATTCGAAGAAAGTCATGTGCGTCATGTTCCGCAGAAAATGAATTTGCATCCAGCCGTATCCGATCCGCCTTCTCCGGCTGAATCAACACCTTCAGCCCTCCGTCGCGTGCACAAGCTGTTTTGTGTTGGTACTTCACGTATTGGTATGTACCTATCCAATAAATTGCCGGTGAACCCATGAGCAGCGCCAGCGCCATGCGGGCGGGCCAACTCTTGGGCTTTTTACACAGCCAAACCCCAAGCCAGACGTACAGGGCGGTCAGGATAAACAGAGGTATCGTGATCATGCTGCGCCATTCTATTCAGCCGGCCACCTTTTTTAGCTTCAAGCGGCACACAGTTTCAGTATTTGATGCAGTGGCTTACGTATTGAATGGCTGCAGAGGGGCTTGCAGCAATTCGATTGTCGGGATGCAGGGCAAGGCGCGTGTCGCATCGCCCTTTGGGCTCATGCGAGGGTTTCGCAGGACACCGGAACGTACTCAGGTACGTGAGGATTCCGAGCACCGCGCAACGCCGCCATGCACCCGAGAATTGGATTGATGCAAACCCCTCAGATCTTCCACTTCTCCATGAGCTGCGCTGGCCGCAGCGCATCGTAGCCCTCAAAAGGCTGGTGGATCCACGGGTTGGTCGGCAGGAATTCGACCGAATAATCGGGCTGGAAGGTGGACACGCCCTTGGTCCAGATCACGGCGCTACGCAGCTCGGTGATCGGTTTGTAGTTGTTGCGCAGCTGGTGGATCACGGCGTTGAGCGTGTGGCCGGTGTCGGCCAGATCATCGACCAGCAGCACCTTGCCGGCGATTTCGCCCTTGGGGGTGGTGATGAAACGTGCGATGTCGAGGTTGCCCTGCACCGTGCCGGAGTCGGCGCGGTAGGAGCTGGTGGACATGATGGCCAGCGGCTTGTCGAAGATGCGCGAGAGGATGTCCCCCGGGCGCATGCCGCCGCGCGCCAGGCACAGGATGGTGTCGAACTCCCAGCCGGACTGGTGGATCTTGATGGCCAGCTTTTCAATCAGGTTGTGGTATTCGTCATAACTGACGTAAAGGTGTTTGCCGTCTTCGGTCAACATGAAAATGCTCCTGATTCAATAGCTGGTTGCGCCCGCCCTGCCTGGGCTGGAGCACGATTTGACTGAAAAATTACGCGAAAACCACTCAGGCCACGAACGGGTGGCGCAACAGGATCGTGTGGTCGCGGTCGGGGCTGGTCGAGATCATGTGAATCGGCACGCCGGTGACCTCTTCAATGCGGTGCAGGTAGCGCTGGGCCGCGGCCGGCAGCTTGTCGTAGTCGGTCACACCGACCGTGCTCTGGGTCCAGCCCGGCAGGGTTTCATAAATCGGCTTGCAACGGGCAATTTCTTCGGCGCCCATGGGCAGGATGTCGGTGATGTGGCCATCGAGTTCGTAGCCGGTGCACAGCTCGAGTTGTTCGATGCCGTCGAGCACGTCGAGCTTGGTGATGCACAGGCCGGACAGGCCGTTGACCTGCGCCGAACGCTTGAGCAAGGCCGCGTCGAACCAGCCGCAGCGCCGGCTGCGGCCGGTGGTCACACCTTTTTCGGCACCTACCGTGCTCATGTGATAGCCCGGCGTGCCGGGTGTTTCCCAGTCCAGCTCGGTCGGGAAAGGACCGCCGCCCACACGGGTGCAGTAGGCCTTGGTGATGCCCAGGATGTAATGCAGCATGCCCGGGCCGACGCCGGCACCGGCGGCCGCGTTGCCGGCCACGCAGTTGCTGGAAGTGACAAACGGGTAGGTGCCGTGGTCCACGTCGAGCAAGGTGCCCTGAGCGCCTTCAAACAGAAGGTTGGCGCCGTCACGGTGCGCGTCGTTGAGTTCGCGCGAGACGTCGGCCATCATGGGTTTGAGCAGCTCGGCGTGGCGCATGGCCTCGTCATAGACGGGCTGAAACTCGATGGCCGGCGCATGCAGGTAGCCGGTCAGCACGAAGTTGTGCAGGTCCAGCAACTCGCGCAGCTTGGCGGCAAAACGCTCGGGGTACTTCAGGTCCTGCACACGCAGGGCGCGGCGGGCGATCTTGTCTTCATAGGCCGGGCCGATGCCGCGGCCGGTGGTGCCGATCTTGACGGTGCCGCCGGTTTCGCGGCGCGTCTCGCGTGCAATGTCGAGCGCCGCGTGGAACGGCAGGATCAGCGGGCAGGCTTCGCTGATGCGCAGGCGCGAGCGCACTTCGACACCGGCTTTTTCCAGCCCTTCGATTTCCTCGAACAGCTTGGCTGCCGACAGCACCACGCCGTTGCCGATGTAACACTTCACGCCCGGACGCATGATGCCGCTGGGGATCAGGTGCAGGGCGGTCTTGATGCCATTGATGACCAAGGTGTGGCCGGCATTGTGGCCGCCCTGGAAGCGCACCACGCCCTGCGAGCTTTCGGTCAGCCAGTCGACCAGCTTGCCCTTGCCTTCGTCACCCCACTGGGTACCCACGACCACCACGTTGCGGCCGGCGGTTGCGGCGATTGTCTTTGTCATCTTCAGTCTGCTTTCAGGATGGGTTACGGTATGCGGGCGGCGCGGCTTCAGGCCGGCTTGTTGCCCAGCGGCTGGACCTGCCACTGGCCGGCCACGCTGGCCAGTTCGCGGTCACAGTCAAATTCATCAACTTCGTGTTCATGGCCGGGCAGGACGCAGGCCACGGTTTCACCGCCGGCACGCAGTGCGGCAATCGCGCTGCGCAACCCGGCTTCTTCGCCCCAGGGGGCACGAATGGCGGGACGCAAGGGTTTGGGTGTCAGCACGCTGACGAGCTCTTTCAAATCAAGGCTGAAGCCGGCGGCCGGACGGTTACGCCCGAACACGGCGCCGACCTCGTCATACCGGCCGCCGCGCACCAGCTCGGCGCCCTGCCCGCCGCCCTGCTGGCCGTGGCCATAAATCGCAAAACGGGTGCCGCTGTAATAGGCGTAGCCGCGCAGATCGGCCAGGTCAAAGGCGACGCGCACCGGGCCGGCCAGCGCCTGCACATGGGTCGCCAGCCATTTCAAATTCTGCAAGGCCCGGACAGCTTCAGGCACCGCCTTGAACGTTTTTTCGGCCTCGGCCAGCACCGTCTCGTCGCCATACATCTGCAGCAGCGCCAGCAGCCCTTCGCGCGCCGCTGCAGGCAGCTCGCCGTTGAGGCTGGCCATCAGGCTGGTCAGCTCGCTGGCATCCTTGACCGCCAGTGCGGCGTGGATGCGCGCCAGCATGGACGGACTGACCTTCGCGCCGGCCAGCAGGCTGCTGACAATGCGCACGTCGGCCATGTCGACCGAGAGTTCGGTGACACCGGCAGCGCTCAGCCCCTCCAGCGCCAGCAGCTGGGCTTCGAGGTCGGCTTCAAGCCCCGCATGGCCGTAAATTTCAGCACCGAACTGCAGCGGCTCGCGCGTGGCATGCGGACGCTCGGCACGCGTGTGCAGCACCGGGCCGCAGTAACACAGGCGGGCCACGCCCTGGCGGTTGAGCAGGTGGGCGTCAATGCGCGCGACCTGCGGCGTGGTGTCGGCGCGCAGACCCAGGGTGCGGCCGGAGAGCTGGTCCACCAGTTTGAAGGTCTGCAGGTCCAGCGCCTCACCGGTGCCGGTGAGCAGGGATTCGAGGTGTTCGAGCAGCGGCGGCATGACCAGCTCGTAACCGTAGCTGCGCGCCGTGTCGAGAAACAGGCGACGAAGTTCTTCGATGTGACGCGCCTCGGAGGGCAGGACATCGGCAATTTGATCCGGCAATTGCCATGACGACGACCAGGCAGGCATGTATTTATCGTGAGCTGTTAAAAACAGGATTTTACCGGGCTTGCGGGCTGTTTTCGGCCAGCGCCGGCACACAGGTGGCTGGCGGACTCAAATACAGGCTCGAGACTGCCGCTTCTGCGGCCGGCGATCAGAGCAGAAAGGCCATCCACACAAGACCGGCAGCGATGCTGCCCAGCCCGAAAAAGCGGATCTGGCCGTCCGTGAGCTGGAGGATCTTCTCGAACATGCCGCGCCATCCGCGCGGCGAGAAAAACGGCAGCAGCCCCTCGATCACCAGCATCAAGGCCAGTGCCTGCCAGATCGTGCTGCCGTCCAAGTGGACTGTTACTTCTTGCCGGTTGGGGCCGTGCCGCTGCCGGAGCTGCGCATGGCCTTGAAGAAATCGGACGAAGGATCGATCACCATCACGTCGCCCTTCTTGTCGAAGCTGGCCTTGTAGGCGTCCAGGCTGCGGTAGAACTGGGCAAACTGCGGGTCACGGCCAAAGGCGTCGCTGTAGGCGGCAGCGGCCTCGGCATCGCCCTCACCCTTGATTTTCTGCGCTTCGCGGTAGGCATTGGCGACGGTCACCTCGCGCTGCCGGTCGGCATCGGCGCGGATTTTTTCGCCTTCGGCGGCACCGGTGGAGCGCAACTCGTTGGCGACTCGCTTGCGCTCGGCTTCCATGCGGCGGTACACCGATTCGGTGATGGCCTCCACATAATCGACACGCGTGATGCGCACGTCGATCACGTCAATCCCCCAGGGCTTGGCACCGCGCACGACTTCCAGCACCTCGGCTTTCACGTCGGCCATCAGGGCTTCGCGCTTGAGGGACAACAGGTCCTTGACGGTGCGCTTGTTGATGGCTTCCTGGAAAGCATTGCGCACGACCCGGTTCAGCTGGTTGGCACCGGCACGTTCGTCCAGACCCACGTTGCGGATGTACTCCGAGGGCTGGGTGATGCGCCATTTGACATACCAGTCGATGACCACGCGCTGCTTTTCGGCGGTCAGCATCGGCTCGGCATCGGTGCTGTCCAGCGTCAGCAGCCGCCTGTCGATGTACGACACGTTCTGGAAAGGTGGCGGCAGCTTGAAGTTCAGGCCGGGCTCCAGGATGACCTCCTTGATCTGGCCCAGTGCATACACCACACCGAACTGCCGCTGGTCAACCACAAACAGCATGGAACTGAGCAATGCCAGCGCCACCAGCATCGAAGAAGCAATAAATCCAACTCTATTCACGGCAGTTCCTTAGCGTGTTTCGCGGTCGCGGGTGCGTGAGGTGTCACGGGCCCGCGTATCAAGGGTCGAAGTGGACGGAGCGACCGGGGGCAAGGCAACCGATCCGGCCGGCTCCGCGCCGCTCTTGGCGACGCCGGTGGCCTGCATCAGCTTGTCGAGCGGGAGGTACAGCAGGTTGGATCCCTGGCGCGACTCCACCAGCACCTTGGTGACGTTGCTGTAGACCTGTTGCATGGCATCGGTGTACATGCGGTCGCGCGTCACCTGCGGCGCCTTCTGGTACTCAGTCAGCACCGAGCGAAAGCGCTGCGCATCACCCTGCGCCTGTGCCACCACTCTGGCCTTGTAGGCCTCCGACTCTTCCTTGAGGCGCGACGCCGAGCCAACTGCGCGCGGAATCACGTCGTTGGCGTAGGCCTGGGCTTCGTTCTTGGCGCGTTCGCGTTCCTGACCGGCCTTGAGCACATCGTCGAACGAGGCCTGCACCTGCTCGGGCGGACGCACACCGCTTTGCTGCAGGTTGATGCCGACCACTTCAACACCGACCTTGTAGCGGTCCAGAATGGTCTGCATCAGGGTGCGCACGCGCGGCGCGATCTGGTCACGTTCCTCGGCCAGTGCGGAGTCCATTTTCATTTTGCCGACGACCTCGCGCACCGCGGTTTCAGCCGCCTGGACCACCGTGGCGGCTGGATCCCGGGTTTCGAAAAGATAGGCGCGCGCGTCGTTCAGGCGGTACTGGACCGCAAACTTGATCTCGACAATGTTCTCGTCTTCGGTGAGCATGGCCGATTCACGCAGGCCGGTGGCCTTGATGATGGTGTCGCGGCCCACGTCAACGGAGCGGATCTGGGTCGCCACCACGACTTCATGGCGCTGCACGGGGTAAGGCAGGCGCCAGTTGAAGCCGGCACCGACGGTCGAGTTGTACTTGCCGAACTGGGTGATGACGGCCTGCTGGCCCTCCTGCACGATGAAAAAGCCGGTACCCAGCCAGATCAGCACGGCCACGCCGGCGATCAGGCCGACACCGATACCTGCACTTTTCATGTCGGGCTGGAAACCGCCAGGCCCGCCACCGCCCCCGAGTCCACCGGTGCCACGCCCGCGCTGCCCGGCATTTTTGGCGCCGCCGAAAAGGCCGCCCAGCTTGCGGTTGAAGTCACGCCACAACTCGTCGAGATCGGGCGGTCCCTGGTTGGGTCCCTGACCTTGGCCCTGCGGACGATTCGGCGCAGGTGGGCGCACAGGCGGCACGTCGTCGCGGCCAGCCTCGGGCTTGGACTCGTCGGACGGGGTCTTGTTGTCGTCGTCGCGGCCCCAGCGTGGATCGTTCAGATTGAACATTCCGCGGGCGCGTTGCCTCAGCCTTCCCGGCAGCGTCGTCAGCGTCTGTAACACAGGGTTCAGGTTCATGAAATAGAGCTCACTTTTTTATGATTCCCATATTGTGCCTAATCACGCTACGGCCTCATTGATTGGGGGGCTATCTTCGACGGGCGCTTGCGAGGCATGCCTGGCCAACAGCTCGCGCAGCAGCGGCAGGCCTTCGCCCGTCTGTGCGCTGACAAAAACCCGGTCGACGCGCCTGCCGGTATCCGAAAAGGCATCCTTGACCTCGAAACTGTCACATAACTGCAGCGGTAGGCGCGATTTTTCAAGGGCGTCAAGCTTGTTGAAGACCAGAATCTGCGGCACATCGGCAGCGCCGATCTCGGCCAGCACGCGCTGCACCTGCTCGATCTGCTCGAGATGGTCCGGGTTGGCGCCATCGACCACATGCAGCAGCAAATCGGCGTCCGCAGCCTCCTGCAGGGTGGCGGCAAAAGCGTCCACCAGCCCGTGCGGCAGGTCGCGAATGAAGCCGACCGTGTCCGACAGCGACACCGACCGGGCGGCGTCGCCCAGGTACAGCTGGCGGGTTGTGGTGTCCAGCGTCGCAAACAACTGGTCCGCCGCGTAGGCGCGCGCCTTCACGAGGGCATTGAACAGTGTCGTTTTGCCGGCATTGGTGTAGCCGACCAGGGAAATGGTGAAGGAATTGCGCCGCTCGCGCTGGCGCCGCTGGGTCTGGCGCTGCTTCTTGACCTTGGTCAGGCGCTCCTTGGTGCGCTTGATGGACTCGCCGATCATGCGTTTGTCGAGCTCGATCTGCTTTTCGCCGGGGCCGCCGCGCACGCCGGCACCGCCGGTCTGCCGCTCCAGGTGGGACCAGCGCCGGACCAGGCGTGTCGACAGGTATTGCAGACGTGCCAGTTCAACCTGCAGCTTGCCTTCGTGGCTGCGCGCGCGCTGGGCAAAAATCTCGAGGATCAGCAGGGTGCGGTCATTGACGGGCAGGCCAAGCACCCGCTCCAGATTGCGCTGCTGCGCCGGGCTCAGGGACTGGTCAAACAGGATTTCACTGGCGCCGGTTTCCAGCGCGAGCATCTTGATTTCGTCTGCCTTGCCGCTGCCGATGAAGAGCGCTGCGTCGGGCGCCCGGCGTTTGCAGACCACGCGGGCAATCGGCTGCAGGCCGGCCGTCTGGGCCAGCAGGCCCAGTTCTTCCAGACCGGCATCAAAATTGGGGAGGCCCAGATCCACCCCGACCAGAATGGCCAGAGGCGCTACCGCCGGGGAGAGGTCCTGGGAACTCAGCTGGCTGGGCTTTCTTGGGATTCTGCAGCAGCGAAATTGACTGCACGACCGGGAACGATGGTCGAAATGGCGTGTTTGTAGACCATCTGGGTGACGGTGTTGCGCAGCAGGACCACGTACTGATCGAAAGATTCGATCTGACCCTGAAGCTTGATGCCGTTGACGAGGTAAATCGACACCGGCACATGCTCACGGCGCAAAGTATTGAGAAAAGGGTCCTGCAAGAGCTGACCTTTGTTGTTGCTCACGATATTTTCCGTGTTCAAGAGTTGGTAGGACTTCACCTTACCACAGCCGATTGACCGCGCCTGTAGTCCTAAGTGGAATCTTTGTCCGCATAGGGGTTGCTGGACGACTTCATCTGGATGCGCAACGGCGTGCCCACCAGATCGAACTCCTTGCGGAAGCGCCCTTCCAGAAAACGCTTGTAGGCGTCGGTGACGTGTTCGAGCGAATTGCCGTGAACAATGATGATGGGCGGGTTCATGCCGCCCTGGTGCGCATAACGCAGCTTGGGGCGGAACATGCCGGCCCGCTGCGGGCTCTGGAACTGCACGGCTTCCAGCAGCAGGCGGGTCAGCACCGGCGTGGACATCTTGCGGTTGGCCGAGGCGTGGGCCTGGACAATCGACTTCCAGACCGGGCCCAGGCCCTGGCGTTTGATGGCCGAAATATTGTGGATGGTGGCGAACTTCAGGAAGGACAGCCGCGTTTCGATGGAGCGCTGCAGGATTTCCTTCTGGTAGGCGTCCACCGCATCCCACTTGTTGACGGCCAGCACCACCGCGCGCCCGCTTTCCAGGATGTAGCCGGCAATGTGGGCGTCCTGGTCGGTCACGCCCTGGGTCGCGTCCAGCAACAGCAGCACCACATTGGCGCTTTCGATGGCCTGCAGGGTCTTGACCACCGAGAACTTTTCAATCGCCTCGAACACCTTGCCCTTGCGGCGCAGCCCGGCGGTGTCGATCAGCTCGAATTTCTGCCCGCCGCGCTCGAAGGGTACCGAAATGGCATCGCGCGTGGTGCCCGGCTGGTCAAACGCCACCAGGCGCTCTTCGCCCAGCCAGGTGTTGATCAGCGTCGATTTGCCTACATTGGGCCGACCCGCCACCGCCAGCTTGATCACCGTCGGGTCGCTTGGCTCGCCCTCCAGGTCCGGATCCGGCAGATTCAGGGGCTGCAGGGCCATATCGACCAGCGTGCGCATGCCCTGCCCGTGCGAGGCCGACACCGGCAGGACCTCACCCAGCCCGAGCTCGAAAAACTCGGACAGCTGCACGCCCTCGGTCATGCCTTCGGCCTTGTTGGCGGTCAGCACCGTCGGCTTGCCCAGCTTGCGCAGGTACTTGGCGATCTCGTGGTCCTGGGCATTAACCCCGGCGCGTGCATCAACCACAAACACCACGACGTCGGCTTCAGCCACCGCCTGCCGGGTCTGCTTGGCCATTTCCTTGTAGATGCCATCGACGGCCTTGGGCTCGAAGCCGCCGGTGTCGATCACGATGAACTCCTGCGCGCCCAGATGGCCATTGCCGTAGTGGCGGTCCCGCGTCAGGCCGGCATAGTCGGCCACGATCGCATCACGCGACTTGGTCAGGCGGTTGAAAATCGTCGATTTGCCCACATTGGGGCGACCGACCAGGGCGATAACAGGTTTCACGAAATAACGATCAAAAGAGGCAGGGAAGTGACAAGCGGGAGGAACCCCTCTTCACAAGCCGGGGCCGCGGAACCGGCTTCGCCGGGCCGCGGGCGCAGCGCCCCCGCGGGGGGCAGCGACTTACACGAAGTGACGAGCGTGGGGGCCATTATTCAGGCGCAAAGCCGAAAACAGCGCCTGAACGGGTGACAGCCACCAGGATATTGCCGGCCAGCACCGGGGTGGCTGCCACTGGCGAGCCGTCGGTCACGAGGCGGTTCAGCGGCGAGCCGTCCGCGCGGGACAATAGATGCACAAAACCGGCAGAGTCTCCAATGGCGATGGAGCGGCCCACCACCAGCGGCGCGCTCAGGCTGCGGTAACGCAGGCTGTCCGAGCTCCAGCCGCTCTCGCCGTCGCTGCGGCGCCAGGCCAGAACCTTGCCGTCGGCTTCGGTGCCAAACACCAGGCTGTCGTCGCCATCGACGCCCTGCGCGCCATTGGCGGGTTTGGTCCAGAGCAGCACGCCGCGCTGGGCATCCACACAGCCAACGCTGGCCTGGAAAGCCCGGGCACAAACCGTGTTGCCGGTGCGGCTCACGGTGCCCACCAGGTCCACCAGGCGCTCCACGTCATTGATGCCGCGGGGCGAAGCAATCGGGGCCTCCCAGCGGATGCTGCCATTGAGCGGATTGAGTCCGGTCAGGCGGCCGGCCAGGCCCACCACCAGTGTGTCGCCGACAGCCAGCATGACACCCGACTGGCGCAGCACCAGCGGTTCGCTGGGACGCTGCTGGGACCAGAGCTTGCGCCCGGTCTGGCCGTCAAAGGCATTGACCGAACGGTCGGCCGCGAGCACAAACACCCGGCCACCGGCCACAAAAGGTGCGGTGAAGGCCTGAGCCGCAAGTTTCTGGCGCCAGATTTCCTTGCCACCCGACACGGCCACCACTTCGTTGGTCCGGGTGACCACAGCAGCGACCTTGCCGTCGCTGCCCACGCCGGCGGCGATCGGTGCGCCAACATTGGTGCGCCAGAAGTCACGGCCGCTGCGCGCGTCCAGCGCCACCACGGTGCCGTCGGTGCTTGCTACCACCACGGTATCGCCCGAGACATTCACCTGGAGCGGGAAAGAAACCTCGCCGATGCGGGCGGTCCAGACCTGTTTGGCCGGCACCAGTGCCATCACGGGCTGCAACTCTGCCGGCTGCGGCTTTTTGACGGAGCTGCTGAACATCGAGCAGCCGGCCAATAATGCTACCAAAAAGATAGCTGCAGGCGCTTTCAACGTATGGGCCAGAGGCCGAAAAGACTTGAAAATCACTGCTTGACCTCCGGGGCGGACGCGGGAGAAACTGCAACGTTGGCTGCAGCAGGGGCCAATGCCGCCGAGGGGTTCAGCCCGAGCGCATTGAGTTTGACTTCGACCAGGCGCCGGTACTCGGTGCGGTCATCCATGGCCTTGAAGGCTTTTTCGTATTCGGCCCGGGCTTCGTTTTTCTTGCCTTGTGCAGCGAGGACGTCGCCGCGGCGATCTGCCGCCAGCGCGACAAAGTCCTTGGGGAAGGCGCCGCTCAGCTGCTGCAAGGCCTCGTCGTAGGCTTTGGCCTCAAGCAGCAAACCCGCCAGACGCAGCTTGGCAATGGCCTGGTAACCCTCGTCTGCGCTCTTGCCGGCCACCCATCCCAGAGAGGCTTTGGCGGCATCGGTGTTGCCTTTGTCGTAATAGGTCCTGGCCGCCAGCAGGCCGGCCTGTTGGGCGAAAGCCGTCCCGGCAAAACGGTCTTTCATGTCGCCGATAGCGCGATCCAGCCGGCTGGTGTCTCCCGACTGGGCGGCGCGCTCGACCTCGTCGTACATGATGGCCGCCTTGGCGGCCTGGTCACGCTGCCAGTAGTGGTAGCCGTTCCAGGCGGCAAAAGCACCAAAAATGACAATCAGGCCCCAGGTGATCAGGTTGCCATACTGTTTCCAGAAGTGCTTCAGCTCGTCGAGCTGCTCCTGTTCTTCCAAATCGAGATGTTTTGCCATAGAGCTCTGCTGGTTCCGCCAAATGAATTGTGTTGATTGTAGGGGTCGCTGTCAGGCGCCAGCCTGCAGGCCGTGCGCCCAAAGCGCCACGGTCTCCAGCGGCTCCAGGGTCTGGGACTGGGCGGCCTCGACCTTTTCGCCACGCAGGGGCTTCACCGCCACGCAGCCCTGCGCCAGTTCCGCCGCGCCAAAGATCAGGGCGAAGCGGGCGCCGCTGGCGTCAGCCTTCTTGAACTGGGATTTCATGCTGCCCATGCCGTCAGCGCTGGCGCCGGAGGCCGCATGCATCTGCACGCTGACGCCCACGGCGCGCAAGGCCTGCAGGGTTTTCAGCACCACGGGCAAAGCCGACGCTTCGGGAACAATCGCGTAGGCATCCGGCACCGGCAGGTCGGTAGCGCCTCCCTGCTCCCTGATCAGCTCCAGCACCCGCTCCACGCCCAGCGCCCAGCCCACGGCAGGCGCAGCCTTGCCACCGATCTGCTCGATCAGGTAGTCGTAACGGCCACCGCCGCAGATCGTGCCCTGCGAACCCAGGCTGTCAGTGATGAACTCGAACACCGTCAGGTTGTAGTAGTCCATGCCGCGCACCAGCCGAGGGTTGATGCTGTAGGCGATGCCGTTGGCCTCGAGAATGGCCTTGACGCTGCTGAAATGGGCCAGCGATGCCTCGCCCAGAAAATCAATCAACCGCGGCGCAGCTTCCACCAGAGTCTGCATCTTTGGATTTTTCGTGTCCAGGATGCGCAGCGGGTTGCTGTGCAAGCGACGTCTGGCTTCTTCGTCGAGCTGGTCGGCGTTGGTCTCAAAATAGCTGATCAGCGCCCCGCGGTGTTGCCTGCGTTCTTCGGGCTGGCCCAGGCTGTTGAGTTCCAGCCGCACGTCCGTCAGACCCAGCTCTTTCCACAAGGCATCGGCCAGCAGGATCAGTTCGGCGTCGAGTTCGGCGCCGGGAAACCCCAGCGCTTCGGCACCGATCTGGTGGAACTGCCGGTAACGGCCCCGCTGCGGACGCTCGTGCCGGAACATCGGGCCCATGTAGTACAGGCGCTTGCCGCCGTCGTAAAGCATGCTGTGCTCGGCCACGGCCCGGACCACACCGGCGGTGTTTTCGGGGCGCAGGGTCAAGGCTTCGCCGTTGAGCCTGTCGTCGAACGAGTACATCTCTTTTTCAACGATGTCGGTCACTTCGCCGAGGCCGCGGACAAACAGCGCCGTCGGCTCGACGATGGGCGTGCGAATGTTGCGGTAGGCGTAACGAGCCATCAGCGCGCGTACCTTGTCCTCCAGCCATTCCCAGCGCGCCGAATCGGGCGGCAATATGTCGTTCATGCCTTTGACGGCAGTCAGTTTTTCAGCCATGGATATCCGTCAGGCGATCTGGGCAACGGCTGGCGTGCCAAAGCGCTTTTCAATGTAGTTTTCGACAATCGTCCGGAATTCCTGCGCGATCCGGTCGCCGCGCAAGGTCACGCTTTTTTCACCATCGATGTACACCGGTGCGGCCGGTGCTTCGCCCGATCCGGGCAGGCTGATGCCGATGTCGGCGTGTTTGCTCTCGCCAGGCCCGTTGACGATGCAGCCCATCACCGCGACCTTGAGTTTCTCAACGCCGGGGTATCGGGCACGCCAGACCGGCATCTGCGCGCGCAGGAAATCGTCGATTTCCTTGGTCAGTTCCTGGAAAGTGGTGCTGGTCGTTCGGCCGCAACCGGGACAGGCGGTGACACTGGGCACGAAGCTGCGCAGGCCGAGCGCCTGAAGGATTTCCGAGGCAATCAGCACTTCCTGGGTGCGCGCTTCGCCGGGCTGCGGCGTCAGGGAGACGCGAATGGTGTCGCCGATGCCCTCCTGCAGCAGGATGGCCAGCGCGGCGGTGGACGCCACCGTTCCCTTGGTCCCCATGCCGGCTTCGGTCAGACCGAGGTGCAGCGCATAACGCGAGCGTCTGGAAAGTTCACGGTAAACCGAGATCAGGTCCTGCACGCCGCTGACCTTGCAGGAGAGAATGATCTGGTTTCTGTCCATGCCCATCTGCTCGGCCAGCTCGGCTGAACCGAGAGCCGAAGTGATCAATGCCTCGTACATCACCTGTTTGGCGTCCCAGGGCTGGGCCCGGCGGCTGTTTTCGTCCATCAGGCCGGCCAGCAGTTCCTGGTCCAGGCTGCCCCAGTTGACACCGATGCGCACCGGTTTGTTCCAGCGAACAGCGGCTTCTATCATCTGCCCGAACTGCCGGTCGTGTTTGTCGCCCTTGCCCACATTGCCCGGGTTGATGCGGTACTTGGACAGCGCCTCGGCACAGGCCGGGTAGTCTGTCAGCAGGCGGTGGCCGTTGTAATGGAAGTCGCCGATCAACGGCACGTCGATGCCCATACGGTCGAGCTGTTCGCGGATGTACGGCACCTGCGCCGCAGCCTCCGGTGTGTTGACGGTGATGCGGACCATCTCTGACCCGGCAATGGCCAGTTCCTTGACCTGGATGGCCGTGCCGATCGCGTCCACGGTGTCGGTGTTGGTCATGGACTGCACACGCACGGGCGCATCGCCACCCACCGTGACCACACGTGAGCCCCAGACCACACGCGCCTGGGACGACATGCGCGCCTTGGGCGCGGCCGACTCCACGGGAAAACATGCTGCCACTACTTCACCTCAAAACGTGCAACGTTGTCTTTGCTCACAGCACCCAGGTCAAAGGCCTTGCCCCGCACCTCGACCTGCGTCGCATCGACCCGGCCTACCACTGCGGCCAGCGGCAGGACGCCCGATGCTCCCGCCTCCTCACCGGCAGCCAGGGTACGACGCAAAACCACCGTGCCTCTGGCATCGGTCACTTCGACCCACGACTCCCCTTTGGCCCGGAACACGATGATGCCGGCGGCCTCGGGCGAGGCGACCGCGGGCGAGGCGACCGCAGGCGACATGACCACCGCAGCCTGATCGGTTACAGGCAGGCGCGGTGCGAGTAAAGGGGCCGTCGGCGCCGTGCCGCCAGGAGCAGCGGGCTGAGCCATGCTGTCTGCCCCGGCGGGCTTGTCCACCTCGATCAGCTCGGTCCTGGCCATGGCAACCCCTGACGGCCCCCCCGACGGGGCAGAAGGTGCATCGGCAATGGCAGGTGATGGTGTCGCTGGCTGCGTGGCGACGCCGGGCTGCTGGACAGCCGGCAGAAAGATCAGAACCAGGGCACCCAACACCAGCAACAGGCCGGCCAGAACGGCAGGTCTGGAAATCTGGGCCACCAGGGAGGGCCCGGGTCCGTCGCCGGGAGAACGAAACGGGGCGTTGATGGACGCACTCTGCTGCCCGAGATTGGGCTTGCCGGTTTGTGGCAACAGCGCCAGCACCTGACCCGCATCTATCTTCAGGGTGCGACAGACGCTCGCCGCAAGAGCGCGTACGAACACGGCATCAGGCAGCAGGTCCAGGCGGTCCGCTTCCAGGGCTTCGAGCTTTTTGACCGGCACCTTCAAAGCCACCGCCAGTGCGGCGATATGCAGACCTGCAGCTTCGCGTGCCTGCCGGATCAGGGAACCGGCACTGACCGCAGGCCCGCCATCTGCCTGATCCTGCGGGACGTGGTGCGCCGGGTCTCGCTGCGCCATGGCAGCGTTGCCCGGCAGCAGGCCGTCGACATCAGTCATTGAAGGCTCCCCGTTCGTAAGCTGCAGCCTCGCGTGACTGGGCGAAGCGCTTTTTAAGCTGATCGGCCAGTTGCAGCATCGCCTCGCGGTTGCCCAGACTGCGCTCCACCTTGATACCCAGCCACAAGGTTTCGGCGTTGGCCAGATCACTGTTGTTCAAACGGCGGATGTAGAACTGCGCACGAACCAACTCCCCGCGCTGGAAAAGCAGGTTGGCCAGGTTATAGCCGGTGACCGGGTTACCGGCGTCCAGCTCATAGGATTGCAACAGGCTCCGCTCACCCTCCGCTTTCTGCCCCGCCCTCACCTGACAAAGCCCCTGCGTCATGAGTGTTTTGGCCTGGCCGCCGTACTGGGGCAAGGCAATGGCGCGGGCGAATAACGCAGTCGATTCGCTGTAGCGATTTTGCTGGCAGAGCAGCCAGCCATAGTTGTGCAGCACGTCGCCGTCCCGCGGATTGAGCGTCATGGCCCGGCGGAAACTGTCCTCGGCAAGCACATTGTCATTCATGCGCATATAAACCAGGGCGCGCAGGTTGTAGGCCTCGGCATAGGTCGGATCGGTCACCAAGGCCTGCTTGATTTCGTCGAGGGCGACGTTGGTCTGCCCCTGCTGAAAATAATTGGCGGCCAGCTCCAGGCGGATGCGCGCCCGCTTGCGAACGTCCGGTTCGTCCGACTCCGTCATGATCTCCGCGCGCCCGCTCGCGGCGCCAGGAGCGGAACCCGGTTTGCCGGCACACCCGGCGAGCAGCACGGCCGCCCAGCAGACAGACATCAACAGGACATTGCGGACACGACTCATACACCGACCTCTCTGGAGACAATCTTGATGCCCTTGAGCATACCCTGCCGCTGCGTGGCCATGCGCTGCTGCACACCGGTGCGGTCCTGGACATCGCCGGCGAGCTGGCCACAGGCGGCGTCGATGTCATCGCCCCGGGTTTTTCGCACGGTGGTCACCATGCCGGCATCCATCAGAACCTTGGCGAAAACCATCACCTGCGGCATGCCTGAGCGTTTCAGGCCCGATGCCGGAAACGGGTTGAAAGGAATCAGATTGAACTTGCAGGACAAACCATTGACTGCATGCTTGCGCATCAAGGCCACCAGCATGTGCGCATGTTCGGGCTGGTCATTGACGCCGTCGAGCATGCAGTACTCGAAGGTGATGAAGTCCCTCGGTGCCGCGGCCTGGTAACGCGCGCAGGCCTCGAGCAATTCGGCGATCGGGTATTTTTTGTTCAGCGGCACCAGGTTGCTTCGCAGCTCGTCCTCGGGCGCGTGCAGCGACACCGCCAGGGCTACCGGGCAATCATGCGCCAGACGATCCATCATGGGCACCACGCCGGAGGTCGAAACCGTTACACGCCGGCGCGACAGGCCATAGGCATGGTCGTCCAGCATGACGCGCAGGGCCGGCAGCAGCTGGGAATAGTTCTGCAGGGGTTCACCCATGCCCATCATCACGACGTTGGACACCACACGGTCCTGCCGGCCCAGATGCTGGCGCAGGAAGTGCTCTGCAAACCAGAGCTGGCCGATGATCTCGGCTGTCGTCAGGTTGCGGCTGAAGCCCTGGTGGCCGGTGGAGCAAAAACGGCAGCCCACAGCACAGCCGGCCTGGGACGAAATGCAAAGCGTTCCGCGGTCGGCCTCGGGAATGAAGACGGTTTCAATGACATCTCCCGCGCCGACATCGAACAGCCACTTGATGGTGCCGTCGGCCGAATCGTGGCGTGACACCACCTTCAGGCTCTGGATGTGGGCGGACGCGGGAAGTTTTTCACGCAACGATTTGGCCAGATCGGTCATCTGGGCAAAATCTGTCGCGCCTTTCTGGTGAATCCAGCGAAAAAGCTGGGTGGCCCGGAAGCGTTTCTCCCCGAGGCCTTCGCAAAAGGCCGCCAGCCCGTCCAGATCGTAATCAAGCAGGTTGGCGGTCATTTGCGGGAAACTTGCGCCTTAGCGCGAGTAGATGTTCATGCCCGCGAAGAAGAAACTGATCTCCACCTGGGCAGTTTCGACCGCATCGGAGCCATGCACGGCATTGGCATCAATGCTGTCAGCGAAATCGGCACGAATGGTACCGGCGGCGGCTTTCTTCGGATCTGTCGCGCCCATCAGGTCGCGGTGTTTCAGGATCGCGTTTTCGCCTTCCAGGGCGGAAATCATGACCGGACCGGAAATCATGAACTCAACCAGATCCTTGAAGAAAGGACGCTCTTTATGCACTGCATAAAAAGCCTCAGCTTCGCCGCGCGACAGGTGCGCCATGCGGGCAGCAACCACTTTCAGGCCGGCGGCCTCAAAACGTGCATAAATTTGACCAATGACATTTTTTGCCACTGCATCGGGTTTGATGATGGAGAGAGTGCGTTCGATCGCCATGAGATTTCCTTAACCTTGATTTTCTGGGATTTATTCAAATCGAATAAAGCCTCTGATTTTAACCCGCGGGCAATGTCCTTTGAACAAAGCGCGTTGGGATACGCCGGGCAGTTACCGGTTTCCGCCGCGGTTACCGCCCCCACTGCGGTTTCCGCCGCGGTTTCCACCGCCACCGCCACTGCGGCGCGGCCCCGGAGTGCTACCGCCGCCGCCGCCCCCGCCCCCGCCCCCGCCACCGCGACGTTGCCCCTGACCCGGAGCCTGTCGCTGGCGGGTAAAGGTTTCCGCGCCGATATAACCAAACGAAGTCTTCATTGGGTCCGGCTGTGCACCGCCTGGCCCCTTGTCACCGCGGTCACCGCGATCCCCGCCCCGGTCGTCACGGCGCTTCGGCCCTTGTCCGCCCGTATTGCCGCCAAACTTGCCAGGCGGGCCGGAACGGGGACCCGCTCCGGAGTTACCCCCATTGCCGCGACCACCCTTGGCACCCCGGCGCCGGTTGGCGTCGCGTGGCGCTTCGTTGCGATTCATGGGCGGCTGCAGATCCAGCGGATCGTGGCCGGCCTCCTCGCCTTGTTCCCTCGCCTCCGCTGTCCGGCTTTTGTCTGGCATGGCTTGCGCATCCAGTGCCCTGGGGGCGCCACTGTCAGGTCGTCCCCGTCCGCCGCGTGAGCGGTCGTTGCGGCGCGGCCCGCGCCCTGGACGGCCCTCGCCGAAGCCGGCTTCCCCGGCCTCTCCTGCTTCCCCGGTATTCCTGTTGGCACCGCGCGGATCGGCGCGGGCTTCCGAACGTCCAACAGCGCTGGTCAACGCGTCAATGTCGCGCTCATCGAGTTCGACAAAAGCGCCACGCTTGAGGCCGCGCGGCAGCACCACCGCGCCGTAACGGATGCGGATCAGGCGGCTGACGGCATGACCCACCGCTTCGAACATGCGGCGCACCTCCCGGTTGCGACCTTCGGAAATCGTCACGCGGTACCAGCAGTTGGCGCCCTCGCCCCCGCCGGCTTCAATCGTGCTGAACTGGGCCAGGCCATCGTCAAGTTGCACGCCGTCGAGCAGGCGCTTTTTCTCTTCGTTGTTGAGTGCCCCCAGTACACGCACCGCGTACTCCCGCTCCAGGCCAAAACGGGGATGCATGAGTTTGTTGGCGAGTTCGCCGGAACTGGTCAGCAGCAAGAGCCCCTCGGTGTTCAGGTCGAGCCGGCCCACCGATTGCCACTTGCCCTGGAACAGCTTGGGCAGACGGCGAAACACCGTGGGCCGGTTTTGCGGGTCGTCATGCGACACCACCTCGCCGGAGGGCTTGTGGTAAGCAATGACCCGTGGTGGCGGCGGGTCGATGCGCACCCGGATCGGCTTGCCGTTGACCTTGACCGTGTCGCCAAACTGGATGCGCTGGCCAATATGGGCCGGTTCGCCGTTGACGGAAATCCGGCCTTCCAGAATCAGCTGTTCCATTTCCAGCCGGGAGCCGAGTCCCGCCTGTGCCAGAACCTTGTGCAGCTTGGGGGTCTCCGGTTGCGGCAGCAGCACCCGCTTGGGGAGCTCCAGCGCCACGTCTTCCTCTTCGTCGGCATCGAACTGGCCGGTCACCACGTCTTCAAAACGGGCCAGCGCCGGCGCCAGCTGCGCCACACGCTCGGACCTGCCTTGCGCCGCCTTGGCGGAATCACCGGCAGGCGGCACCTCCGCTATCAAATCAGGAGCTGCCTGCGCCGATGAATCGGGGGCTGGCGGCACAATGGGCTCTTCAACCTGGGCAGGGGGAGCGGGGGCCGGAGCCGGATTGTCTTTTTGATTCATGCGTTTGCGTTCAGGCGTTGGGATCGGTGGCCGTGAGGCTGGTTAACGAAGCGTCCTGCGAATCGCCGGCCTGCGCCGCATCGGAAAGTTCTGCGACCAGCAAACCGGTCCCGGGATCATCGGGCAAAGCGGCATCCCCGGGCGCTGCCGCGTCTGCGGCCACAGCAGCCGGCATGCCAAAGTCGATCTGATCGAGCATCGAGGCCTGCGCCTCCGTGGTATCCATGACCGGCAACTGGTCCAGCGACTCGAGCCCCAGATCGTCGAGAAACTGCCGCGTTGTTGCGTACAGACCGGGACGCCCGACGGTTTCGCGATGACCGATGACCTCGACCCAACCCCGGTCCTCAAGCTGCTTGAGAATCATGCTGTTGATGGTCACGCCCCGGATGTCTTCCATGTCGCCACGTGTCGCCGGCTGGCGGTAGGCGATGATGGCCAGCGTTTCCAGCGTGGCTCGGGTGTAGCGCGGCGGCTTTTCAGGATGCAGGCGATCGAGGTACTCGCGCATCTGCGGTCTGCTCTGAAACCGCCAGCCGGTCGAGACATGCACCAGCTCCACCCCCCGCCCGGACCAGTCGTTTTGCAGATCCTCCAGCAGCAGCTTGAGGGTATCGGCAGTCAGTGCCCCGTTGAACAATACACCCATCTCACGCAAAGGCAGCGGCTGCTGCGCGCAAATAAGTGCCGTTTCGAGGACGCGCTTGGCATCCGTCGTATTCATGGTCTTGGTTCCGAAATGATTCGAGATAAAGGCGCCTGGCGGCGCAGTTCACATTCATGCGCAACCACAATATCGGGGTGCGCCATGCGGCGGGTAGCAGAAAACTACTGGATTTGATTGTATCCCAGCCCCAGCTGGGCAAGCGCCGCCGCCAGATCCATCGGCAACGGCGCCATGAACTCGAGGGCTTCGCCGGTCACGGGGTGTGTGAAAGCCAGGCGGCAGGCATGCAGGGCCTGACGCTCCAGGCCCGCGGCGGGCTTGCCGCCATAAACATCATCGGCCACCAGCGGATGGCCGATGGAGGCCATGTGCACCCTGATCTGGTGGGTCCGGCCGGTCTGCAGCCGGCAGCGCACCAGACAAAACGGCCCTTCGTTTTGAAGCAGATAAAACCCGGTCGAGGCGGTCTTGCCGGCCGTTTTTTCGAGGTCCACGACCGCCATGCGCAGGCGATTGCGCGGATCGCGGCCTATCGGCGTCTCGACCTGGCGCGACTTCGGCCCTTCCCACGCGCCATGGGCCAGCGCGATGTACTCGCGGCTGACACTGCGCTCGGCAATCATGGCCACCAGTTGGTCCATCACCTGGCGCCTGCGCGCCACCACCATGAGGCCGCTGGTGTCCTTGTCGAGCCGGTGAACGATGCCCGCGCGCGGCAACAGGCTGGCCTGGGAATCGCGCGCCAGCAGCCCGTTGAGCAGCGTGCCGCTCCAGTTTCCGGGCGCCGGATGCACCACCAGGCCGGCCGGCTTGTTGATGACCAGCAGATGCTCGTCCTCAAAAAGAAGCTCCAGCGCCATCGCCTCCGGCTTGAAGGCCTGGCTTTGCGGCGTCGGTTTGAGTTCGATCTTCAGGTTGTCGCCGGCCTTGACTTTGGCGGACGCCTTGGCCACCGTGACGCCATTGAGTTGCACGGCCCCCGCTGTTATCAGTTGTTGAAGATAACTGCGGGAGAACTCGGGCACAATGCCTGCCAATGCCCGGTCCAGACGCGCGCCGTGACTCTCCACGGGAACACTCACCTCACGCAACTCGGCATCGGCGGCCGTCTCGCCCTCTCCCAGGACGTCATCGGCCAGAGTGCCCGCCGCAAGGGCGCTCGATATAATCAATTTGCTTTGTACAGAATCAGTCATTAACAGGATCAATTGCGATGTTTTCCTCCAAATTATCGGTTGTTCCAGCCACACGCCCCGTGGCAGCGTCCATGCTTGTCTGTGCATTCGTGCTTTCAGCGTGCTCCTCCACCGTGAAGGACCCCACGGCCAACTGGAGCCCCAACAAGATTTACACGGAAGCCAGGGACGAGGCAAATTCCGGCGCCTATGACAAGGCCGTCCCTCTGTTTGAAAAGCTCGAAGGCCGCGCAGCTGGCACGCCGCTGGCCCAGCAGGCCCAGCTGGAAAAAGCCTATGCCCAGTTCAAGGGTGGAGAGCAGGCACAGGCATTGGCGACGCTGGATCGCTTCATGAAGCTGCACCCGGCCAGTCCGGCGATCGACTATGCCCTGTACCTCAAGGGTCTGGTGAACTTCAACGAAAACCTGGGCCTTTTCAGCTTCCTGTACAAGCAGGACCTGTCGGAGCGTGACCAGAAAGCCGCCAAGGAGTCCTTCGAGTCCTTCAAGGAGCTGGTCAACCGCTTTCCAGAATCGAAGTATTCGGCCGACGCGCGCCTGCGCATGAACTACATCGTCAATTCCCTGGCCCAGTATGAAGTCCATGTAGCCCGCTACTACTACACCCGTGGCGCCTACATCTCGGCCATCAACCGCGCTCAAACCGCGATTGCAGACTACCGCGATGTGCCGGTGCTCGAAGAAGCCCTGTTCATTCTGTACAAGTCTTATGACGCGCTCAACATGGCCCAACTGCGCGACGACACCAAACGCGTGATGGAAAGAAGCTTTCCCCAGAGCGAATACCTGTCCAAGGGCTTCAAGTCGGTTGAGGGGCCCTGGTACAAGTTCTGGTAAGCAGATCCAGCCGCTCGTTCAACTGCTCTTCCGACGCCAGGCGTTGCATGGGCGGCAGCGCACGCAGCAGCCGCTTGCCATAACCCATGGATGCCAGCCGGCTGTCGCAGACCACCAGCACGCCCTGATCGGTTTCGCGGCGTATCAGGCGCCCGGCCCCCTGCTTCAACGCCACGGCAGCTTCCGGCAGGAAATAGTCGTTGAAAGCGCTTTTGCCTGTTGATTCCAGCAACCGCGACCTGGCCTCCACCATGGGATCGTTGGGCGGCGGAAACGGCAGTTTGTCGATGATCACGAGCTGCAGTGCATCACCCGGCACATCGATGCCTTCCCAGAATGAGGCGGACGCCACGAGCACGCAGCCGCGTCCACCGTGGCTGTCGGCCTGGCGGAAACGTTCAATCAGGGTCCGCTTGGGCATCTCCCCCTGCACCAGCACCTCGATGTCAACCGAACCCTCAAAGCTTGCCTGCAGGGCCTCGCCGATCGCCCGCAAGGCGCGCAAGGTGGTTGTCAGCACCATGGTGCGGCCGCCCAGCCGGCGGGCCCAGTCCGCTGCGGAGGCCGCGACCGCAGCCGTGTGCGTGGGGTCGCCCGGCTTGGGGAAGTTGCGCGGAATGTACAACGCGGCCTGGCGCGCATAGTCGAAAGGGCTGCCCACCTGCAACACCGTGGCCTCTGTCAAACCACAGGGCTGAGTGAACCAGCTCAATTGCGCATCGTCGCCCAGGGTGGCCGAGGTGAATATCCATGTTTTGGCAGCCGCCTTGTCATCGGTGAACACCCTGGCCTGGATGGCCTCGGCGATATCCAGCGGGGACTCCACCAGCCGCAGTTGGGTGCCCACATCCAGCCAGCGGACCCCGCCGGGCTGAGGCTCAAGACCAAAAGCGCGGGCGCGCGCCTCCAGTTCGGCAGCGCGCTCGTGCAGGCGCACGAAGTCCGGGGCGATGTCACTGACCGTGTCCAGGGCTTCACAGGCACCCGCCAGCGCGGTGCCGACAGCCGCCAGCGCCTCTGCCCATTCTTTTGGGGCCAGGCCCTCAGGCGCAGCATCGGTCCAGCGCAGCTTGCTGCCCGGATAGGCCTTGCCCACGGAGAGGCGCAAGTCGCGGGCCGCATGTTCGGTCGCGCCCGCCAGCGCCGGCCAGTCCAGCAGGCCGCGCGCCAGCTGCAGCCCGGTGCCCAGCATGTCGCGGGCGAAATCGAGGATCTGTCCGGTCGACAGGTTTTTTCCCAGAAACTGCACACCCGTTTCATTGAGCTGGTGTGCTTCGTCAAAGATCGCAATCCGAACTGTCGGCAACAGCTCCGCCACGCCTGATTCGCGCACCGCCAGATCAGCAAAAAACAGGTGGTGGTTGATCACCACCACGTCGGCCGCCAGCGCTTGACGGCGTGCATGGTTGACATGACAGGCGCGAAACCGCGGGCACGGAGCGCCAAGGCAGTTTTCCCGGGTCGAGGTGACCCAGGGAATCACCGGTGAACGCTCATCCAGCCCGGGCAGTTCGGCCAGATCACCGGTATCCGTTCCGCGAGCCCATTCCTCCACTTTGGCCAGCGCGCGAAGCGCGCTGCGTTCGGGAAAACTCGCGTCATGGCGGGCCATTTCCATCCGGTGCAGACAGAGATAACTGCCGCGCCCCTTGAGCAAGGCGGTGCTGACCGGCACGCCCAGCGCCTTGACCAGGGCCGGCAGGTCACGGCCGAACAGCTGGTCCTGCAAGGCCTTGGTAGCGGTGGACAGCAGCACCCGCTCACCGCTGAGCAGGGCCGGCACCAGGTAGGAAAAGGTTTTACCGACACCGGTGCTGGCCTCTACCACCAGCGGATAAGCACCTTCGATGGCGCGCGCCACGGCGAGCGCCATGTCGGTCTGTCCGCTGCGCGGGACAAAATGTTCAGCTGCTCGCGCCAGCACGCCATCGGGGGCAAACGCCTCCAGGACTTGAGACTCCAGATTCATCAGGCGGGCTCGGGGGGGTCAAGGGCCAGTTCGAGCTGGGCGATCAGGTCGCGCAAGAGCAAGCGGCGCTTTTTCAGGCGCCTGAGCATCAACTCGTCAATCGGCACGGCATGCGCGGTGAGATCCACCAGGGCATTGAGATCCGCATGTTCGATTTTGAGGTCTATGAGGCGACGCTCCGGGGAATGCAGGTTGAAGTCCAAGTTTTTTATACGGGCGAGCAGCTTCATCTGATAATACGTTGATTACGGAGATTAATCGAGTCCACATGACTCGGCCATTTCAATATGTCCAAAGGTTATCGAATCACGGCGTCAACCGGTATCCACAAGGGAGACCGCGACTACCAGCAGGACCAGGTGGCCCTGCTCAGCCATGCGCGCATCGCCGGCTGCATGCTCGGCATCGTGGCCGATGGGATGGGCGGGCGAAGTGGCGGGCGCAAGGCGTCCGATCAGGTCATGATGACGGCCAAACAACTGTTCGAGCGATATGCCCCCGACACAGACGATGCGGTGGCCATGCTCAAACAGCTGGTGGAAGAAGCCCACACCGTGATCAAGCTCACGGCCATTTCAGCCGAACAGGAGCCGCACAGCACGCTGGCAGCGTTTCTGATCAACCCGGGCGGCGACTGCCACTGGGTGCATGCTGGCGACTCGCGCATCTACCATTTTCGGGGTGCCAAGCTGGTCAATCGGACCATCGACCATTCCTATGTCCAGACACTGGTGGACAAAGGCGAACTCACCGAGGAAGAGGCCAACGTGCATCCGCAGTCCAACATCCTGATGGGATGCCTGGGCACCGAGGAAGTGCCGCCGGTGAGCCAGCACTACATTCCACAGCTGGGGCCGGGCGACTCACTGATCGCTTGCAGCGACGGTGTCTGGCACTATTTCAGTCCCAGTGAAATGGGCTCGGCCCTGTCCATGCTGTCACCACGTGAGGCCACCGAATTCCTGATTCAGAAAGCACGCTCGCGTGCCCATGGCGGCGGCGACAACCTGTCGCTGGTCATCGTCAAGTTCGAGGCGCTGGCCTGAATGTGACCGAACCTCAGCCGGGGGCAGGCAAGGGCTTGGCCGCCGGCTTGGTCTGCTCGCGCAGCCTCTGCTCGCGGCTGGCTTTTCTCTCCTGCGCTTCCTGCTGTTTGTCCTTGTACATCTGGGCCTCTTTGGCACTGGCGGCCTGCTTGTCTGCGCGCGCCTGGGCCCTCTCCTTGGCACCTTGATCCTTGCCGGCTGCCTCGGCGGCATTGAGGGCTTCGTTCTGCTTGAGGTCCATGCGATCGCTGGCCTTCTGACGCGTTCGCTCTTCCCGGGCCTTGGTGTCTTCCAGCGCCGTGGCGCGACGCTCAGCGGCTTGCCGCTCGGCCTCGGGTGACGATTTTTCCTCGGTCTTGCGAACCTGCTCGGCTGCCTTTTGGCGGCGCTCCTGCTCATTAAGGGCAACTTCCCGGAACTTCAGGTCGGCCATCGCCTCACGCCGCCTGGGTTTGATGGCGTTCAGACAGCTGTTGACAAAAAACTTTTTGTAACAGGCATCTTCTTCCGCATCAAATGCTGCCTCCAGCGTGGTGCGTTCGGTGTTGATGCGCTGTCGCTCCCGATCGGTGGCGGCCGACACCAGTTCATCCTGGGTCTGAGCACTTGAGGCAACCCCCAGGGTGGAGAACAGCAAGAAAAGAAACAGTTTTTTCATGTCAGGGTGGTATCCACATTTCTGCGTTCCAGTGCCAGGAACTCGGCAGACTGCATTTCATTGAGCCTGGACACCGTCCGGGGAAACTCGTGTGCCAGGGGACCTTCCGTGTACAACGCCTCAGGGGGGACTTCCGCCGACATGATGAGTTTGACGCGACGGTCGTAGAGAACATCGACCAGCCAGGTAAAACGCCTTGCTTCGGATGCCATGCGCACCGGCATGTGCGGCACATTGCTGAGCAGCACCGTGTGAAACTGTGTGGCAATTTCCAGGTAGTCATTTTGCGAACGTGGCCCGCCACACAGGGTCTTGAAATCGAACCAGACGACGCCGCCCGCCTTGCGTCTGGCATGGATTTTCCGTGATTCGATGTGCAGCACCGGCGATTCGTCGTGAGACTCCGCCAGACGCTGAAAAGTTTCCTCCATTTCCGCGTCTGCCTGCGGCCCCAGCGGCGTGTGGTAGAGCCTGACCTGCTCGAGCGTGCGCCGACGGTAGTCGGTCCCGTTGTCCACGCTGATCACTTCGAGGTTCTGCTTGAGCAGCGCAATCGCCGGAAAAATGCGGTCACGGTGCAGGCCGTTCGGGTACAGGTCGTCAGGATGAAAATTGGAGGTGGTGATAAAACCCACGCCGTTGTCAAACAGCGCCGCCAGCAGGCGATGCAAAATCATCGCGTCGGTGATGTCGGCGACATGAAACTCGTCAAAGCAGATGAGGCGGTAACGTTTGGAAATACGTTTACCCAGCTCGTCCAGCGGATTGACCACCCCCTGGAGGTCGCGCAGTTCACGGTGGACTTCGCGCATGAACTCGTGAAAATGCAGGCGCGTCTTGCGTTTGAGCGGAACCGCGTTGTAGAAACAGTCCATCAGGAAGCTCTTGCCGCGCCCCACCCCGCCGTGCATGTAAACCCCGCGTGGGATGTCGGGCCGGTTGATAAGCTTCTTGAGCGGATTGGACCGTTTTTCCTTGAACGCCGCCCACTCGGTGGCGCAACGCTCCAGTGCATCCACAGCCCGCAACTGGGCGGGGTCACTGGTGTAACCCCGCGTCTTCAGTTCAGACTCGTAATCCGAACGCACCGACCCTCGCGGGACGACCATCAGCCGCCGCCGGGCCGCCCCAAGGCGGCTGGGCCCCCCTGGGGGGCAGAGACCCACACGAAGTGGGGGAACGTGGGGGCAAACATCCTCAGAAATTCAGCGTCCGCTTGTCGACGGCCAGCGCAGCCTCCTTGGTGGCCTCGCTGAGCGATGGATGGGCGTGGCAGATTCTCGCAATGTCCTCTGCACTGGCCCGGAATTCCATGGCCACCACGCATTCGGCGATCAGTTCGCTGGCGAAGGGGCCGACGATGTGCACGCCGAGAATTTCGTCGGTGGTGGCGTCCGCCAGCATCTTCACCATGCCGGTGGTGTCGCCGAGCGCCCGCGCACGCCCGTTGGCCATGAAGGGGAAGGTGCCTGCCTTGTAGGCCCGGCCCGCCGCCTTCAGTTGCTCTTCGGTCTGCCCGACCCAGGCGATCTCGGGGTTGGTGTAAATCACCCAGGGAATGGTGTTGAAGTTGACATGGCCATGCTGGCCGGCGATGCGCTCGGCCACCGCGACGCCCTCTTCCTCCGCCTTGTGCGCCAGCATGGGGCCCCGCACCACATCACCAACAGCCCAGACGTTGGGCAAATTGGTTTTGCATTCCTCGTCGACCACGATGGCGCCGCGTTCGTCGAGCTTCAGTCCCACCGTTTCGGGCGCCAGACCAAGGGTGTTGGCGGTCCGGCCGATCGAGACGATCAGCTTGTCGACATCAATCGTCTGGGCCTCTCCCTTGGCATTGGTCCAGGCGACGGACACGCCATTTTTGCCGGATTTGATCTCGCCCACCTTGACACCGAGCTCGATTTTCAGCCCTTGCTTGACAAAGGCCTTGTGCGCTTCCTTGGCAACCTGCTGATCGACGGCGCCGAGGAAGGTGGGCAGGCCTTCCAGAATGGTCACATCGGCACCGAGGCGCCGCCAGACCGAGCCCATTTCCAGGCCGATCACGCCGGAGCCGATCAGGCCCAGTTTTTTAGGCACGGCGCCGATGCGCAGGGCGCCGTCGTTGGACAGGATGTTTTCTTCATCAAAAGGCGCACCGGGCAAGGCACGGGCGTTCGATCCTGTGGCCACGATGACGTGTTTGCCGGAGAGGGTGTCCTCGGAGGCTCCCGCCACCTTGATGTCATAAAGACCGTCCTTCGCCGCGACGAAAGAGCCGCGGCCATGAAAGAAGGTGACCTTGTTCTTCTTGAACAGGTAGACGATGCCGTCGTTGTTCTGCTTGACGACCGTGTCCTTGCGCGCCAGCATTTTCGCGACGTCCAGGCCCAGTCCCTTGACCTCGATGCCATGATCAGCAAAGTGGTGAGCGGCATGGTCATAGTGTTCGGACGATTGCAGCAAGGCCTTGGACGGAATGCAGCCGATGTTGGTGCAGGTGCCACCCAGGGCCGGTCCGCCCTTGGCGTTTTTCCACTCGTCGATACAGGCCACGTTGAAGCCCAGCTGGGCGGCGCGGATGGCGGCAATGTAGCCACCGGGACCGCCACCGATGACGATGACATCAAAACTTTTGCTCACAACTACCTCTTTTCATATTTACGGCGGGAGAAATCAAGCTCGTCCAGGTAAAAGAACTTAGCGCCGTCGCAGCAGCGCAGAAACTTTTTGCAGGCAAGCCCCAGCGAACTCAAAAAATCCAAAAAGACAAATTGCGCCGCCTACGGGCACGGTCGCGATTGACGCAAACACTGCTATCCACCCCAACACGCAAGAGTAACCACTGCCAGCGCAGGAAGAGTTACCACTCGTGAGAGTTTCAACGGTGGAAACCAGGCCCAGCAGGAGCCAGGGTAAGACAGCTATCGCTGCACCCAACATCATCTGCGATAAGCCATTGGCGATATCGGATGTTAGAAGGGGCAATAGCCGTTTCCTGGCCAAATTGACCTCAAATGTCGAACAGCAGGCGCGCCGGGTCTTCCAGCGCTTCCTTCATCGCCACCAGACCGAGCACGGCTTCGCGGCCGTCGATGATGCGGTGGTCGTAACTCATGGCGAGGTAGTTCATCGGGCGGATCACGATCTGGCCGTTCTCTACCACCGCGCGGTCCTTGGTCGCGTGCACGCCCAGGATGGCCGATTGCGGTGGGTTGATGATCGGCGTCGACAGCATGGAGCCGAAGGTGCCGCCGTTCGAGATCGAGAAGGTGCCACCGGTCATATCCTCGATGCCCAGCTTGCCGTCCTGGGCCTTCTTGCCGAACTCGGCGATTTTCTTTTCGATTTCGGCAAAACTCATCTGGTCGGCATTGCGAAGAATGGGCACCACCAGGCCGCGCGGCGAACCGACGGCGATGCCGATGTCGAAATACCCGTGGTAGACGATGTCATTGCCATCCACCGACGCATTGATCACCGGGAATTTCTTCAGCGCATGCACAGCGGCTTTCACAAAAAAGCTCATGAAGCCGATCTTGACGCCATGCTCCTTGGTGAACTGGTCCTGGAACTTCTTGCGCATTTCCATGACGGGCGCCATGTTGACTTCGTTGAACGTGGTCAGGATGGCGTTGGTCGACTGCGATTGCAGCAGACGCTCGGCAATCCGTGCGCGCAGGCGGCTCATGGGCACGCGCTGCTCGGGGCGGTCGCGCAGGTCGCTGGCCCTGGCCGGTGCCGCCACTTGAGGCAAGGAAGTGGTTGGAGCGCCCGTGGGTATTGCGCTGGCAGCTATTGATTTTGGAGCAGACGGAGCACCGCCGGCCACCGCGACCAGCACATCGCCCTTGGTGACCCGGCCGTCCTTGCCGGTACCGGCAACCGAGCCGGAAGCCAGTTGGTTGTCGGCCATCAGCTTGGCCGCTGCCGGCATGGGCACGCCGGCCATGCTGCCACCCGCTGGGGCGGGCGCGGCTGCCGGGGCGGTCGCGACGGCGGCCGCAGGTGCCGCCGCAGCCGGCGCAGCGGCAGCTGCCTTGCCTTCGGTATCAATCCGGGCAATCAGTTGCTCGGCCGTGACCGTGCCGCCATCGGCGACCAGGATTTCGGCCAGGACGCCGGCGGCAGGCGCGGGCACTTCCAGCACCACCTTGTCGGTCTCGATCTCGATCAGGATTTCGTCAATGGCGATGGCGTCGCCGACTTTTTTCTTCCACTGCAGCATGGTGGCTTCTGCCACGGATTCGGACAACTGCGGGACCTTGACTTCTACGATAGCCATTTGAATTCTTTCGGGTTGTGGGTTCGATGGAGTGCGCCGTCCGGCGCAGCCCTCTTATTTGGTCAGGACAAAGCCCTTGAGCTTGCCAAAAGCGCCGTCTACCAGCGCTTTTTGCTGCTCCTGGTGCAGGTGCGAATAACCTACAGCCGGGGATGCCGAGGCCGCGCGGCCCGAGTAACCGAGTTTCTGGCCTTCGGACATGTTTTCATGGATGTAGTGCTGCACAAAGAACCACGCACCCTGGTTCTGCGGCTCGTCCTGGCACCAGACGATGTCGGTGACATTCGGGTACTTCTTCAGCTCGGCCGCGAAAGCCTTGTGCGGGAAGGGATAGAGCTGCTCCACACGCACGATGGCAACATCGTCGACGCCCTTCTCCTCACGCTTTTTGGCCAGGTCGTAGTAGACCTTGCCCGAACAGGCGACGACACGTTTGACCTTGTCGGCCTTGAGCCCGCCGCTGTCGGGGATCACCGTCTGGAAACCGCCCTTGGTGAACTCGGACAGTGGAGAGGTGGCATCCTTGTTGCGCAGCAAGGACTTGGGCGTCATGATGATCAACGGCTTGCGCAGGTTGCGCACCATCTGGCGGCGCAACACGTGGAAGATCTGGCTGGCGGTGGTCGGCTGGACCACCTGCATGTTGGTGTCGGCCGACAGCTGCATGAAGCGCTCCAGGCGCGCCGAGCTGTGCTCCGGCCCCTGGCCTTCATAGCCGTGCGGCAGCATCAGCGTGATGCCGTTCACACGGCCCCACTTGACCTCACCCGAGGCGATGAACTGGTCGATCACGACCTGTGCGCCATTGGCGAAGTCGCCGAACTGGGCTTCCCAGATCACCAGCGTGTTGGGGTCGTTCGAGGCATAGCCGTATTCGAAGGCCAGCACCGCCTCTTCCGACAGGATGGAGTCGATCACGACAAACGGGGCCTGGTTATCGGCCACGTTCTGCAGCGGCACATAGGTGCCGGTATCCCACTTCTCGCGGCTCTGGTCGTGAATCACCGAATGGCGGTGGGTGAACGTGCCACGCCCGCAGTCCTCACCGGACAGGCGCACCGGGTAACCGCTGGCCACCAGCGAAGCCAGCGCCATGTGTTCACCCATGCCCCAGTCCACCGGAATGTCGCCGCGGCCCATGGCCGCACGGTCGTCGTACACCTTCTTGACGAGCTGGTGGGCGGTCACCGTCGGCGGAATGGTGCTGATCTTTTCGGACAGACGCTTCCACTCGGCCATCGGAATGGCGGTGTCGCCGGCGTCGGTCCACTTCTTGCCGAGGTAAGGACTCCAGTCCACCGCGTATTTGCTCTTGAAGTTGGTGATCACCGGATCAAAAGTGCTTTTGCCCGCGTCCAGCGCGGCGCGCACGGCCTTGACCATGTCGTCACCCAGCGTCTCGCCCATGCCCTGCGCCGACAGCTTGTCGGCGTACAGCTTGCGGGTACCGGGGTGTTGCGCAATTTTCTTGTACATCAGCGGCTGCGTGAGCGCCGGCGTGTCCTGCTCGTTGTGGCCCAGCTTGCGGAAACAGATGATGTCGACCACGACGTCCTTCTGGAACTCCATGCGGAATTCGAGCGCGAGCTGGGTGGCCAGAACCACCGCCTCCGGGTCGTCTCCGTTGACGTGCAGCACGGGCGCTTCGATCATCTTGACGACGTCCGTGCAGTACAGGGTGGAGCGGCTGTCGCGCGGGTCGCTGGTGGTGAAACCGATCTGGTTGTTGATCACGATGTGCACCGTGCCGCCGGTGGAGTAACCCCGGGTCTCAGCCAGCGCCAGGGTTTCCATGACCACGCCCTGCCCGGCAAACGCCGCATCGCCATGCACCAGCACTGGCAATACCTGCAGGCCCTTGGGGTCGGCGCGGCGGTCCATGCGGGCGCGCACCGAGCCTTCGACCACCGGGTTGACAATTTCGAGGTGCGAAGGATTGAACGCCAGACTCAGGTGCACCGGCCCGCCGGGGGTGGTGACGTCGGAACTGAAACCCTGGTGGTATTTGACGTCGCCGCTGGGCAGGTCTTCAGGAGCGGTGTGCTCGAACTCGGCAAACAGGTCGGCCGGCACCTTGCCCAGCGAGTTGACCAGCACGTTCAGGCGGCCGCGATGGGCCATGCCGATCACGATTTCCTGCACGCCGATGCTGCCGCCGCGCTGGATCAGCTCATCCATGCTGGCGATGAAGCTTTCGCCGCCTTCGAGCGAGAAGCGTTTCTGCCCGACATATTTGGTGTGAAGGAAACGCTCCAGGCCTTCCGCCGCCGACAGGCGGTCCAGGATGTGGCGCTTTTTCTCCGGTGTGAAGTTGGGCTTGCTGCGGATCGCTTCGAGCTTTTGCTGCCACCAGCGCTTCTGGTTCTGGTCCGTCATGTACATGTACTCGGCACCGATGGTGCCGCAGTAGGTCTCGCGCAGCGCGTTGAGCAGCTCGCGCAGGCTCATGGTTTCCTTGCCGAAGAAGGTGTTGCTGGTGTTGAACACCGCTTCCTGGTCGGCATCGGTGAACCCGTAGAAAGACGGGTCAAGCTCGGGAATGTTGTCGCGCTCGGTGCGCTTGAGGGGGTCCAGGTCGGCCCAACGGGCACCCACGTTGCGGTAGGCAGCAATCAGCTGCTGGACGGCGGTACGTTTGCGCCCCCACTCGGAGTCGGCGGTGGAAGCACCCACCACCCGGGTCACGCCCTGCTTGGCGCGTTCGGCGAAAGCGTTGACGACCGGCAGGTGCGGAACGTCTTTGGCGTTGCTGCCGTCAACGGCGGGCACATGCTGCAGGGCGTCGAAATACTCGCGCCAGTTGTCGGGCACGCTACCGGGGTTGGCCAGGTAGTTTTCGTACATCTCTTCGACATAAGGCGCATTGCCGCCGAAGAGATAGGTATTGCCTTGATAGGCCGAATAGACGGAAGATGCCGCCGGGCTTGAACTCATTACGCTGACCTCCGTTTCCCTTGAGGAAACATTAGCTGGCCACAACGGGTGTGGCTGGTTGATTAACCTTCCGCAACACGGCTGGACCGATTAGCGGATGCGACTGTGGCAAGGAAGGGCCTTCAGAAACAGGCTCCATTGTGCCACCGAATGACAAAAATGGCGAAAACCGGACCGATCCGCGGGCGCCCGGCTTGTGTCATGCATCTGTCATTTGACGGATGGAACGAAGCCGACGCGCACCAGGCCAGGTCGGAATACCGAAAAAACGGCCAGCGTGGATAAAGTCACTGTAATAAATGCTGCTTTTGTTTTACTCCGTGATATAAAACCACTGGCATCCAGTGGTTTTTTTTGGGCAGATTGTTATGTCCTTCAAACGATTTTTTTTCCAGATGTCTGCCGCCTGGCTTGCTGCAGTGTTCTCCTGCGCCGCATATGCAGAGGCAGATGCACTGGTTCGTGAATCACTGGCGCTGGTGGAGCAGGGCAAGGCGCAGCAGGCGTTTGACCAGCTCGCCACGGCAGAAGCCTCACGTGCGGGTGACCCTGACTTTGATACCGTCCTTGGCATTGCCGCCAACGACACCGGCCAGTTCACCCGCGCCGTGTTTGCGCTCGAACGCGTCCTGACGGTCCAGCCGGGCAACTCGCGGGCCCGCGCCGAACTGGGACGAGCCCTGTTTTCCCTCGGCGATAACCAGGCGGCGCGCCAGGTGCTGCAGGAAACAAAACGCGACGACATTCCCCCGGAAGCCGCCCGGAAGATTGACGAGTTCCTGCAGGCCATTGACCGCAACGAGGAAGCCGCACGTTCGTCGATCAGGGGCTATGTTGAGGGCAGCATCGGCAGCGACAGTAACATCAACAGCGGCCCGGGCAACGCGAACGTCGCGGTCCCCTCGCTTGGCGGACTGGTTCTGACCTTGAGTCCCACCAGCGTCAAGCTCAAGGACTCCTTTTACAGCCTGGGCGCCGGCGTCTCGGGGCGTTTTGTGATCGATCCGCGCCTGTCCCTGATTGCCAGCGCTTCGGGCAACTACCGTTTCAACAACGATTACAACGACTTCGACACCAACCAGTTCGATATAAGCGCCGGCGCCAGCTACAAGGTCGGAAAAAACGAATACACGGCCGCAGCGCAGGTCGGAACCTTCTCGGCCGACAACCGCGACGTGAGGGATCAACGCGGCATGGTCGGTGAATGGACCCACCGCCCTGATGCGGCCAGTCAGTGGACCACCTACCTGCAGTTGTCCACCTTGCGTTATCCCGGTCAGAACCTGCGCGATGCCAATCGTTATGTGATGGGCGCGTCCTACGCCAGGGCATTCCGCAACGGCCTGCTGGCCTTCGGCGGCGTGTATGCGGGAACCGAGAACGAGCGCGCCGCCAATGTTCCGCATCTCGGCCACCGTCTGGCCGGGCTGCGCGCCGGCCTGCAGCAAACCGTCAATGCCGACGTGGACGTGTTTGGCAATGCAGGTTACGAGGAGCGGCGCTACGGTGGTACAGACCCCCTGTTTCTGGTCACCCGCCGCGACAAGCAAACAAGTCTCAACCTCGGGCTGACCTGGGTCCCCTTTGTGAACTGGCGTGTCACGCCGCAGTTGTCGCTGCTCCGGACGGACTCCAACATCGCCATTTCTGATTTCAGTAAACGTGTTTTCTCCGTGACAGTGCGCCGGGACTTTTAATCGCTCAGATCTTCGCAAAGACCTTCGAGGTTCGTACCATGGAACAAGCCTTCAGACTCAACAACACCGTCCTGCTGATGGCGCTGGCGGCGGGCTACCCGCTGCAGGCGCACGCACTTGCCGGCGTCGCGCAGTTCACTGCGGGCGAAGTAAATCTCCGCCAGACGGACGGCCGCGTGACTGCCCTCACCAAGGGCGGCGATATCAACAGCGGCAATGCCATTGTGACTGGCACGAACGGACGAGCCCAGGTCCGGTTCACTGACGGTGGACTGGTTTCCCTGCAGCCGAACACGGAGTTCAAGATCGCCAGCTATGTCGATCAGAACAACCCCAAGGAAGACCGCTTTCTCGTTGACCTTCTGCGCGGCAGCATGCGCGCCATCACCGGCCTGATCGGCAAACGCAATCGCGACAACTACCGCCTCACCACCACCACGGCCACCATCGGCATTCGAGGATCGGGCTTCAAGGTCGGCTACAACCCGGACGGTAGCCTGGGTATCACCAGCGAACTGGACAAAATCGAGGTCTGCAACCAAAGCGGCTGTATCGGCCTCGTGGCGGGGGAATCCGTGAGGGTTCTCGACAACGTGACGCCACCGGTACGCACCAGCGAACAGCCCAAGATCGAAACGCCTGACAGAAAGAACGACCCCGTGGTCGCGGGGGACAAGGTGGACGAAGCGGGCAAGGCAAAAGTTGTGACGGAAAAAGCGGCCACAACCACAACCACAACCACAACCACAACCACAACCACAAGC
Organism: Polaromonas sp.; assembly: GCF_029945895.1. Taxonomy (GTDB): domain Bacteria; phylum Pseudomonadota; class Gammaproteobacteria; order Burkholderiales; family Burkholderiaceae_C; genus Polaromonas. Next base: position 30,466 of record NZ_JAQSDL010000110.1, on the reverse strand, counting down.
ACAAGCACGACCACAAGCACCAGTACCACCACAACGCCCCCCGTCGAGCGCACCTTCACGGATATCAAGGTCGCAGCGGTCGGCGTCAACAGTGGCTCGGCGTACACCCTCTCCACAGGCACCGGAGCCACCACCGTTTTCAGCGACAACAAGCTGCTCAAGGTGCAGGACACCGCGGCCAACACGCCGAAGTGGTCAGAAGCCGGCACAGTGCAGCCGGTGACCAGTTTCAAGTCTGTCGGCAATGTGAGCGACGCCAACTTCATCGGCTGGGGGATGTGGACCACCGGCCAGAAAGAAGATCCCAGCGCCCTCTCGCTGGACAACGTGCATTACGTCGCCGGGCGGCCCACGTCACAGACAGAGCTTTCCTCGCTGTTCTACAGCGGCGTTGCCAACTACACGCTGACGGGGAACACGGCTCCCACCCAAAACGGTGTTGCCGGCACGCTCAACAGCGCGACCTTCTCGGTCAATTTCCAGACGGGCTACACCATCTCAGTGGCCATCAACACCTCGTTCGGCAACTTCACGGATTCGGCATCCGGCAGCACGCCGACTTTCAGCGGGACCTATATTCAGGGCATGTTCGTCGGGACCAATGCAGCGTATGCGGGCCTGACCTATGCCAAGAACCCTGGTGCCGGCTTGGTCACCGGCGCTGTGGTGTTCAAGAAATAGCCTGGCTCCGGATGCAGACGAGCACGACGAAGTGCCTCCACCGTTCGGGCCTACCGAGGCAACCGAAACGCTACATTTTTTATAGCTTATGGCGCAAGCGCCATCAGGGCCAGAACCACTTTTTGCATCGAAGATCTGACCCGATTTTCAAGCCGCACCCATCAGGTCCCTGATCTGCTGCAGCGCCGCCGGGTCGTCCATGGTCGTCAGATCACCGGCGTCGCGCCCTTCACACACGGCCTGGATGGCGCGCCGCAGCAGTTTGCCGCTGCGGGTTTTCGGCAGCACCGACACAAAACGCACACGTGAAGGTCGCGCCAGCGCGCCCAGATCCTGGTCCACGCGCTTCATGATCTCGCCCTCGAGCTTGAGCGCGGCGGCGGCATCAAGCAGCACGCTGCTGTCCTTGGGCACAACAAACGCCATGGCCACCTGCCCCTTGAGGCTGTCCGCCACACCGACCACCGCCACCTCGGCCGCACCGGCATGGCCGGAAATGCTTTCCTCAATCTCGCGCGTGCCGAGCCGGTGGCCGGCGACGTTGATCACGTCGTCGGTGCGGCCCAGGATGAAGTAGTAACCGTCCTCGTCCCGAATACCCCAGTCAAAGGTGCTGTAGACCATTTTGCCGGGCACACTTTTCCAGTAGGTGTTCACGAAACGGGCATCGTCTTTCCAGATCGTCTGCATGAAACCCGGCGGCGTCGGGCCCTCGAGCACAACCACCCCCTTTTCGTTGGGCTTCGTCAGCTCTTCGCCGGTCGACTCATGCAGCAGCTTGACGTTGTAGCCGTACATCGGGATGCCGGGGCTGCCGAACCGGGTGGCCTTTTTTTCGACCGCGTTGGCAATCGTCAGAATCGGCCAGCCACTCTCGGTCTGCCAGTAGTTGTCGATGATGGGCACCTGCAGCCCTTCGCTGATCCAGCGAGCGGTCGGCTCGTCCAGCGGTTCCCCCGCCAGAAACAGGGCGCGCAGGCTGGACAGGTCGTATTTCCTGAGCAGCGCCGGATCCTGCTTCTTCAGCACGCGCACCGCCGTCGGCGCACTGAACATGGCCGTGACCTTGTACTTTTCGACCAGCCGCCACCAGATGCCGCCGTCGGGCTGCTTGTCCAGGCCCTGCGTCGGCAGGCCCTCATACATCAGCGTGGCCATGCCGGCAATCAGCGGGCCGTAGATGATGTAGCTGTGGCCCACCACCCAGCCGATGTCGCTGGTCGAGAAATAGGTTTCACCCGGCCTGCCGTCGAAGATGTGTTTCATGCTGGCGGCCAGGGCCACCGCGTAACCGCCGGTGTCGCGCTGCACGCCCTTGGGTTTGCCGGTGGTGCCGCTGGTGTAGATGGTGTAGCTGATGTCGGTGGACTTCATCCACTCGCAGGGCACCTGGTCATCCAGGTGCCTGGCGCGCAAGTCGGACCACAACTGGTCGCGCCCGGCCACCCATTGCATGGGCGAGAGGCCCCGGTCCACCAGCAGCACAGCCTCGGGTTTGTGGCTGGACAGGCGGATCGCCTCGTCGAGCAGCGGCTTGTAGGGCACGATCTTGCCGCCCCGCGAGCCTGCGTCGGCGCTGACGATCACCCTGGGCGTTGCATCCTCAATGCGCGAGGCGAGCGAACCGCTGGCAAAACCGCCGAACACCACGCAATGGATGGCGCCTATGCGCGCACAGGCCAGCATCGCAAACGCGGCCTCCGCAATCATGGGCATGTAGATCAGCACGCGGTCGCCCTTTTGCACGCCCAGTGCCTTCAGGCTGGCCGCCATGCGCTGAACTTCGACATGGAGTTCGGCAAAGCTGTAGGTTTTCTCGATGCCGGTTTCGGTCGACACATAAATCAGTGCCGCCTGACTGGCCCGGTCCTTCAGGTGCCGGTCCACCGCGTTATGGCACAAGTTGGTGGTACCGCCTTCAAACCAGTGCACAAACGGCGGCTTGTCGTAGTTGCAGACACGCGTGAAAGGTTGCTGCCAGTCAATCAGTCTGGCCTGCTCGGTCCAGAAGGCCTCGGGCTGGTCTATCGACTGGCGGTAAAAATCGGCGTAACTTGTCATGCCCTGTCTCCAGTTTTTTTGTTCCACGATTCAGATTTTGACCACGATGCGGCCGCGAACCTTGCCCGCCATCAAGTCGGCGGCTTTTTCTGCAACGCGGCCCAGCGGCACTTCCTCCACGATGGCCTCCAGTTTGGTGGGGCCCAGGTCCGTTGCCAGCCGTTCCCAGGCCTGCTGGCGGCGCGCCAGGGGCGCCATCACGCTGTCAATGCCAGCCAGCGTCACCCCCCGCAGGATGAAAGGCATCACCGTGACCGGAAAGTCCGCCCCCTGGGCCAGCCCGCAGGCTGCCACCACCCCGCCGTAACGCGTTTGCGCGCAGGCGTTGGCCAGGGTGTGTGATCCGACCGCGTCCACCACGGCGGCCCAGCGTTCCTTCTGCAGCGGCTTGCCCGGCGCGGCCAGCTCGGCGCGGTCCATCACGGCGCCCGCGCCCAGTTGCCTCAGATAGGCTTCCTCACTGGCCTTGCCCGTCGCTGCCACGACCTTGTAGCCCAACTTGCCAAGCAAGGCGACCGCCACGCTGCCGACGCCACCGGTGGCGCCAGTCACCAGCACTTCGCCGTCACCAGGTTGCAGGCCATGCCGCTCCAGGGCCAGCACACACAACATGGCGGTGTACCCGGCCGTGCCAATGGCCATGGCCTGCCGCGTGCTGAAAGCGGCCGGCAGCCTGACCAGCCAGTCGCCCTGCAAGCGCGCGCGCTCGGCCATCAGGCCCCAGCGCGTCTCGCCCAGGCCCCAGCCGTTATGGATGAACTTGTCGCCGGCTTTCCATGCCCCATGGGTGGATTCCAGCACCGTGCCGGCCCCGTCGATGCCCGCCACCATGGGCCAGCTGCGCACTACCGGCCCGGTGTTGCTGATGGCCAGCCCATCCTTGTAGTTCAGGGTCGAATACTCGACCTGCACCAGCACATCACCGGGAGGCAGCCCGGCTTCGTCCAGGGAAACAAGCGCGGCAGAAAAGCCGGCGTCGGACTTGTTGAGTTGCAGGGCTTTGAACACGGTGTCTCCGGTTGTCTTTAAACTGAATTCATAATTATTTATAACAGACTTGCGTGGGGCTGACAGAGTCTTGAAGATGTCCCGGACTCCTCCGGCCTTCTTTCCTCCCTCGATCTGGCCAACTTCCCGCCCAGCGCTGAATCGTCTCAGCGCGGGCAAAGCCGGAACAGCCTGTAGTGGCCTTGCTGCAGGAAAAGGTGGGGAAGCCCTGACGTGAAGTCCGCAACCCGGAGGCGGACGCTGCCCCTTGATGAACCTAGAACTCCAACGCGCTTGAGATCGCCTTGATACCGGCCCGAGCGCAGACCTCGTCCACTTCGCCGCCAGGGGCGCCGGAAACACCGATGGCACCATAAATCGAGCCGCCACCTTCGATCAGAAGACCACCCCCCACCGCGAGCATGCGCGACACGCCGCGAATGCCGCTCATGGGCTTGCCGGCCTCGGTCTGCGCCGCCAGCACCAGGGTGGAGGTGCGAAAACTGACGGCCGTCCACGCCTTGTTGGTGGCCACGTCCACGGTGTGTGGGCCCGCAAACCGGTCACGCAGAAAGACCTGGGTCAGGCCGGCACGGTCGACGATGGCAACGCCCACCTGATAGCCCTGCTGGCGGCAAGCCTCCATGGCCGCCCTGGCCGCTGTCAACGCCGTTTCCGGGGTGAGCGATTTGGTTTCGAACGTCGCCTGTTGCGCGAAGGCAGTTCCGGCCAGCCCGAAGAGAACAGGGGCGAGAAAAGTTGAAGTACGCATCGGTGTCTCCTGCAGAACGCTGGGTATGACGGATAAACGGGGCGTCCACATGCCAGGCAGGCCTTGACGCCTCTTGCGGAGTCAAAGGCGGCAAAGGGCACCCCGGGAGGAGTCGAACTTCCCTCTTCCGCCTGAGAGGCAAGTCCTTCGCTATGTTAGCGGGTGACGCCGATTTGGCAATCGGTCCCCTCCCCTGCCGGATGAGTTCCGGCGCGCCCTACTTCACCAGAGCCAGCACGTCCCTGAATGCCGGATGCTCCGCAGTGCGCAGCCACTCGAAAGCCACCATCTCGGTCGTCACCAGCTCCGCGCCAGCGCCGGCCAGGCGGTCGAAGGCGGCGTCGCGGTTGCGTTCGGTGCGCGAGCTGCAGGCGTCCGTGACCACCCAGACCTCGAACTCTTCTTCGAGCAGGCCCAACGCGGTCTGCAGCAGGCACACATGCGCCTCGCAGCCGGCCAACACGATGACGCCCCGCCCTTCTTCTTCCGCCGGCGCGGCTTTCTGCAGGTGTTTGGGCAGGCTGCGGGCATTGCCGCCAGCCGGGGCCTTGCGCGCCGGCGGCCGCAGCCATTCGGCCAGGCCATCGTCCACCGCATTGAAATGCATCTTGTCCAGGGTCCTGCCGCCGGCCGCCGTGATGGCAGCAGCAACCCCGGGCACGTTGGGACCCAGCTTGTCGGGCGTCTGCGCCGTGCCCCACAGCGGCACGGCCATCAGCCGGGCCAGGCCGGCCAGGCGCTGCGCATTTGCGACGACGAGATCGCCTTCAAAAATGGCGGGCATCAGGCGCACCTGGTAGTCCACCAGCACGAGTTGGGAGTCATCGGCATCAAGCAGCATTCTTATTCCTGAAAGTTGTATTTAAAAAGGGCAGCCCGGCAAACACGGCAAGGGCGGCAAGCCCTCTTCTCCGCAAACCGGGGAATGTCAGGGCGACGGCTGTTTCGGCAGTTGCGCAAACTTGAGCAGTCGCGTGGCCAGCAAGGTTTCGGCCAGGAAACACAGCAAGGCCAGCAGAAAGCAAAACACGCCGGAGAGAAAACAGACCGTCGCGATTTTGAGGATGGGCAGGTTGCTGGTCTCGCCAAGAAAAAGTAAAACAATGGTCAAACCGATCAGGATGGCGCAAAAGGTCAGCAGGGCCAGGCAGCCGTTGACCAGCCAGCCCCGGTGCCGGAGTTCGCCCAGTTCCGCGTACATCCGGTTCGCTTTGGGCTCTTCCACGCCCCCGCTCTCGAGCCGGTTCTCAAGAAACCGGGCGCGATCAATGATGCGGGCAAGGCGGCCCGCCACGGCGGCAATCATCCCGGACACGGCCGTCAGCAAAAACACGGGGGCCACGGCCAGCTGTATGCCGTGAGTGACCGTTGCAAGGTCCGACGCAAAATTCATCCAGGGCTCCGTGTGCATCAGTGGGACGACCGTATTCTGTCACGCAAAACGCCGCCTGGAGCCCGCGGGGTGGCCCCCTTCCTACGCAACAATCGTCACTGTCCGACAGGGTGCAACGGCAGCATGCATCACACTGTGCAGCTGTACCGTTGCCAATGCGCCAATGCAATGGCTGCCTCGCCCGCCCAAGGAGACCTGCATGGTGACCCCCGATCCGGACATCGCGTCCCCGCTGCCATGTTCGTGGACCACCGCCGGCACCGGTGCTAGGATCATCACGTACCCATTTCGCCCCTGATTGAAGACGCATGAAACTCCCCGACACCCCTCCCGAGAGCGCTTCCAGCCCAGACCCCGCCATTTTGCGTGAAGAGGCCGCCCGCTACGCCCTGCTGCGGCGCATCGCGCCGGCCATCCGACACCACCTGGCGGGCACCCTGCAGCCGATAGGCATGATTGCCGCCATCCTCGACCGGCGGCTGCAGTCAGAGACCCCCGACCTGGCCGTGCTGCGTGACAACAGCAAATCGATCAGCACGCTGTCCCGCTCGGCATCCACCGCCAGCATGAATCTGATCACCTGGGTCGTCCCCAAGGAAAACGGCAGCATCGCGCTGGAGGCCGGCATCGAGGAAGCGCTGGGCATGCTGGCGACCGATCTGGCCTTTCGCGGCTTCGCAGTCAGCAACAAGGTCAACGCGCCCGATGTGATGACCTCTGTTTTTGCGCTGCGCACCGTGTTCACCGCCAGCCTGATCGCGCTGACTGACGCCGCTCAGGCTCCCGCCAGCGTGGTCCTCAGCAGCGAGGCGGCCGGTGGCCAGACGCGGGTCTGCATCACCCTTACCCGCACCGAGGGTGAAGCGGTGCCGGACGAGGGGCGCGGCTACCGCACCCTGAGCTGGGACGATGTGCAGGCGCTGGCAGACGCTGAGCATGTCCGCATCCGCTACAGCGCGGCGCACGCCGACATGCTGTTCAGCGAGGTCGAACAGGCGCTGGTGACCGGCTGAAGAGCGCCTCGACTGCTCTTTTTTTGATAGCTGCCTGCGCACACTGCAAAAGGGCTGGCGGCCATTTTTGCCTCTGAGTTTTGAATCGGTGGCTCACCGGCACGCCCGGATGCCCGCACCGACCCCCTGCCCGCCACCCGCAATGGTTATGCTTGGAGCAGCAAACCGTCGCAGCCGGCCATCGCTCCATCCCTGCGCCGGCATCCCCGTCACCACCGACCTGTCCCCCCTGCTTCATGAAAACAAGCGGCATTCTTCTTCACATCGCCGGCCTGTGGCTGCTCTCGGCCCTGGACGCCTCCGGAAAATGGCTGGTCATGGCCGGCGTGTCAGTCCTGATGGTGGCCTGGATGCGTTACGCCGTGCATACCGCACTGATGACGGCCGTGGTGCTGCCCTCGCGCGGCCGGGCCATCTTTCGGACCAAGTCGTTGCCGCGCCAGCTGGTCCGTGGCCTGCTGATGATCACCACCACCGTGCTGTTTTTTTCAGTGCTGGGCCGCCTGCCGCTGGCCGAGGCCACCGCCATCAACTTCATGGCACCCCTGTTCCTGATGATGATGGCGCCGTGGCTGCTGCATGAGCCGCACCGGCTGCACCGCTGGCTCGGCGTGCTGGCCGGTTTTGCCGGCATGCTGATCGTGGTGCGGCCCGGCGCACAGCTGGACCCGGTCGGTGTGGCGCTGGGCCTGGCCACGGCCCTGGCCTTTGCGTTTTTCCAGATCGCCACCCGCCGCGTGGCCCACGACGATCCGCTGACCACCAACTACTACGGCGGCCTGTTCGGCACCATCGCCCTGACACTGGCCCTGCCCTGGTTCTGGCGCACACCCGACCTGTCGCCGTGGCAGTGGCTGCTGCTGGTGTCCACCGGTGTCACCGGCTTTCTCGGGCACTGGCTGCAGATTGCCGCCTTCCGCCAGAGCCCCGCCACCCTGCTGGCGCCCTTCAGCTACCTGCAGATCGTGGCGGCCGCCACCTTGGGCTGGCTGGTGTTTGGTCAGGCGCCGGGCCGGACCACGGCGCTGGGCATCGCGCTGATCTGCCTGGCCGGTCTGGGTGTGGCGCTGACCGAGGCACGCATGGCCTGGGTCCGGTCCCGCGCGTTGCGCGAAGGTCTCTGAGGACTTGTTCCGGGGCCTCAGGCCTGGAACAGCGGCAGGTCGGCTTTCTTCAGCGTGCGCAGCACAAAGCTGGACTTGCTGTGGCGTATGCCCTTGATCTTGTAGAGACGCTCGCGCAGCAACCGCTCATAGTCGCGCGTGCCGCTGACGGCGATACGCAGCAAGTAGTCGTAGTCGCCTGAGACCAGGTAGGCCTCGATCACCTCGGGAATTTTCGCCAGCGTTTCGCCAAATTTTTCCAGCGTGTTGTCCGAATGGCTGTCCAGCGTGACCTGCACCAGCACGGTGTCGCTGAGGTCCAGCGCCGCGGGGTTGATGCGCACGGTGTAGCCCTCGATGACGCCGGACTCCTCCATCTTCCGGATACGGGTCCAGCATGGCGTGTGGCTCAGGCCGACCGCCTGGCCAATCTCCTGCAGGCTGGCGCGCGCATTGCCCTGTAGCACCTGCAATATTTTCCGGTCTGTTTTATCCATACAGCAATATTTCCTTCATTTATCATGTTGTTAAGGAATTATTACTTAATCCGCAGTGAATCAGAAGAAATACAGAAGCACTTTCTCCAGCTCAGAGCGGATACTTCTTTCTGGCAAACGGATTTACCGATCCGTGTTGCAAGGCAAACGCACCAGCGGGTTACCGCCCGCTGGTGCGTTTGGGCATGTCCGGCATGAACGTCATGAACGGCGGGTCAGGCCCGCCACGACAACCCGTCTCAGCCGAACTTGCGCAGCGCATCGAGCGCCAGCCCGGTGCCAATGCTGCCGAACAAGTCCCCCTCGACGCGGCGCGCCTGCGGCAGCAGGGCCGCGATACGCGCCCGCAGCAGGGGCACGCTGCTCGACCCGCCGGTAAAAAACACGGTGTCCACCGCGTCAGCCTGCACGCCCGCATCACGCAACAGGCCCGTCACGCTGCGCGCCACCGTGTCCACCAGGTCGGCGATGGCGCCATCAAAGTCAGTGCGATGCAGCACCAGGGTGTCGCCGGGAGCGATGCGGCCCAACTCCATGGACGTGCGGGGCGCATCCGACAGCGCGATCTTGGCTTGCTCCACCTGCATGGCCAGCCAGTGGCCGGCGCGTTCGCTCACCAGGCGCTGCAGGCGCGCGAGTTTGCCCTTCTCCTGCGCCTCGCGGTGCAACTCGATGATCTGCGACCACGCCTGCCGGGTGTAGGCGAAGTTGATGGTGTGCCAGGTCGCCAGGTTGAAGTAAATCGACGAGGGCATCTGGAGCCCGTTTTTGAGCCGGCTGCCCAGGCCCAGCATCGGCATCACGCTGGCCAGGCTCAGGACCTTGTCGAAGTCGGTGCCGCCTATGTGCACGCCGCTGCTGGCCAGGATGTCGTCGCGACGGTCGGCCCGGCCCGCGCGCTCGGGCGCCAGGCGCACCAGCGCAAAGTCCGAGGTTCCGCCGCCGATGTCGACCACCAGCACCAGCTCTTCGCGGGTGATCTGCGACTCGTAGTCAAAGGCCGCGGCAATCGGTTCGTACTGGAAGGCGATGTCCTTCAGGCCGGTGGCGCGCGCGATCTCGGCCAGGGTGTTTTCCGCCTGCCGGTCGGCTGCGACATCGCCGTCGACAAAAAACACCGGCCGCCCGAGCACGGCGCGGGTGAAGTCACGGCCTGCTGCGCGCTCGGCGCGGCGCTTGAGCTCGCCGATGAACTGCGCCAGCAGCGCACGAAACGGCAACGCGCGGCCGGCCACCTCGGTCTGCTCGTTGATCAACGAGGTGCCGAGCAGGCTTTTGAGCGAACGCATCAGCCGCCCCTCATCACCCGCCAGGTAATCGGCCAGCGCGGCGCGGCCGTAACTGATGTGCCCGCCTTCGGCGTGAAAAAACACGACCGATGGCAAGGTGGGCTTGCCATCCTCCAGCGGCAGCAGGATCACCTGCCCCGGGCCGGCGCCGCCGCAGCCCGCGGTGGAGTTGGAAGTCCCGAAGTCGATGCCGCAGGCATCGGGCAAGGCGGGAAAAGCGCCCGCCATCAGGGCTTGGGAAAGCCGCCGTCGGCCCAGGCCGTGGCGCTGGCGCGGCTCAGTTTGAAGGCTGGCGACACACGCACCTGCGCGAGTTTTTCGCCGGCCTCGTCACGCGCAGCCAGCACGGCGTAGGGGTTGTCTTCATCGGGCACGATGTCCAGCGACACGGTGATACGCGCACCGCGCGAGTCCACTTCCAGGCTCTGGTGCAGCGTGGCATGCAGCTGCTGCTCATGGCGGCGCACAAACTCCGACGCGGTCTTGACCAGGGTGCTGAAGGCGGGACCGTCGAGCGGCTTGGGATTCTTCTTGTCGCGCCCCATGGTCCACGGGCCCACCAGCGCGGGCTCGGGCTCACCGTCCTTGATCATGGCGACGGCCCAGCCGTCGTCGTCTTCGTTCTTGAGCACACGGGCCGTCCAGCCGTCGCCGCACCACAGGCGCGGCTGCTGGACAGGGGTGTCGGGATCGGGAAGATGGTCGGAGGAAGAAGGGTCGGACGGGAAGCTGGCGGTATCGGTCACGGGGGGTCGTTTCAGTCAAAAAAAAAGCGCTGCGGTGCGCTGTCTGCAGGCGTCCATTTTACCGCCTGCCTCCCGCGGCCCGACCCCGCGCCGGCCGGCTGTTCTGCCTTGCAGAATACGCTCCCCGCGTAAACCTTGATGACACGCCGACAGCGGGCCGCTACGCTTGAATCTTCAGATTTCCTGCAACCTCCGGAGACTTATCAATGACCAACCGCCGCGCGTTTATTGCCAGCACCACAGCGGCCGTAGCCGGTGTGGCCCTGCCCACCCTGGCCCGTGCGCAGGCCTATCCCTCGCGCCCCATCAAATACATCTGCCCCTGGCCAGCAGGCGGCTCCACCGACGCCGTCATCCGCTCACTGGCCGAAAGCGCCGGCAAGACCCTGGGCCAGACCATCATTGTCGAAAACAAGCCCGGCGCCGGCGGCATGCTGGGCGCCATCGAGATGCTGGGCGCCAAGCCCGACGGCTACACACTGACGCAGCTGCCGCACGGCGTGTTCCGCATTCCGCACATGCAGAAAGTCGCTTACGACCCGCTCAAGGATTTCACCTGGATCGCCTGCCTGACCGGCTACACCTTTGGCCTGGTCGTGCCCGCCGATTCACCGATCAAGAGCATCAAGGACCTGGTGGCCTACGCCAAGGCCAACCCCGAAAAATTCACCTATGGTTCCACCGGCACCGGCACCAGCCCGCACCTGGCGGTCGAGGAGTTTGCGCAGCGCGCCGGCATCAAGCTCACCCATGTGCCGTTCAAGGGCAACGCCGACAACATGCAGGCCATTCTGGGCGGCCACGTGATGGGTGCGAGCGACGCCACCGGCTGGGGCCCGCACGTGGAGTCGGGCAAACTTCGCCTGCTGGCCACCTACGGCAGCAAACGTACCAAGCGCTGGCCCAACGTGCCCACGCTGACCGAGCTGGGCTACGACACCGTGTCGGACTCGCCTTTCGGTGTGTGCGGCCCCAAGGGCATGGACCCGGCCATCGTGGCGACGCTGCACGAAGCCTTCCGGAAAACGTTGAACGATCCGGCCGTGCTGGCCACCTTCGACAAATACGACCAGTCGGTGATCTACATGAACACCGCGCAATACACCAAGTTCGCCCGGGAAACCTTTTCCGCCGAAAAAGCGACGATTGAACGCCTGGGCATGAGCAACAAGGGCTGAGAGGCTGCCCACGGCCGGGCCGCCAGCACTGACGGCGCTGACGACGCTGACGACGCTTAATTGGCAGGCAAACTGCCGCAAGCCACGACGGGCAAGCCTTTCGTGGCTTTTTTGCGTGTTTGTCCACAGCTTCATGCACAGAATGCGTGGGCAACCCGGCATGGCGGGGAGACCACCGCACAAGCGCCTGCCCGCTGCCGGCCCCTGGACAACCAGCCTGCGTTATGCTGACTGTCTCCCATCTTTTTCTGCCACCATGACTTTCCAAACCTCCCGGATTCTTCCAGCCATGCTGCTGGCGGCCACGCTGCTGTTGACCGCCTGCCAGGACACGCCCGCGCCCGACGTGACGGCCAAAGCCGGTACCACCCCGGTTTCAACCGCAGTCATTGCCGCCGAGGCCAAGGGCTTCACTGCCGGTCAGGCCATGAGCGCACGCACGGTGTATGTGTTTTTTGATGCCCAGTGCCCGCACTGCACCGCGCTATGGTTGGCGGCCAAACCCCTGAAGTCGCAAGCCAGATTTGTCTGGATTCCCGTGGACATTCTCAACGCCTCGAGCACCGCGCAAGGGGCCACCCTGCTGGCCGCCAAAGACCCGGTGGCGGCGATGGATGAGCACGAAGCGTCCATGCAGGCCAGGGGCGGCGGCATCAGTGCCGGCAGCGACATCGCCGCGCAAAAGGACATGGTGGCAAAAAACACCGCGCTGCTGACCCGCCTTGGCTTTGCTTCGATCCCGACCATCATCGGCACCCATGCCCAGAGCGGCGCACTGGTGACACAGGAAGGCTCCATGCCGACCGCAGCGCTCGCCGCCCTGCTCGGCCTCCAGGTACCGGCAGCGCAGTAGGCAAACTTTTCTAGCAAAAAGTGGCTTCAGCCCAATAGGGACGGGCGAGAGCAGCTCTCTTTTTAATAGCTGCCTGCCGGCGAAACCTAGAACAGCACCCGGCTGCGAATGGTGCCCGCCACCCCGGCCAGTTTGGCCAGCGCCATGTCTGAAGATGCGGCGTCGATGTCAATCACCACATAACCGATGGCTTCATTGGTCTGCAGAAACTGCGACGCGATGTTGATGTTGTTGTCCGAAAACACGCGATTGATCTCCGCCAGCACACCAGGCACGTTGCGGTGGATGTGCAGCAGCCGGTGTTTGCCCGGGTGCGCCGGCAGCGCCACCTCGGGGAAATTGACGGACGAGGTCGAGGTGCCGTTGTCGCTGTACTTGACCAGCTTTTCCGCCACTTCGACGCCAATGTTTTCCTGCGCCTCCATGGTGGAGCCGCCGACATGCGGCGTCAGGATCACATTGTCCAGGCCGCGCAGCGGGGACTCGAACACGTCCTTGTTGCTCTTCGGCTCGACCGGGAACACGTCAATCGCTGCGCCCAGCAGTTTCTTCTGGCGCAGGGCCTCGGCCAATGGCTCGATCTTGACCACGGTGCCGCGCGAGGCATTGATCAGCACGCTGCCGGGCTTCATCGCGGCAATCTCTGCCGCGCCCATCATCCACTGCGTGGCCTGGGTTTCGGGCACATGCAGGCTGACCACGTCCGACTGGGCCAGCAGGTCCGTGAGCTTGCCGGCCTGCCGCGCATTGCCCAGCGGCAGCTTGGTGACCACGTCGAAAAACACCACATGCATGCCCAGCGCCTCGGCCAGCACCGACAGTTGCGTGCCGATGGAGCCGTAACCGACGATGCCCAGCGTCTTGCCGCGGATCTCGTAGGCGTTCTCGGCCGACTTGAGCCAGCCGCCGCGGTGGGCGACGGCGCTTTTCTCGGGCACGCCGCGCAGCAGCAAAATCGCCTCGGCCAGCACCAGCTCGGCCACCGAGCGGGTGTTGGAAAACGGCGCGTTGAACACCGCGATGCCGCGCTCGCGCGCCGCATTCAGGTCCACCTGGTTGGTGCCTATGCAAAAGCAGCCGACCGCCGCCAGCTTGGTCGCATGGGCAAACACGTCGGCCGTCAGCTGGGTACGCGAACGGATGCCGACAAAATGGGCATCGGCGATCCTGCGCTTGAGCTCGTCGCCCTCCAGGGCCCCTGTCAGGCTTTCGATCTGCGTGTAACCCGCCGCCTGCAGCACTGCCACGGCCGAGGGATGGATGCCCTCCAGCAGGAGAAACTTGATCTTTTTCTTGTCGGTCGAGGTTTTGCTCATGGCGCTCAGGCAGGTGGTGGAGGACCGAAGTATGAACCAAGGCCTGCAGCCGGGTCGCCCGGGCCGCCTTTGCCCGCACGGCAAAAAGGTTGTCGCAACTGCGCGGTCGCGCTTTGCCGCCCAGCCTCTCCAGTCCACCGGTTCTCAGTCCACCGGTGCAGGCGCCTCGCGTGCCAGGGCCTGGCGCCGGCTGGTGAACTGCGCCAGCGCCACCCCCACCAGCGTCAGCGCGGCACCGGCCAGCTTGATGGCGGTGTACTGCTCGCCGGCAAACAGCCAGGCCACCAGGCCCGCGACCGGCGGCATCAGATACATCAGCGGCGCCGTGCGGGCCACGCCGCGCACCGCGTTGACCCAGCCCCAGACCAGCCAGCCGAGAAAGGCCGACACCGTGACCGACCAGACCAGGCTGGCCCACACCGCCAGCGAGGCGCTGCCCCAGGGCGCCGCCAGACCGTCGGGCAGGGAAAACAGCAACACCGGCACGCTGCCGAGCAGAGTTGCATAGGCCATGGTCACGACGCCGCCGTGGCGCTCGATCAGCGGTTTGGCGGCCACCGTGTACCAGGAGAAAAAACTCGCCGCGACGAGCAGGAACAGGTCGCCGCCGGTGGCGCGCCAGTTGCCGCCCAGCAGCTTGTCGGACAGGAAAATCAGCACGCCGGCAAAAGCCACGGCCACGCCGACGATCTGCGCCTTGTGCAGTTTCTCCACCCCCATGACGCGCAGGATCAGCAGGGTGAAGATGGGCCCGCAGGCGAGGATCAGGGAGCTCGAAAACGCGGTGGACCAGTGGATGCCATAGGTCACCATGCCCACATGCAGGAAATGCCCGGCAAAACCCAGGCGCGCGAGTTGCCAGAACTCCCGGCGCGTGATGCGCGGAAAACGCGTTCCATAACGCCAGACCAGCAAGGCCAGCGCACACAGCGGCATGATCAGGTAACGGGCAAACAGAAAGCCGCCGGGCCCGACCACGTTGAAGACAAACTTCTGCAGGGAAAAGTTGATGCCCCAGATCACCACCAGCACCAGCGCAGCGGCCAGGGCGATGGACGCCCGGCGGAGTTTTTTCTGTTCGGGGGTCATCGCGCCGTGTTTCGTGAAATTTTGATGTCAAACAGGCCTGCAGCCCAATGGATACGTGCGGGAGCAGCTATCAATTTAGAAGCATGTCAGCTTCCGGCCCATGTCGCAGGGCCGCCGCGCCGGCGCCGGGCAGGGCTTTAGAAGTTGCTGCCGACCAGCGCCTCCAGCCGGGCCGGGTCGACCGGCTTGGTGAAGTGGTGGTCAAAGCCCGCCTCCTGCGCCTTGCGTTTGTCGTCGGCCTGACCCCATCCGGTCAGGGCGACGACGACCGGGGCAGGCACCTGGCCGAGAGCGCGAATCCTGCGGCAGGCTTCGTAGCCGTCCATGCGCGGCATGCCGATATCCAGAAAAATGATGTCGGGTCGGAAGGCAGCGGCCGCCTCGATGGCCTCGGCACCGTCATGGGCGGTGCGTACCTCGTGGCCCAGCATGCCCAGCAGGCTTGCCAGCGTCACGGCGGCATCGACATTGTCGTCGGTGACCAGAATCCGGCGTGGCTCGAAAGCGCCCGCCGCGGGCTGTACCGACGCCGGCACCTCAACCGCGCCGGCACCTGCCACCGCAGCCGCGTCGGCAACCGGCAGCCAGACAATGAAGCGGCTGCCGGGGCCGTCGCTGCGGCTTTCGGCCCGAATGCTGCCGCCATGCATCTCGACAATCTTGCGCACCAGCGTCAGGCCGATGCCCAGCCCGCCCTGGGCCTGCGGCGTGGCCGGGCTGGGCTCGCCCTGAACAAACATGTCAAAAATGCGCGTGCTCAGGTGCTCCGGCACCCCGATGCCGTTGTCCTCGATGCTGACCGTCACGCCCTGCGCGTTGGCGCTCACCCGCAACTCCACGGAGCCGCCTTCCGGGGTGTATTTCGCGGCGTTGTTGAGCAGGTTGGTGAAGGCCTGCGACAGGCGCACCGGATCAGCCGTCACCTTGATCGGCTGTTCCGGCATGGTGATGCTGAAGGCGTGCTGCCGCTCGGCGATGGCCGGCCGGCTGGTCTCGGCCGCGCTGCGTATGGCGTCGTCGAGTGGAATCTGCTCGAGGCGCAGCTCCAGCTTGCCGCGGCTGATGCGGCTGACATCGAGCAGGTCATCGACCAGGCGTGTCATGTGCGCGATCTGGCGCTCCATGATGGCCCGGGTACGCTCCAGAACCGCCGGATCGTCCGCCCCCAGCCGCAGGATCTCCGCGCTGGCGCGCAGCGGTGCCAGCGGGTTGCGCAACTCATGGGCCAGCATCGCCAGGAACTCGTCCTTCATGCGGCTCATCTGTTCGGCCTCGCTGCGCGCGGCGCGCTCGTTGTCGAGCAGCTTTTCGCGTTCCTGCGCAGCCTGCCGGGCCACCTCATACAGACGGGCGTTGTCGATGGACACGCCGGCCTGCGCCGCAATGCCGGTCACCAGCCTTTCGGCCCGTTCGTCGAAAACGCCGGCATTCGGGTGGCCGAAAAAAAGCCCTCCTATCACGTCCGCGGAACCCGACGCCACCGGCACGGCCAGGTAACTGCGGATAGCCACACTCCCCGGCCGGGCCGTTGCCTCGTAGCGCGCGTCCTTCGACAGGTCGTCGAGATGGACCATCGGCGCGCCGCTGAGCGTGAGATCGAACAGCGCGCCGGCCTGCGGCAGGCCGCAGCTGTCGAAGTCCTCCGCGGCGATGCCCGACACCGTCCGCAGGAAGGGGCTGTTGCCGCCCGGGGCGGCGGTGTTGTAGAAAAAGACGCCCACTTTTGCGCCGCTGATTTCGGTGGCTGCGTCAATGACCGCCTGCGCCAGCATGCGCACGTCGAGCTTGGCCGTCAGGATGGTGCCGGTCTTGTTGAGCAGTTCCAGCACGCGGGCCTTTTTGCGCAGGGCATCCTCGGTGCGGCGCTGTTCCGTGATGTCGCGAAACACCCAGACCCGCCCGACATGCTGGCCCTCCACCACCTGGATCTTGGAAGTACGTTCATAGATCCGGCCGTCGCGCAGCTGGAGCAGGTCGAAACTTTCCGCCGGCGAGTGGCGGTAGATCTCATGGACCCGGTCGAGGAAGTGCCGGGTATCCTCGACCTGCCGGCTCACCTCCGGCAGCAACCTTTCGTGGTCGCGAAAGGCCATGAGCTCGTCGGACAGCCCCCACATCCGGACGTATTGCTGGTTGAAACCCGTGATGTGCGCGTTGTCATCGGAGACCAGGATGCCGTCACGGCTGGCCTCCAGGGTGGCCCGGACCATGGACAGGGACAGCGCGAGTTCCGCCGTTTTCTGCTCCAGCCCGTCCCTGGCGGCCACCTGCACTCCTTCGGCCTGCTGGCGGGCGCGCACGATGGTCTGCGCGTTCTGCAGGGCCACGGAGCGCAGCTGGCGGTCGTCGTCGTCTGGGGCCGGCATCATCGTCCTTCTTCAGGCATCTCTGCCCCGGTCCGGACCGGCCACACCGCGCCGACAGGCATGCGCGGGCCCGGCTGGAGGTGCGGGGGCTGTGAAATGCGGCCAACAGGCGGGAGCGCAATCTGCATGGTGCTTTACTATAAGGAAGTTCGACCCGTGCGGGTGTAGGCCAAAGCGGATTGTGAAGGCAAAACCCCGCTTTCCCAACCTCTGCCGCCCCTGCCAGCCTGCCTCCTCACCCGAAAGGAATATCTTGAAATTCAAAATGGCTGAAAAGTCACTTTTTGCCATCCTGCTGCGTTCGCCCTGGTGGATCAGCCTGGCCATTGCCGTCGCCTTCGGGCTGGCCTCCAAGGCGTTGTTGCCCGCGCAGTATGTTGTATTTGGCGCGCTCGGGGGCCTGCCCTTTGTCGTGATCGGCGCGATTGCCGCCTGGAAGCAGTTCAGCGCGCCCAGCACCGCCCATGTCGAAGGCACGCTGGCGCAGCTGGAGGCGATGTCCTGGCGCGATTTCTCGGTCGCCGTGGAGCAGGCTTTTGTCCGTGAAGGTTATGCGGTGCGGCGCCTCGACAGCGCGGCGGCTGATTTTGTACTGGCCAGGGCAGGCCGCACCACGCTGCTGGCCTGCAAGCGCTGGAAAGCCGCTCACCTGGGCATCGAGCCCTTCCAGGGCCTGCAGGCAGCGCTGGGCGCCCACCAGGCCGACAGCGCCCTGTGCATCGCCACCGGACAGGTGACGGACAAGGCGCGCCAGTTTGCGGCCGAACACCAGATCCGTGTTCTGCAGGGCACCGAGCTGGCCCAGATGCTTCGGCCGGTGCTGGCAAAAACCACCAGGGCCTAGCCCTGTTCTGCTCCTGTTTTGGTAGCTGCCTGCGCAGGTGGCTATTGGGCTGGAAGCCTTTTTCGCTATAAAACGCGAGCCAGCCCGGTTCAGTGCTGCCGCGCGGCCTTCAGGACCGGGTAGACACTGGCCATCCACAGATACATCAGCGCGCCGGCCAGCAAGGCCGCCGCCGCGATTTCCAGCGACAGCGTGAACCCCTCGCCCAGGCTGCGGCTGTGGCGCAGCAGCACGGCGACCAGCGGTGGGCCGGCAATCTGACCGATGCCGTACATGGCGGTCAGCAGGCCCATGTAGCTGGCGGCTGCGGCCGGCCGCAGCCGCCGCACTTCCTGCATGGCAAAAAAAGTGATGGCGGTGAATGGAATGCCCAGCAGCAGGCTGCCGAAAGCGAAACCAGCCAGGTTGGGGCTCAACACGCTGGCCGCGATGCCCAGCGCCTGCACCACATAGGCGCCGGCCAGCAGGTAGCGGAAGTCTCCGCTGGCCGGGATGCGGGTGGCCAGCAACGCGCCGGTCACCACACCAAGGCCAAAGATGGGCCAGAAGAAATCGATCCAGACCGAACCCGGCATGGCTTCGCGCGCGATCACCGGCAAAAAGGTGGCGGTGATGATGTAGCCGAAACCGGCGAGCCCGTAAGCCAGCGCCAGCAGCAGCATCTGTTTGCGGCCGGCTGGCGCATGGGGCGTGGCTGGTGTGCTGACCGGCGCGCTGGCAGCACTGGCGCCCGGCCCCGGCCCCCGCTCCTGGAAAGTTCGCCACACGGCTGTCGTCAACACGGCGGCGAGCACGCCAAAAATCAGCCAGCCGGTGGCGGCCGTCCACTGCAGCGCCACCATGGCGCTGGCAAACAGCCCGCTCAGGGCAATGCCGGCGCCCGGGCCGGCGTACATGATGCCGCCCAGCGCCGGCGCGCCCAGCCGGGCCAGTTGGGCCAGGCACCAGCCGGAGGTGTAGACAAATACCAGCGCACTGGCCACACCGGCCGCAAAACGCAGCAGCGGCCAGACGGCCGGCAGGTGCAGGGCCATGCCCAAGGTCAGCAGCGTGGTGGCGACCAGGCCCGCGCGCACCCAGCTGGAGGCGGCAACGACCGGCAGAAAACGCAGGTGTTTCCAGATCCAGGGCTGGAAGGTGCACAGCAGCGCGCCGACCAGATAACCGAGGTAGTTGGCACTGGCCAGCCAGCTGGCCGACGGCAGGTCGATCACGCCATCGCTCAGCATCATGGGCAGCAGCGGCGTGAAGGCAAAACGGCCTATGCCCATGGCCGCGGCCAGTGACAACATGCCGGCGACGGCAACCGCCCAGCGGCTCACAGGTGCCCGGCTCAAGGTTTGCCCACCGCAGCCGGGTTTTGCGTCAAGGCGATGCGGCGGCGCAGGTGCGCGGCTGCCTCGGTATCGCCGCCCTTTTCCGCCAGTTGCAACTGCACGCCCAGCCAGGCCAGCAGCGGCCGGCGCCAGCCCTGGCCGGAAGCCGTGTCCACCGCCTGCTGCAGCACGGCCGGGCTGGCGCGGCCGGCGCGAAACATCACGCCGGCGGCGACCAGTTGCGACAGCGGATCAGCCATCGCTTTCAGAGCCGCCGCATCCGCACCGGCTGCGGCCGCGCCGCGTTGCGGGGCGGGCAGCAGGGCCAGGTCCTGCGGCTGCAACTGGCCGGCAAGGTAGTCGGCATAGGCGCGCTCGGCGGCCGGTGCGTCGGGCCGCAGCACTTCAAACCCGGCGCAGGGCTCGAGCACCAGGCTGGCGACGCGGCTGGCGCAACGCAGCAGTTCGGCCCGCGCCATCAGGTCGCTGCGGCCGGTGCTGGAGAGTTCGCTGCGGGCGCGCGCGAACTCCTGCGCTTCGACGCGCGAGTTGCCTTCGAGGTAGGCGGCAACCGCCCGCTCCATGGCGGTCTTGGCCTCCATCTGCCAGTCGGGGGCCTTCGGCCCGCTGCTGCAGGCAGCCAGCGCCAGCAGCGCCAGAAAGGACAGGATGCGTGAAAGGATGCTCATGGCAGCTTGATCTCCGTGTCGCGGGCAAACGGCCACTTGCGGTTGATCTCGTTGATCAGGCCGTCCACCTTGCGCAGGCTGGACTCGACCTCGCCGCGCAGCGCGCCGAGGTCATCGGTGGCAGCGCGGGCGTTGGCGCCCACGGCCTGTGCCTCGACAAGCACCGCGTCAACTTTTTTCAGGCTGTTGCGCGCTTCACCGAGCAGGGTGTTGAGCTGAACCACCGTGGCCCGCGCTTCCGGCATCACGCCCTTGGCGCCAAACACCTGGGTGTCGGTCTTGGCTGCCAGGCTGTCGAGTTTGGTCAGCAAGGCGTTGGTACGGTCCAGCGTGGCAATCAGCTTTTTCGCTTCGGCTTCGTTGCCCAGCAGCACGCTGAGCGCCCCGCCGGGGCCGTTGAGCTTTTCAGTCAGTTTCTGGACGTTGGCCAGACTGGCGCCTATCGCTCCGCCGCTGCCCGTCAGGCCGTTGAGGTTTTCAATCAGGTCCTTGGCAGCGGCTACCAGCTTGGGCACTTCGGCGCCGGCGTCGCCGCGCAGCACTTCGCGCACCGCGCCGTCCGGCAGCAGCGGGTCCTTGAGCATGCCGGTGTAGGCACGGATGTTGGTACTGCCCACCAGCCCGCGCACCAGGGTGAAAACGCTGGACGTGCGCAGCCAGTGCGCGTCCTTGGTCGGCACATCCACGATGATGCGGGCCTTGCCGTCTTCGGCCAGTTCGATGCGGCGCACGCGACCGATCGGGAAGCCCGAAAACGTCATGTCCATGCCGACCACCACGCCTTCGGAGTCGTCGGACAGCAGCACCAGCTTCTGGGTACTCTCGAAAGCGCCGCGCGCATACAGCACGTAAAGCGCCGAGCCGACGACCAGCACCGCCATGAAAACCAGCAGCAGCAGCGCCTTGAACTCGAGGTTGGCGACGGGCGGCATGGCCACGCTGCTGCCGGGAGGCGGCTCCGGCGGCTCGGGCGGCGATGGGGGTGGCAGGGCTTGACTCATGGTTTGGAAGAAAGGGTGGATAGGGACGGATGTCGGGAAGGATGGAAACAGGCGTCAGTAGTAGTTGCCCACAAGGGACACCACCTCGATGACCAGGATCACCGCAAACATGCGCACCAGCATGCGCAGTTCGGCGCTGGCGCGAAAACGCAGCTCTGCCGTGTCGTACAGGGCGGACGCCATCGGAATCAGCGATACGGCGAGGCTGAAAAACAGGGTTTTCAGCACAAAAATCAGGGTTACGTCGGGGTTGAACACCTGGCCGAAGAGCCGGGTGTACATCGCCACGCCGGACAGCGTGAAGCCGTAACTGGCGAGGTAGGCCATCACCAGCGCGACCACACAACTCAGCGCAGCCAGCGTGACCGTGGCAAAAATGCCGGCCGTCACACGCGGCAACACCTCTTGCCGAACCGGGTCCAGGCCGCGCTGCTGCAGGGCCTGCAACTCACCGCGCTGGCGCATCAGCGACAGCTCGACCCCGCTGGCAATGGCGCAGCGCAGGGCCACAAACATGGCGGCCGTCAGGGGAATCAGTTCCAGCACCAGCACCCGAATGACGACCTGCAAGGCGTACTGGGACAGGCCGTAACTGAGCGCGGTGACGATGACAATGCGCGTGATGACCACAGTGATCAGCGCACACATCAGCGTGAAACCCAGCAGATTGGGCGCGGTGTTGAGATAGATGTGGCGCGCCAGCGCCCGGCGGTTGTCGCGGGCGTAGCTGGACGGCGACAGGGCCAGCACCAGAATCAGCGCGCCGAGGTGGATCAGGCGCCACCAGCCCACCAGCCAGTTCCGCGCCCTGTGGTTCAGTTCCGCCAGCGTTCCACGCCGATCAGCCAAGGGAGTCATCCGGCCATGATACTGCGCACCGCCGGGCTCCGCCCCTCAGGCCAGCGGCCCCGCGTCGAGCGGCAGCGACCCATTGGGAATGCCCGCGGACAGGTGGAGCGCCTGCGCGCAGCGCGCCACCTCGTCGCGCTCGCCCTGCCACAGGGCCCTGATGTAGGCCCGGTAGGCCGGGTGCCAGTCGTCGGCTTCTTCGAGCGCATCCAGCACGCCGCCGGCGGAAATCAGGTCCTGCACATGCGCGGCCACCTCGGTGGCCAGGGTACAGGCGGTGTTGATCACCTTGTCGACATCCTCGTCCTGGGGATTCAAGGTGGTGATCCCGAACAGGGAAAACACCTGAGCCAGCATCGCCTCGGAGGAGGCATCAAAACCCTCCTGGCCAGTGGCTGGGTTCAGCGTTCTCTCGGCGGGAAAGGCGGCCTGCGCGGCGGCCGCCAGCAGTTGCTCGCGAAACAGTGCACTCATGCGTGTGGTCTTCCGTGTCCATGGTTCGCCGCCGGAGCGGCGGCGATGGCTGAAAGTTTAGGGCATGCGGCACATGGCCGTCTGTGCTCCTGTGGACGGGGCCTACCAGAGCCCACCAGGGCACGGCAGCAGGACAGAAAATCATCTATCTCGCCGGCCTTGTCGAAGACCACATCGACCCGCAGCGCCATACCAGTGCCATACCTACGCGGCAAGGTGATGCAGGACACAAGCGGCCTCCCGCTCGATCGGCATGGAGGCAAAAGCACATCAAGGTCCGGCGTCAGGCCGGTTCTTTTCCCAGATCGCCAGCAGGATCAGCCCGTAGCTCAGGATGCGAATCATGTAGTACACCGGCACATCCTCGGGGATGTCGCTGTTCAGGCCCATGTGGATGCGGCTGAAGCCCTCGATCCAGAACGACAGGGCAAAGTAGAGGAAAAAGCGGTCCCTGCTGGTGTACCAGTACCTGAAAAAAAACAGCCCCACCGCGAGGGAACCGAGCGCGATGGCTCCTGCCAGCATGTCCTGGACCATGGCTTACTCCTCTTCCCAGATCAGGCCAAACAGCATGAGCACAACAGCCGCCAGCGCGGCTACGAGGCGCCACAAGGTCAGGTCGGCCACCGTGAACACCAGCTTGTCCAGTACCAGCAGGACGTTGTTGACCGACAGCGCCAGGAAACACAGGCCGCTCCAGAAAAGCAGGCGATGACCGGAGCGCTGGTATCCGCGCAGAGACAGCCAGGCGCAGGCGACCGAGGTCAACGCGCACAGGGAATAAATCAGTTCGGCCATGGTTCAGGCATCCTTTCGCCAACGGAAGGCATCTGCAAACTTCTGAGCCCGTTTGTCCTGTTTGTCCCGCTTCTCCGCCTTGGAATGAATCAGGTGGGTCACCTCGACCAGGTGATGGGCATACACCTCTGCGAGGTCGTCCAGCATCTGACGCAGCTCCTCCGAAGCCGGCTGGTAGCGGAACTGGGGGGCGTCCGGCAGGGAGTTTTCAACCACGCCTGCGGCCTCCAGTTCGGCGAGCAGTTCCTGTGCCGTCTTGTCGCTCACATACAGCCGCTGCGCCACCTGCCGGACAGGCCACCGCGTCTCGGGCTGGCTGCGCAGCAGCAGCAACGCCTCCAGGTAGGGGATGGAACTGACACTGGTCACCAGAAAACGCCGGACGTCATCGGGCAGGGCCGCAGAGACGCCGGAATCGGCGGAAAGGGCAAAGTCGGGGTTATCTGGCGGCGTCGGGCGCATCACTTGCCGAAGCGCTCCCTGGTGCGGCAGCATGAGCCCAT
The DNA here is from genome assembly GCF_029945895.1 of Polaromonas sp. Classification (GTDB taxonomy): domain Bacteria; phylum Pseudomonadota; class Gammaproteobacteria; order Burkholderiales; family Burkholderiaceae_C; genus Polaromonas. Next base: position 6,648 of record NZ_JAQSDL010000110.1, on the reverse strand, counting down.
GGTCATGTCTCCAGCCCCTCTTTTTGCTGCATCGCCTGGCTGATGACAGACAACAGGAAGTCGATGTCAGCCGGCTTGACGACGTGATGGTCAAAGCCCGCTTTCTGCGAGCGTTGCCGGCTCTCGGCCTCGCCATAACCGGTCAGCGCAATCAGGAGCGCGTCGCGTGTCTCGGGAAGTTGCCGCATCCGCTGCGCCACTTCGAAACCATTCATGCCGGGCAGGCCGATGTCGAGAATCACGATGGCAGGCAGGAACTCCCTGGCAGCCGCCAGGGCCGCTTCACCGTCGGTGGCAATCCGGGCCACATACCCCTCCGACTCCAGCAGCACCTTCATGGTGTCGGCGGACGCCAGCAAATCGTCCACCACGAGAACGCGAACCAGCCCGGCCGGACGCGCTGCCACGGCGGGCGTCCGGGTCGCTGGCAACGGGAGGTCGGCCTCGGTGGCGAGACGGGCCGGGAGGAACACGGACATTTCGGTGCCCCGGTCGGAGCCTTCGCTGACGGCGCTGACCTTTCCGCCGTGAAGTTCCACCAGATGTTTGACCAGGGTCAGCCCGATGCCCAGACCGCCGTGGGGACGGTCCAGCGCCTGATCGTCCTGGGCAAACAGGTCAAACACATGCGGCAGGAACGCGGGGTCTATCCCCTGGCCGTTGTCCCTGACTGAAATCCGCAGCTCCTGCCCCGAAAATGCAGCCGCCAGGCCAATCTTCCCGCGCGCCGGGGTGAACTTCGACGCGTTGTTGAGCAAGTTGGAAAGAATCTGGGACAAGCGCACCATATCGCCTTCGATCACCACGGCTTCCCCGGGAAGCGACACCGACAGCTCCTGCTGGCGCGCCAGGATCAGCGGCTCGCTGGCCTCCACCGCGCGTTCGCACAGCGTTGTCAGCGTCAGCAGCTCCGTCTTCACGCTGACCTTGCCGCGCGCGAACCGTGACACATCCAGCAAGTCGTCGACCATGCGCGACATGTGGTCCACCTGGCGTCCAATCACATCGCGCGCCCAGACCACGGTGGGATCATGCAGTTCGGTGCCATGCAGGATGCGGACCGCGTTGCTGATGGGCGCCAGCGGATTGCGCAACTCGTGGGCCAGCATGGCGAGAAATTCATTTTTCCGGGTGTCGGCCTGCTGGACCAGGGTATAAAGCCGCGCGTTTTCCATTGCGATGGAGGCCCGGCTGACAACCTCATCGATCAGGGACATCCGGGCGCATTCGAAGTGCTGGCGCTGGCCAAACAGCAGCAACGCCCCCAGGGGCCGGTCGCCCGCAAAAAGGGGGCACACCGCGGTCTGCTCGATGCCTTCCGGCAAAGAAGCCAGGCTGTCATGCTCCTCCCACAACAGCAGCGGCGGGACCAGTTCGATCTGGCGGGATGCCGTGGCCAGGCGGACCGCCTGCACCACCTCCGGATGAAGCTTGCGCCGCTGCGCCAGGGCATGGCCGGGAACGGGCGACGAGCCGTTTGCCGGATCCTGCAGGCCGGTGCAGCGGAGTTCACCGTGATCATCCGTCAACGCCACGGCCGCCAGATCGGCCAGGGAAGGAAGGGCAATCTGGAACAAGGTACGGATCGTGTCGTCGGTATTGAGCGAACGCGAGAGCAGCCGGCTCGCCTCGGACAGGTAGTTGGCCCGCCTGATGGCCTCCTCGGCCGCCGAACGGGCGGCTTCGGAACGGGCCAGCGCCTCACGCTGCACCATTTGCACCTGAAGCTGGCGATTCATGCGGTACAGGTCGACAAACACCCTGACCTTGGAGCGCAGGATTTCAGGCACCACGGGCGTCGAGATATAGTCCACGGCGCCCAGGGCATAACCCTGGATGGTCTGCAGCTCATCGGCATAGGCCGTGATGAACAGAATCGGCGTCTGCGCAGTTTTCCGGTACTGGCGGATCAGTTTGGCGGTTTCCAGCCCGTCGATGTCAGGCATGTTGACGTCCAGCAGAATGACCGCAAACTCCATCTTCAGGATCAGCCGCAGGGCCTCCTTGCCAGAGCGGGCATGAACCACATTCTGGTGAAGTTCCTCAAGAACGCTGCCAAACACGACATGTTTTTCCGACAGGTCATCCACCACCAGAATATTGACCCGCTCCTCGTCGCCAGCCTGCGACACCCCCGCGGGTGCTAGCACGGCGCTCATTGCGGCAACCATGCGCGCAACACCGCCAGCAGGTCCTCGGTGTTGACCGGTTTGGACAGATAGTCCCAGGCGCCGGCTTCAATGCATTTTTCCCGGTCGCCTTTCATCGCCTTGGCGGTGACGGCAATCATGGGCAAATTCCTTCCGGCCGGCAGCTTTCGGATGGCCTGCATGGTGGCCATGCCATCCATCTCGGGCATCATGATGTCCATCAGGACCAGCTGGATCTGCGGGTCCGCGGCAATGCGCGCTATCGCGTCGCGCCCGTTGTCGGCCCACACGATGTCCATGGCCTCCTCCTCGAGCACGGTGGCCAGCGCAAAAATATTGCGCATGTCATCGTCCACAATCAGCACCCGCTTGCCGGCCAGCGACTTGTTGGATTCGTGCAGGTTTTTCAGCAGGGCATGTTGCTGCATGGACAGGCGTGCCGGGTTGATGTGCAACGCGTGAATCACCTGGTCCAGCAGCTTGGGAACGGAGCGTGCTTCCCGCACGCTGATCTCGCCGCGGGAATGCCAGGCGCGGGACTCCTCCGCATCAATGAGCCCGTCGCGGTAAATCACCAGAGGCAGGGGTCCGAGTGAAGGACGGGCGGCGAGTACCTCGCGCCACTGGGACAGGCCGTCATCCATGGACGCCTCATCGGCGATCAGGCAGTCGAAGCTGCCGGTTCTGAGCCGCTCGGCGATGTCCCGACCGGAAGCGGCCTTCACGGTGCTGACGCGATCGTCCTCCAGGTAGGTGCTGATCTGCCGGCCGATATCGGCATCGCCGATGTGCAGCAACACGTTCCGTCCCGGCCGGGTCACGTACATGTGCAGTTGCTCCAGCATCCGGTCGAGGATCTCCTTCTGCGCAATCGGCTTGCCGAGAAAGGCGAAGGCGCCGGACCGGTAGGCCCGCTCCATGGCGTCGTCGGTGGAAATGACGCAAACCGGAATATGCCGCACCGCCATGTCCTGTTTGAGCCTGTCCAGCACACGCCAGCCGTCCATGTCCGGCAGGTACATGTCGAGCGTGATGGCAGAAGGCATGAACTGGGTGGCCAGGGTCAGTGCACCCGCCCCGCGGGATGTCACCAGGCCCTTGAAGCCCCTGGCACGCGCAGCGTCGAGCAAAAAGTCGGCAAAAGCGATGTCGTTTTCAACAATCAGCAGAACCTGGTCACCGGGCTGGATGTTCTGGCGGTCGTCCTGGGCGTCATCGGTCGGCATGGCCGGCATTTCCCCGGCCGGCGGCAGCGCGAGCGTCCTGGCAGGCAGACCCGCTCCCTCGGTCCTGGTATCGGCGAGAGTGGCAAGCTTGCGGACCGCACGCGTGGTCGGAAAGTTGAGCGGCAGGTAAAGCACAAAGCTGCTGCCCTCACCGGGCCTGCTGGCCAGCCGGATTTCACCGCCCAGCAGCTTGGAGAGCTCCCGGCTGATGGCCAGGCCCAGGCCGGTCCCGCCGTATTTTCGGGAGGTAGAGCCATCGGCCTGCTGAAAGGCTTCAAAAATGATCTGCTGCTTGTCGGCCGAAATGCCAATACCGGTATCGCTGACCGAGAAAGCCACGACCTGCTGGGCGCGGTTGAGCTCGTCATGGTCCGGACTCCAGCCCGAATAGGCCTCTTCGATCGCGAGCGCCACATGCCCCTGATGGGTGAATTTGAAGGCGTTGGACAGCAGGTTCTTGAGGATCTGCTGCAGGCGCTTGAGGTCGGTGATCATCGAGGTGGGCAACTCGGTGCCGGTGGTGATCAGGAATTCGACATTCTTCGCCTCGGCCACGTGGCGGAAGGTGCGCTCCACATACTGCTGGAGATCGGACAGGCGGATCTCGCTGATATCGACCACCACCGTCCCCGACTCGATCTTGGACAGGTCAAGAATGTCGTTGATGAGCATCAGCAGGTCGTTGCCCGAGGAGTGGATGGTCTTGGCAAACTCGACCTGTTTGGGCCGCAGGTTGCCTTCGGGATTCTTGCAAAGCTGGTCGGACAGAATCAGCAGGCTGTTGAGCGGCGTGCGCAGCTCGTGCGACATGTTGGCCAGAAACTCTGACTTGTACTTGGACGTCAGCGAGAGCTGCTTGGCCTTTTCCTCCAGCGCCTGGCGCGCCTGCTCGACCTCCTGGTTCTTCCGCTCGACCTCCTGGTTCTGGTGCGCCAGCAGCCTGGCTTTTTCCTGCAGCTCTTCGTTGGTCTGCTGCAGTTCCTGCTGCCGGCTTTGCAGCTCCTGCGCCAGCGACTGGGACTGCGTGAGCAGGTCTTCGGTGCGCATGTTGGCCTCGATCGTGTTGATCACGATGCCGATACTTTCCGTCAGCTGATCCAGGAAGGCCTGGTGCGCGGGGTTGAAGCGTTCGAGCGATGCCAGCTCCACCACCCCCCTGACCTGCCCTTCAAAAATAATCGGCAGGACCAGGATGTTCAGCGGTGCCACTTCGGTCAGGCCGGAGGAAATTTTCAGGCTGGCGGGCATGGACGAGGTGAGCAGGATTTTCTGCTTGTCGTAGGCGCACTGGCCCACCAGGCCCTGGCCCAGATCGATTTCCTTGCCATAGGCGCCCTGGCCTTCCGACGCGTAGCTGGCCATGAGGCGCAGGCGCGGCTTGTCCTGGGTGTAGCGCAGCACGTAAAACTCCGCCTGCTGGGCGCCAACCACGGGCGCCAGCTCCGAGAGAATCAGGTGGCCCACCGCCACCAGGTCTTTCTGGCCCTGCAGCATGCGGCTGAACTTGGCCAGGTTGGTCTTGAGCCAGTCCTGCTCGGTGTTGACCTGGGTCGTGTCCTTGAGGTTGCGGATCATCTCGTTGACGGTGTCCTTCAGCGCCGCCATCTCGCCGAGTGCCTCGACCGTGATGGAACGCGTCAGGTCGCCCTGCGTCACAGCCGTCGCCACCTCGGCAATCGCGCGCACCTGGGTCGTCAGATTCGCTGCCAGCTGGTTCACGTTTTCGGTCAGACCTTTCCACGTGCCCGAAGCGCCCGGCACCTTGGCCTGGCCGCCCAGCTTGCCTTCCACGCCGACCTCACGCGCCACCGTGGTCACCTGGTCGGCGAAAGTCGCCAGCGTGTCCGTCATGCCGTTGATGGTGTCGGCCAGCGCGGCAATTTCCCCCTTGGCTTCCACCGTGAGCTTGCGACCCAGGTCGCCGTTGGCCACGGCGGTCACCACCTTGGCGATGCCGCGCACCTGGCTGGTCAGGTTGCCGGCCATGAAGTTCACGTTGTCGGTCAAATCCTTCCAGGTGCCGGCCACGCCCTGCACATCGGCCTGGCCGCCCAGCTTGCCTTCGGTACCGACCTCGCGCGCCACCCGGGTCACTTCAGACGCGAAGGAGCGCAGCTGGTCCACCATGGTGTTGATGGTGTTTTTCAGTTCAAGGATCTCGCCCTTCACGTCCACCGTGATCTTCTTGGACAAGTCGCCGGCTGCCACGGCTTTCGTCACGTCGGCGATGTTGCGCACCTGGCTGGTCAGGTTGCCGGCCATGAAGTTCACGTTGTCGGTCAAATCCTTCCAGGTGCCGGCCACGCCCTGCACATCGGCCTGGCCGCCCAGCTTGCCTTCGGTACCGACCTCGCGCGCCACCCGGGTCACTTCAGACGCGAAGGAGCGCAGCTGGTCCACCATGGTGTTGATGGTGTTTTTCAGTTCAAGGATCTCGCCCTTCACGTCCACCGTGATCTTCTTGGACAAATCACCGGCCGCCACGGCGTTGGTCACCTCCGCGATGTTGCGCACCTGCGCCGTCAGGTTCGAGCCCATGGAGTTGACCGAATCGGTCAGGTCTTTCCAGGTACCCGCCACCCCTTGCACATCGGCCTGGCCGCCGAGTTTTCCTTCGGTGCCGACCTCGCGCGCCACACGGGTCACCTCGGACGCAAACGAGCTGAGCTGGTCCACCATGGTGTTGATGGTGTTTTTCAGTTCAAGGATCTCGCCCTTCACGTCCACCGTGATCTTCTTGGACAAATCACCGGCCGCCACGGCGTTGGTCACCTCCGCGATGTTGCGCACCTGCGCCGTCAGGTTCGAGCCCATGGAGTTGACCGAATCGGTCAGGTCTTTCCAGGTACCCGCCACTCCCTGCACATCGGCCTGACCGCCCAATTTTCCTTCGGTACCGACCTCGCGCGCCACACGGGTCACCTCGGACGCAAACGAGCTGAGCTGGTCCACCATGGTGTTGATGGTGTTTTTCAGTTCAAGGATCTCGCCCTTCACGTCCACCGTGATCTTCTTGGACAAGTCGCCGGCTGCCACGGCTTTCGTCACGTCGGCGATGTTGCGCACCTGGCTGGTCAGGTTGCCGGCCATGAAGTTCACGTTGTCGGTCAAATCCTTCCAGGTGCCGGCCACGCCCTGCACATCGGCCTGGCCGCCCAGCTTGCCTTCGGTACCGACCTCGCGCGCCACCCGGGTCACTTCAGACGCGAAGGAGCGCAGCTGGTCCACCATGGTGTTGATGGTGTTTTTCAGTTCAAGGATCTCGCCCTTCA